>JAREWP010000053.1 GCA_029001845.1 Candidatus Magnetocorallium paracelense | reverse complement strand
CCCGTCGGCATAACAGATGTTGGGTATTGTACCGGTAATAACTACCCGGTCAAGGCAGGATATTGTTCCCCGAATCTTTGTACTGTGTCGCTCAATAAAATGACACATCTGTATCACCTCTTATCGGTTTCCATTAATCAGTTTAGGGCATATGCCCTTTTCTTATATTGGCATATTTGGTTTGGATTTTGCGTTGATGAGTCAGTAGTAGGGAACTATATTGCCCTTTTATAAAAATTTAATTTAAAAAATCAGGCTTGGTCTCTATCGGATTGCTGCTCTCTTATGTCTGTTAGTTTTTTATCCTCTTTGGTTCCGGCTATGCCGGGTTAGGTTCTAAATTAATGAAAAGATGATAGCACTATGAATCATTCCGGCGGAAGTTTGAATCCAGTGTTTTTAAAACAAGGAATCTTGAACTGACACCTTATTTGGATTCCGGTTTTCACAGGAATGACTCTATCAATTATAATGAGGCTTTATTAGAGTAGTTCATAGTAAATCATGAATCCTGAACTTTTAAGCCTTTAAAAGGTTACAATTGTAAAATCCGACGATTCATGAAAAACGAAGTTGTAATCATTTTGTAATACTATTGTAACATGGCGGAAAGCGTTTAAAAAATAAAATAAGACAGGAAAATAGGGATTGAATGAATTTTTATTACTTTTATATTACATGTATGTTAAGTATTTATGACCCTTGATTTAACAACTGTTTTTAACAGTATTTTAATATTGATTTGTTATTATTAAATAATAGCCATCAAAGAGGGCTAAATAACAAAGACTACAATGCATAACAACGGAAATGAAGATATAGTGTAATTGTTTACTGTAATCCGGGGTCTGAGGTCAGTTCAAGAAAATAAGTAAATAGTTCCCTATTTTCAGAAGAATACCTGACATTTAACGGTTAACGTTCTGACAGGGAGAAATGAAGTAAATCTTTTTAACAGACCACGATCCCTGTGAACAGATAAAAAAATAAAATGGAGGTTACCTCATTGGCTGTAAGTAACGAGAGAACACTACTTAAGGAAGCTGTGAGTATATGTATGGAAAGCGGAGAGTCCTACTTTTCCTATTCCTTACAGGAAAGATATGAAATGGTATTGTATATATACAAAAGGCTGAATGAATTTTGTTATAGATTTGCTGATTGAAAATATTTCGTCCTCTGTATCGGGACAAAACTAAAGTAGAGGGTAGGGTGTGCAGGGTTTGGATTTTTTGGCTTGACAATATTTATTCTCCTGAAAATTTAGTCAGGGAGGCATAGAGATCGTGCAAGCTCCTCCATCATGTCGAGGTCTCCTTCCCTCTGTGTTTATCACAGGACGGCTGATCCGGTGTTTGTACCTACACAGTCAAAACGTAAGTTTTACGGCTTAACTGCTGAATTTTGGATTATAGTCTTTAAAAAAAGCAGGTAAACGACAAAATTTTTTGTTGGAATGTTAATGGTAAAAGCTTTAGACTGCTGATTACCAAAATAGGTTCTGTTGAAAGAGGGATAACTGAGGCGAGAAATATTACAGTCCGCTGGTGCGACCTGGAAAAGTGTAATAAGTTCGGACAGGCACCGTTTAGTTCATTTGAGAACCTGGCGCTGCAGTTTTTTATGACAGTTTATGATTTTATGAAGTACCTGTCCGAATAAGCCGCTGCTTCGATAACAGCAATTTAAAAAGTATCGACACTATTTCAGTCTCTTTGCAATTGCATCAGCTACGCCGGAGGTGCTTACTGCCGTTGGGTCGTCGGGAGTCGGTTTCATGTCGTAAGTCACGTCTTTTCCTTCCTCTACAATATCCGATATAGCGCTTTCAAGCCTGTCGGCGGCATTATTTTCATCCAAATACCGAAGCATTAACACACCGGAGAGCATCATTGCCATTGGATTTACCTTATTCATTCCTTTATACTTAGGCGCGCTTCCGTGAGTTGCTTCAAAAACCGCTATTTTGCTTCCTATATTGGCGCCCGGTGCAAGACCCAACCCTCCGATCAGGCCTGCTGCAAGATCGGAAACGATGTCGCCATAAAGATTCGGAAGAACCAGTACATCGTAGAGCTCCGGTTTTTGCACCAGTTGCATGCACATATTATCGATGATCCTGTCCTCAAACTCTATGTCCGGATAGGATTTAGCGACCTCACGAGAGACTTCAAGAAAGAGACCGTCGGAAAATTTCATAATATTCGCCTTATGAACGGATGTTACTTTTTTCCTGTTGTGTTTTCTGGCATATTCAAATGCAAAACGTACGATTCTTTCACTTCCGTAAACGGAATTGGGTTTCAGGCTTATTCCGGAATCGTTTCTCACCTTTTTGGCGGATCTTGCATTAACGAACTCTATCAACTCCATTGTGTGGGTGTCGTCTTTTTGAAATTCCACGCCTGCGTAAAGATCTTCCGTGTTTTCCCTTACAACGATTATATCTATGTCCTCATATCTGCTTCTCGATCCTTTATAACTCTTACACGGTCTGAGGCATGCATAAAGATCGAGCTCCTGTCTCAATGTAACATTAACACTCCTGAATCCTGTTCCCACAGGTGTTGTCACAGGGCCTTTCAGCGCAACTTTATTCTTCTTTATGCTGTTCAGCACTCTTTCAGGAAGGGGAGTTCCTTCATTTTCGTAAACATCCGTACCTGCATCCTGATAATCCCACGTAATATTCACTCCGGTCGCTTCTATCGACTTAACTACGGCCTCTGTAATCTCGGGGCCGACTCCGTCACCGGGAATAAGCGTAACATTATGCATTTCAATTCTCCATAATCAAAAAAATACTCCTGACCAAGTCAGGTTAGACTCTTAAAAAAAGTTAAAAGTTTCAGTAACTGTTCACAGAGTTCAGGGAACAGTGGTCTTTTTAAAAAGATTTGCCTTATTTTTGAACTCCGAAAAGATGGAAATGGCTGTTATACCCATGAAATTCAATAAAAAAAGCTTTTACCTTCAACTGACCTCTGGCCTTGGATCACAGAGAACAGTAACAATTATTATAACAATTTCTGACAATAATAAATTGAAAAAAGAGATTCATATATACTAAAATATTAAGCCATGAAGATAGCAATAGCTTGCGATCATGCCGGTTTGGAAATGAAGCGTGAGATTGTCGAGCTTCTTAAAAATCCGGGAATTGAAATTTTTGATTTTGGTACTTACAGCGAAGAATCCGTTGATTATCCCGATCACGGCGCCGAAGTTGCTTCCAGAGTTTCCAATCAGGAAGTGGACAGAGGAATTCTTATTTGCGGTACAGGTCTTGGAATGTCTATTGTGGCCAATAAATATAATGGTGTCAGGGCGACACTTTGTCATGACGCCTATACTGCGGAGATGAGCCGACTCCATAATGATTCGAATGTCCTGGTTATAGGAGGAAGGACGACTGCCAAAGAGATTGTAAAGGATATGGTCCGCACCTGGCTGTCTACAAGCTTTGAAGGCGGAAGGCATAACAAAAGACTTGGAAAAATTTCTCAAATTGAAAAAGAGCTGTCCAAAAAAATTGACTGAAACAGACTGTTTATTGTAATATACACACCTTGCATTCTAATCTTGGGTAATCAGGTTTGGGGAGTCGTCTAATGGCAGGACAGCAGACTCTGGCTCTGCCTGTAGGGGTTCGAATCCTCTCTCCCCAGTAAAGTGGTCCCATCGTCTAGTGGCCCAGGACGTCGGCCTCTCACGCCGAAAACACGGGTTCGACTCCCGTTGGGATCACCAATAAAATCCTTTAAAATCAACTACTTTCAGCTTTAGCGATGTTAGTACTCTCTTCATTCTCATCCGATTGTACAAGAATTGTACCAGTGCCTTGCACATCAAGTATTTTTATGGCGTCCCTTACATCCTCTGTTTGAAGATGCGCATACCGTTGAGTCATTCTCTGATCTTTATGATTCAACAGCTTCTGAACCCTGTAAAGATCAACTCCAGACCGGACAAGAAAAGTAGCAAAATCATGCCTGAGATCGTGAAAACGAAGGTCTTCAATGCCGGCCTTTCGACATGCTCGCTTAACTTTTAAGGGTTGCGCCTCATCAGAGGAGACAAAACGTACACGCTTTGTCTCCGGGGGAAGTGTTCGGATGACTTTTTTTACCGGATTTTCTTTACAAAGTTCCCATTCATCAATAGCTACGTTAAAACCTTCCGCAAAAATCTAAGCTCAATTCTAACAGTTGTCCCGGATACTTCCTTAAATCGCTTAGACTTATATGCACTGACAATAGAGGTAGTGACATCACCTATATTTAAACTGCGGCATTTCTATCTGTAATCTCCATATGAATAAACGCTTCAGGATCTTCCTGAATGCTCCGCCCGACAACCACGAAAATGACTTGAAAAATCTCTTCACCTGATGTGAACTCAGCATCTCTTCTTCTCTGTTTTCTATGGCGGCTCGGTATCCTTCATCTCTTTTTATTTCATCAAAACAGGTTAAATGACGGCTTGTTCCGTCATAAAAATTACACATTATCTGCTTGAATATGTTCCATATCGATACCCCTTTGCGGCTCTTCCTTATTCCCATAAAATGCTCAACCAATATCTCATATATCTTTATCCCGCTTAAATATTTTACAAACAGCGATAATTCCTCCTCGCCCTGTCATTGTGTCTGTCGTTTCTTCTACTCTGCTTATTTTTTTCTTGCTTTTTATCTCTTTTTGTTTCATAATTACCTCACTTATCGGGTGATAGTTTCTGTTCTTTCGCAGCTTTATTATAACATGATTCTATCGCCCTTTAAGTGCTTCTTACTCTCTACTTTGCACTGAAAACCGCTCAACTTAGGTAGAAGTTCTTTGGATTTTTAACAATAAAGTCAGAGGAATTTTAAGTATGATCAGGTAAAAATCTAATATCGTTTTTTAAGTAATTCCCCAAGCTTCTCCTTTGCAAGCGCCCATTCAGGTCTCAGACGAAGAGCCTCCTCATATGCTTCGATTGCTTCCTCTTTCATCTCTTTCATTTCATATGCAAGAGCAAGATTAAAGTGGGCGGAGGGGGCTTTGGGATTGTTTTGTAAGGAGAGGGAGAAGTGATGTATGGCCTTGTCGACATCTCCATTTTCAACGAAGATGATACCAAGCGCGGTGCGAGCTCGGGCAAAGTCGGGGTTGAGGTGTAGGGCTTTTAAAAAATATTCCGTTGCTTCGTCCTTATTTCCGCTGTTATAAAGAACATTTCCCGTGAAGTAGTAGATTTCGGCATTACCGGGATCGAGGGCCAAAGCTTTTTTGTAATTTTTAACAGCCTCATCGTAGTCTCCCTTTTTTTCGAAAGCCATCGCCATATCGATATACGCCTCTGTATAGGCAGGATTATACGACAGTACCGTTCTGTACTGCTTGACAGCCTCGGCGTATAATCCTTTTTCAGCAAAAACGAGACCGAGATTAATACGGGCCTCTATATGATCAGGTGAGATTTTTAGTAATCTTTTAAAGTATTCCTCGGCTTTATCCATATTGCCTGTATCCAGCATGGCGACACCGAGATTGTTTAAAGCGCCTGAATGGCGGGGATCGTGTTCAATAGCCTTTTTGAAATGCGCTATTGCCTCATCGAATCTTCCCCGGTTCAATAAAATCAGGCCCAGATTATTACGGGCCTGACTATATCCGGGGTCCAGCTCGACAGCCTTTGAATAAAACTTTGCAGCGTCGTCAAAACGCCCTGTTTTCATTAATAAATTGCCCATATTGAGATGAGGTTTCGGGTCGCCCGGTTTTATCCTTATGGAGTCGGTGTAATGACGCATTGCCCCTTTGATATCTCCCTCCTTCGCCAGGGCTATGCCTAAGGTGAAGTGGGCAAGGGAGTTGTTTTTCGTTACCTTTACAGCATGCTCGAACAGAGTTATCGTGTTTTTCCAATGACCAAGCTGAAACCATGTGGTTACCATGGAAAGAAGGATTGCTGTAATACTTAATAGAGTCGCAATCTCTTTTCTCCTGCGCCATTTTGAAAGCAAATCCGGCACTCCCCAGGCAATTATTATAAAAATGCCGATAAGTGGTATATATGTGTAGCGATCGTTCATCGTGTGCGTGCCGGCCTTTACAATGCCGATAACGGGAACCAATGTGCCGAGATACCAGAGAAAGCCGGTCAAAACATAGGGATATCTTTTTGACAGGGTAACTGCCTGAAAAGATGCATATAACAAGATCATTGCAGAGGCAATGAGCTGTAATTTCGGAACCGTTAAAGGAAAGGGGTAGTAGACGGAAAGATTGGCGGGCCATATCATCTTTACAATGTATTGAACATAAATAATCATAGCCTGACCCAGTCGCACGTCATAAGGCACGGCTGTGCCGTCATATAAAGCATCGGTTTTCTTCATAATGAATATAAGCGATATGCTGACTGCAGCGGAGAGTAAAAAAAAGGGTGTCTTTTCTACTATAAGACGTATTATTAAAGAGGTTACGCTCTTCCCCTTGTCCCTTTTGTTTCCATTGAATCCAAACCTGCCAAGAGGCCAGTAATCCAACAGCAAAAGAGAAAAAGGCAGGGTTACAACCATTGGTTTTGACAAAAGCCCCAGCGTCACTGTCAACAGCACAAGGAGATATCTCCTGATATTCGTTTCTTCCACATACCTGACATAAAGGAGCATGGTAAGAATCCAGAAAAAGGAGCTGAGTACGTCTTTCCGTTCGGCAATCCACGCCACTGATTCCACGTGCAGGGGATGGAGGGCGAAAAGGGCCGCAACAAAGGCGCTTCGCCACAGAGCGCCTGTCATTCTGTGAAGCGCATAAAAAAGCAGGATTGTATTCGCCAAATGGAATAACAGATTTGTAATGTGGTGGCCTGCGGGGTTTAGTCCGTATATCGAGCAGTCAAGCATGTGGGAAATCCACGCCAGGGGGTGCCAGAGCGTGGACAGGGTGGTTGTAAAGGCCCATTGAATTCCCTTAATTGTAAGCCCCTCACGAACATCAGTATTTTCCGTGACGAATTCATTATCATCAAAGTAGAGGAATTCGAAATCCTTTACCTGATAGTAGACGGCCAGTGTAGAGAGTAAGAGTAAGAGGATTATAAGTAATTTAGTTTTCATACATCTTGGAGGGTAAATAAAGAAATCTCACACTAAGACACTTAGGACACAAAGATATTAACTAAAAACGGCAGTCAGCTATAAGCGATCAGCCTTCAGCGTTTCTCTACATCCCCTGTGGTAAGGGAGGAGCGTTTATCGGTTGTTCTTCGTTCATTTCGGCCTTTTTGGGTTTTTTATTATCTGCAAACAAACCGGAGAGGATATCTTTACATGCCTGGAAGTCAACTTTTTCCTCCATTCCCTGTTTTAAAAAGCCATTAAATTTCTCTATCATTTGTATGGCATAATCCACCTTTGGACTGGTTCCCTCTTTATAGGCGCCAAGGTTTATCATATCTTCCATTTTTTTATAGACCGAGAGAGTTTCAATGAATTTACCGGATATCTGTTTGTGTTCGGGGTCGATAATATCGGGCATTACCCGGCTTACCGATCTGAGTACGTCGATTGCGGGATAGTGATTTTCCATGGCAAGGTCTCTGGATAGTACAATATGACCGTCGATGATGGACATGACGGAGTCTGCAACGGGGTCGGTCAGATCGTCTCCTTCCACCAGCACGGTATAAAGTCCGGTAATGCTTCCGCTGGTATCGGACGTTCCGGCCCTTTCCAACAATCTGGGGAGCATTGCAAAAACAGATGGCGTATATCCTTTGGAAGCAGGGGGTTCACCAGAGGAAAGACCTATCTCGCGCTGGGCCATGGCCACTCGCGTCAGAGAATCCATAAAAAGAAGGACATTTTTACCTTCTCTTCTGAAATATTCCGCTACTGTGGTAGCTGCAAAAGCGCATCTTACCTTTGCCACAGGGGGTTGTTCCGAGGTGGATACAACGACAACGGATCTTTTTAATCCCTCTTCGCCCAGATCCCGCTCAAGAAACTCTCGAACCTCTCTGCCTCTCTCTCCAACAAGAGATATCACGTTCACATCAGCTTCGGAGTACTTGGCCATCATACCGAGTAATACGCTCTTACCGACTCCCGCGCCGGCCATGATGGCTATCCTCTGCCCTCTGCCGCAGGTAAGAAGCCCGTTTACAGCCTTTATGCCCAGATCTATAGATTCGGTTATTCGTTGTTTAAGAAGAGGATTCGTATGAGTGGAAATCAGGGGATAGTCCTCGCCTTTGATTGCACCCCTGCCGTCCATCGCCTGTCCCCTGTCGTTTATAACCCTTCCCACAAGGGAAGGAGACACTTTGATTGACACCTTTTTCCCCGTGGCCAGCACTTTGTCGCCCGGCCTGACCCCAGACAGTTCTCCCGACGCCATAAGCAAAGCCTTGCCGTCTTTAAACCCCACAACCTCTGCGTCTACCGGTTCTTCAACGTCCGAAAATATTTTGCATGCCTCGCCTATACTGACTTTTTTAAGACCTTTCGCTATAACGATGAGGCCGGTAATTTCTGTGATTTTGCCGAAAATTCTTAATGGGACGGAGTCGTTGGCGGCGTCGATGTAAGGCTTGAGATCAATTGTTTGCAAAGTCAATTCCCGTGTCTTCTATGACATTGCTCACCAGTTTTTCGATATCCGCATCAACCTCCTGGGTGTCTCCAACAACGAGCGGGCCCTTTGGGGAAGTTTCATCATCTACTTCATAACGAATATCGGGATATATTTCAAGCAATTCAGGCTTTATCTTTGTAAGGAGATCGTGAATGGCTGAGTTGATTTTTAATGTCAATGTTCCTGTTTTTTCGAGTTTGCGAAGTGCTTCCTTGACAACACGGGCAATTAAATCGGGATTAATAATCATCTCTTCATGGACAACCCTTTTCACCATTGTCATGATAAGCTCGAAGACCTGGGGCTCAAGCTCACTCATCGCATTTTTCTCTTCTTCCCTGTGAGACTTAAGTTCGGTAGTAAGAACTCCCAGTTCCTCGATCAGTGGAGCGGCCTTCTGCTCGCCGCTTGAAAATCCCTCCTTTTCCCCTGAGGCAAAGCCTTCCTGATACCCTTGGTTATAAGCTGTTTCATAGGCCTCTTTTTTTCTTCTCTCTATTTCCTCCTCCAGCGCTCTTTCCCTTTCTATCCTTTCCCTCTCTTTTCTTGCTCGATCGTCTTCAAAGGTTGGCATACCGAAGGCGTCAATTTCGCTGTCTCTAATGACTCTCGCTTTAAACAACGGATATCTCCTTATCCACTATTCTCCTCCTATCCAGCTCTTAAGCAATGCCAGTGCTTCGTCAGGGCTCGCCTTGGCCCAGTCTGCAACCATCTCTTCCTTGGTTTTGGGTGGTAATTCCGGTCTCATAGCCCGTTCAAGTTCCGCTACGGTTTGTGGCAAAGGAGCAGGCGGTTCCGGCGGAGGCGGCGGGAACATGGTACGTAATAACGGTCTTAAAACCAGGAGGAAGAAGAGGGCGATAGCCAGTAAGGGGGCTAAGTATTTTACAGCCCTTATTGTCTCCTGAATAATATCCAACTCTTTTTCGGGAATCATATCTTCCGGCAGCCCTTTAAAAGCCATATTAACAACAGTAACCTCATCTCCCCTTTCGGAGTTGAAGCCTATGGATTTTTTCACAAGGTCTTCATATTTCTTAAGCTCTTCCTCGGACCTGGGTGCATATTGAACCTCTTCGGAATCTTTGGCCAGTTCGTAAGTGCCGTCTACGAGAACAGCCACGGAAAGTCTGTTGATATTTCCGTAAGGCCCGATTATATGTTTAGTAATTTTGCTTATTTCATAATTTATAGCGTCATTCTCTTTTTGAGACTGAGACTGAGGGTTGGCTATTCCTGTTTCTTCTTTACCGGGTATGTTGGAAACAACTCCCGGTACGCCGGCTTTGGCGTTGGCGATGGCCTTTTCCTTTATTGTTTGCTGGCTCCTGACAACCTGACCGTCGGGGTCAAAATTTTCTTCCTTCCTTTCGATTCTGGAAAAATCGAGGTCAGCCATGGCCTTTGCCCTGACCTTGCCGTCACCGACAACAGGCCCAAGGATTTCAAGAACTCTTGTTTCCAGCTGTCTTTCGTATTTTCTCTGATACTCCAGTTGATTGCTCGTAAGTCCTATCATGTCGTCGGCAGGTCTGGTAAGCATATCTCCCTTACTATCAACGACTGTGACATTTTCAGGGGTCAGTCCTTCGATGCTACTGGATATGAGGTGAACTATGCCGCGCACCTGATTTTGGCCCAAAGCTCGTCCCGGTTTGAGCTTTAAAAGCACCGATGCGCTGGGGTGCTGCTTCTCTCTGTCAAAAAGTGATTTTTCGGGGATAGAGAGATGAACTCTGCATTTCTCCACTTCCGTCAAGGCCACGATGGTTCTTGCCAGCTCTCCCTGAAGAGCTCTTCTGTAATTTAATTTTTGAACGAAACTTGTGGCGCCGAAGTCTTTTTTGTCGAAAATCTCGAAACCGACTCCACCGCCTTCTGGAAGACCTTCTGAGGCGAATCTCAGTCTCAGGTCATGTACCCTGTCTTCGGGAACCAGTACGCCCCTGGAATCGACTTTGTGAGGAATCTTCATGTCCTCTAATTTTTGTATAATCAAACCGGCGTCATTGTCGGAGAGGTTTGTAAAAAGTATACTGTATTCGGTTTGTTGAGACCAGGACATAATAAGTATAAGGCTGGCTATTACAACCATTACACCTACAAGTAAAGATACTTTCTTTTTAGCAGGCCACTCTTTTATCGTTTCGACTAATGTCGCCATATTTTCCGAAATCTCTCCTTTATATTATGAATTAACATATCGGTTTACGGTTGGCAGTTCACGGTTTATGGTATTTAATAACGTAGTAGTTGCTCTTTGAAGCTTGTCGCTGTAAAGAGTTATGTCTTATATCTTTTTTTCTACCGTAAACTGTCAACCGTAGACCGTATACTGTTACTTTTTATTGACATATTGAACAAGGCGCAAAAATAGCCACTGCCATAAGTTCCTAAAACAGACTTGCTTATACGCCCATTCTCATTACTTCTTCATAGGCGCTGAGAAGCTTGTTTCTGGTCTCCACCATCACCTGAAAAGACATATCGGCTTTTTCCATCGCCAGGATTGCCTGTCCGACGTCACCGCCTTTTGTGAGATCGTCGATCGCTTTATCGGCCTCTTTTTGCATGTCCGAAACCTTGCCGATCGCTTCCTTCATTGTAGAGGCGAAATCACCGCTTTCATCTTTACTCTCGGTTTTAAGTTTCTCCAGACCATGGTTCAGGGCGGAACCGGATATTTTGAACTCATTCATAGTTTACCTCCCCAGTTCAAGGGCTTTTAAAAACATTCCTTTCGAGATATTAAATGCCGCCACATTGGCTTCATACGATCTTACGGCAGTCATCATATTCACCATTTCCTCCATGGAATTCACATTCGGCATGGCCACATAACCTTCCCCGTTTGCATCGGGATGGGCAGGGTCATACACCATCACAGGAGGACTCTGATCTTCCACGATCTTTGCGACCTGTACTCCTTCCGGGCCGTCAGCATCATTAGGTTCGATGAGCATCGATTGAAAAATGACATCCTTTCGCTTGTATGGACCTCCTTCTTCGGTCCTTGTGGTATGAATATTCGCCAGATTGGAAGCCAGAACGTTCATCCTCTGTCTCTGTGCGAAAAGCGCGGAAGCGCTTGTTTTAAATACTCCGAAATAATCCATTACTGCCTCCCTCTTACAGCTTCTTTAAACATTTTAATTTTAGAAGAGAGCAACCTTCCCCCTGCCTGTCCGAGCAGATTGTTTTCCGTCATCTTGGCGACTTCCATGTCAAGCTCTACATTGTTTCTGTCGCCCCATACAGGGGTGCTCTCAAACCTCATCATGTCCATGATATCGTCATTTGCCGTAGCTGACTTTATATGTTCCCGATGAGTTTTGGCCAGGGGCATGATCTCGTCCTGAAATATTCCTTTAAAGTCGAGATCCCTTGCCCTGTATCCGGGCGTATCTGCATTGGCGATATTCGAGACAATAATTTTATGCCTCAATGATGTTGCTTCTTTCAGCTTTTCCAGTGTTTGAAAACTTCCATCCATGTTATAACCTCTATCAATGCAATAAGCATGCCTGAAAATGTTTTAATATCTTTTTGAAAAATAAATCTTAATAGGGAAAATTTTTCCTAGTCAGGAATATTTTTCCCATACTCGTTCAGTTTGTTCCTTATCGTTCTTACACTGACACCAAGAATTTTCGCGGCTTTCGATTTATTCCCGTTTACCTCTTCCAGGGTCTTAAAAATCATCTCCTTCTCCATATCCTTGATTCCGCCCTGAACAGTTACCGCGGGCGCCTGAGGTCTTGCTTCATCAAGCATGAAATCGTCGGTATCCACTTCCGTCCCCCCTGCAAGTAGTGACGCCCGGTGTATGGTGTTTTCCAATTCCCTGATATTTCCTCTCCAGGGCTGTCTTTCAAGAAACTCGATAGCCTCATCTGTAAATCCGTTGAGCTGCTTGCCAAGGAGATTTGAAAACTTTTTTAAAAAATGCTCTGAAAGGACTTTTATATCGTTCGGCCTTTCCTTTAAGGAAGGTATTTGAAGGGGGAATACATTGAGTCTGTAATAGAGATCTTCCCTGAATCTGCCTTCCCTGCTTTCGACATAAAGGTCTTTGTTTGTTGTGGCGATAACTCTTACATCAATAGGAATAGGCTGTTTCCCGCCGACACGGTCAACCTCTTTTTCCTGCAGCACTCTGAGAAGCTTGGCCTGTAAGGGCAGAGACATTTCTCCGATTTCATCTAAAAGAATCGTACCTCCGTTAGCCAGCTCGAACTTGCCCAGTTTTTTTTCCGATGCCCCGGTAAAAGCGCCTTTTTCAAAACCGAAAAGTTCAGATTCCATAAGATTGTCCGGTATGGCGGCACAGTTGACAGCGACAAAGGGATTGTCCCGCTTATGGCTTAACTGATAAACATATCTGGCAAACAACTCTTTACCGGTTCCGCTCTCTCCGTAAATTAAAACAGTGGTGTCGCTTGCTGCAATGTTAGCTGCAAGACGGAGAAGCTTGTTTATTTTCGGATCAGCAGTGATAATCTCCCGATCGACTTTGGATCTGTCTATTATGGCATTTATGGTCTGAGTAAGTTTATCAAAAGAAAAGGGCTTCATTAAATAATCAAAAGCTCCCTCTCTCATCGTTTCCACTGCGTTTTCTATTGTGCCGTATCCGGTGATGACAAGCACAGGGAGGTTTCCGACCGTTTTTCTTACCTCCTTGAGAAAAGAAAGGCCATCCATTTTGGGCATTTTCATATCCGTAATGACAAGGGAGACAGGTGTTTTAGTCAATTTAGATAATGCATCCAGACCGTTTTCAGCTACGATCGTATCGTATCCCAATCTGTTTATAGCCTCCTTAAGGGCGGCCCTCATCTGGGGATCGTCGTCAACAACAAGTATTTGCTTCATAAAAAATTATGTCCTTTCTCCCGTGTTTTCAACTAAGAGCAAAACGTTCCGGTTTGGCGCCGTCTTTGGCGCCTGTATTAACGAAATTCTCGGAGACCGGGAAGTAAAGCTGAAAACAGCTTCCTTCACCCGGGTCGCTGTCAACATTTATCATTCCGCCGTGACCCTGCATGATTTTCGACGCGATGGCAAGTCCGAGTCCGGTGCCTTTATCTTTTGTACTGAAAAAGGGATCGAAAATCTTCTCAATATTCTCGTGCTCTATGCCTTCTCCTTCATCCGTAATTTCCACAACCTCGAAACCTTCGACGGACCGGTTGCTTATAATAATCTTTCCACCCTCTGAAGTAACCTGTACGGCATTTAATATTATATTCATAATGACTTGTTTGATCAGCTCCCTGTCACCCGATATTTGGGCCGGTGTTTCTACTTTATTATCAAGCACAATATTTCTTGCCTCTATTATGGGCATGAGCATAAATAAAGTCTCCTCGATACTTGCATCAAGGTCTATGGGAGTAAAAGACGGTCTCTGGGGCTTGGCGAAAAAGAGCATATTTGTCAGGATATTATTAAGACTTCTTATTCCTGTAGATATGCCGCTTGCCAGATTAACGGGGCCGGATTCGTCGATCTCTTTTTCCAACATTGTCGCATACAACTCGATACTGCACAAAGGGCTTCTGATTTCATGAACGATTTTGGCCGCCATCTCCCCCATTGCGATGAGCCTCTTGTTGCGACCCTGCTGATTTTCAAGTTCTTTAATTCTTGTTATGTCCTGAATTAAAAGAACATGGCCTCTGAGAGCGCCCTCCGGTGCGATGACATCGGAATGGGATATAAAAACACTATATCTCTTATTGTTGACTGTTAAAAACGTATCGGTCCCCTCATTTTCCAAAAGTAGTCCCAGCCCTTCAAGGGGTTTTCCGATGACATCCTCTGAGTTCATGAGAAGAAGGTTTTCTGCGGCCTTATTGAACATGGAAATCTTCTTTTCCGAATCGGTTACGACTATCGCTTCGCGCATACTATAAAGCACTCCCTTTAAGAAATCCTTGGCCTCTTCGGTTTCGTTTAAAGCTTTTTTCAGTTGTTTATTTTTCTCTTCCAGCTCCATGGCCAGGTGATTAATCTTCTCCTGGAGTTTCATGTAGCTTTGTTCGAGGTTTCTTGATACTACGGTAAAGTTATGAAAAGCGTCATTTAGGCTGTGTACATTTTCCATTAAAAGACCTCTGCCATTTTTTCTCGGATCCTTAATTCTTCAAGTTTCGTACCTGCGAAATTACTGAATGAATCATTATCACCGGTCATCTTCTCCAAAATATCTTTGTCCTCTTTTTTACCTGTTAAGCCGCCGATTCTGTATAAAGCCCAATCGTTTTCAGGGTCCTTTTTCAAAGCGGCTCTGTAAAACTTCAGAGAATCCCTTTTTTTACCGTGTTTGTGCAGTATGTCAGCAAATCTTATTATTGTATCTACATCCGGGTCCTGTTCTTTTAATACTTTCTTAAAAAGATTCAAAGCTCTGCCTGCTTCTTTCTTCGAGGTTATGGAAGATAAATAGATATCCAGGTCGTGGGATTCCATCTCTTTTATCGACGAAACGGTTACAACTGTCGATGGTAAGTCTCTTTTATCATAAAGTACTTTTGCTTTGAGACTGAGGTTATTATCTGTCTTCCCTTCTTCTTTTTGTAATTTTTTTATATATGTTTCCGCTGCATCGTTGTCCCCGATGTCGGCATAGAAATTTGCAAGATTATTCAAAGCTGTAAGTCTCGTTTCATTCGAACCGTTGTCAGAGAGCCAGAGATTAACTTCTACATACTCTATCGTCGTATCTTTTAACCCTTCGGCCATTGTAAGAAGCGATTTTTCTCTCTCTCTGTCAAAGAGAAGCAGGCTGATCGATTTCCATGTATCGACAAAGAGCTCTCTGTTTTTATCTTTCATTGCAAGTAAAAGGGCTTCGAATTCGTCGAGCGCTTTATAGGTCGGATCGGGTCTGAAAATAAGACTCCTCAGTAGCGATACGGCGCCGTCAAACTTTTCCTCTTTTCTGTAAACCTTAGCCAGGGCGATTGTAGCGCCGTCGTACATTTCGCTGTATGGATAGTTGAACCTGATATCCTCCAGATTCACTCTGGCTTCGGCTGTGTTGCCCTCTTTGATCTGTGCTGTAGCAAGATAATATAAAGCCGTAACCTTGACGTCCCTGTCTTCTGACTCCAAAGCTTGTTTAAAACGCCTCACGGCATCTCTGTACTTTCCCTCTTTCATCTTAATGAGTCCCAGACTTATTCTTACTTTATGAATAAAAGGGGGCTTTGTAACTCCGAATAAAAACCTCATCGCCTCAGAGGGTTTTCCCATTATTCTCAAATTCTCTCCTATCAGATAGAGAGTTTCATCGGATTGCCTGATATAATTTTTATATTTTGATAGCGATTTACTATAAATGGCCTGAGCCTGACTGTATCTGCCGAGCTTCTGCAGTTCATTCGCCCTTCCTAAAATCGCTTCCGGAATATCTCCGGCTTTTTCATAATATTTATAAGCTCTAATATAATCTCCGGCGCCGTCAAGACTTCTGGCCATCTCAATGTAGGCGCTTGTGGTATATTGAGATTCGGGGAATTGGTCGAAAAAATTCTTGTAAGCTGTTTGCGCTTCGTAAAAAAATTTCATATCAAGATAAATCCTGGCCCTCTGCAACTGAGAGAGTTCTTTTAAATTCCCCTCAGATGCTGAATGGTATGCAAGATTCATTGTCGCCAAAGCGTCCAGGAGGGATTCATTTTCACGCAATGCAACACCGTACACATAATAATATAGAGAAATCGACTCGGGCTTCGGCTTAATGAGGGATAATATCTTTAACGCTCTTCCTTGATTCTTAATTTTCAGGGCTTGCCAGGCCTTTTTCAAAAGGGGATCTTTGATAATTTTGTCCATATACTCTGCTTCATCCGCTTTTACCTGCGGCGTCAATATCAGAGTAAACAGAACGATCGATGTTAATGAAAAGAGTAATATAGAATTATCGGAATCCATTAACTTTAAATGCATAAATACCTCATTTGTTTATAGCGAACTTTATTTTTTAAGCAAAAAACATGCCTGAATGAAAGAGGCGGCGCGCATGGAAGTGGAATGGGGTGTATTGTCAAATAAATGACTTTTTAAGGGGATTTTTGACGCAAATTCGTGCTATTTCGCGCTATGGGAGCTTAATAGTGAAGCAACCACCGCCGTAGGAGCAACCGTTGCTTATGCATACAGATCCTTCATTACCTTTGTTTTTATGCATTTTTGCAACGGTGCTGGAGAAATAAAGCCCCAGTCCCGTACTGCCGGTTTGAAAGCTGGTTCCCTTTCCGGAGTCAAGATCAGAAGTCAACATACTTTCAGGATAACCACTGCCATTGTCTTCCAGACTGATAATAAGAAAACCATCTTTCCTGATCGCCGATATCTTTATCTTGTCTTTAGCATAACGAAAGGAGTTGTTCAATACGTTATTTAATACACCGGCAACCAGGTCTCTGTCAAAGGCCCAAAAGAGATCTTCGGCGCAGTCGATTTCTATATCTATGTTTTTGAAATCAAGGAGAGGTTTGTTTAAAAGACTCTGCTCCTCTATGAAGTCGAAAACAGAGTTGTGGGAGATATTCAGAGGGTATTGAGATTCTCCGATTTTGTAAATAGTCAGCAATTGTATAAGATTGTTATTTACACGTTTCGCTTCATATTGAATTTTAGGAAACAAATCGGATGTCGTGCATCCTCTGAGCTCACAATCTCCTATAAGTTCGTCCAACGTATTGAGAAGCATTCCAAGAGAATTCTTCATATCATGTACAAGAGAAGCAAGGATCGTGTTGAAATCCATTGAATTATTTTGTTCCTCTGACGTCATTATTGTATTACTCCTTAATTTACATTTTTAGTAACTGTTCACTGTGATCTGAGGTCAGAGGTCAGTTGAAGGTAAATGGGATTTTTTTTGTTGAATTTCATGATCAAAATTGGCATTTTCACCCTTTTCGGAGTGCTTGCCATGAAGAACCTCTTTATACAGACCACCGATCCCAGAACTCTGTGATCGGTGAATAGTTACCATTTTTATATCATCGATTCAATACCATTAATCATCGATTAGCATCTTTTATTATGAGTCGAGTTGTTGAAAGGCATGGAGCAGCTGTCTGTATTTCTTATAAGCAGGATCAATTTTAACGACTCTGTCAAGATATTTCCTTGTCTGATACATCAACCTGTCTTCTTTCCCGAATTTTTGCATAAACATAATCAGAGACTGAGCAGCGTTTGCATTTATGATCTTATTGTCCGGCAGTCCGGCAGCGGCTTTTTCAAAAAATTCGCATGCCTCATCGAGTTTTCCTTCCTTAACAAGAAATACGCCTTTATTGTTAATATCAATTATCTCTTTTCGAGCAGATTTGATTACTTGAGATCCCTCATCCTTCAACTCTGCGTCATCGTATACATCTTGTGCCTGTTTAAGAATCTCTTCGTCATCGTGATGATTTTTAACGACCTGCTGTATCAGTTTCCGGCCTTCCTCGTTCTTGCCCACAGACAGACACACCCTCGCCATATCCATGGCCACATCGACAGGGAGCTTTCCGGGAATGCCCTTTGAAAGCTTTTCAGCCTCT
Source organism: Candidatus Magnetocorallium paracelense (assembly GCA_029001845.1). Lineage (GTDB taxonomy): Bacteria > Nitrospirota > Thermodesulfovibrionia > Thermodesulfovibrionales > Magnetobacteriaceae > Magnetocorallium > Magnetocorallium paracelense. The sequence goes on along the minus strand of JAREWP010000053.1, from coordinate 64,900 downwards.
TCAATGGATTTCTTCGCCTCAGACTCCATGTTCAATTCTTTATACGCAAGCCCCTCTATTACGGCCGTTTCCATTGTAGCCTTTGGATCGTTGGTGAACTCGGTTCTCGAATCCTGAAGAATATTGAGCGCCTCCTCGGGATCTTCCTTTTCAACAAGCACTTTGGCAAGAGTTGTGTAATCGGAGGCAGCCTTGAATACAGAGGTTTTACCAAGGTCTACAGTTGTTTTCAAAGATTTCTCGGCAGTGTTGAAATCCTTGTTTTTAAAAGCCACTTCGCCCAGGGCCTTTTGTCTAAGTATGGCTTTGGGAGACATTTCGATGGCATTCATCAACACCTGCTGGGCTTCTTCCATATCTCCCAGCTTTACAAGCGTCTTGGACAGCCAGTCATAGGCCTCCATAAATGTTTTGTTGTCCTCTATTACCTCTTCGAATGTGTCTCTTGCTTCCAGGTAATCCTTTTCATAGAAAAAGACTTTACCCAAAGCGAGTTTCGCCCAAGGGAGTTCATACTTTGCCAGAACTTCTTCAAAAACGGTTTTTGCCTTTTCATAATCTCCGTTTTTAAGGTAAATATCTCCTTTCAACCTGTAGAAGTCAAATATATTCTTGGAACCTGCGCCTATCTTTTCGTCCAGTAATTTGATTGCTCTGTCGTATTCCTTCCTTAGAACGGCTTTTTCTATTTTCCCCATGTCCTTTTTTCGTTCTACCTGTTTTTCCAGTCTGTTTTGTAGTATATCTTTATTAAAAGGTTTTGTGAGGTAGTCGTCCGGTCGATACTCCAGAGCGCCCATTACCATATCCATTGTATTTTCAGCGGTTATCATAATAAAAATAGTTGAAAACTTGATCAGTTCGCGATGTTTGATCTCCTCCAGTATCTGTTGCCCTGTTTTTCTCCCTTCACCGAGATTATAGTCACATAAAATAATATCAAAGGAATTGACGGAAATCTTTTTTACTGCTTCTTCGCCGTCACCGGCATCATCTATTTCCGTAGCGCCAAAGGACTGCACCATCTTTTTAACGGTAAACCTGAATTCCGAGAAATCGTCTATAATAAGAAACTTTTTATCTTTGAAATTTACTTTCGGTTTGATCGCCATTTTAATTAGAGTATTGAGGTCGTTCTTTTTTTAGAATTTCATTATACAAACACAAAAACAGCTTTGTCAATGATGAATATGAATTATATCTTAATTTAACAGTACTTTCATGATATAAATAAAAGTAATAGTCTAAGTTTTATTGGGAAACTATCCATTTTTACACAACAGACCCTCTTGATTTTTTGTTTCCTAATCTATAAACTAATATGAGTCGCTCGGAGTTAAATAAGTATTATACTTAAGAAAATGAGTTATACCGGTTTATAAACATTATGATTCTGTCGGACAGAGATATTAAAAAGCACCTTGAAGAGGGGAGCCTTAAAATTATTCCGCCGCCTGATCTGACCGTTCAGCTTGGCGCCTGCAAAATAGATTTAAGGCTTGGTAACGATTTTTGTATATTCGAGCACAGCAAATATCCCTATATAGACTTAAGAGACTGTGTTCAGATAGAGGCTGTCATGAAAAAGGTCCATGTTCCGGACAATGAGTCTTTTATAATGCAACCAGGTGAATTTGTCCTTGCCACGACTATCGAGAGGCTTGAAATTCCCGATGATCTGGTTGGTCATGTAGACGGGCGCAGCAGCTTGGGCCGTCTCGGTATTATAATACACGGAACCTCGTCGATCTTCGACCCCGGCTGGCGCGGTAATGCGACATTGGAACTTAGTAATATCGGAAGAATGCCTGTTGCCCTGTACCCCGGGATGAGGATTTGTTCCTTTACTTTTGAGACCCTCTCTTCTCCGGCGGAAGTTCCCTATTACAAAAAGCCCAAGGCCAAATACCTCGAACAAAAAGGGGCGGAACCGAGTCGTCTCGAAATGGAAGAAGTAATTTGCCCCTGCGAAAATGACGGGCAAACCAAAGGCTGAGCCTTTTTGTTCAATATAATCCTCGATCGAACTCTTTTGTCCGTGCTTATTGACTCATATTCAAAGCCATGAATAATCTGCCGGAAACAGACACCGTTTTTTTTGACATCGGCTCTGTTCTTGTATCGGGACCTGACAGGTCTCCCAATAAAATAATTTCGACATTGATAAACCTTCCCGGTGTTGACAAACATCAAATCGGCAAAATTATCATGCAGGAAGAGTTCGCAGGCCCTGAGGAGGTTTATAAAAGACTAAAGTCGCATTGGGAAGATATTGATTTATCTGTAAGAGGGGGAATCCGGAATCTCTGGGTCAGCCAGGAAAGTGACGCTATGGAAATTCCCGGTGCTACAGACTCCGTCAAATATCTAAAACAAAGGGGTTATAAAACAGGGCTGATTTCCGACATCTGGTCGCCCTATTTCTTATCGTTCAAAAAAAGCTGTCCTGAAATCGCCTCAATGGTGGACAGTATGACGTTGAGCTTTCAAGAGGGGCTGAAAAAGCCTGATACAGCGCTTTATCTCAAAGCACTTTCTTCACTGAAGGCCGAACCCGGACGTTCCGTAATGGTCGGAGACACCTACACACACGATATGGCGCCTGCCATGAAACTGGGAATGAAAACCGTATGGGTCCTTGCACGGCCCGATAAAGAAAAAGAAGCTGTCATAAATGTCCTTAACGGTAAATGGAAAAAACCCGATTATATAGTCGAATTCACAGGCGCCTTGCCTGATCTTGATATTTGGTCAGAAGTAAGGAATTTACGGCTTTAACGATGACAGAAGAGCATGAGCTCGTACCTTATCATGTATCCCCCCTGCCGCCGGGCCCCTGGCTGGTCTTTGCACCCCATGGAGATGACGAAACCTTTGGTATGGGCGGCGCCTTGCTTTTGGCCTCTGCCAAAGGAATAAAAATAAAGATCGTTGTTTTAACAGACGGCTCTTTGGGCGGAGAGCCGGGGAGTCAGGGATTGATCGAGAGGCGGGAAGCCGAAGTAAAGCAGGTGGCCGGGATACTTGGAAACTGTGAAACAGACTTTTGGAGACAGCGGGACAGAGGTTTATTCGTTAATCCTGAGTTAATCGACCGTATATCGAGATTAATATCCGATTTTCGGCCTGCCAGCATTTTTTTCCCCTCAATTTTGGAATTTCATCCTGACCACAGAGCAACGGCAAAACTGGTATGGGAAGGCCAAAGAGTCTCCTCTTTTTCCGGTATCTGTTATTCTTATGAGATAACGGTTCAAAGCCCGATTAACCTGCTTATTGACATATCCTCTGTATTCGATGAAAAGCTGCGCCTCATAAATTGCTACCAAAGCCAGCTCGAACAAGGCAATTATATGGCTCTGGCCAGCTCGATGGACAAACTACGGTGTTTTTCGCTCCCCGGTGAAATATCGTATGCCGAAGGTTTTTATGCCTTCCCATGCCATTCGGGCCACGACCTCTCTTACTATATTTCTGCGCACTTCAAACGATATTGGCAAGAGGAAAATTACAACAGCAACTACGACAGATTACATTTCAATTCCATTGGAAGACGATTGTCTGCAACTTTCCAAAAAATTCTCATTCGCTTTAAGGGCCTGAGTCCCTTCAGGAAGTTCTTAGGGTCTGTGCATAAATAAATTACCCTCTTTGCATTTCATACTCATATCATCTTCGACTGAATTTCAATCGCAAAATGCTCAAAAGAGCTCTGCTATTCCTCCGCTTTTGCTCAATCAGTTCAGCCGAATATGATACAATTATGAACGCCAACAGACCAATTTATTTTTGCGCAGACCCTTACCATGAAAAATGCAGATTCACAGTTGGCTTAACTGCCGAATTTAGGATCATAAAAGTATTGACAACAGTAACTGTAATCTGTTAATCTGGACTTTCATTGGGGCTGTAGCTCAGTTGGGAGAGCGCTTGAATGGCATTCAAGAGGTCGTCGGTTCGATCCCGATCAGCTCCACCATTTCCAACCCCATTAGAATCAAGCCTTTGCATATCTTTCTTTTCAGGCAGTGACGATAAAAACATCTTACACCTTTTCTCTCCGCCTTCTCAAACATGACCCGCTTCTGTCGGAAAGCGCTTCACCCCTTAAGTTAATGGTATGTGTTAATGAATCACAGTCATTCGAATTGTAAAAGGGCCTTTACAAATCATTACGATACCGAATTTTGTCTAACCTTTTTAATAAAAACCTTGACATAAAATACCGTGATCGCTATTATATTTATACCTTAAAGGATTGAACCGATCCTAATTACAATTATTTAAAAGGAGGATACTAACATGGATATTGCCGGTAAGAATGTAATAATAACTGGCGGCGGCAGAGGCATGGGAAAACAATTCGCCGTAGATTTAAAGGAGCTGGGTGCAAAGCCCTTTGTGGTAGACGTGATTCAGGAGAATCTTGACGCTCTGAAAAGCGAGACAGGCATCCCCGGCGCCGTTCTGGACGTTACAAATGAAGAGGCAGTGGAAAAATTCTTTGAAGATTATACCGCTGAAAACGGTGCTCCCCACGCGCTGGTAAACAACGCGGGTATAACGGGAGACGCACTCTTTGTAAGAAAAAAAGGCGATGATATCAAAAAGTTTGCCTACGACAAATTCATGAAAGTTATTCAGGTCAATCTCGTAGGTGTATTTCTCTGCGCCAGAGAAGCTGCTTATCAAATGATTAAAAACGATGTTAAGGGAGTTATAATAAATATCTCTTCTATCAGCCGTGCAGGTAATCTGGGTCAGACCAATTACTCGGCTACCAAATCCGCAGTTGACGCAATGACAGTCACATGGGCAAAAGAACTTGCAAGATACGGCGTAAGAGCCGGCGCCATCGCCCCTGGTTATATCAATACAGAAATGGTGGCTAAGATCGACAAAGAAGTTCTCGATAAGAAAATAATACCTCAGATCCCAGCAGGCAGACTGGGAGAGATGTCTGAAATTTCTGAGGCTGTAAAATTTATTATTCAAAACGATTTCTTCAACGGCAGAGTGCTTGAAGTAGACGGCGCACAGAGGATTTAAAGGATATTTAAGAAGGAGGTTTTTATGAAAGAGGTTGTAATTGTAAGCGGTGTGCGTACGCCGATAGGTGAGTTCGGAGGATCGCTGAAAGATGTCACCACCGTAGAACTTGGCTCTCTGGTCATGAAAGAGACCTTGAAAAAAGCCGGCCTCAGACCTGATGTGAGCGGATTAATGAAAGATGTCGCACCTGAGAAATTTAAAGATCAGGGTGTGACCGAACTTGAGAAGGGTTACCAGGACTGGGACGACACACATACTCCTGTAGTGATCGATGAAGTTATTATGGGTAACGTTGTACAGGCGGGACAGGGGCAGAATCCTGCAAGACAGGCGATGATCAGGGCGGGATTTCCCAAAGAGACTCCGGCATTTACTGTAAATAAAGTCTGCGCCTCGGGGCTTAAGTCAATTACACTGGGAGCTTCTGCAATTATGCTCGGTCAGGCGGATGTCGTTCTGGCAGGCGGAATGGAGAGTATGAGCAACATTCCTTTTACACTGCCAAAAGCCAGATGGGGTTACAAAATGGCAATAACGGGAATGGGCGAAATGGTCGATCTAATGGTTTTCGACGGCCTTCATGAAATATTTTACGGCTACCACATGGGTCTGACAGCTGAAAATCTTGTTGATCAATATGATATCAGTAGAGAAGAGCAGGATGAGCTGAGCGTACTTAGTCATACAAGGGCGCGAAAGGCCATTACCGACGGTGTATTCGCCGAAGAAATCGTTCCTGTTACGATCAAAACCAGAAAAGGCGATATTGTAGTAGATACGGACGAACGTCCCAGAGATACAACGATGGAAAAGATGGCGAAATTAAAGCCTGCCTTTAAAAAAGGCGGATCCGTAACGGCAGGTAATGCATCGGGAATAAACGACGGTGCTGCATCCGTACTTTTGATGAGCGCAGACAGAGCAAAGGAACTGGGGCTTGAGCCTTTTGCAAAGATTAAATCCTTTGCCGCAGGCGGTGTCGATCCTGCCTACATGGGAATAGGGCCTCTTCCTGCAATCAACAAGCTCCTGAAGCAGTCGGGTATGTCGGTTAACGATATCAATGCTCTCGAACTGAATGAGGCTTTTGCAGCTCAGGCGATTGCATGCATGCGTGAACTTAAGGTCGAAAATGACAAACCAAACGAACTGGGAAGCGGTATATCTCTCGGACATCCGATAGGTTGCACCGGCGCGAGACAGGTCGTCACATCGCTGCGTCATATGAAGAGACAGAACTATAATACAGGTCTCATAACGATGTGTATCGGCGGCGGCATGGGCATGGCAATGATTATTGAGCGATAAATCAAGAAAAATGAAATAATGTTTATAAAAGGGCGGGATTATTCCCGCCTTTTTATTATGCATCCTCAATGCCTCTCGCTATAGATTGTTTTCATGTGATAAAATATAACCTGAATGAACAAAATTACACACTATTTATGGATACTACTGCTTCTTCTATATATTATCAGCCCAAGAGACCTCTATCCATCCTTTATAGACGATCTTCTGGCCCTTGGAGGGCTGTGGTATGTAAGGTACAGATATTTAAAAAACAGGGCAGCTGGATATCGGAATGATTCCGGCCCCGAAAATGAAAGGGAGGAGGTTCACAGAGAGGATAAAGGTGACAGCTTATCTCTGTCCGAGGCTTATGACATTCTCGGTGTTTCTCAGGACGCCTCTATGGAAGAGATAAAAAAGGCTTATAAAGAAAAAATCGTTAAAAGTCACCCTGACAAAGTCAGCCACTTAAGCGATGAATTGCAGGAAAAGGCAAAGGAACTCACTCTCAGACTGAACACGTCAATGGAAATTATTAAAAATGCAAGGGGAGAAAAGTAATGGAGGGAATATTGTGACAGGTTTTATAGGTGGTGGGAATATGGCTGAAGCTATGATCAGAGGTATGATCGATTCCGGCAGGAGAGAAATTCTTATCTCCGATCCATCGGAAGAGAGGAGGATTTATCTTAATAGCAAGTATTCCGTTAAGACAGTATTCGACAACAAAGGGGTGATTTCATCGAGCAGCTTAATAATACTTGCAGTTAAGCCCCAAATGATGGAAGAGGTCTTAAATGATTTCAGGGAATTCTACTTTGGCGATAAGATTGTAGTCTCTATAGCGGCAGGTATTAAGTTGTCGTGGCTTCAGAGTCGTCTGGCATGCCGCAATATTATCAGAGCAATGCCAAATACAGGCGCTCTTGTACTTGAGGGGATGTCAGTATTGTCATGTGCTGACGGCGTTTTTGACGAAGCCTTGGAACAAGTGAGGTCTCTCTTTCTATCTATAGGGAAAGTATTGGTACTCACAGAAGATATGATGGATGCAGTGACTGCTTTGTCCGGAAGCGGACCTGCCTTTGTAGCCTCTTTTATTGAGTCGATGATAGCAGGCGCCGAGGATCTCGGACTTGACAGAGAAAATGCGACAATATTGGCTGTTCAGACATTAAAGGGAACAGCAGGTCTTTTAAATACGAATTTGACTCCCGGCGAACTCATTAAAATGGTTACCTCGCCCGGCGGCACCACAGAGGCAGGTCTTAAAGTTTTGAGAAGTAATGGCTTGAATAATGTTATTATGGATACATTGAAAGCTGCTTTCCACAGGAGTCAGGAGCTTGGCAAAAGCTAAATTCGGTTAATACTATTTGAATATAAACCTAATCCGACAAGCCTGAATCGCATGCGATTTAATTTATAAGCGACTTATAGTTGACAACTGGTCCTGATCACGTTCTAATTGTCAGCTTTGAGTAAAAGAATTACCTTTGGAGGTCCCTTATGTTTGTCTTCGGGAATCTTTTTATTGCTACGGCAAAAGTGTTGGACATTCTTTTGAGTCTGTATATGTGGATCATTATTATATCTGCAGTTATTACCTGGGTCAATCCCGATCCCTATAACCCGATTGTCAGATTTCTTTATGGCGCGACAGATCCTGTTTTAAGACCTGTAAGGAGAAGAATCGGTACCTTTGGCGGAATCGATGTCTCTCCGATAATCGTTATTTTAGGAATAACATTTGTCAGATTTTTTCTGATCGAGTCCATGCTTGAAGTCGGACGTCGAATGTCATATTGACGTATTTTATCTTTGAAAGGAAAAGGAGAAGAGCATGAGGATAACTCCCCTTGATATCCAACAAAAACAGTTTCCAATTAAATTCAGAGGCTTCGATGTTGAGGAAGTGTACGCCTTCCTGGAGGTTATTAGAGAGGAGATGGAGGAGTTGTTGAGAGAAAACTCTTCTCTTAAAGAAAAGGTACATACCCTTGAGAAGCATATGAAGGAGTATAAAAATATTGAAACTACCTTGAGAGAGACTCTTGTGGCGGCGCAACAAATGGTTGAGGATTACAAGAGCAATGCACAAAAAGAGGCGGATTTAACGATAAAAGAGGCTGAGTTAAAGGCTGATTCAATGATTAAAGAGGCACAGGAAAAGGTAGTCAAGATTCATGAAGATATTGTAGATCTGAAGGGGATCAGAAGACATTTCAAAGAAGAGATAAAGAGATTGCTTGAGAATCATCTCAGGATGATTGAATTCGATAAGGAACGGGAAGAGGAAGAAACCAGAACGACACAGGTATAGTTTGAGCTTCTCTCCTGTGTCTAAAGCCATTTGTAGAGTTTATACCAATTTACTGTCCATTTAATCCCGTTATTCAGGTCGACTTCAGGTTCGAACCCGAAATCTCGTTTTGCCTCGCCGCATTTTTTCAGCCAGCAGCTATAGCGCGCCCCCTCTTCGCAGGCAAGGTTTACATGGTCTTCTTTCGTTGTCCTCCCTGCAATTCTTTCTACAAAGGTTAGAATTCCGCCGGGAAGCCTTAATTTTATATAATCGCACTCCATCTCTTTTGCTATGGCGTCTGCAATATCTATATTGCTGTGCAGACAGGCGTGGGAGAGGTAGTATGCTTTTCCAATGGTCCTGTTTGTATTAAGCGCCTTTATAACGCCTTTAACGAGATCCTCTACATATATCATTGAGTAGAAAGACTTGCCCTGGTAAGGCAGAAGGCCCTTTTTTACCATTTTAAAAAAATGATAAAAGTCTCTATCCCTTGGACCATATACTGCCGGAGGTCTTAATATCGTTAAAGGCAGGATATCCATATAGGATAGGACTGTTTCCTCAATTTCCAATAAATCGCCGTGCTTGTCACACTCTTTAGGGTATTGCGATTTGAAGCCCTTTTGTTCATCTTCGAAAATAGCAGGATTACCAAGATAAACGAGACGCTTTAAATCTTTGCAGAAATTGTACGCAACATCAAGTAATGCTTTCGTCTCTCCCACAAAATCACATAGCGGTCGATTTTTACATGACGGTCTTGTGAAACTGTCAAGATGGAATATATAGTCGCTGTTATCGATAAGGGATCTCAGTAGATCGTTGCTAAAGCAACTACTCTCGACGACCTTTACAGGATAACTATCGAGCCAGTTTCTGGCTGAATCGGTCCTGATCAGGCAGGTCACGGACATTCCCAGCCTGATTAACTCTTCGACGAGATGACTGCAAATAAACCCTGTACCGCCAAACACAAAAGCCTTCATGGTACATGATATTTTTCATAAAACGACTAAAAAGATCAAGTAAAAATAACCGATATCTTAACCGAGTCAAACTTTTACAAGAAATTCTCTTGATTTTTAAATCGTTGTAATGTTATTTTTTATGTATCAACTTTGCACGAGGGCGATGAGCGGTTATGCTGCTTGTCGCTCTTCGTATCTCTTCAAATATCATTTTTCTCACCATATTTGATGTTTATTTCTTTATGTAGTTCAGGCCACTCGGTAAGACACTCTCTTCCCCACAGATTATCGTAAACCAGTTCGCCAAGGTTCAGTCTGGGCAGCCAGCCTGCTGCTTCCAATTCAGGTAATGTCGGGAAGTGGGTAACATAACCTATGCACAGATAAGCGACAGGCTCTACACTTTCGGGCAGCCCGAGGATTTCTTTCACATCGCTGTTGTGCAAGATGCTTACCCAGCCAACTCCAAGCCCCTCTGCTCTTGCAGCGAGCCAGAGATTCTGCACTGAGCAGACGACACTGAACATATCCATATCTAGATTGGAAGTGCGACCGATTACTACCGGACCGAAGCGATCTTTATCACATGTAATGCAAATATTTAATGGAGACTCAAGAATTCCTTCCAGTTTAAACTTTCTGTACATCGCCTGTTTATCGCCATCGAACATCTCTTCAGCCTCCTTATTGGCCCGTCTGAATGAGCTGTGTATTTGTTTGCGCAGCTCTAAGGACCTTATCAGGACAAAATTCCATGGCTGCATGAATCCCACTGAGGGAGCGTGGTGAGCTGCCTGTAAAATTCTTGACAGAGTCTGTTCAGGAATTGGTTTATCTGTAAACTGCCCCCTGATATCCCGTCTGGCGTAAATAGCCTTATACAAACCTTCTTTATGTTCTTTGTTGAACTCCCCGTTATTCTCCATAATACCTCCTGCCGGAAAAATAGTTAAAGAACTTATTAGCAATCAATGTTATTAACTTAAGGAGCAAAGCACCATCCGCCTCTCAGCAGCTAAACTTGAAGGCTCAGCTTCGCTGCGCCTTCTCAAAGATGACCCGCTTCCGTCGGAAGGTGCTTCACCCCTTAAGTTAATGGTGTTGTATTAGCAATTGTAAATTTTAAACTCAGCAGTAACAGATAAATAACCGTCCATAGTGGTCAGGGATCAGTGGTCTATTGATGTCATTGTAAATGAATTTGCCTGGCATTCGAAAGACAAGAGTTTCATTCCCTTACCAATGGTTCCGGCGTTTTTGATGGAAGATGTTATAAACTCTTTTGCTATGCTTACCGATTCGGTTACTGACGCACCTTTTGCAAGATTCGCTGTTATTGCAGAGGAAAAAGCACATCCCGTGCCGTGAAATTCACCGGGAAGCTTTGGAGAAGGAAACTCTGTATATCCGGTCCCGTCAAAACAAAGATCGATTGCATTACTTTCCAGATGGCCTCCCGTAACGACAACCACTTCCGGTCCCATACTGTGAATAATCCCGGCGGCGCGATACATATCCTTCATGTCGGCAATAGGCATTTCCGAAATAACAGACGCTTCCCGAAGATTTGGCGTTATTACCTTTGCTAATGGAATGATTTCAGCCTTAATAGCAGCAATTGCCCGTTTGTCGGCCAGCATCTTCCCTGATGACGACTTCAGTACAGGATCGATCACAAAGTTTTCCAGCTTATAATGTAAAATCGCCTCCTTAATGATTTCGACAACATCGGCTGAGTACAACATTCCTGTTTTTAAGGCGTCAGGTTTTATATCTTCAAGCAGTACATAGAGCTGTGCTTTAAAGAAATCGGGGTCCGCTTCCATCACATCGCTAACTCCCGTCGTGTTTTGGGCTGTCAGAGAAGAGAGAACAGAGAGACCGTGTACTCCAAACATACTAAATACTTTCAAATCCGCCTGGAGTCCAGCTCCGCCTGTAGGATCGAACCCTGCGATGGTTAATGCCTTTTTCATAAAAATGGATTCATTTTAAAACTGACTCTAATTATATCGGATTGTTGATCAAAGATGGAAGCAGGTAATCAGGAAAGACTTTTATCAGAATAAAATAAGGAGAGGCGGCAAGAGCAAAAATGGAGGAGCAGGTGAGGGGAAATTATTGTTTTAATTTCCCCTTACCCTGCTAAAGCAGGTTAATGATGACAAAAGCTCAGACAAATCATCATACATAGCTGTTAATGTTCTCCCCGGTGCCTGCAGGATTTTTAACACTTTGTGTTTGCGCGGTTATATTTCCTGCCTGTTGAATCAGCTTTACAGCCATCTGTCCTTCCATTTCCATAACATCCTGCGACTTTTTAACAGCATAGACACTTTCGGAGTTCTGTACTCCGGCCATTACACTTCCAACCATAGCAAAGTACCTCCCTTTATAAAGATTGAGTGCTATTTTAAACCTTATCGGACTTTTCAGACAAAAACTTAAGAGTATGTGGTAATAAATAACAGTAAATTTGAGACAAAAAAATTATCAAAGTCGAGATAGAATACGCCAGAGTGTAACATACAACTATTTGCATCACTACATTCTGCTACATGTCACGTCTGCATACCACCTTTTTACAGAGAAAACGCTCGTGAACCTCCGGTTCATCACAAAGCGTGAAAATTATTCATGATGGTTCACAGGAGCGAACCTGTGTGCTCGTCCCGGCCACGTGCCTGTACTCGGGTGTGTTTTTTGCATACACTTCGTTTTAGAATAGCTTGATCCAAAGAGCATATAACAAATGAAAAAATAATATTAATATAGAGGAAATAATAGAAAATAGGCTACTATTGATAAGGCAGGGGATTCAGTAAAAGATTAATCAATAAAGAACAAAAAATATGAAAGAGAGGATAATATGGCGCAAATCTTAGTAATCGACGATTCAAAACTGGCGAGAGTCCAGGTTAGGAGAATGCTGAATAATACTTCATACGAAGTAATAGAGGCTTCAAGTGGTGAAGAGGGGATCGAGGCTGCCGTAAATAGCAACCCGGATTGTGTTTTACTGGATTTGTTGATGCCCGGGATGAAAGGTACTGAGGTACTTAAAATATTCAAAGAGAGAGAAATTAATATCCCTGTAATTGTTTTTACGGCAAATGTGCAAAAGACAAAAATAGAGGAATGCCATGCTCTCGGTGCATCTGTCGTTATCACCAAACCAAAGGAGAGGGACGAATTACTGCCGATTATTGAAAATCTCCTGAAAGGAGACAATAAAGAATAATGCTGTTAACAAACGATCAGATCGATGCATTGCAGGAAATCGTTAACGTTGGCGTAGGCCATGCATCCGGAGCTCTCCATAAAATTTTGAAGTTAAATATCGAACTTGAAGTGCCGCAGATAGGCTTTTACTCCTTTAACGAGTTTGAGGAAAAGATGAATGAATACGGATTTGATGAACTATCTTGCGTATACCTTATGTTTTACGGAAAGTTTAACGGACTTGCCTCACTGGTTTTTCCTGCAGACAGCGCAGTCAAGCTTGTCTCCGGTATTACGGGAGAGAGTTTTGAGGATTCCACCATTGACGGCCTAATGGCTGAAACGTTAAATGAGATCGGCAATATCGTGATCAACAATGTTATCGGGATGATGTGTAATGTTTTAAAAATAGAACTGGACTTCTCGCACCCACTGTATGTTGAGGGAAATCTGGCTGATATCTTGAAGACCTTTATTTCCCTCGGAGAAATTGTCATGGTAATGAAAACTGTATTCCAAATGGATGAAGGGCAAATCGAGGGTCATGTTTTTGTAATTTTAAGTATCGATACAGTTGATACATTATTGTCGATCGTTAACGATCTCTATGATGAATAAATTCGAAGTTATTGACGAAAGATACGCCCTTTTCGACTATCATCCGGCAGGACATTGTGTTTTAAACAAAAAGATGACAGTACTCTATTGGAATAAAACGCTTGAGATATGGACCGGAATTTCGAGGGATAAAATAGTAGGAACTGTAATAGAGTCTCACTTTCCACATTTTCTATCTCAAAGTTATTCGGACTTTATGAAGATGGTATTAAAGAACGGGATTCCAATAGTTTTATCTCCACAAATTCATAAGTATTTGATACCTGCGCCTTTACCGGATGGCCGATTCAGGTATCAGTCTACTGTAATCAACCGAATTCCTGCAAACGAAAAAGGAGAATTTCATCTTTTGCTGATACTGCACGATGTCACTACACTCTCGGAAGCAATAGAGAGATACAGGGGGACCCTCAAAAAATACAGAGAATTAAACCAACATCTCGATCAAAGGGTCAAGGAAGAGATAGAGAGTCACCAACAGGCAGAGCAGTTTATTATCCATCAATCAAAATTGGCGGCAATGGGGGAGATGATAGGAGCGATAGCGCATCAATGGAGGCAGCCTTTAAATGCACTGGGTCTGATAATACAGGATATTCAGGATGCATATGAATTCGGAGAGCTCGATAAAGAATACTTTGACAATACAGTTAAGGAATCGTTAAATCAGATACAGTTTATGTCAAAAACAATAGACGATTTCAGAGACTTTTACAAACCTTCGAAGAAAAAGGAATCTTTTATAATTATGCAGGCTGTCAACTCTGCTGTTTCAATACAAAAAGCTCAACTCAAGCATAATAATATTAATATCATGATCAGTTCCGAATCAAAGGGCGGATTAACTGTCACAGGCTATCCAAATGAGTTCAAGCAGGTTGTCGTAAACATTTTAAGTAATGCGGGAAGTGCAATTTTAGAAGCGAGGCAGGAGGGACTCTTAGGTAAGGATGATGGTGATATTTTGATAAATCTTTTAGAGGAACGTGACAAAATAATTATAAAAATTCATAATACCGGCAAGAGTATCCCTGCAGAGATCATAGACAGGATATTCGAGCCATACTTTACCACGAAGAATATGGCGGAAGGGACCGGAATCGGTTTATATATGTCTAAGATCATTATTGAAAAACATATGAACGGCAGGCTGTATGCAGACAATCAAAAAAACGGCGTGCAGTTCACAATAGAGTTATTTACAGATGTATGACAACATTACGCCTGTATTCAGGCAGGATTTGGAATGAAAAATAAAGAGATACTGATAGTAGAAGACAGCGCCGTTCAGGCCGAATTGCTCAGGCGCCTGTTGGTTGGCCAAGGGTATCGTGTCACAATAGCGAAAAACGGTATTGAGGCCCTTGAAGCCGCCCATGAATGGACCCCCAATTTGGTTATCAGCGATATATCGATGCCCGGGATGGACGGTTACGAGCTGTGCAGGAAACTTAAGGAGAACATTTCCTTACAAAACATCGCAGTTGTGCTGCTCACCAGATTAATCGGAATCAAAGAGATCGCCATGTCTCTGAATACCCGTGCAGATGCTTATATAGCCAAGCCATATAACGAAAAACATCTGTTGAAAATAGTCGAGTCCCTGATATCGGGTGAGGATCATAAAGAAATTGTTGTTAACGACAGCTCTATTGAAATTTTCTCGGATAACGATAAATATGAAGTCAAAGCAGACATCGGGCAGATAATTAAACTCCTTCTGTCAACATACGAAAATACAATCGAACAAAACAGAGAGCTCCATGAAACACAAAATGAACTGAGATTGCTTAATAAAAACCTTGATAAAATGGTCAGAAAAAAAGCGGTCGAATTAAAGGCGTCGGAAGAAAGATTGTATAAACTGATGGAGACCCTTCCCGATATCGTATACCGTCTTAATAACCAGGGTATCATAACATATATTAACGAAGCTGTCCGTCAACTTGGTTATGAACCGGAGGAATTAAGGGGGTATCATTTCAGCATATTAATCCATCCCGAGGATCTGGATAAAACGGGCTATTGTATAGATCACATTCAGAATAGCAGTAGCAGAAAAGAGCTTGAAGCAAAGTCTCCGGAAATCGGTTTTCAGGTAAGAATCCTGAGAAAGACTGACAGGACGAAAGCTTCAGGAGTTAACTTTATTTTTGCCGACGTCAACTGCTCTCTTTTATACGAGCACAATCTGCCGGAAAATATCAATCATCTTACAGATACTAAACCTGATGACTCACTGAATTATGTGGCCGGGATATCGGGAGTAATAAGAGACATTACGAAGAGCAAAGAGCTCGAAGAGAATCTGACGGAAAGCGAAAATCGATACAGATCTCTTGTGGAAACGGCACAGGATGCAATTGTAACGATAGACAGCAAAGGTAAAATCGTTTCATGGAATCAGGGGGCCGAAGCGATTTTCGAATATTCATATTCCGAGGTAAAGGAGGAGCTGCTTACCAAAATTATCCCTGAGAAATATCGAAAAGCCCATGTCGAGGGATTAGAGAGAGCCGTTGCCGGTAATCCCTCGAAGCTGCTTGGCAAGACAATAGAGATTACAGGACTAAAAAAAGGAGGTCAAGAGTTCTCCATAGAACTGTCGTTATCGAGATGGCAGAGCAAGGGGCATACCTACTTTACCGGGATAATTCGAGATATATCAAAGCGTAAAGAGTCGGAAGTCGAAATTCAAAATAATTATCTAATTCAAAGTGTTATTAACTCAATACTCCATATATCGCTGGAACCGATAACTCTGTTCGAACAGTTGGGGAAAATTTTAGATCTCATGATATCGGCGCCGTGGTTTGAAGTGGAGTCCAAGGGGTGCATATTTCTAAGGGAGGGAAACAGTAAGAGACTGGATTTGATAGTGCACAGAGGTATGCATAAAGAACTTCTTGTAAAGTGTAAGAGCATACCCTTTGGCAAGTGTTTGTGCGGTCAGAGTGCAATGACGGGAGAGGTTGTTTTTAAAAACTGTATGGATGAGCAACATGTCATTACTTTTAACGGAATTACGCCTCACGGTCATTACTGTGTGCCCGTTAAATCAAGAAAAAAAGTTTTAGGTGTCATCAATCTTTATGTAAAAACAGGCCATCGGAGAACCCCCCTTGAAGAAGATTTTTTAAATGCCGTAGCAAATACAATCGCCGGAATTGTGGAGAGGAAGAGATCCGAAGAGAGACTTGAATATCTGGCCAATTTCGACACCTTAACAGGACTTCCCAACAGAGTATTGTTTTTTGACCGATTAACTCAGGCGATAAGACATTCGAAACGTTATAGTGAAACCTTTGCATTACTCTATCTGGACCTCGATAATTTTAAATGCATAAACGATACAATGGGACACGAAACAGGAGATTTTCTTCTAAAAGAGGTCTCTTCCAGGTTGTCCCGCTGTTTAAGACAAACAGATACTGTCGCGAGAATGAGCGGCGATGAATTTACAATCATTTTGACCAATATCGGTAAACCCGAAGAGGCGACTTATATCGCCAAAAAAATCATTGATTCATTAAACACGCCTTATCTGCTGGGAGAGATAAGCTGTACAGTAACGACAAGTATCGGAATCAGTATCTGTCCCCAGGACGGAACGGACAATAACACTCTTATTAAAAACGCCGATATTGCCATGTATCAGGCAAAGGCCGCGGCAGGCAACAATTACAGATTTTTTTCAGCTGAAATGAACACGGCGCTATACGAGAGAATCGAAATGGAGAACTCCCTGAAAGGGGCGCTGCAAAAAGAGGAGTTTGTGCTCCATTATCAGCCGCAAATCGATCTGTTTACAGGAGAGATCGTGGGAATGGAAGCTTTAATTCGCTGGGTGGAGCCTGAAAAGGGAATCATACTGCCTGACAGATTTATTCCCCTTGCCGAGGAAACCTGCCTGATCATCCCCATAGGCGAGTGGGTGCTCCATCAGGCCTGTAAAGATAATAAATATTTGCAAAACAAGGGGGTCCCGCCGATAAAGGTTGCAGTGAATATGTCATTGTGTCAGTTTATACGGCAGGAAAACCTTATGGAACTGGTAGCGCGCATCCTCTTTGAAGCAGGGCTTAAACCTGAACATCTTGAGCTTGAACTGACTGAAAGCATATGCATGGAAAACGTCGAAAATACGGTACATACACTTAAAGAGTTCAATAGCATGGGGGTTGAATTGTCAATTGATGACTTTGGAACCGGTTATTCCTCTTTAAGTTATTTAAAGCATCTTCCAATAAAAAAACTTAAAATCGATCGCTCCTTTATTAAGGATTTACCGGATGATCCTGACGATGAAACGATTGTCACGACGATCATAGCCATGGCTCACAATCTGAAAATGAAGGTTATCGCAGAAGGAGTGGAAACAGTGAACCAGTTAAAATTTTTACACTCCCTGAAATGTGATGAAGTTCAGGGATACCTCTTCAGCAAACCGCTGCCTTTGGATGAATTTATCGAGTTTATAAAAAATAAAGAGAGATTTCAATCGGTTTTGTCTTGGTTGAAAAGAGATAAAACTTGAATCCATTCCTAAAACAGCATTTAGCTGTCAGCCATCATCTGTCAGCTCTTTCATTGCAAAACTTTACGGTTCAAAACAGATTCCCCCATAAGGTGAAGCTTATTATTGGCATAACATCAATTCTTTCCTTAGCTGAAGGCTGACTGCTGACAGCTGTTTTAGGAGTGATTGTTTTGGCTGTACAATTCGACGAGGTTCAGCTTTTTAGAAGCAAAGGAATTCCCGATAAAACGCCTTTCAGTAAGGTTATGTGTGAAGCTCTGGCTTTAGAACCACCTGAACGTTTGCTGGATATAGGTTGTGGCAGTGGTATTGTAGGTTTATATGCTTTATTAAATGGAAGTAAGATCGTCTATTTTAACGATATCCAGGAAGACGCTATTAAATTAACTCAACGTAATCTGCAGCGCCATCAGATTCCTGAATCCAATTATCGGCTTCTGAAGATGCCTTTTAAGGAAATCGTTCTAACCCAATATCAAGTGGATGCAATTTCCTTTAATCCCCCCCAATTACCGGGTGCAATGGTGGAGATTGAGCAATTTAGCGATAGATGTGAACGTATCTTTCGCGATGGCGGAACAAATGGTCGACTTTTGATTGATCAATTTATAGAGTGGCTGGTCGAGTATTTACCCCCGCATACGAAGGCGTACTTGGGTATGTCATCTGTCTTATTAGTTGATGATTTATTAGAAAACGTCGGGCGCCAGGGATTGATTGCAGAAAAAAAGTACTATAAAACTGTTGTTTTGAGAGAAATTTTTTATCCATCCGTTGTAATTATGCCTCACGAGGAACGCCGACAGCGTGAGATTACCAAAAAAGACGGGCAATGGTATAAAAAAATTTACAACTTAGAGTTCAGGAAAAAATGATTTATCCAAGATATATGATCCTGAGTTTTTACAACAACAGAAAATCGAGATATTTAATTAATGTATAAAATTAGTCAAATCAAATCCGATCGACAGGGGGATGAGATTTTTAGAGTGGAATTTGCTGATGGAACCGACAAAAAATTCCATATTTGGGATTATAGTGTTTTATATAAGTATCCCCATCTTTATCGACATTTGATTGTCGAACTGCTGGACTGCAAGGTATACGAGGCAATTGAACATTTATTGCATTCATTTATCCCCTCAAATTTGCCTTTAAGAATCGCTGATATTGCCTGTGGCAGCGGCCTGATGGGAAAGCAGTTAAAAAACAGTGGTAAATTAACTATAGATTACCTTGCCGGCGTTGAAATTATCACAGAAGCAATTACAGCTTTAGAGCGTGATACTCCCGATGTTTATGATAAATGTTTTTTGCTGGATCATGACGATTTGTCTCAATTAAAAGAACAAAACATAAACTGCCTGTTAATTTGCGGAGCAGCAAATCACTTAACATTGAAAGACTATCAATATTACCTCTCTTTGTTGTCAGAACAGGCATATGTTGCTTTTAATCTGCTTTCAGAACCTTCTGAGCAGCATCGTAAGGAAATATTAAACTGGATGGATCAACATTATCGACGCCTTGAAAATCAATGTTATACACACAGAAAACTTCTCAATGGCAGTTTAGTTAAACATGAAGTATTTATTTACGGATCGATGTCATTAACTTAAGGAGCAAAGCACCATCCGCCTTTATCGGCTAAACTCGAAGGCTCCGCTTCGCTGCGCCTTCTCAAACATGACCCGCTTCCGCCGGAAGGTGCTTCACCCCTTTTATATTTACATATAAATTATTCTTATAAATTATAAATTAAAATATTAGATAAAAAAATCGGTATTAATGCGTATTTTTTGTAAGTATTTATACGTATTGATTGTGCAGAAGAAATGGATTGTAATATATCGAATAGCAGTTGTCAATAATACTACAGCGACACTTTGTTATATACAGCGAGCCGGTAAGGCAACAGGCACAAGGCATAAGGTCGGATTTTTCTTATGCCTTGTGCCTGTTGCCTGAATAGCGATTAATATAAAGTGTCGCTGTAGTAATAACAAGTTGTCGGCTTTTTTATTGCAACCGCTTGTTGTTTACATTAAACGTAGGGGTGAGTCAAAAATCGGTAATAAATGTGGGAGATGGTCAACTTCTAAGGGGGGTGAGGGCATAAGCCTTAACTCAAGGAAGAAAATATCGAATGTAGAACAGGTCATAATGAATATCGAAGGAAAGAACTTCATAATTCGACATTCCCTGTTCGATATTCGATATTCAAAGTATATATGAGTTGAATTTGCTCTTTAAGTGAATGGTATTGAAGTTCAGGTGTCCATCTCTGTCGGATTGAGAAGGTCAGGATTTAAAGGGAGCTTAATAGTAAAGGTAGAGCCTTTGTGTAAGACGCTTTTAACGCTTATTATCCCACTGTGTTGTTTTATGATACCATAGCTTACAGAAAGCCCGAGGCCTGTTCCCTCTCCCACCGGTTTTGTTGTAAAGAAAGGGTTAAAGAGCTTATCCATATGTTCTTGTTGTATGCCGGAGCCGGTATCGCTGATTTCAACATTTATAACATCATCCTTTTCAAAGGTTTTTAGCTGTATCTCGCCTTCATTCTCAATGGCATGACAGGCGTTTATTAATAAGTTCAATAATACCTGGTTTATTTTTGAAACAAAACACTTAATTGGCCGAATATCACCATAAACTTTTTTAATTGTAATTCTATCTTTGTGCTCGTTATGGAGAATATTAAGAGTAATGTCCAGTAAACTGTTAATATCAGCCTCATCGACCTCAGCAGCATCTACTCTGGAAAACGATTTCAGGTCTGCAACTATCTTTTTTATTCTTTCAACGCCATCTTTTGAACTTTTGAGCATATCATCCATTCTTTTTGTTATATAACCGTAGTTTATCTGTTCTTTTTCAGCGTTTATTTCATCCTTAATTCTCTGGGGAATATCATAATTCTCCAGCATATTCGTAATCTTATTGGTAAAAGATATGAGTTTACCGGCAAACTTATCTAAATTTCCTATATTGGATTTTACAAAGCCCAAGGGGTTGTTGATCTCATGGGCAATGCCTGAGGCAAGAAGACCGATGGAGGCCAACTTAGAGGATTGAATCAACTGACTTTCCATCATTTCTCTTTCAACATGATTTCTCACCCTTGCCAGGACAATCGCTTCGCTGAAAGGTTTGGTTATATAATCGATGGCTCCTATGGCAAGCCCTTTGGCCTCATCTTGCTCTTCATCCATAGAAGTTATAAATACAACAGGAATATTTTTTGTTTCTAAACTCGCTTTGAGTCTGCGGCAAACCTCATAACCATCCATTAATGGCATTACAATATCAAGTAATATGAGCTTGGGGAGTTCTTTAAAAGCGATGGCTAATGCTTCCTCTCCATTGCCGGCTACTAAAACATCATAATGTTCCCGGAGACTCTTGACCAGTAAATTTCTTATGAAATTAGAATCTTCAACTACCAGTATTTTATGCCTGTCGTTTTCTATCATTCCAATCCGTTGTAGGGCAGATGTTAAAGCAATAATAGCAAATAAAACGGTATAATGGCAAGAATCCGCGTGTCGTTACTCCGGTGCGTTTGTTCGTTAGCCGCCACCGGGACAGACATGCAGGTCTGCCCCTACATTTTTGTGGTTGTTTATTTTTAGAGCAAACATCCATGGCCCTCCGGGTCACCACAAAGTATGAAAATTGTCAGAATGAGCAGCAATGTCCTGCTGAAACAAGGTGGTGTTTGAGTCTGCGAGTTTCAGCTTGTTTCAGCAGGACATTGCTGCTCATTCCGGCACGATGCAGGTTATTTTCGGGATATATAAGCAGAGGGGATATAAAGAATTCGGAAAAGGATAGGGGAGCAATATTTGATGAATTTGCAGAGACAACAGCGTGAGCGCAGGAGTTGCTATGAATTATTTAATTGCGGTAGGTAGAGGTTGATTGTCTTGATATTCTATCGGCAGAAATTATAATGGTGAAATCAGTTGTTCATGCATTTATTGCCTGTGACAATAAAGCCGGCTATCACCATTATAAACAGCACCGGTGCTACTACGACTTCCAGCATAATACTCCTCCTTATTTGAGTTTTTAAGTAATTACTCAGGTGGATAGGCTGAAGACTTTCAGGCTAAAAACAAAGAATCTACAGAAAGTCCACTTCTAACGTAACCGATAAGTTAATAGTATTGTCCGATAAGTCAAAAAATGCGTTTTTTGCTTCAGTCTGAATACCTGCTTGCAGTTATGCAATATTCTATTATCTCATAATTTTCAGTATACGTCTGTATCATACGATACAAATCACGATTCGTATATATTTATATAGATAACTCATCAGCTTGATTTTTATTGAGATTTTATATATTATTTGTTATTGTCCAACACGGCGTTGTGAAAGCCCGACATGAATCAAGGCATAAGGCAACAGGTGAATGGTAAGCAATGCGATCCTTTGCCGGTTATTCCATTTGCAGACGATGGAATTTCAGGCTGATGAAAAAAAAGGCTCATAATATGACAGTTCGTAAGAAATTCTCTTTTTTTATGCTTCTCTCTGCATTAACTATTGTTTTGCAGGGAGGTTGTACTTCCTTACACAACACAAGATTACCGGATATGCTTGATGTATACAAATACAGAGGGCCCTGTAAAAGCACAGAGGCATCGGTCAAGGATAGAGCGCCCTTTGGAAATACTTTTGCATTAGCCAACGCTCCGGGTAGAGCGGACAATTATTCTTTCGACGAAGATAAACTTCTCGATTATTGTGAATATGGTTTATTACTTCAGGCCTGTGGCGATTACAAAAGGAGCGAATATTATTTATCAAGAGCCCGGGAGATAGTCGAGCACTTTAACAATAAAGCGATTTTTTCAGTCGGCGAGGCCGGAAAAGATGCTGCATCCATTTTAATTAACGATAATACGATGTCATATAAAGGCGAGACCTTTGAGAGAATTTTTATCGATACATATCAGGCATTGAATTATTACATGCTTGGTGAAAAAAAGGACGCTCGCAGAGAGATAGATCGGGCATATAAGCTTCAAAACGATGAAAAGATGAGGCTGGAAGATGACGTTTATAAACATTCTTTAGCTGACGAACAGAGAACTCGCGCCGGTGGAGCAGTAGACTGGAGAGCCTTTAATTCGGAACTCAAGAGAGTGCACCGCTCTTCAGATATGATCGCCGACAAAGTCCCCAATTCATATGAAAACGGTTTTACCTATTACCTTTCATCTGTTATAGATGAAGAAATGTTTGATCGCAGTGGTGGTTACAGAGGACTAGATAATGCATATATTGATTTAAAAGACGCCCATGCATTATTGCCGCGCAATAAACTGATTCTGCAACACCTTATTCGGCTTGCCGAGAAAAAGGGGCGTGTTGAAGATATAAAGGATTATGTAAAAAAACTGCAACACCTTGGCGGTATGCCTTTACTGTCTTCGGAATACAAGGACAAAGGCCGTATCGTTATATTCATCAGCAATGGTCTGGCGCCTCAAAAAGATCAAATTAAATTGCCTGTACCTTTGAAAAACACACTTCTCTTTGTTGCTTATCCTGTATTAAAAAGGGCTGAAAAGGATTTCTATGGTTTTTATCTCAAGGACAGAGCTGGGAAACTTATAAGCGAATCAGTAAAAATTGCGGATATCGAGGCCCTTGCGAATAAAAATTACAAAGAGAAGAGACCTGCCGTTATCGCAAGGATAATAGCCCGCGTTGTGGCAAAGGGGATTGCGTCTTATGAAATTTCTGAACGAGCAGGCGGAATAGGTTCTTTAATGACATCAATTTTTAATTTCGTTACAGAGCAGGCTGATGTCAGAAGCTGGAGGACTCTTCCTGCTGAAATATCCGTTATGGATTTTTTTTATAAACCAGGTGATTACACATTCACATTTGAAGGTTTATCGATGAGAGGTGCGTTCAGGCAAAGAGTTGATATCCCGGTAGAGGTCAAAGAGGGAGTAACAACTATTGTAAATGTATACACACCGGGAAAAGGTATTATTGTTTCAAAGTGAACCTCCATTTTTCTCGAAAGAAAAAGGTCATAAATGTTATAATGACAATCTCTGCCGCAGCATCAGGCAAAGAAACAATTAAATAACGTATCATATACAAGGAGGCATACATGAATGTCGGATTTTTTAGATTATTTGTTTGTTTTTTTATGATCTCTCTCATCCCGGCAGGGTGCGGAGGAGGGCCTTCCGTTATCAGGACGCCTGCCAATCAGTTTGTAAATATAGAACTTGCCGACTCTTCTCTTCAGAATGATTTGATTATCTCTGCCGTTAATGGCAGGATCAATAACGGCATGCTCGAGATGAACGTTTCCGTTTTCAATAAAAACAAAGCCGATCTTCCTTTAAAGTATAGAATAAAATGGTATGACGATTTCGGGAATCAGGTGAGTGAAGGGATGTTTAACTGGACTCCGATCATTGCCAAAAGCAGTCAGACATTCACAATACAAAAGAGAGCCATAGATAAAAAGGCCGTAAGTTCTGTCGTTGTCTTTCTCAGGCAATAGAGAATTCCACACCACGATTTTAACCTTCAGGAGGACTAAAATGTTTAAGAAATCGAATTTATTAACCCTGAAAAGGGAGAATTTTTTGTTTTTATCTTTGATTTTACTCGCTGTAACAGGATGCGCCTCTACTACATCCGGGCCGGCGGTATTAACCGATGTTTCATATCAGGACCCTTCGGAAATAGAGACTTACGACACCAGGTTCAGTCACAGTGATCTCCAAATGGTGGCCGAGAGGATGACGATGTCGCTTTTGATGCACGAAGCATTCAATCGACCCGGCAAAGTTATTATTGCTTTTAGTCATATAGAGAATAACAGTGATGACCGCAGTGTCGATACTGTTGCGATAGCAAAAAAGATACGTGTTGCTCTTATAAAGTCCGGTAAAGCACTTGTCACCAGTTTTAGCACCGAAAAACGGGATCAACACATACGGGACGAAGTAATGAATCAACAGAAACTCAGGCAGTCAGGCAAGGTCAATAAAAATACTATCGGGAAAAAGAATAATATTTATGCTGCCGACTATTTTCTGACCGGAGAGGTCTCGTCTATTCGAAAAAGGGCTCAGGGAAATGAGCATGTGTACATGAAGTTTACTATGGAGATGGTCGATCCCGAGACAGGTCTCACAATTTGGGCGGAGGAAAAGGAGATTACAAAAACAGGGAAACGAGCAACTGTCGGGTGGTAACCGGCGACTGTCATTACAGAATTAAAAAAATAACACTCTTTTTGACAAAAGGAATTATTAATTGTTATACTCTTTCTTTGCGCCTAAACAAATCGATAAAGGAGGAAGCAACCTCATTTTTAGTTAACCCGGATAGATATCAGGTGTTTATTTAGCAATAAAGATGCAAGAGATAGAAATCTTATGACATCTTCTCATTCGATTAAGTCCGCCTCTTTTAGCTTCCTAACACGTATTGAAATTTCTTTCTTAGGTTATAGTCTGAAATCATTAATCGGAAGTCTAAAAGTTTCTTAATAAGGAGAAAAGCGTGGGCAATAAACTTTATGTAGGCAACATCTCATTTGATGCTTCAGAAGAAGATATAAAAGAGTTTTTTTCTCAGTCAGGGGAAGTCGAGTCCGTAACGCTAATAACAGACAGACAGACAGGTCAGCCAAGGGGATTCGGTTTTGTTGAAATGGCATCGAATGAAGACGCCACAAGAGCTATCTCCGAGCTTAACGGCACATCACTAAAAGAGAGACCGATTACGGTTGCCGAAGCCAGGCCGCAACGGAAAGAGAATAAAAAGTTCGATAACAGATCAAGGAAACCTGACAGAAAGAAGTCAGGTAGAGAATGGAGATAAATTGAGTATACAAGTTTATGGAAATGATCTTGAAAGGGCGTTAAAAGTCCTGAAACGTCAACTCCAGAAGGAGGGGATATTTAGAGATATAAAAAGAAAAAAATACTATGAAAAACCCTCTGAAAAGAAAAAAAGAAAAAGAATCGAGGCAAGAAAGAAAAGGATGAAAGCTATCAGATTCAGCAGAGGTTAATACCTGACCTCTCAAAGGAACTGATTTATCCTTGCCTGCCTTTTTTCTCCCTCGCTAATGTGGCCTGTTGTCAGGTCAGGTTGGAGTTGCTAAAAACACCTAAATGTATAGGAAAGATTATAACTGTTTTCGTTTTACAGGATCTTCTTTACCGAGACAGCAGAATACTCTCCGATATACTGACGGTTTACGGCGGTCCTTTATTTAAATCGCCAATAAAACCGGAATCCTCTATCCCTCATTTTTTATTGTAAATACCCTGACCCCAATAAAAGTTAAGCTTCTCACAATAGAAGGCTCATATATAACAAGGAGAAATCATGGATTTAATTAATAAGATTCATTCGGAGCGCGCCAAAATAGGCGTAATCGGTCTTGGTTATGTTGGTCTCCCTCTTGTTATAGAATTTCTTAAAGCAGGATTTGAAGTTACCGGATTCGATATTGACAATAATAAAGTAGAAATGCTTCTTTGCGGTAAGATGTATATAAGACATATAGACATCGATATTATAGTACAAAAGAAATCCTCTTTCCTGCCTACTTCAGATTTTTCAAAACTCTCGGAAATGGATTGTATTATAATCTGCGTACCGACTCCTCTTAACAAGTATCGTGAACCAAATATGTCTTATGTTTTTGACACAACTGCGACTATCGCCTCACATCTTAGAAAGGGGCAGTTAATAGTACTTGAATCTACTACCTATCCGGGCACTACCGATGAGGATATGTTGAAAATTCTTGAAAAGGAAGGGCTCAGAGGGGGAGTGGATTTCTACCTTGCTTTCTCTCCGGAGCGGGAAGACCCGAATAATAAAGATTTTAATACCCGTACCATCCCAAAGGTAGTAGGCGGGTTGACTCCCCAATGCCTGAGAACTGCGGATACATTATACAGTAAGGTAGTGGAGCGAACTGTTCCGGTGTCATCTACAAAGATTGCCGAGGCGACCAAGCTTCTTGAGAATATCTACAGATCCGTAAATATCGCCTTAATTAATGAGCTTAAAATATTGTTTCATAAAATGGATATTGACATTTGGGAGGTTATTGAGGCTGCAAGCACAAAGCCCTTCGGTTTTCAGCCTTTCTATCCCGGTCCGGGACTGGGCGGTCACTGTATTCCCATTGATCCTTTTTACCTTACATGGAAAGCAAGAGAATACGATTTCAGTACACGTTTTATAGAGCTGGCAGGTGAGGTAAACACCGGCATGCCATACTATGTAGTTGAGCGCGCCGGATGGATAATGAATATGAAAAGTAAATCAGTAAAAGGCTCCAGGATTATTGTACTGGGCATGGCTTATAAAAAAGATATCGACGATCAGAGAGAATCGCCCTCTTTAAAAATAATCCAATTGTTAAGAAATCTGGGCGCCCTGGTTTCTTACAACGATCCTTTCGTGCCATGTTGCAGAGAACACAGACACTATCCTGATATCGATATGACTTCTACCTGCCTTTCGGAAGAGACATTAAAGAGTGCTGATCTGGTAATTGTAAGCACCGATCATACAGATTATGACTATTTTTTTATAGAAAAGCATGCATCTTTAATTTTGGATACAAGAGGCGTTTTCAGAAGATTAGGTATTAAAAGCACAAAAGTAGTCACAGCCTAAATACCTGAGTTGTTACTTTAACTTCAATGACATTAATAATAACTTTTTATATTTGGAGGTTTATATGAAACGGGCTTTACTGTTATTTTTCGCCGCTCTTTTCCTTCCCCTTTTAATTATGAATAATTTGGTGTTTGCCGAGCTTTCACCGGATTTTGAATCCATCCTGGAGGACTCGGAAGAGGACTTCTCGCGAAGGATTTATTCTTATGACTTTGACGTCGACACCAAGGGAACCATTCATGTCATCTATCTGCTGCCGGTCCCCGGTGAAGAGAGAGCCGAGGCTGTTTACGCCTACGGTTCAAATGGTGAGTGGACAAAGACAACGATTGAAAGTGACGCAAAACTGGGATCAATATCTACCGGTGTAATTGTAGACCCTTCCGATAACAGTGTGCATATCTGCTATATCAAGCATCAGAATGATCCCGATACTCACTTGGTTTATCAGGTGATAACCGACAATGTACCTGGCGATCAGACGATTGTAGAGTATGGAGGGTGGCATACAAGAATGCAGCTAAACGGGCAGGGCAAAGCGATTTTCGTCAGACAAGGTTCCAATTCTCTAAGGCTTTTTTCTCCTCTCTCTCAGACGACATGGACACAAAGCGAAATGGACTTGCCTCAGGAGATTCAATACAGGATAGCGGATTTCGTATATAACGCAGATACGGGAACATATCATGTCACCTATGGAAATGACACAACCTTTCATGACTTTATATATGCACAGTCCAATGACGGTGACAGTTGGACAATATCCCTTATCGATGACTCCGGGAAACTCTATGAGCTTGAATTTTGGACGGACCTGTTTCTCGACAACAGCGGAAATCCTTATGCTTCCATGTATAAATATGCTGACAACAATACAGGCACATCCGCTTTACTTGGAAAGCTCGACGGAGATTCATGGGATGTCATGACAGTGGCAGGCGGGACATCCGATGCAAGAGCGGGCATGGGCGCGCGATTCGCAGTTGATCAATGGGGCGCTTTTCACGCTTTTTGGGATAATTCCCCTGATGTACCTATCGATGCCGACGGAGAAAGAGGTAATATTATGTACAGATACAGTCCTGACGGAGAGGATTGGGAAGTAAAGCAGGCCGTCGCTCCATACTCGGCTGAGGGTACATGTATGATTAAGGTTGACGGTCGAAATCTCTATCTCCTGGTTTTGGGCGACTATATCGATGCAAAGCTTTACTTCCTGAAGTTTACATTGCCCGAGCCTGACGATAATCTCTTTGAAGTTTTGCCTGACAAGATGTTTTACGATCCCGGAGAGACTATCGCGCTTTATGCCAGATTACAGGGAAGCGGAACAGGAGACATCTATCTCGTTGTTTCAGACCCTCATGATAATATGTATTACCTTGGAAGTGATTTTCAATGGCATCGTACATCCGATCTAAATGCAATAATACCTGCAATTTCGGCAACGGAGCTGTTTTCTTTTAACTCATATTTTATGAATATCGTCGCCGGTTCGGAAACTCCTTTTAACGATTCAGGAGACTTTTTAATATTCTCTGTCGTAAATTCCACAGATGCAATGCTTGACGGTTTCTCTTTTCTGTCACCCCTTTATACCAATAAGCTCCATATATGGTGATCTGCGATTGAAGAAGAGATCGTTATCGTCTAATAAAGAGCTTTCTCTATCGTCGGACTATTATAAATCCAAAAAAGGACATATAGGAGGCCATCCCCTTTTAAAGGCCTTCCATCGCAGACTGTGGCCGTGGATTGATGTTTACGGTCAGATCGGGAGGTGGCCTTTATTAAAAAGAGTCTCATCCGACGGAGGAACCTCTTCACAGCTTTTTGCGCCTGAATGGCCCTCTATGCGTTACGCCTACGATCTCCCTGTTCGATCCATATTCCGGGATGAGTTCACAGAGGAGAATTTTTTTAGAGAACTGGAATATGTCTCAAAGAATCGAGGGGAATTGATCCTTCCGCCGGGAAGGCTGGAATTAAGGAGAAGCATTTTTCTCCCATCCGGTGTCAGATTGATCGGCGTACCCGGTGCTACGGAGATTGTTTTTCGAGGCGTATTTTTCGGTATTGTCATTTGCGGCAGAAGAGACGCCCCTGTGATCGGAACGAGAGTGGAAAATTTACGCATAAGACTGCGTGAAGTGCCGGGCCGGGAGACAGCTGTTGCAGTGTTTTCGTCTCATTCAAAAGGACTGATTCTGAATAACATTGATGTTTCCTCTCCTGAGGGCGTGGGGTTTGCCTTTGTGGATAATGTTATCGACTCGAAATTCGATAATCTCGGCGTCTATGACGGCTTAAACGACGGTTTTCTTTTTGTCCGTGATATCAAAGGCTGTACTCTGTCGAATTGTGTTGCCGAATCCTGTCTGAACAGCGGCTTCCACTTCGCAGACTGGCCTTTAAAGGAAAAAAACGATGACTCGGAGTTTTCTTTCAGACTTGAGGCTTCTCCATCGATCGCTTTTAATGCAGACGATCCCCATCCCTGTCGCATAAACCTGTACAATTGTATTTCACGAAAAAACAGAAAAATGGGCGTTTGCACGGACGGAGGATCGAGGCTTCGTTTTATCGGGTGTATATTTGCGGAAAATCAGTGCGAAGGAATAACTCTAGATAACGGTGCATGGGGGTGCCACCTTTTGGGCTGTCATATTATGATGAACGGCAGGAGAGGTTTTCAGAGCGATAAGGAGTTAAACGAAGATTTCGTGGTGGACGAAGATATGCTTGATGACGGCACCAATGCCGTAAAGTTGCCAGGCGTAAGCATGGATAATGCCGCCTTTTGTCATGTTAAGGGCTGCCTGATCGAAAACAATTTTGGAGACGGAGTGAAACTTGTAAGAGCCGATTACTGTTGTACGGTTTCAGGCAATACAATTGTCGGCAATGGAAAGGGATACAGCAAGGGTCATCCCTTTTATGGGGTTCAGGCAGGCAACGACCTTCGTCAGCATAAAAATCAGTTCGACTTTCCTTCCTACGGCAATGTTATAACAGAAAACAATATTCTCGGGCCCCATATATCGGGAGTACGCCTGAAAGCCGGAACTATGTCGAACAAGGTGTACAACAACACCATATCGGGCGCCGTAATGTCGCCTGTAAGCGGATCCAAATTTCCATGGAACAGTGTTTACGATAATTCTGTACATAAAAATTCTAATGTAACGGGCATATCGAAAAGAGAGTGTAAGAAAATCAAGAGAGAGATTATAACAGGAAGATTGAAGAGGCTGAAGGGTCTTGTTATGTAGGTGAGAGTTTGGTCGTCAGGTGTTTTGAAAGAAAATTTTTATCGGAGTAAGATTAATCGGAGTCTAAAAATGCTGATACAATAATATCTTCAAGTTTTCTTTTAGGTACATAATGAACGCCGTCTTCATCTTTCCAATATTTAACTTTTTCATCTGCTGATATTTCCGTAATCACAACCTTGTGTTTCGGCTTACCCAGAGCCAGGACCAGAAGAATTACAAATTCAGGTGGTATGGAAAGCAGTACGGAGAGGTCGTCTCTTTTTAATGCCCCTACCATACAACCTCCCAGCCCTCTCTCTTTTGCTCCCAATAGAATACTTTGTGCGGCAATTCCGTGATCGCAACTGTAATGGCGCGATATTTTTGTGTCGCCCAATATTACGATGTAAGCAGAAGGTTTTTCCCTTTCCCCCATCCAATCCCTCGGGTAACCCCAGCCAAGACATTGGAAAATCTCTTCATTTAACTTCTTTTCATTGCAGATAATATACTTCAAGGGCTGTAAATTTCCTGACGATGCCGATAGACGGCCAAGGTTTACCAGATCCTTTAATGTGGAAACCGAGACTGTTTCGTCTTGATAAAATCGCCTGAACGTTCTGTTCTCTTTGATTAACTCATCTATATTCATGGCAGATATCTTTCTTTAGTGGTTTCTTCGAAAATATGTAACAGCGCATCGGAAGGAGCAGTCATGTCCTGCCAAAACAAGGTGGTGTTTGAGTCTGCGAGTTTCAGCTTGTTTTGGCAGGACATGACTGCTCCTTTTGAAAATTTTCATGCTTTGTGGTGAACCGGAAGGACATGGACGTTTGCTTTGAAAGCAGACCTCAAATCGGTTTATTGATCTTATGGGCTGCTACGCCGGCTCCGAAACCGTTGTCTATGTTTACTACCGAAATTCCGGGTGCGCAGGAGTTGAGCATGGCGAACAGGGGGGTGAGTCCTCCGAGGTTTGTACCGTATCCTATGGATGTGGGTACGGCAATCAATGGTTTATCGGTAATTCCCCCGATTACTGAAGGAAGGGCGCCTTCCATGCCGGCGACGACAACGACGACATTTGCCTTTTCAAAGACTTTAATATTCCCCAGAAGCCTGTGAAGACCGGCTACTCCGACATCATATAGCATTTCTGTTTTGCTGCCCAGAAAGGAGAGAGTAACGATGACTTCTTCTGCAACAGGGATATCGGATGTACCGGCAGTCACGACGACTACGTTTCCTGTTTTTTCCTGAGGAGAGCCTGCTTCTATCGTTCTTGAGTGACTATGGTATCGGGCTGCCTGAATATCGAGGTTGTCGAAAATCCGCCGGTTTGCGCGAGTTACGAGAAGGCGTTGGTGTTTTTCATAAATGCGTCTGGAAATTTCAATAACTTCCTCTTCTCTTTTCCCTTCGGCATATACCACTTCTGCAATACCGTTTCTAATTTGTCTGTGATGATCTATTTTAGCAAAGGTTAAATCCTCATAGGGCATATGCTTTATGAGATTTAGTGCTTCATCGACACTGACACGGTTGTCTTTAATTCGTTCAAGCAGATTTCTGATGTCTTCGTTATTCATTGTTTTCCATTGTTTTTTCGCAGCTCTGTTGAGTTCCAAATTCTCTGATTGCTTCTGTTGTAACCATTTTTAAAGGAATCGATCGCTCTTTGGCTATCCTTTTACAATCCTCATATTCGGGAGTGAAATTTAGGATATGTCCGTCTTTTCGAGCAATTTTAATACCTATTTTACCGTGCTTCGTTTCCAGGGGTGATATTTGTCTGTCTAAAACACTTCTTGCGGCATCATAATATCTAAGTCCTATTGTGGTTGTTTCATGGAAAATAATATGGAAAAGAGATTCGAGATTTTCCTTATCTGCAATTACGGTTAATAAATTACCGGGACGTCCCTTTTTCATAATTACCGGTGTTACATAGACCTCTCTGGCGCCTGAATCGAAAAGTCTCTCCATGACGTATTCGTAAATCTGAGGCGACATGTCGTCGATGTTGGCTTCGATGACAGTAACGTTTTCAGAAGTATTGGATTTAGAAGAATTACCGATAAAAATTCTTAAAACATTGGGATGTGATTCAATATCTCTGTCACCTGCGCCATACCCTGTGGATTCTAAAACCATTCGAGGGAAGTCTCCGAATCTGTCGCTGATCCCTTTAATAATAGCGGCGCCTGTGGGAGTTGTCAGTTCCATGTTTATTCCGCTGGAATAGAGAGGTATCCCTTTGAGAAGCTCTGAAGTCGCCGGGGCAGGCACCGGAAGTTCTCCGTGGGATATTTTTACTTTGCCGCCTCCTACATTAACGGGCGAGGCGATGATATTACTTATTCCCAGATAATCGATGCCTGTCAACGCACCTATTATATCGATAATAAAATCTACGGCCCCCAGTTCGTGGAGGTGAGCTTTTTCAAAAGGGAGGCCATGAACCAATGCTTCGACCTCGAAAACGGATCTGAAAATTTTCAGGCCTCTGTTTTTTATCTTTTCTTTTAGATTGGAGCTCTTTATTAATTTTTCGATATCTTTGAAACGACGGGCCCTTGTAAATCCATTATTTCTGACAATGACACTCAGCTTTGACGCCGAGATATTACATTTCGTGACTCTCGTCAGGGAGAGGTCATAGTCGTCCTCTAAAAAATCAGTAAAAGTCCTTTTTAAGTAATCGAATGGAAGGCCGGCGTCTATCAAAGCGCCGAGAAACATGTCTCCGCTTATGCCGCTTGAGCAATCTATATATGCTGTTTTCATTTTAGGTGTATAGACTGAAGGCTGAAGACTGTCAGGTAAAACATGTAAGGGCGAACACACAGGTTCGCCCCTACTTCATTAGCTGCTGATATTTATGTTGCCGATGTCTGTGTTATCCGTGACATCACCGCCCTTTGCGCCTATGGCGTTTTCACCAATAGAAGCGGCATTCGCGGAGCCAACGCCGGTTCCGCCGCAGCTTCCCCAGCTCGATGCTGTTGCAGAGCCTGAGCCGCTTGCACTGCCGCCGCAGGCATAACCCGATACATCGGCGCTTCCTATGGCGGAGTCTCCTCCTGATTTGTCCATGTTTGCAAATTCATTCGCCATTTTAGTCTCCTCCTTTTTTGTTTTAATGGTGATCGTCGGATTTAAAAGTATATAAAAAAAACTCTCATAAAGAAATTTCGTCAGAGAGAGTGTTCAATGACCTTTTTACTGTGTTAAAACTTCGTTTTTAATATCATTTGGCACAGCTCTGTTCAGTTTGCCGCTTTTGTAGCCTTCCAGATCAAGTGTAACATAAATAAAGCCGATTTCTCTAAAATAGGAAACAATTTCCCTTCTCATCTTGATCTCGGAAATAACAGGGATATCCTCCTCATTGAGTTCTATTCTGGCTGTGTCGCCTTGATAACGCACCCTTAATTCATAAAATCCCAGTTCCTTTAACTTCAGCTCGGCTTTCTCAACCATTGTAAGTCCCTTCTCTGTTATACGCTCGCCATAGGGAAACCTCGATGAGAGGCATGGAGACGAGGGTTTATCCCATGTTTTCAAACCCCTTTCCCTTGACATTGCTCTGACATCTTCTTTGGTAAAGCCTGCGTCTATCAGAGGACTTCGAATATGATGTTTTTTTTTCGCTTTGAATCCCGGTCTGTAATCGCTCAGGTCGTCTACCGTGCTTCCATCGGCTACTATGCCAAAGGCTTCTTCAGCGGCAATTCGTTGTAATCGTTCAAAAAGGCCGTTTTTACAGTGAAAACATCTGTCAACCGGATTTTCGACAAATTTATTGTCCTCGAGCTCATTTATTTTAATAACCTTATAATCTACATTCATCTGCTTTACCATTTCCATGGCGGTTGTCATATCGTCTCCGGGCATTGTAGGAGAGTCTGCAATGACGGCAAGTGTTTTTACGGAAAAATCCATTAAAGCGCTCAGGAGAAAAGTGCTGTCTACTCCGCCGGAGTAAGCCAGGAGTACTTTGTCGCACTTTTGCAGGGTTGTTTTCAGAAGATCGTATTTATTTGACAGATCCTTACTGATTGTCATTTCTCTTTTACCATTCGAAAACCGAATGTGCCGAATTGCAGGTTTGGCAATGCGCCGAACCTTCTGGTGCATCTCAGTCCTTCTGGATGACGTTTCCAGCTTCCGCCTCTGAATCCGCGGTAGGGCGAGCTACTTTCATAAAGCGGGTTCTTCGTTCCATAGCCGTTGTAATCGCTCTTATCGTAAGAGTCTAAAACCCACTCATGAACGCTTCCGCTCATTTCGCAAATACCAAAATCGTTTGGCTTTTTTTGCCCCACAACATGAGTTCTCATATTTGAATTTTGGTCGAACCATGAGTAGTCTTTTAATTCGTCTACATTGTTCGTACCGGACCATTTCTCTCGTTTGCCTCCGCTTCTTG
Source organism: Candidatus Magnetocorallium paracelense (assembly GCA_029001845.1). Lineage (GTDB taxonomy): Bacteria > Nitrospirota > Thermodesulfovibrionia > Thermodesulfovibrionales > Magnetobacteriaceae > Magnetocorallium > Magnetocorallium paracelense. The sequence goes on along the minus strand of JAREWP010000053.1, from coordinate 29,522 downwards.
CAGCATATTCCCACTCTGCTTCGGTAGGCAGGCGGTAACCTCCGTCCGTTTGTTTGTTTAATTTAGAAATAAACTTCTGTGCGAGATCCCAGCTAACCATTTCTACGGGATATTCGTCTCCTTTTTTGAACATTGCCGGATTGCCATTCATTATTTTTTTCCACTGGCCTTGAGTTACGGGAAATCTTCCCATGTAAAAATCGTTCACTGTTACTTCGTGAACGGGTTTTTCATCGGGAAAACCGTCTCCAAAGGTGTCGCCCATTTCAAAGACGCCGCCTTTTACAAAAACAAATTCCATTCCGGTTATTTTATTGATATAGTATTTGTCAGACATTTTCATGGGCTTTTAACAAGACGAAAACCTACATAATTATCTTTGTAATCGGAGGAGTAGATGCTCCTGTCCGAGCAACGTAAAAGAAGGGCATAGTTATACCAGCTCCCTCCTCTTATAACTCTCTCGTTGTTTGCTGATTTATCGTTTGAAGTAGTGTTCATTTTTTTATTTTCATAGTAGTTATATATATCGGTTGTCCATTCGCAAACATTTCCGCTCATGTCGTGCATACCAAGGGAATTTGGTTTTTTAAGCCCTACCGGTTGAGTCCTGGCGGAAGAGTTTTCATCATACCAGGCGTATTCGTTTAAAGCGGCTGGATCGCTTGTGCCGGCCCATATCTCCTTTTCCCCACCGCTTCTTGCGGCGTATTCCCACTCCGCTTCCGTTGGAAGGCGAAATGTTTCGTTGGTGATGTTATTTAATCGTGCGACAAAATCCATCGCATTGTGAAAGGTAATACTTTCGACTGGGAGATTTTTATTGTTTTGAAAAAAGGAGGGGTTTATTTCCATAATTTTCATCCATTGCTCCTGGGTTACAGGATATTTGCCAATAAAAAAATCCTTTGTTTGCACCGAATGCGTCGGATGCTCATTATCAAAACCATTCCCCGTAAAATCGCCCATTTCAAATGAGCCTCCCTTTACTAAGATGAATTCCATCTCTGTGACGGTTTCTATGAATAACGTGTTTTTCGGCATAGACTTTCTTTTATTTTTTCTTATTCAATAACCTTTGCAGCTCTCCGGGATATATTTTTCTTTCCTCTTCAGGTGTCGGATTCTTTGTTTCAGGCCATTTATCGATTTGAGGTTCAGAGCCTTCACTGACAATATCGGAGGGTGATGAATCGGTTATGACGGGGTTTTCGACAATATTCAATTTGTCAACGGAATAACAGAACTCTATGGATATGTTGTTCGGATCGGATGTGAAGATAGAATGGATAAAAGCGTTGTCAATAACCTCTGTAACCCACACGCCTGCTTCCTCTAATCTGTCCTTTAAACGCCAAAGATGTTCGGAATCCTGCACTTCAATACATATATGATCAAAAATGATAGGTCCCTTTACAGCCCTGCCGGCCTCTTTTTCTTCTACGGTTTCGACACCATCCCACTCAAAGAACGTTATAAAACTGCTTTCAGATACCTGGAAAAAGTATTGCCTGTATCCTTTTCCTCCAACTCCGGTAACAAGCCTCATGCATAACAGGTCCCTCCAAAAACGAATGGTTTCGTCCATATTGGAAGTAACCAAAGCCGTATGATGAATGCCTTTATAGGTAATCAATTTTTTACTCCGTAAATAAACGAATGCGCACCGGAAGGAGCAGCAATGTCCTGCCAAAACAAGCTGAAACTCGCAGACTCAAACACCACCTTGTTTCATCAGGACATCACTGCTCATTCTGACTGTTTTCATGCTTTGCTGTGAATCGGTGGTTTATGGACGTTTGTCCCGAATTCCGTCACATGTCAAAGGCGCTGATTGTTGTGATCGTCTAAGAGATTATAGCATAGAAATATACTTTCTTTAAAACAAGGTGAAAGAGAAGAAGTTTTTTATTTTTATGCTTGACAGTTTCATGGCATTGCTGTTATAAATATAAGCTGCTCATGATAGATAAAACCGAAAAGATATGGATGGACGGAAAGATAGTCAATTGGGATGACGCTAACGTACATATCCTCACGCATACACTCCATTACGGCCTCGGTGTTTTTGAAGGCATAAGATGTTATCACACCGATAAGGGCCCTGCTGTTTTCAGATTGCAGGATCACATTGAAAGACTGTTTAATTCCGCCCATATCTTTCAGATGGAAATACCTTTCAGTCAGGAAGAACTTGAAAATGCGGTGCTTGAGACTGTGAGGGTGAATAAACTGGATGCATGTTACATCAGACCTCTTGTTTATATAGGTGAGGGAGCTATGGGACTACATCCGAAGGGCAATCCCGTAAGAGTATCCATTGCCGTATGGCCCTGGGGTTCTTATCTCGGAGAGGAAGGAATTGAAAAGGGTATAAAGGTCAAAACTTCTTCCTTTTTAAGAAACCATGTGAATTCCAATATGGCCAGGGGGAAAGTTTGCGGTTACTATGTTACCTCACAGATGGCGAAAAGGGAAGCTTTGTCAATGGGCTATGACGAAGCCCTGCTCCTGGATGCTGATGGCTTTGTATCAGAAGGCGCAGGAGAGAATATTTTTACCGTAAAAAAGGGAGTACTCAAAACAACGCCCCTTACATCGATCCTTGAAGGTATAACAAGAGAGAGTATTATGACAATCGCCGAAGACGAAGGGATCACTGTAAGAGAAGACCGATTTACAAGAGATGAATTATATATATCGGACGAAGCTTTTTTTACGGGAACAGCTGCCGAGATAACGCCAATCAGGCAACTGGACGGTCGAAACATCGGCGCCGGGACTCGTGGCGTAATTACAGCAAAACTACAGAAGATATTTTTCGATTCGGTTTACGGAAGAGTTGAAAAATACGACAACTGGAATACTTACCTTTAAAAAAAAGGGGGATTTTAATACCCCCCTTTCTTAGTTACTCCTTTATGTGACACTTCTTGCAGGTGCCCTTTGTCTTAAACACGACCTTACCGTTAATTTCGGTAGTCCCGTTATGACAGGCTCCGCAATACTTTCCTGCGTTCAGATCCTTCATTGTCAGTACTGGCGGTCCAACTACTGCTTTGGCGTCTTTCATGCTCGGGAAGATGGTGCCGTTGTGGCAGTCCTTGCATTTTACGCCGGCGTCTTTGTGTTTTTTACCGTCAAATACAACCTTGCCGATTTTTCCGTCAGGAAATGTTAATGTCTTTCCCGGTGGAACCGAAAAAGCTGTGCTCACAAATACCAGACTGATAATGACTACTAATGCGATTGTCGTTGCTTTCACTGTTTTCACCTCCTTTCTTCTAATGATTTTATTGTAACTATTTAAGTGGATAGAGCGTGGGTCGAAGACTTTTAGCAAAAAATGTTCCGCTAAAATAACTCATAAACCTTAGATATATGTTTTTTGTTTCAGCCTTAAGTCTACAGCCTATATATCTAACTCGGCATAGCCGAAACCAAATAAGATTTTCGGAACGTTTTAATGACAAATGACAAAATTCAATGTCAAGCTTGTCCCTGACCTGATCAGGGATCAAATCCTAATGACTAAATACAAAGGCTTCTCATATCTCTTTTTTGACATTTGAGCTTTGGTTTTGGTTTGGCATTTGTGTTTTGGAATTTGTCATTTAAAAAAAAATGTTGCTTTTTTGCGCAAAATTTCACTTATAAGTGCCTAAGCAGCTTTTAATTATATAATTAACGGCCTTTAAAAATAAACAAAAAATTCGATTATTCATCCTTATATATATGGAGATGAGTTTTTTTCCTTGAAAAATAATAGCTTTTATGATATAAATATAAGTTGAGGTTTAAGAAATTGGATCAGGAAAAGATAGATAAAGCAATTGAGAAGGTAAGGGAAGGGCTTAAAGCGGAGGGGGGAGACATTGAAGTCGTTACAATTAAGGACGATACTCTTTATGTCAAGCTGAAAGGCGCCTGCGAAACATGTCCTATGTCCTCTCTTACAATGACAAATTGGGTTGAAAAGACACTTATAGACAATATACCTGAAATTAAGTCTGTCAAAGCTGTTTGATCCGTTTGTTCAGGTATTTTGACTTAAAGACTGAAAGCTTTTAATCCATGGAGAAAAATTGCGCCTTTGAGAGCGCAATTTTTTAATTTTTTATTGTTTTATACTATAAACCGTGCCTGACAACTGCTTGTACGGTCAGATAGTTTGAATTTATATCTGTTTTCATCGATCTGACGATAAATGTCCGCTAATGACTTTAGAATTTTAAAAGCAGGAAACAGGATAGAAAAGAATCTTCGTGAAATCGAATTTGAAAAGAGTAATCGCCCTTATAATTTCTCTCCTTATATTCGTTACTCTCATCCCATCTGCTGCAACTTCTTCGGCAAAACTCAGCAGAATTAAAAAAATAAGATTTTGGTCCTATGATGAATATACCCGTGTTGTCGTCGAGTTGAGCGCTCCTGTCATATACAGCAAGGATACTTTAAAAAATCCTCTCCGCCTCTATTTGAATCTGAGAAAGACTTCGATAAAGGGATTTGGTAAGAGTTCGATTGATATAAAAGATGGTATTTTAAAAAAAATTCGTATCGGACAGTATGACAGGACCACTGCCAGAGTGGTCTTGGACCTTGATAATTTCAATGAGTATAAAGTTTTTTCTCTTGCAAACCCTGACAGAATCGTAATCGATGTCTTCGGAAATGAAGATACCGGAAATGAAGAAAAGAAAAAGAAGAAGTTCGAGCCCGTAAAGAACAGACTTGTTATTGACCCTGGTCATGGAGGCAAGGATCCCGGAGCTGTCGGTCATTATGGTTTAAAAGAAAAGGACGTTACTTTAGATATCTCTTTAAAATTGGCTCGCATATTGAGAGAGAAGTATCTTTATGATGTTCAACTGACAAGGGAGGATGATCGTTTTATTCCACTTGACGAAAGAACGCTCATGGCAAACAGAGAAAAGGCGGATATCTTCGTTTCAATTCATGCCAATGCGAATTCGAGTAAAAAAGTGAGGGGAGTCGAGACCTACTTCCTTAACTGGACAAACGATAAAGAGGCTATAAAGGTCGCTGCAAGGGAAAACTCTATTTCTGAAAATCAAATGCACCAGGTCCAGACAGAATTGGGGAGCATTTTGGTCTCACTTGCAAGAGAGAGTAAAAGGAATCAGTCCCTAAGGCTGGCGCACTATATTCAGGACTCGATCATAACGAGGCTGTCAGACAGTTTTAAAGATATTAATGACTTAGGTGTAAAACAAGCTCTTTTTTATGTATTAATAGGCGCTTCCATGCCGTCTGTACTTGTAGAGGTTGCATTCATGACCAATCCCTATGAGGAAAGGCTGTTAACGGACGAAAAATATAAGACAAATCTGGCCTATTCAATTGCCAAGGGAATCAGTATCTATATGTCCACCCTGCCTGAAGATACCAGATTCGCCGAGGTAAAACAGCTGGCCAAAGACAATGAATAATAGCTGATTCTATCCATTTTCATGCTTTGTGGTGATCCGGAGGATCATGGACGTTTACTCTGAAGAAATAAAGATTTCCATCTATATCCTCTTCGCGGTTTCTCTCTATTTTATTAATGATCCCTTTATTCATATATATCTCTCCATAGCTGCATTTTTTGTACTTATATTCCATCCCGTCAAAAGAATACGTTCCGGGGCTCTGCCGATTTTTATATTCCTTTTTGTAACCTTTGCGGGGAACCTGTTTTTCCAAAATGGAAAAATACTTTATTCCGTTGCCGGGATCGATATTACCGAAAAGGGAGTGTCTATGGCGATTGTCAGGACATCACGAGTTTTTTTGTTAATCGCAGGGGCGAAATTATTGATAATTTCGTCGAGTTCGGAAGGAGTTATAAAAGCTATGGGAAATCTGATGAAGCCCTTTGCGAAAATCGGTATTCCCGTGGAGAAACTTACGGAACTCACTTTATTGAGCATGAAAGTTCTTCCAAAATTGAAAGAAACTATAAAAACGTTGTATAAAGAGAAGTTAAGCGAAGGAGAGGTTAGAGGATTTTTCGGCAGAACAAATCTATTGGTTTCCCTAATTGTGCCTCTTTTTTTGCAGACCGTAACCTCTCCGGAAAAAATATTCAAAGAGATTATAGACGGAAACAAGTAGATTCCCGATTACATTTCGAAACATACCTCTACAAAGAATTTCCCGGAATCCGTATCAAAGGGTATTATGATTATCGGACCCGATGTTTTATGGCTCACTATGTGGTTCTTGCCTAAAATTGTTGTAGGAACAGCCATATCGAATTTATAGCCCTGCTCCGAAAGCAGTCTCTTCGCTCCGCCTGTTACCATATTCGTAATCTCTCCCACCATATCTCCGATCGACTCATCTACTTCGTCTACCTCTTCGCCAAGCATTTGCCCGGCTATATGAAGGATGACAGGTTCAGTAAAAGTGATTGCCAGAGAACCCTTCGCCTGTTGACCGGCCATACCGATTATGCCGGTAACGTCACCCATGGCGACGTTATCCTCTTTTTTTACGGGTCGGCCCGCTCTGGCTTCGGTCTGAGCCATTACAGAGAGAATATTGGTTATGGATTTCAGAAAGGGATTAATAAATTCAACATTCATATTACTCACCTCGGACGTTTGGAATTATTTATTCTAATTTATATTGTTTCTCTTTAAATAACTTCAGACAGGCATCAACTACTGTAGGATCGTAGTACTTACCTCTGTTTCTTTCAATTTCCTGAAGAGCTTTTTCAATTCCCAAGGTTGGTCTGTAAGGTCTGTGTGAGGCCATGGCTTCTACAACATCGGCTACCGACAATATTCTGGATTCTGTGAGAATATCTTTTTCCGTCAGCCCCAGCGGATAACCTGATCCGTCCAGGCGTTCGTGGTGCTGGTATACAATTTGCGCCACAGGCCAGGGGAAATCTATTGTCTTTAAAATGTCGTAACCTACCTGGCTGTGAAGCTTTATAAGGTTAAATTCTATTTTGTTTATTTTTCCAGGTTTGCTCAGGATTTCAGATGGCAGAGAGATTTTCCCGAGATCGTGTATCGCTCCGGCCATTCTTATTCCATCTATTTGGTCCATTGGAAGTCCCATCTCGTTGGCAATAGCTCTGGCGAGATCGGCCACTCTCCTTTGATGACCTGCCGTATAGGGGTCCTTTGCCTCAACAGTGAGCGCAACGGCCTGTATGATGCCGCCAACGGTCTTTCGGAGTTTGGAAAGGCTGTTTTCGAGATCCATCTCCCTGTTTCTGAGAGCTTCTTCCGCTTTTTTTCTCTCAATGATACCTGCAAGCGTGTTGGCTACGGATAATAGAAATTCTTCTTCTGTCTTTTCTCTTTGATGCCCTTTTTTGACATAGAGATTGATGACGCCAAGCACTTTATCTTTTGAAATAATCGGTGTACAGTAATGCCCGTGAGGTTGCATGTGTTTATAATGTATTTCATGTCCTTCGTCTACATGGGCGCTGAATACAATTTTTTTTGTAGAGGCCGCCTTACCGCACAGGCAAGTGCCGAAGGGTACTTTTGCACATAATTCCAGGAGTTTTGGATTGAGTCCGCTTTGAGCTTTCATTGTAAGGGTTTCACAATCGTCATCAACAAGAAATATAGAGCCCTTGGACTTAAATGAAAGCCATGAGAGAGAGAGAATAAGCTTAAGGCTGATCTTGAGCTGTTCGGAAAGAGAGATCGGTTCCAAAGAATTTTTCAGGATCGTACTGATAACGTTTTGTATATGGTAATTGTGAGCAATTGTCTCTTCAGCTCTTTTACGTTCCGCTATTTCATTGAGTCTGCCCTGCTGATTTAATTTAAGAGCGATCGTATTCCTGACCAAACCTTTCAGCTCATAAATATTAAAGGGTTTCCTTAAAAAGGCTGAGATTCCCAGGGCGAAACACTGCTCTATATCCTCATCGATTCCGTGACCTGTAAGGACAATAACTGCGCACTGCTCGGAATCTGCAAGATTAACGTGCTTCAGAAAGTCGAAGCCGTCCATTACCGGCATTTTAAGATCAAGTATGATTAAAATGGGAGAAATATGATAGTAGATATCCAGTCCGTCTTTACCGTTATTGGCGCTGTATACTTTATAACCATCTCTCCTTAAGTGGTTATGCATTGCCTCCAGCACGACTTCTTCATCGTCAATTAACAATATTTTGTTGTTGTCCATCGATAAGTGAATATGTTGTAAACAAAATTAAAATAATCTTAAATATACCAGAAAAGTGAGTAAATTATCAAAGTAGATGTGAATTTTTTTTATTACTTGCTTTTTGGAGGGGCTGCATATTATCCTTGTATAAAAAAAATATTTAGCTGTCAGCCGGCAGCTGTCAGCCTTCCTCTTTCTACCTGACAACATAAAATTTATGATCGATTATTTAATTAAAAACGCATTTATCTATGACGGCGCCGGCAACGAACCTTTTGTAGGAGATATCGGTATCGTCGGAGAATGGATAGCCTTTATTAAGAGAGGGCGCCATACCCATATGAAGGCTAAAAGAGAAATCGATGCAGAAGGTCTTGCGGCTTCTCCTGGTTTTATCGATGTTCACTGTCATTCAGAGTTTGCCATTTTAGCCCACCCCGAGGCCGAATCCAAGATAGCACAGGGTGTGACAACGGAGATAAACGGTAATTGCGGTTTTTCCCTTTCTCCAATTTACAAAGAGGCTGTCGGACATAAAGAGAAGGAGTTTACAAAATATAATATAAAAGAGAGATGGTCCTCTCTGGGACAGTACTGCAAAGTGCTGTCTGAAAAGAGACCTGCCGTTAATTGCGGCACACTTACAGGACACGGTAATATAAGAGGCTCTGTCATGGGGTATGACGATCGTAAACCGACATCCGACACGATGGAGGAAATGGCGGCGCTGCTGAGTATGGAAGCGAATGATGGCTCTTTAGGGCTGTCGACCGGATTAATTTACTCGCCGGGCGTGTTTTCCGATAACAATGAAATAATAGATCTGATAAATGAGTCGCATATCAATAACCTGATTTACGCCACTCACATGAGGAGCGAAGGCGAGTGTTTGCTTGAATCCATCGGGGATACTATAGAGATAGCCGAAAAGACAGGTATAAGTATCCATATTTCTCATTTAAAGACAGCAGGAAAGGGAAATTGGCATAAAATCGACGATGTCATATCTCTTCTTCAAAAAGCCGGGGATAAGGGGATAAGAGTGACCTGCGACAGATATCCCTATATCGCTTCACAGACATCTTTGGACGCAGTACTCCCTGCCTGGGTTTATGAGGGCGGCGATGCAGAAGAAGTTAGAAGATTAAAGAACGCCGATACGGGAATGAAGATAAGAGGAGAATTATCTGAACTGAAAGGGGAGGGCGATTATTGGAATTCCGTAATGATTTCATCTGTTAAAAGTACGAAAAACAGATTTATGGAGGGGATGAGAATATCCGAGATTGCCGGCGACAGGGGTCTTTCTCCTGTAGATTTTGTAATCGATTTGCTGATTGAAGAGAATCTGGCAGTGGAAACGATATTCTTTTCGATGAATGAGGATAATTTAAGGAAAATACTTTCTCTGAAAGGGTGTATGATTGGTTCAGACAGCTCTGTCAGGGGGTTCAGGGGGATGGATGGCAAGCCTCATCCCAGGGCCTTTGGCTCCTTCCCGCGATTTATTGGAAAGTACGCCATAAGAGAGGGGCTTATGCCTCTAAAAGAGGCGATTTTCAAATCTACTATGCTTCCGGCATTGACTTTTGGTATAAAAAACAGAGGAGTCCTGAGAGATGGTAATTTCGCCGATATTGTACTTTTTGATGTGGAGAGAATAATAGACAGAGCCGAGTACGCCGATCCTTTCAGAGCGCCGGAAGGTATTGAGTATGTTTTTGTTAACGGCCTTCCTGCTATGGAGAGAGGGAAGCTTGCAGGCAGTCGAAGCGGCAGGGTCGTGTGAGTTTATTTCGCAGGCCTCCGAAAAGAGGGAATATCGAAAGAGGTTTAAGGAGAAATGTGGAGACGCTCGCCTTGGAGATCGGATCCAGGGCCTTTGACGAACCGAAGTCTCTTGATTTGACGATTGACTTTGTATCCTCAATGCTTAGAGAATCGGGTTTTGCTGTCTCTTATCAGACATACAGGTTTCAGGGAAGGGTCTACAGGAATATAATTACGGAAAAGAGGGGTCTCAGGCATCCCGATAATATTCTAATTGTCGGAGCTCATTACGATACTGTATCCTACAGCCCCGGGGCGGACGATAACGCCAGTGGCGTAGCTGCTTTGTTAGAGATTGCAAGACTTCTAAAAGATACGCCACTAAGTAAAACCGTGAGGTTTGTTGCATTTACGCTGGAAGAACCTCCGGCTTTTTCAACCAGGTTTATGGGAAGCTATGTGTATGCTGAACAACTCAAAAGGGAGAGTCAGAAGATCGAAGGAATGATCTGCCTCGAGATGGTTGGCTTTTTTACAGATATTCCGGGAAGTCAGAGCTTCCCTCTCCCTGTAATGGAGTGGTTCTACCCGGACAAAGGTAATTTCATCGCTCTTGTCGGTAATCTCAAATCGAAAGCACTTTTACGCAGGATTGAAAGGGGTTTCAAGCGCGGTACCTCGCTTCCTGTGGAAACTCTTTCAACTATTGCTTCCGTGCCGGGAGTCGATCTGTCGGATCACCGCTCTTTCTGGCATTTCGGATACAGCGCCATTATGGTTACGGATACGGCCTTTTACAGAAATCCCAATTATCACAGAGTGGGAGATACTCCCGATACACTGGATTACTCCAGTATGGCCGAAGTCGTGTGTGGGCTTTTTTCGGCGCTGTGTTTTCTTTCAGAGGGCAGATAGGGGAGTCTCCTGACTGTGTGTTTTGCAGCTCGATTGTTTGTTCAGCCTCTATGACTATTCCCCTGAAAAAACCGTTTGAAGAAGTTCTGTCACTCTGGCGGCGGGGTCTTTACGTATTTTTTTCTCTTCCTCTCCAAGCATATAAAATAATCCTTCAAGAGCGTTGTCCGTCACATAGTCGTCAAGATCTACGGAAATCATTTGAGTGAATGGCACTGACGAATAGGTAGAGATTAAATCTTTATACATTTTCGTAACGCCCACCTCATTCATGGCTGAAGAAATAATTGGTTTGAAGGCGCCATGAAGCTTACCGGTTGTTTTCTCTTTAAAGTATGTCGTAGCCGCCGTTTCATTGCCGGCCAGTATTTCTTGGGCATCCTGTATCGACATCTCCTTTACAGAGTCAACAAGAATAGAAGCGGCTTCAGGCGCAGCCTTTTCGGCGGCGCGGTTCATGCTCATAACAAATTCGTCGACCTGTTTATTCAGACCGAGTTTGTTTAAAACAGTGACGACATTTTGCATCTTCTCGGGCATTATGATTTTAATTATTTCATTTCCGAAAAAGCCGTCTTTCCGTGAGACGCTTTGAACCGCCTTTTCGGCGCCTATGGAAAGGGCCTCTTTAAGACCCGATATGATTACGTCGTTATCGAGATTGCTCTGTCCTGCACGGGAGATACTTTCAGTAATCGCATCGAATACATTCGCCTGTAAAATACCTGTAAACAACAGGCAGCATAATATAATCGCAAATAAGATTTTTTTCATTGTAAACTCCAAGTTATTGTACTGTATTCGCTATTATGTTTCAGAATGGTGTTGCTTTCATAGTAAAAAAGGAACGAAGCCGGAAAGGCCCGTTCCTTTTTTGATCTCTAATAACCTGCCAACGGCCTTCTGCTCCTGGATCCTGAACTATTTGACAGGATGTAGTTCTACTCTTCTGTTTTTGGCTTTTCCTTCAGGTGTTTCATTTGTTGCGATTGGTCTTGTTAATCCATAACCTTTTGTTGTCAGTCTGTTGCCGTTAATACCTTTCTTTATCAGGTAGTCTTTCACCGAGGCGGCTCGTTTTTCGGACAATCCCTGATTATATTCCTTACTGCCTGTATTGTCTGTATGCCCTTGGATTTCAACGTTCAGATCGGGGTTTTTCCTGAGTACATCTACAACCTGCTCAAGGGAATTGTGATATATAGCCTTAATTTCCCAAAGGGCTATATCGAAATTGACTCCACCAAGAACCCAGCAGCCTCTGAAATCGACTTTGGCGCCATAAGGTGTGTCAGGGCACTTGTCTTTATAATCGTATACCCCGTCTCTGTCACTGTCCGGGGGACAGCCCTTTTCGTCTACTTTTACTCCCTTGGGAGTGCCGGGGCATTTGTCTTTGTAGTCATACACTCCATCGCCGTCACTGTCCAAAGGGCAACCCTTTGAGTCAACCTTTACACCCTTCGGGGTGTCGGGACACCGGTCGATGTTGTCAGGTATTCCGTCGCCATCGCTGTCTTTCAGCGGTTCCTCGGGACAGAGGGACTCGGCCAAAGCTTTTGCAGCCTTTGCCTTTTCTATTGCTTCATCCGTCCTGCAGGCCCAATATGTTTCATATGCATCATCTCTCATCTGTGAGGCCTTGTTAAAATAATCGGGGCATTCCTTATCCTTACCTTTCTCTTTAGCCGCGCTTACAGCCATATCCGCTTCGGGGAGCTCCTTGTGAGAGAACATGACATCACTGCCGGGCGTATATTTCATACCGCCACATCCGTATAAAAAGGCAGATGCAATTAACAATAATACAAACAAAAAGATTCTAAAATGCTTTTCTTTCATAAAAAATCCTCCTTTTCGATTTTTGATATTGTAGATTTCGGAATAATAAAACCAATGAATCCGGTTTGTTTGGCTGACACTCACAAGTCATTTAGTATTTTGCTTCAGCCTGAATACCTAAGCAGTTACGAAGAATAATTATAACATAATCAGTGATTCTATCACATTTTACCTCTATATACATAATCGATTGACATTAATATTTACAGATAATTTATACTAAGAACGACACTACCAATGCCTCATTTAAATCGTTCCGGTGTTTTCCTGTCTTTATAGCTGTAAAACCTGTGAGATTTTTTCATGCAATTCTTAGTGAAAGGCTGTCGGCTGCTAATTGTTTTTTTAATAACTTATTTTTGGAGGTGATGGAATGAGATTTGTGTTGATTTTTGTTTTTATTCTGTTATCATTTGTTTTAGTCGATGATTTGCCTGCTCAGGACGGTACATATTATACACTTGGCATTTCCGTTTGGACCGGTTATCCTGACAGTGTACGCGGATTCAAGGAAGCGATGAGAGAGGGCGGCTTTACGGAAGGTAAGAATATCAAGTATTTGTACGGGAAGAGCGGAGGGTCGAGAGAGAAACAAATCGAGATAGCCAAAAGATTTAAAGAGTCTGACCTGTCTCTTGTTTATTCCCTTACCACTCCCGGTACTATTATAATGAAAGATATTATGCCGCCTGACATTCCCATTGTCTTTTCCATAGTGACATACCCTGCCGATTCGGGACTAATTGATTCTTTTGACTATTCCTGAAATAATTTAGTCGGTACAAGTAATTATGTAGAATTCATTAATTATGTCAAACTGTTAAAAGCGATTCTTCCTGAGGCCGAAACATTAGCGATTTTCCATAGAAAGGGTGAACCAAATTCAAAGATTCAGGCTGCCAATATGATTCGTCTGTTAAAAAAAGAGGGCCTTCGCACAATCGATCTCGAACTGAATACAGTCGAAGAAATGTATGAAATGGCTTTAACTGTTGCTAAGGATGTCGATGTATTTATGACCACAACAGATACCCTTTGCCAGGGTGGAGGTGAAAAAGCATTAACAGATGTATCTTTGGATAAAAAGATTCCCATCTTAAGTTCCAATAAAGTCGGTATAGAAGAGGGGGCCACTTTCGGGCCTGTTGCTGATTTTTATACTCTCGGTAAGATGTCCGGTGAAAAGGCCGTAAAAATACTGAAACATGGCAGGAAGCCTGCACAACTCATTTCGGAACTCCAGGACCCGCCTCTTATTTTAATAAATAAAACCAGTGCTGATATTATCGGCATTAAAATCCCTGAAGAGAAATTGGAAAATTTTCAATATGTTCAGTAGTTGCCTGTATTTGCAGAGCAACCTAATGCCAGGTAACTACTCAGTATTTAGTCGCTTATAAATGAAATTGTGGGCAAAAAAGCACTAATATTTTTGATTGTCACAGTTTTAGCTTTTATTTATAAGGCTTTTAAGCATATAGAAATATGCACTGACTTTTAAAATAAAGCTGCGAAAGCAGCGATTTACTCCCTCTCCCCTTATGAAGGGTGAGAGGGTTGGGGTGAGGGGGTGCGGTAAGGTACACGATAGGGTAACGCTTCTCCACCGTCACCCCTCACCTTAATCCTCTCCCCTCAAGGGGAGAGGAGACTTGAAGGGAATTTCTTCGAAATTCCCCAAACCTCTTTGGTTACGGCTATGCCGGGTTAGGGATTAAGGCTGAAGCCTGCGGCTACATTTAAAGACATCCGCCGAAGGACGTTAAGAGGCTTTGATTGCACAGTTCTTGTTAGTTGAATTTACTCCTTAGTCTTTACCGATAAAGATGAAAATAATACCTAAAATATCTCTTTTAATTATTGCTGCAATACTGCTGATCATGGGGGGAGTGGGTTTTTTTTTAATTCGAAGTACTCAGAATGTTTTAAATAAACAAATCGATTTACATTTAACAGAACATATTGATATGGTTAAAAAAGAGATTTTGAATATATCCGAAAATATTAAAGGAATTACAAAGACCCTTTCTCACCATCCTTTTATTCGTAAAGCTCTCTTTTTGCAGCAGAGCAGGGGAATCAATCGAATTTTAAACGATACAATTCAAATATATCCTTTTTATAATTATATAATGATTGTCGATTCCCGGGGTGATGTTTTTGCCGCCAGCACCAGAGATGCGCTTGGTAATAAAATAGAGGGAGAGCAGCTTTTAGGAAAGAATATCAGAGAGAATATCATGTACTCTCAGGCTTTGTTAAAGGAGACGGTTACAGGCAATATCGGCATTGATCCTTATTTACGGTTAATTGGTCTTAAACGAGATATCAGCCAGTGGTTCATTACTCCTGTTATAGAGAGAGGCGAAGAGGCGAGAGGATGGGTTGTTGTCTCTTATGACTGGGGAAAAGAGATTTCTCTTATGTTACATGAGGTAGAGACCGGTTTAAGGGAGGAGATTGACAACACGGCGGAGGTCCTGCTCGTTGATGACAAGGGGGAGATTATTGTAGAGAACTCAACTGTTGTCAACGTATCCGGTTTTTCGTCAGAGAGGCTCTATAAAGAGGATATATTAGAATTCGGAAACAGTCGTATTAAGCTTGTTATCTCTTATAATAAAGAAGAAATCGACAAACCTGCCATAGAAATGCGCAATTATTTGATTGCTATCGGATTGTTAATTACTATTTTATTATCACTCCTTCTTTCTCTGATTTTGCATAAAACTATTTTAAAAAGATTGAATATCCTTCATAAGGGCACGGATGAGATGATTAAGGGAGAGTTACAATATCGATTGCCTGAAACAGGCGACGACGAAATCTCCGATCTTGCAAAAGCTTTTAATCACATGGGGGAGTCACTGCATAATACTCTCGGGGAGTTAACCTATGAGAGAGATTTTGTACGGAATATAATAAAAAGCATGATCGATACACTTGTTGTTGCAACTCCCGAGGCCAGAATTATCAGTGTCAATCAGGCCATTTGCAATTTATTGGGTTACAGTGAAAAGGAGCTCACAGGTCAGCCAATGAATATACTGTTTGCAGAAGAGGAACTGGAACTTAAAGATTTAGGTCTTAATGAGTTACTTACAAAGGGTTTTATCTCTAATGTGGAGAAGATCTATATGTCAAAGGAGGGCAGGAAGATTCCGGTTCTTTTTTCCGGTGCTCTTATGCTCGATAATGAAGGTGATGTACAGGGCATCGTTTGTGCGGCGCAGGATATCACAGACCTCAAGAGGGCCGAGGAGAAGCTGAGAAAAACCACTGTTTCCAGGGATTACATGGACAATATCATTCATTCCATGATTAATATGCTTATCGTCGTTACTCCCGAGGCTGTTATTCAGACAGTCAATCAGGCCGCCTGTCATATCCTTGGCTATAATGAAGAGGAGTTGATCGGCCGGTCTGTGAGCATGGTTTTTGCCGAGGAGGAAAATGGCGGTTTTAAAGCGAAGTGGTTCGACGAGTTAGTTGAAAGAGGCTCTGTAAGTAATGTAGAAAGGACTTATATTTCAAAGGGAGGAAAAGATATTGCAGTTTTATTTTCAGGCTCCGTTATGCCTGATGGGGATGGTGGTGTTCAGGGTGTTGTATTCGTGGCTCAGGATATTACGGTCATAAAGCAGATGGAAGAGGAGGCTCGTGTAAAGGAAATCAATATGCTTGCCATTTCCAAGTTGGCAACTCTCGGAGAGGTTGCTACCGGTATTGCCCATGAAATCAATCAACCTCTGGCTTATATCAGCGGTTTTATACAGAATCTGGAAATTGCTTTTAATGAGAATAAGGTCAAACCGGAGAAAGTAAAGGAGAAACTTAAAAGGGCGTACAAACAGGTAGGGCGAATTACAGATATCATTCAGCATTTACGGACATTCGGCAGAAAGGATCGGATTAAATCTTTTAATGAAGAGATTGTCATCGAAGAGGTTTTAAACAACACTCTGCTGATTATGGGTGAGAGAATTCGTTTGAATAATATTCAACTGACAAAACGGATAGCAGAGGACTTGCCGGTTTTTAAGGGAAACGCCAATCAAATGGAGCAGGTATTCATAAATCTGTTTCAGAATGCCATAGACGCCGTGAGCTCAATAAAAGAAGCTGAAATTAAAATCAATATGTATTATAATAAAGGGGCTCTGATTACGGAGTTTTCAGATAATGGAAAGGGGATCGACAAAGAGTTGCAGAGCCGGATATTCGACCCCTTTTTTACGACAAAAGAGGTGGGCCAGGGAACAGGTTTGGGGTTGTCCATCGTGCATGGAATTGTAGAGGAGCACAATGGTATTATTGCCTGCGAGTCCGAGGTCGGCAAAGGGACAACTTTTAAGATTACGATACATTTGTAGGAGTTTATAATGCAGAATAATTCGATATTGGTTATTGACGATGAAGAAATTGTAAGGGAGACAATAACCGATACATTAGAGGATTCCGGTTATGAGTTAATATCCGCCGGAAACGGGAGGAGAGTTCGGAGAGTGACAAACCATTTGTCGTAGGAGAGGTTAAGGATAATGGCAGAGGTATCAACGAAAATATCAGGGATAAGATTTTTTTGCCCCTATTTACAACTCGCACGCAGACTAAGGGCTCGGGCCTGGGACTTTCGCTGTCTAAGAAAATTGTAGAAGAGCACGGCGGCAGAATCGAACTTGAAAGCAAAGAGGGAGAGGGCTCTGCATTCAAAGTGATGTTGCCTGCGGCGTCATAGGGGACAATGAATAAAAACAGCAGTCAGCTATCAGCGGTCAGCCTTCAGCCAAGGAAAGTATTGATGTTATGCCAATAATAAGCTTCACCTTACGGGTAAATATGTTTTGAACCATAAAGTATTACAATTAAAAAGCTGATAGCTGATGGCTGTTTTTAGATAATAGTTACCACAGGAATTGTGTTTGAGACTCTTTTTTTATATTTTTTATTGGAGAGACTTGGATGTCAAACAGTTATATACTGATTATAGATGATGAAGAGATTGTAAGAGAGCTGATTTACGATACACTGGAAGACGCCGGCTATGATTTGATTTCCGCGGAGAATGGTCAGGAAGGATTGGAGCTGTTTAAGAAACATCAACCCATATTAGTGATTCTCGATTTAAAAATGCCTGTTATGGACGGTGTTGAATTCCTCAGTTCCGTAAAATTGACTCCAAGCTCACAATTTTCCGTAATCGTGTTAACCGGTCATGGAGACGACGAGGAGATAAAAACCTGTTTTCGTCTTGGCGTTTACGCTTTTCAAAGGAAACCTTTTAATGTGTATGAGTTTAAGGGATTGGTAAGACACTCCATTTCTTTGAAAATCATACAAATTAACTTTGAAGAGTGCGTGAAGGACAGAACCGCTAAACTTGAAGCAGCCAACAAACAGCTCGAAAGTGAGGTGTCTGTGCGCAAAGAGGCGGAAGAAAACGTCAAAAGGAAGTACAATATTCAAAAAGTTATCAGCTCCATTCTCAGTATGTCGTTAAAGTCCGTTTCTGTTGACGAACAGATGGAAAGTACGCTGAACCTTCTTTTTTCGATTCCCTGGCTGAATATTCAAAAAAGAGGTTGTATTTGTATTATCGAAGGCGCCGATCCGTTGACCTTTGATATAAAGGCCCAAATGGGATTCTCCAAAGACGAATTGGAAGGATGTAAAAAACGTATATTTAAAGAGTGTCTGAATACAGCAAATCTCACAAAGGATGGCCCGTTGCAGGGTAAACATAACTACCCCTATAAAATCAGATGCGCCGGTGGTTTTTGTTCCGTACCGATTCTTTTTGGTGAACAGGTGCTGGGCCTTATAAATTTGAGTATAGATGAAGCAGAGGAATGTAACATCGATGAAGACGATTTTTTGGTCATGGTGGCGAATACACTTGCCGGTATCATTATCCGTAAACGCATGGAAGAGCAGTTGGAGAAAACGGCGCATTACGATATGCTGACAGATCTCCCGAACCGCATTTTGTTTCTCGATCGCTTACGCCAGACATTCACATGGGCTAAAAGATATAATATGAAGTTTGCTTTACTCTTTATAGATATTAACCGTTTTAAGCAGGTAAACGATACTTTCGGACATCATATCGGAGATATGTTGCTAAAAGAAATCGGCAACCGATTAAGCAATAATTTGCGCCAGGCTGATACGATAGCGCGTATGGGAGGTGATGAGTTTACTGCAATCATTACAAATGTTACCGACACTCACCAAATAACTCATGCCCTTCAGAGGATTATTAAATCCATAGATTCTCCTTTTCTGTTAGACGGAAACCTCTGTTCCGTCGGAAGCAGCATAGGTATTAGTTTATATCCTTCCAACGGTGATAATCCCGATGAACTTATTAAAAAAGCAGACATGGCAATGTATTATGCAAAGCGATCCGGCGAGAGCGCATACAGATTTTACAGTATCGATATGGATGAAGAAGATTTGTGAGGAGCCTGTTTTATTCAGGGTAAAGGCGCTGAGAAGGTAGAGTTAAAAAGTTTTTTAACTATCCGATCGGAGGACGTTCACTTAATTTAATCAGTAATTTTTTTAACAAAAGGGGAGGGGGGAACCCATGACATGGAAATCTATTCTGGTTATAGATGATGAAGAAATTATGAGGGAACTCATTTCAGATACGCTGGAGGAGGAGGATTATGAGATTTATTGGGCCGGAGACGGCAAAGAGGGAATGGAAATGGCTAAAAAGCATAATCCTTCATTAATCATACTGGACCTGAAGATGCCTGTAATGAATGGCATTGAGATGCTGGAAAGTATCGATTTATCTCCTGCCTCTCAATTTGCAGTAATCGTTCTTACAGGTCATGGATACGATGAAGATATAAAGAGGTGTTTTCATTTGGGTGTGTGCGCTTTTTTAAGAAAGCCCTTTAATGTATATGAGTTTAAAGGATTGGTTCGATGCACCATGCTTACGAAACAGTATGAGGAGCTTCAAAGGAAAAGTAACGAAAAACTCACTCTCCTTAACACACAACTTTCCGAATCCGTTAGGGAACGAGAAATTCTTTTAAAAGAAATACACCATCGTGTGAAAAATAATCTGCAAGTCATTTCTTCGCTTCTTTATTTACAATCCGAAGAAATAGGAGATGCACAAACGCTTGAGCTTTTTGAAGCGAATCGAAGCCGCATTCATACTATGGCGACAGTACATGATTTTTTCTATCACTCAGGCGATCTTGGGAAGGTTGATTTTAAAGAATATACAGATACGTTGGTAAAAACTTTGTTGGGCTCTTACAAGATGAGACCGTTGACTATCGATGTAAAAACAGATATTCAAGATGTTTTTTTGGATATAGTAAAGGCAATACCATGTGGTCTGATTATTAACGAGTTAATAACAGTTTTATTGAAACATGCTCATTCAAATGGCAGTCATGGAGAAATTCTGGTCTCCCTTCAACAACTGCATGACAGCGATAAAATCAAGTTGATCGTTAGTGACAGTGGTATAAATTTTTTAAAAACCCGGAAGTGTCAAAAGGAAAAAGACTTAGCCATGCAGTTGGTAGAGGTCCTGGCCCGTCAGCTAAACGGAACTACCGATTTCTGTGGCAGTGACGAATCCGGGATAAGTATAGTTTTCGGGAAGTAGGTTTATGACAACTTCGATCTGTGCATTATTGATAATCCTGCAGCAGACATAACTGTCGAAAAAATCATGACTGCCCTGTAATCCCATATTTGAGAGATTACGCCACACAGGAAAGGGCCAAAAACTCCTGACAGACTGATTATCGACGTCAACATTCCAAGGGAGGTCGCTCTTTCGATATTCCTTTCAGCCAGAAATGATATGGACCCCACATAGAGGCAGGACCAGGAAAGAGCAAGTATTATTTGTATTGGCAATACCTGCCTGTAGTCCGTAACGAAATAATATGAGAAAAAGACGATAGAGGAAATTATAAGACCTGCTCTTATTAATTTTATGTTATTTACAGCGTCAAGATATCTCATAATAATAACCTGGAAAGAGAAATTGATGAGATAGATGAGGCCTACCTGGCTTCTCGATGCGCCTATCTCTACCAAAAATACCGGGAATATGGTCCATAAGGCGCCGGCGCCCGTGTGTCTTAGGAAGTAGGCCATATATATGTCGAAGTTCTTTTTTATGATTTTTACAGGAAACATGCTTACAGAGAGAGGCTCCTTTTTACCAAAGGATGACTTCAGCGCGACAACAAAGGCTATAAGAAAAAAGAAAGAGCTCAAGAGAAAGAGATCGTGTATAATTGTGATGGCCCCTGCCATGATACTTCCTATGGTCCAGCCCAGAGAACCGACTGAACTGAACTTACCCATTTTATGTCCCGATTCATAAACATATGCCATGAGAGATGGCGTGTAGACGCCTACAGCCAGACCTGCCAACACTCTGATTACTATTAGCGATGTTACATTGTCGATATATATTTGCATGAAATATGAAATAAAGCATAAAGCCATGCCCAATCTTAAAAAAAGTTTTCTTCCAAAGACATCGGACGCTATTCCGAAGATATAGGAGGAGATAAAAACGGAAAACCCGTAGATTGAACCGATAAGTCCGATTTCGAAATTCGATGCGCCCAATTCCAGTGCAAAATTGGGGATAAATATCCATGACATGATAATCGACGAATTAACAAGGAGTTGAATGATGTAGATATTCATTACATACTATTTACTCCCTTTCCCTGCTTTTGCCGTTAAAATAATCGTTCTCAGGCCCCGGCAATCCTCCCCACATGGACAGCAGCCCTGCATACGTTTTTCTGTAGTCTATTAAGGCATCTATAAAAGAGGATCTGGCTGTGAGGAGGTCTCTGTATTTGGTTACGATTTTGAACTCGTCGGCAAGTTCTACAGCCCTTAATTTCAGCAGGAGTTTATAAACCATTTCGGCCAGCTCCATGTTCTCCCCGGAAAGAGTTATCCTGGCCCTGGCCGTGGTCATCATCGAGAGGAGATCGCCGGTTTCCGCAGATACTCTGTTTTCGTTTGTAGTGTGCGAATTTCTGGCCTGACTAAGTGAGAGCGCCGACTGTTTATAGGAAGACCTGACTTTCAGGTTTGTCAGGGGAAGTTTAAATGTAAAACCGACAAAGTAATTCCTGTAATCGGGATCGAATATATTGGAGAGGGATTCTTCAAATGTATCATATCCGTAAATGTCATAGGTCTGGCCCATCTCAATGGAAGCCGTTAAATCCATGTCAGGTCTTAACTGATTTTTTTTGTGCTTTACCAAAATATCGTTGATTTTAATATCTGCTTTGCTCATCTTCAATTCAGGATTTTCGTCTATTGCTTTACTTATGGCCTGGTTAAGAACAAATGCGAACTGCTCGTTCAGGTAGTCTCCGTACTTGACCGGTGTAATCAACACATTTCTTTCCAAATTCAGCAGGTCGCTCAACTTATTCGAATTTTTTATAAATACGTTCCATGCGATCTCTTCATTATCCCTAAGGTTCTCGAGCTCAGCTTCTACCTGAAGCTTTCCGTATTCTGTCCGTTGTCCTATATCGTAGAGATGTTTGGAATGTTCGGCCATTCGTTCGAAACTGCCCCTGTGTTCCGCTATTATATGTATCTGTTTTATGCTTCTTACAACTTCCCAGTATGTGTTGTCCACCTCCCTCAAAACAGCATTGATTTGTCTTTTAAGCTCCCATTTGGATCTCGATATTCTGACTTCACCTACCAATACATTTATGCTTTGAGTCGATCCGTAGGGACCGAAATCCTTTAAAAGGGGAATAGGGACCGAAATGTCGCCGGACAATATCGATTTCCAGTGTTTGTTTCCCATATCCAGGGCCACTTCGAAGGAGCTGATTGCCACACTCTCGTTCTCCCTGATCCGGTAACTGGAAAAAATACCTGCATTGGCCGTTATTCCCCAGGAGAACCTCTTTGATATGTCAAAGTCGAAATACCACTCCTTTAGCACCGATTCACCGCTGGCGAACTCCTCTTCTACGGAATACTCGGTACTGTAAAGATCCATGCACTCCGGATTTATCAGTATGTCATCGATTGTAATGCATGTTATGGGATCTGAAAAGTCAGAGTCCTCCAATAACTCTTCAAACTCCTCAAACTCTTCGTCTACGGTTACATCATCATCTTCGACCTCTCTTTCCCGCCCGATGTACTCGCTTCTTTCATAGGAGTTGCTTTTAAAATATCCTACTGTGAGATTCAGTGTAGGAGAAAAGGCGTGCTTTGACAAATCGAGTTCGGATTCAAGAATATGAATATTCTCTCTGGCGATTTTTATTGTGTAGTTTTCCTCCATTGCCCTTGAGTAAGCACTTTCAAGGGTCATGGGAAGAACTTTTTTATGTTTTATGTATTCGGCGGCTCCGGGGACGTCAGAGGCATCGGCATGGGCCGTGAGTCCCCCGATTATCGGGTCGTCACCTGTCATTTCAAGAATTTCCGATATCGTTAAGGCTTCGGACAGGTGGATTGCATGGGGACATGTGTAGAGAAAGAGACAAAAAAAAGGTAAAATCAGGTTTTTATTAATCACCCTCAGCCTTTAGAAGACTTCTCCATCTTTCGTATATAACAAAATCCTTTTCTATTGTATCAGTTAAAAGCCTGTCGAAATAGGGATAATAGACAGACAATGTCTGGTTGAGTGTTCTCTTGCCTTCGATAATTTCCCTTTTGACCTTTTTTAAAAGAGTAATCTCCGATTTTCCGGGTCTCAATGCATCAGCCACGGACGGGTCGGGGTGGATATTTATGAATATCTTGAATTGTACGACCAGTTCTGCAAACTCAGTTAATAAAAGGGCGTCACTAAGTTCGTCAACAGTGTGTTTTCTGTTCAGATCGGAGAACTTATCCCTTGTCGCCTCAGTTAATCTCGATGCCTCGTCGAATCCCTTTAAATCGAGTATTGCCTTAAGGTTTCTCTCAAAATCGAAGAACATGACCATTACCTTAAATTTTATAAGTTTTTCCTCGTCAGGATATTCTTTTACAGCCTTGTCGATAGAGTCAGAGAGTTCTCTGACTTTCATCAGCTCCTTTTCGATAAATCCTCTTGAGAAGCTGCGGTGTTGTTCATCGTAATTGGTTACCAGTCTGTTGATTTTTTTCTCCAAAGAGGCTACGGTTTTTACTCTCTCCCTCTCTTGAATATAGCGGTAGAACATAAAGCCCGATACGATGAGGGCCACAGACAAAATGGCGATGATTATGTATTTGGCGGAAGAGCTTTCTTTTTTCCGATTTATGGCGGTTTTTTTCTTTGTTCCCTTTCCTTCCGGCTTCTTTTTGATTGAAATCGATGGTTCGGTTTTTGTCTGATCTCTTTTTGTCGATGTCTCTTCCCTATCTGTATCGTCATTGGAGAGTATTGCTTCCGTTGCACCGGAACTGGAGCTGAACATCAGGGTCTTTTGCATAGGTTCCGATCTTTCTATAGGGGCCAGAACAAAACGAAAGGGAACGGACGCGATTTTTACGATGTCTCCCGGTTTCATCCATGCGTTTTTGAGCCGTTCTCCATTAACGAATATGCCGTTTGTACTACCCAGATCCTCGATCCCCCATCTGCCTGCTCCGGGATAGAGACGGGCGTGCATCCTGGAGATGCTGGTGTGATTTATATTAACATGGGCTTCCTCGGATGCTCTGCCTACTAGAACTTCAGTCTTGTCCAGAATAATCACCAGCCCCTTCTGTGTCTCTTCGAGTAATGAATCGTCCGTACAGATAAGCTTGGCCTTTAAAGCCCAGTCCCCTTCTGCGCTCTTATGTGCGTGGTCCGTAGTGAACTCGTCTCCGCCAACGATAACGGTTTTCTTAAACTTGTCTTCTTCCTTTTCAGCCATTTATCTCCCGTAGCGGTAAGTTCTCAATAAGTTGAGGTAATAAAATAATCTTTTCCTCTTTTTTCTATCATCGTCAAGAACTTGTCTCTATTTCCAGTGGCGGCAGATTGAACTGGGTTTTCGCCATCTGATAGTACATACCTTTATATCCTTTTTCCTTTATATACTCCGGATTGATAAGCTCTTCATGGGTTCCCGATTCAGCGACCTTTCCTTCAAAAATAAAACAGATTTTATCGGAATTGATTATTGTGCTCAATCTGTGCGCTATTGTTATTGAAGTTCTGCCGGCAAGTATGGAGTTCATATTTTCCTGTATTCTGGCTTCCGATTCGTTGTCAAGGGCGCTTGTGGCTTCGTCGAAAATCATGATCTTAGGTTTTCTGTACAAAGACCTGGCAATACATATTCTCTGCCTCTGACCGCCTGAAATCCCCATACCCTTCTCTCCGATAAGAGTTTGATAACCAAGTGGATAGTTTATAATAAAATCGTCGGCTCCCGCCAGCCTTGCCGCCTCTTTTACGGCCTGCATATTTGGTTCCGGGTCTCCAAGGGCGATATTTTCGACAACGGAACCGGAAAAAATGAAACTATCCTGTAAAACCACGCCTATATTACGTCTCAGTGAATTCAGCTCCAGGGATTTTAAGTCCCTGCCGTCTATATAACACTCCCCTGACATGGGCATATTAAAACCTAAAATCATCTTTGCTATCGTACTTTTTCCGCAACCGCTGGGGCCGACAAGAGCAACCCTCTCTCCGGGATTTATGTGCAGTTCGAAATCCCTCATGACATGATTTCTCTTTTCATTGGCGACATAACTGAAATTCACCTTATGAAAGGCTATTTCTCCGCGAATGTTATTCAGCACTGCCGGGACGTTTTCGGGAGATACGACAGGCTGCTGCTCAGGCTGTACATTGAGTATATCGGTCACCCTGTCAATGGCGATTCTTACATTTTGCGAACTGTACCATAAACCAACGAGCTGCTGAATCGGGCCCATGACCATTCCCATGAGCATATTAAAACCCATCAATTCTCCTACGCTCATGGTTCCGGCCATTACCTGATTGGCCCCTACCCAGAGTATGGCGACTGTGGAGCTTAAATTTACGAGTTGGTTGAGGCTGTTCGCAGTGAGATTAAGCCTTTGTGATTTGAAGTTGGTATTTACATTATCTACGACTGCGTTTTCCCACCTTGCTCTGGCCATGTACTCATTGGCAGTCGCCTTCAATGACTCGATGCCGTTTAAAGACTCTATCAAATATGACTGTACCTGTGAATTGGTCATGAATATTTGTTGAGCCAGTGCTTTAATCTTTGGTGAAAAATAGAGTGTCACAGAGACTGAAAGAGGTATAAAGACCATGACGATCAATGTGAGTTTCATATTATAGGCGGACATAACGAGAAAGTATATGGCCACCATAAGCGTGCTCATAACGGCGGTAATTGTAGAACCTGCAATGAGGGCTCTGATTTTAGCGTTTTCTCCGAATCGAGCCAGTATTTCACCTTTGTTTCTTGTAAGGAAAAAAGTCATCGGCAGGCTGAGAACATGCCTGTAAAACTCCGATACCAGTTTAATGTCTATTCTGGCGGCAGTATGGGCGAGTAATATGTTTTGAGAGACATTGGTGATTGTCTTAAAAATAGCGACAAGCACCATGCCCGCCAGCATCATGTTCAAAAGGCTGACGTCTTTGTGTACGACAACGGTATCGACAATATTCTGAATAAACAGGGGCGATGCAAGGCCAAGCAAATTTATAGTAAGAGCCGCTATAAGTCCCTCTCCGAAATATTTCTTAAATGGGAGAATATAGTTCAGGAAGTGTAATATCGGTTTTTTGGGGGGCTCGCTTTCAAGAAATTTTTGTGTAGGGTCCAGGGCGATAAACACGCCGGTGTCCATTGCCGTTGCAACACCGGAGACTTCGGCTCCTGTCCATCCCTCTTCGAACTCCTCTCTGCCGATTTTAACAAGACCAACGGCAGGATCGGCCATATGGACTTTATTAGCTTTTACACTGTAAACAAGACAGTAATGATACCCCTCCCAGCCGACGATGCCTGGGAGTTTGGCTTTCTCCAGGTCTTCATATCTAAGGGCGTAAGCCTTTGAATTATAACCCAGGAGTTCGGCTGCAGAGATGATATCGCTGGGAGTGGCTCTGGCCTTTGAGAGATTGGCAAGTTCCTGTATCTGACCTAATGTAAATTCCTTACCATAATATTTCGCCGCCATTGTCATGCAGGCGGCAATGCACTCTATCTCATCGCTCTGCCTGACAAAAGGCGCTTTTGATATATCTCTTTCCTGTTCGCCTGCAAGAAACTCCTCCTCTGTAACGGCATCCGCCAGCTTGATCTTAAGATCGACTCCTTCTGCACGCTTTCTTCCCGATATTTCAGCGTCGATATTCCTTTGCTGAAGTTTTACGCGCTCACGTAATTTCTCCTGAAGTTCGGGATTGATATCGAGAATTTTTACGACTTCATCCTGTCTGATCACCAGTACTGTCACATCGGTGAGCGCCGTGGCCGTAAAGGGTTGTACTCCGTTATTGGACAGTGCGCCGCCTTCGCCAAGGATACCGCCCTTATATATTCTCTCGAACTCTATCTTTGTTTCTTCTCCTTTTATTAGTCTTACAGAGGAGAGTTCTACTGTCCCGTTTTCTATATAATAAAGTCTGGGATCGTTGTCTCCTTCGTTAAATACCTTGCCGTTTTGGGGTATTTTTTTTATCCCAAGGTTTATCAGAATGTCGGAGAATTGTTTCGGAGTGTATTTCGCAGAGCCAAGTATGCCCCTTAGTCTGTAGCTGAGTTCAATAAATCCGATATGTCTTTTAAAAAGGTCCTTCATTATAGGGCTGGCTTCAATGAGTTGGCGCACGCTTTCGGAAGGCAGTTTCAGGGTGGTGACATCGTTGGCGGCCATAACGCGGTAAGGCCATTCAACGGGTTTAATTAGGGAGAGTTCACCAAGTGTCTGCTCTTCACGGAGTTCTCCCAGGCTGACCCTTTTACCGTTTTTCAGCTCCTTAAGGCGCACTCTGCCGGAATATATGAAGTACATCGCATCCATCGGTTCGCCCTGATCTGCTATAAGGTCATTTTCCTCGAAGTTTATCAGTTCAAAGAGAGGCTCCAGACGCTCCTTGTCGTAATCGGGCAGGATATTGAACATTATATGCGTGTCAAGCACATATCTTATTGCTTCTCTGTGAGAAATCATATGATTCGTTTTACCCCGGTATGTGGTTATTGAACGCGGTTTCAGGCATAAGGCATAAGTTAAAATATGGCTCGATAGTTGTTGTTAAATTAATGGCGGACTTCATAAATGTAGCCGCAGGCTTCAGCCTGCGCCCGCGTTCGGCTAATCAATGGTTCGCGCAGGCTAAAGCCTGGGGCTACTTTTTTTGCTTTTGGCTCGCAGGCCCGCATAAAAAAAATGAAAATACCTATGCAGTCAAGCTATTTATCCAAGTAATTACTATGTAATTGTTCACAGAGTTCAGGGATCGGTGGTCTGTTTAAAGAGATATTCTTTATTTTTCACGGTAAGAACTCCGAAAAGGGTGGAAACGTCAATTATTTTCTTGAAATTCAATAAAAAAGTCCCTTTTACCTTAAACTGACCTCTGATCACAGATTACTGTGAACAGTTACATTACAATTTACTAATATATGCTATTTTCGTCGAGAATTTCAACAGGCGTTTTTATAGACGTGCAATGAAATCGGATGTGATTAGCAAGTAATACAGGCTTGCGCCGCTAGGGAGGGATCTATGGGACGAGCCGGAAACTTTAACATTGACAAAGGAGGGTGCTGTTACCCTTTTTAAGCTTTCTATAAGCAAATTCCGACATTGAAACCACAGATTTCACAGATTTTTTCTTTTCTTAACCTAACCCGGCGTAGCCGGAACCAAACAGGATTTTTTAACCACGAAGTTCACGAATATCACAGAGTTGAAAAAATAATTTCAGATTTTTCTTCGTGCTCTTCGTGAGCTTCGTGGTAATAAAAAAATAGTGGTGTTTTTTGCACACAATTTTATTTATAAGCGACTAAACGTTGCATAGAATAAGCACAAAATTATAAACGATACGTAGGACAGGCGTCTCGCCTGTCCTTTAAGTTATTAAATGCTTCCCAATATATCCTGTCTAATACCAAAGCGAAGTCTTTTACCTCTACCCTCTTTATGACTACGATATCTATGAATTGACTTTTTAACGACAGGTCTACTTCCGGTTTGGTTTCATATCCGAGTTTCCTGAACAACGGGCTTAACACCATTACCAACAGCTTGTGCCATTCCGTTCTGTCCGACATCTCTTATTATATCACATTTATACAATGTGTTATTGAACACACTGAGAGCCAAAGAAAGAGTAAATACGAAATTTTTACCTAATTCTTTTTTCTAATTCTTTTTTTTTCTTTTTACCTCACTGTTGAGATATAAGCCGGGTTGTTTTATAATAAACAAAAGAGGAGCATACCCATGGAAATAGCCAATCCCATATACGATGTAATCTTTAAATATTTAATGGAAGATAACGAAATCGCCTCTTTGATTATTTCGACAATAACTAACGAGGATATTGTGGAGCTTGAGTTTCTTCCACAGGAAAGAACAGTGGAAATAGATCGCCGTTCTTTTACAGTTGTTAAATTCCACAATAAACCGATCAAATAATTACATAAAAAACGAGACAACAAATTAATCCATACAGATTTTAATGAAGAGAGAAAAAGAAGAAAAGCTAAGAGATGGTAAGTAAGAAGAGATGAGCATAAAAAGAGCAGAGACTCCGGGAAAAGCAGTAAAGTAATCCCGGAGCACAGAGAGAGCAGGAAAATTCTGAATCAGAACAATTTTAAATCCTGATTAATATTAAGAACTGAATTGATCTCAAGGAA
>JAREWP010000039.1 GCA_029001845.1 Candidatus Magnetocorallium paracelense | reverse complement strand
TTATTTGATCGGTTTATTGTGGAATTTAACACCTCCTCTCTCATATGATTTACACCATCTGCATACGGTGTCTATATGGACTCCTGTTATTTCTGATATCTCCCTGTATTTTCTCTTCTGTTTTCTCAGGCGTACTGCCTGCTTTCTTAATTCCTGTTGGACTTCTTGTGTATGCTTGCGGGCATCTGTTTTTTCCATCAAATATTATAACATTTCTTTACTTCTTTTCGATATGTTTATTCGCCAGGTTAATAGTAAAAAGAACTTCCCTATATTTCCAAGGTGAATATATCTGAATTTATAGACGCAATAAGAAGCCATTTAATAAGTATAGAAAAGTCTTTCTATAGTGACAGGAATTATAGCAAGCTTGGTAAAAAAATGAAGGTTCAATAGAGGGCACATGAGTAAAACAGATAGCATAAAACTTAGTATGCTTGGATTACCCGTAATCAAAACGGTTGATGATTTTTCAAATATTACTCACATTTCAAAATATACAATCTATCAGTTATCTAAGCATGCAGATAAATATTATAAGACTTATACAATACCTAAGAAATCTGGCAAACTCAGAACGATTTCCCAACCAAACAAGAAACTTAAAGGCCTGCAATCTTGGATACTTGTTAATATTTTGAATAAATTAAGAGTTTCAAGTTCATGTAAAGGATTTGAAAAAGGCAGTTCAACTGCTGACAATGTAAAACCTCATAAGGGAGCAACTGCCATTTTAACTCTTGATTTGAAGGATTTTTTTCTAACTATAAAACGAAACCAAATTTACAGCATTTTTAAAACCATAGGTTACAATACAATAATATCAGCTATACTGACTAAACTTTGCACTTTCGAAGGTGCATTACCTCAAGGGAGTCCTTGTTCTCCCAAGCTTGCTAATCTCTCAGCTTGGACGCTTGATATTCGAATTCAAGGATATGTTGGAAAAAGGGGCATAACTTATACGCGGTATGCAGACGACATGTCGTTTTCGGCGCTAAGCCCATCAAAAATAGTAAAAATAATTCCAATGATAACATCAATAATTACGAATGAAAACTTTGAAGTAAATCCAGCAAAGACTAGAATAGCTGGCCCAGCCAGAGCAAAAAAGGTTACTGGATTAATTATAACAGATGACAAGTATAGAATTGGTAAGCAGAAATACAAAGAGTTGCGGTCTAAAATCTACCATTTAACTTTACCTGATGAACAGGCGAACATTAGGCTTCTTCATGAAGTAAATGGTTGGTTGGCGTATTTAAACAGTATTGATAAAAAAAGACTTCATAAGGCTCACGAATATATCGCAGAATTGGTCGCGAAGCATCCGACAACGTTAATAGCTCGCTTGCATAAAGGAACTCCCAGGGGAATACCCGGATATCACCGGGCAGCGTGTTTATGAGGAAATCAGAGATTCCGGTTATGACGGCGGTCTTACTATTTTAAGAGAAAGACTACAAAAACTGCGTCCAACCCCCAAACATACTCCGGTTGTTCGATTTGAAACACCTCCGGGTAAGCAGGCACAGATGGATTGGAGTCCTTATAAAATAAAATTTAGTGACAGTCCTAAAAAAACTGAAGTGCTTTGTTTTTCCTATATCCTGTCATACAGCAGAAGGCAATATATAGATTTTACATTGGATCGTAATTTTTATACTCTTATACGAAGACATAAGGATGCCTTTAAATATTTTGACGGTGTGGCTGAACAATGCCTTTATGACAATGAAAAAACGGTAGCTCTTCGGTGGGAGGCAAGTAGGCCGGTGTTTAACCCGGCTTTTATAGAGTTCATCACTCACTATCAGTGCCGTCCGGTTTTGTGTAAACCCCGAAGCCCCAAAACAAAAGGGAAAGTTGAGGCGCCATTTAAATATGTAGAAAGTAATTTCCTTAACGCAAGACAGTTCAGAAACTTACAGGATATCAGGTCAATGGCTGTGTGGTGGCTTCAAAACAGGTCTGATACTCATATCCATGACACCACAAGGCGTGCGCCGATAGAGCTGTTTATGCAAGATGAGCAGTCTGAGCTTCAGCCTCTTCCTGCTCATCATTATGATTGCTCGGAGATCGCCTACAGGGTGTGCAGGATGGACGGCTTTTTAGAGTTTCAGGGCAATCTCTACTCCCTTCCCTATGAGTACATAGGCGATATAATCGTTATGAAGGCCTCAAATGAAATATTCATATACGGCGCTGAACTTACTCTAATAGCCAGACATGAACGTATTGCAGCAGGAGCAGGCAGGAAAATAGAAAACCCCCTTCATCGCGGTTCTAAGAAAGTACGTTACGGGCTGGAACCGATCAGAGAGCTATTTTTACAAATAGGGGATGCTGCGGAATCTTTCCTCCAAGGACTTAAGCAGCAACACCCCCGTAACTGTGGTTTCCATGCCAGATATATCCTTGGCCTGAAACAGGACTACCACTGTGACGATATTAACAACGCACTTAAGCATGCTGTCTCTTATTACGCCTTTGACGGTCAATCGGTACAGCACATACTCAGGGCTAAATCAAAACCGAGGACTCTTGAATCCATTCGCAATGAACAGGCGGGACAGGAGTTGTTAAAGGCCCTGCCTCTGATTAAGCAGAGACCTCTTGAGGAATATACAAACCTTTTATTACATAACCGGCAGGACGACTATAATGCAAAAAATAGCAACAGACAACACTCTGACAACTATCAAAGAGCACCTGAAGACTCTGAAACTGACAACGATACACAAAATTATTGATCAGGAACTTGCTTTTGCGTTTAAAGAAAACTTCTCCCCCTCTGAGTTCCTGCTCCGTTTATTGACTGAGGAAGCAGATGCCCTTATCCAACGAAGAATAGAAAGAAGGATAAAAGATTCCAGACTCCCACAGAGAAAGCTCCTGGCAGACTTCGACTTCGACTTCCAGATAGGTGTCGATAAACGGCAAATCCTTGAACTGGCCACTCTTAATTTTATACAACACAACCAAGGACTCGTCTTGGCAGGCAACTCAGGCACCGGTAAAAGTTTTATCGCTAAAGCACTGCTTCTTATAGGGTGCCAACAACTCTACAGATGCCTCTATACTACCGCTACTGATATGCTTAAAGACCTTTTGGCAGGGAACTCCGATAATACATTAGATATTAAACTGAAACGCTACATTAAGCCACAAATACTCGTGATTGACGAAATCGGCTTTGACCGTATTGAACAACAGCAGGCAAGGCATGCTTCACTGTTCTTCAAAGTCATCAATGGACGCTACTGTAAAAACTCTACCATTATTACTACTAACATCGACTTCAAACAGCTCGGAGACTATCTCGGTGACCCTGTGGCCACTACCGCTATCGTTGACCGACTCATACATCATTCCGTCATTATTAATATACAAGGGCCGAGCTACAGAATACATGAATCAAAAAAACTTAACCCCCTTTTACCCTCATAAGCTGAACTCTAATTAAATACAATTTATATTTCTTCTTAATTAAATTCTCTTCCTGCTCCAGAGATATTAACCCGATGCTTTTCTCTATTGTAACCCTATTACTGCAACTTTTAGGCGGGTCTGTGGGAAGGGGAGGTGTGGGTCAATTTATTACCGTTGATAGCAATAAAATGAGGGATAACCAAAAAAAGCAGCAGGCAAAGCTGCTGATTTTTACGTTGGACTGGCGCTTCGCGCCAGTCCAACGCGCGCAGTTGAGGAGCACCTCGGCATGGCGCAAAGCGCAGTCCAACAACGCAGTTTGAGCAGACAAGCACAGCTTGCTCCTCAACTGCGCGCGTTATGCTTGATTTGTTATATTGATATTGAAAAACTCGATTTCTTATTAATTAAAGGAGGAATAACAATGTTTAAGAAGCAATTTTATTTGGTATCTATAGTCTTAGGAATATTCCTTATATTAATCAATTCAGCTTTTGCTGCTGATCTATCCGATAAAGAATGGCTCATAAAGGGATTAAAATATTACGAATTAGGGCAGTATCAGAAAGCTATAGAAAACTACACTCAAGCTATACATCTTAATTCTAATTTGGGGTAGTGTCATGTCAAGCATCAATTGACGGATAAAGTCGCAATAGTTTGATTCTTGCGTCATCCGTGCTGAACTGCCAATTCACAACTGATTTATGTTTATTGCGATACTCCTGCCAAGCGGCTGTTTCTTTCCTGACATCTTCTATGTTGTCAATTCTTCTGCTCAGGCACTGACCTGTGAGCACATTTAATTCTATCTCTGCAATATTCAGCCAACTTTCATGTTTAGGAGTAAACACAAAATCAAATCTGTCACAGAGATATTTTGCTTTGGCAGGTTTGAAGGCTTCATAAAGTGAACCAGGTGTATGAGTATTCAGATTATCCATTACTAATATTATTTTCTCGGCGTCATTATAAAGTTCTGCTATATCCTCTATAATATATGACCAGTCGACTTTGGATTTTTTCTCTGTTATCTTGACAAGTCGCTTACCGGCCAGTGGTTCACAGGCCATAAAAATATTGCACACTCCAAAACGTACGTATTCATAGTCATACTTCGCAATCTGTCCCGGAGACATATCAATTGGAGTTTTGGTCTCACCTATAAGCTGCTTAGGGGATTCATCCATGCAGACTACCGGAAACCTTGGATTATATGGTCGCTTGTAAACGTCCAATACCTTTTCCATGCAGGCTACAAAATTGCCATTCTGCTCCGGCGGGATTACCCATCCTTCGTGACGCCAAGGTTTAAGTTCGTTTTTTTTAACACTTGGCGAATTGTTTCATGCGAAACATTGTCAATATATTCAAGCTCAACTATCTTGTCTGCCAATAGACGCAAAGACCATCTCGCAAATCCTTCAGGTGGTTCACTACAGCTCAATGCAATAAGTTGCGCCTCAAAATCTCCATCTGCTTTCCTGGCATAAATTCGACTACCCTTATGACCAT
The DNA here is from genome assembly GCA_029001845.1 of Candidatus Magnetocorallium paracelense. GTDB lineage: Bacteria > Nitrospirota > Thermodesulfovibrionia > Thermodesulfovibrionales > Magnetobacteriaceae > Magnetocorallium > Magnetocorallium paracelense. The sequence goes on along the minus strand of JAREWP010000039.1, from coordinate 1,254 downwards.
TCAAGGTAATATCTATTCCTTCTTCTACAAAACGTTTTTTTACTCGATCTATTTTTCTCATGCCTATTTTCAGTACTCGTGATAGTTCTTCGTTCTTAGATCGCTTCTCTTGAGATTCACCTTCATCGCAACCAAGTAATATCAAGGCATTTATGACCTTCTGCGATTTATACGTTCCCTTTGAAGTAACTCCTTTTAATAAATCTCGTTCCTCTCTTGTTAAAGTTACAGTATATTTCTTCATCTATCCCCCTTTTAGGTTTTATTATGAAAAAATATACCACATTTTATGCGTCAATTCAAACCTGACATGGCACTACTGTGTTATTCGTTATCTATTAATACCAGCCTAAAACCAACAGCCTTCCATTTATCTTTAGCTTTAGCACAGTATGCCTTTCCTATTTCACTTATATCCGTTATATAGTCATTCCCTAACAGATTATATTTTTCACTCCCACATGGTTCAGAGGACCACTCTCTAAGATTTCCAAGCAAATGATCTACTTCAAAGCGTACCTTAGATACAGGTTTATCATTGTTTGTTACGGGGTTATCTTCACTGAATAAAAATGATGCAGCTATCCACTGCTTTATGGTAGGTAATCTGTAATCCTTTTTTTTCATAACGCTAATCCATTTTGCATAATCTGACGCCGAATCCCATGAAACATATTCCACCGGCTTCTCATTAGCATATCTCTCACCATAAAGACTTCTACTCCACTGATTTCCTACACGTTCTATCATACTCTCATCAAGATTATCGAAGTATTCACGAAAATCGCTGACTGTTATTTCTCTGTTTTGAATATAAAAGGATTTGTCTATTCTAATTTTATCGCTGTCATAAAATTTAAAATAACGCTTCATATTCTCAGGGATAATATATTCTCCCTCAGGCACAAAAGACATACCAGGAATCGATGCGAACTTATCATTATAAATAGTACTGGAAAAAACATATAATGTAAGAGTCGAAATCAGAATTAAAGAAAAGGTAACTACTCAGGTATAAATATGTGACATTAAGTATATGAAGGTATAAAGGGATTAGAGAGCAAGGCATAGTAAATAGAAGAGAGAATATCCTGGCTGTGTTTTCTGACAGTAGAGATATAACTGCGGATACGGGCAAAATAGAGGGCACCATTGTAAGTACGAAAGCAACCTGAGATTTTCTGTCGTACTTTCATCATGCGAATATCCTGCTCTGCCTGATTATTGGTAAAAGGAATAGTGAAATCGTGAAGG
>JAREWP010000050.1 GCA_029001845.1 Candidatus Magnetocorallium paracelense | reverse complement strand
CACCACAACTTTGTGCTCCTGCATTCAGGGCATTCTGCAGGCTTCGGCCAGGGATAATCTTTGCCGGATTCCTGTAATTTAACCAGACAGACTTCTGTATAGACTACGACTTTTTCTTCCTGTTGACAGCTTTTTTGGGGAGGGATTTACCGGAATGATTCAGGTTACTTTTTTATGGAAGATTTTACTATTTGGCTTGTTTATTTCGCTACTTTCTTACTCTCTCTATTTGATTTTTCATGGAAAATAACACCTTTGAAGTAACTCCTTTTAATAAATCTCGTTCCTCTCTTGTTAAAGTTACAGTATATTTCTTCATCTATCCCCCTTTTAGGTTTTATTATGAAAAAATATACCACATTCTTATGCGTCAATTCAAACTTGACATGACAGTAGTGCTAACAGGCTGTATGTCTATAACAAGCGCAAAGACTCTATATGCAAAGCAGGGGAAACACTTTATATAGCCGAGGGAGAGAAGAAAGCTCTGAAAGGATGTCAGGAAGGCTTGAATACTATCGCCATGTCAGGTCTTTGGAGCTGGTCTAATGGTAATGGTGAGTTAATAAAAGATTTTGAAGAGATGGTTATTGATGGCAGAGAAATACATTTAGTTCCGGATAATGATTTTAACCTACCTAACAGAAGGGGTGTAAAGAAGAACCTAAAACAAGCAATATACAGATTAGCTCATAAACTGATAGATCTTGGCGCAAAGGTTTTTATTGTACATCTACCTGAAGGAGAAGAATACAAGGGACTTGATGACTATCTGTGTCATCATTCCGTTGAAGAATTTAAAAAACTCCCGGTTAAAGAGGTCAGAAAACTAACCATAGAAGAGTCCATAAAAGAGGTAACATCAGAAACACTTTACGATGAAATAGATGAGATTATTAAGAGAATCGCGCAGGTTAAAAGTCCGACAGAGAGAGCTTTATATATCAATAACCTTCAGGCTAACTCCTCAAGGCTTAAGAAAAGGGATATTAAAGAAGCAATTAGCCACTATCAACAAAAGTCAGACTCAAGTTTAAAGGAAAATGATTTTACATTGATCAATGAGGACTATTGTCGAGATGCCATGGGTTATATCTATCGAATTAAAAAGTTACGTTACGAGCAAATTAAAATAAAAATATCAAATTTTAGAGCCACAATAACAAAGGAAATTACTGAGGATGACGGAGCAGATGTAAAATTACTATACGCTATAGAGGGTGAAATATTAACCACAAAAAAGAAACTGCCTGAGATTGAAATTTTGTCAAATGCATTTTCTACTTTAAACTGGATTCATCAGTTCTGGGGTAATCAGCCCGTCATTGAACCTGGTCAGGGTACTAAGGATTATATTAGGCATTTGATCCAGGTTGAATCCAACCCGGAAAGAGAAACAGTATATACTTGTACAGGATGGCGGGAAATCAATGCTACACAGGCTTATCTATCAGGTAATGGAGCCATTGGTATGGAAAAGGTTTCATCAAGATTACCAAAGGGTCTTGATCGTTACAATCTTCCTCTTAATGTTAAAAACGAGAAAGAAGCAATCCAGACAAGCCTTTCTTTTTTGGATTTAGCTGATCATGAAAAAACGTTTCCGTTATTTGCACTCCTGTATCTTGCTCCTCTTACCACGATTGTCGAAAATACTCCGAATTTCAGCGGATATATACTGGGCGGTTCAGGCAGCCTTAAAAGCAGTCTTGCCGTGATTATGCTTGCTCATTTAGGGACTTTTCGTAATGTTCAGCAGTTATCAAACTTCACTGATTCCGCTAATAATGCTGAGAAATATGCTTTCTGGCTAAAGGATACATTGATGGTGCTTGATGACTATCATCCGAGCACAGATAAAAAGGAAGCTAAAAAAATGGAGGAATTGGCACAGCGTACTATAAGGGCATACAGTAATAGAACAGGCCGAGGAAGGCTTAATCATGACACCAGCGATAAAGGCCGCTTTCATCCACAGGGGATGCTATTGATAACAGGCGAAGAGCTTGTATCTCTGGAAAGTACATTAGCCAGGATAATGATTGTTGAAATAAATAAGGGGGAAGTGAATAAGGAAAAGCTTTCGGTAATACAGGAAAAAGCATCATTATTGCCTCATGCCATGAGTTCTTACATATTGTGGATTCAAAAAAACATGAAAGATATAACCAGTTTTTTTGACAAAAGATTTATTACTCTTCGCAAGACAACTTCTATTGAAGGATCACATGGCAAACTGAATGAACAAGTAGCTTATTTACAGGCCACACTGGAAACAGTGCTTAACTGGCTAAAAACAGCAAATGCTATTAATGACGAACAAGCTGAAGATATGAGCGACAAAGGCTGGAAAATATTCAAAAAATTGCGTGACCAGCAAAGCTTGAGACTTCAAGAGGAAAGCCCTGTCAAGAGATTCCTCGAAATATTGTCTGCATTGATCAATCAAGAAAAGGTTAAATTAAGCCACGTTGATTTACCAGGAGAGATTATAGGAGGTAATAACGGTAATAGGATTGGTCATTATGATGAAACCTTCTTGTATTTGAGGCCGCGTGAGACGTGGCATGAACTACGGGAATATTTAATAAGGGAAGGTTCCTATTTCCCTCTTAAAAAAGAGAGAGTCTATACAATGCTAAGGGAATCTCATTTAATTGAAACCAAGAAGAATGAGAATACTATTCCAGTAACTATCCACGGTAAAAAAGACAGATTTTTAAAACTACTAAGGGAGGGTATAGCTTTCTGAAGTCCCTAAAGGGTGCTATTATTAGAAAGTCTTGGAATTTAAGGACTTAATGCTATCCTCTAAATGAGAAAAGAAGTTCTATTGGCTTTTTTTACAAAACTCCCAAAAAACAGATGGAACTCTTGGGAACGTCAAAAGAACTTCTATTATCAACTAGAAGTTCCAGCACAAATCTTTATATTTCAAGCCTTTATAATGATTATTTATACATAAGAACGTCAGGAACTTCAGAAAACAATACCATCCCATCTCATAAAAAAAATGAATCTTCAGACCTGGACAAATTATCATCAAATAGAAGAGCTGGAAAATAAAATGACTCCTGAAACGGAAGAAATGATCGTGATGTACCATAATCTGAACAGGTGGCTCTCCAATTATGATGTTATTGATATAGAGATAAAGGGAGCTTTTCCTAATCTATACACAGCCATACAAAACACCATTGAAAAGATGGACGGGGCTCTGGCGGATGAAAATGTGAGCCTATTCAAATATCATTTGAATATAGTCAAAGAGCGATACCTGAAGGCGTACACGCTTATCACTGAGGGAGGAGTAAGTATTTAAAATGTCTTTTGTCGAGATAACGGAGAAACAGGTTAAGAAAATATGGACTATGGCATCTCTTTTAAACCTTTCAGAAGAGAAGCTAAGGAGGCGGGTCAAGAGGGTTTCAGGACAAAGGTCGATCAGAGGGTTAACCAAACAACAGGCAATAGAGGTTATAGATAGGCTGGTCGCGGAACAAAAGATAAAGACTGACCATCCAAACGTTATATACCTTGTAACGAGAAAGCAGTTGGAATTGATTGATTATCTGGCTTGCCGGGCAGGCTGGGATTGTGAGCATTTACAAAATTTCATTAACAGGCAGTTCAAGATAACCAACCCCGGAAAGCTCCGCAGGAAGGAAGCCGGAGTTGTTATTAATGTACTAAAGCACGCGATAGCTAAACAAGGAGTGGCCGCATGATGATGTTTCTCATTATGATGTTTCTGCAAACCCCAAAGGGCAAGAAGCTACTGAAGGAATACCTGGATCGGTTCGATAGCGGCGGAAGCCGGAGAATAGCCAGGTCAATTATTCAACGCTTCTTCAGGCACTTTGATTGTTCTTTATCAGAGATCAATGAAACCATCCTCCATGAATACAAAGAAATTCTGGCAAAGGACAAGTCTCCGAAGACAACAAGAAGAGAATTTTCAGCCCTTCGAGGTTTCTTTGTTTTCCTTGAGGAACAAATAAAAAAATTTCACAACCCCATTTCATCACTCAATGACTTTAAAACCGACAGAGGTGCTCAAAGCGAATCATTACAGAAGTACTTGAAGGGCTTTATTGCAACTCTGAATACTGAGAATACACAGAAAACTTATAACTATCAATTGAACTCTTTTTTTCTGTGGCTGGATAAAGACCTGATGGAGATCACCCATAAAGATGTTATGGCTTACAAGGACTTTCTACAGGAAAAAAATTATGCTGACTCGACTATATGGAGTAAAGTAATAGCAGTAAACAGATTCCTAACCTATATACAGCGTGAAAATCGTAAATTTCATAATCCTGTTGATTTTTCAGAGTTATCTCTTACCATACCTAAAAAAGATCGTGGTTACGGCAAAGTGATGTCACTGGAAGAGGCTGAGCGGCTTTTATGTCAGCCGGACGTATCAACCGATATTGGGAAGCGAGACCGTGCCATCTTGTATATCCTTGCCGTGTACGGATTAAGAGCTAACGAGGTAGCCAAAATCCGGCACAAGCATATTGAGAGAAAAAGATATAACCAGCAACAAAAGATTTGGATCGAGGATCGAAAGGGTTGGATAAGGAGTCGTCCCCGGACGGCTGTGATATTAAACGGGAGAGCTTTAGAGGCTTTTGATGCCTGGTTTGAAGTTATAAAGAGAGAGGTGAAGATTAGCAGCAACATGCCTGTTTTTTTGCCCTATATATATAATCGCAAGAAGGGTAAGCTGGTTATAAGGAAAAGTAGAGCTAATATTCCTTTATCACCGAGGCAGGTTGAAAATGTCGTTTATAAATACGTTGATAAGGCTGAGATCCAGAGGGAGGGCGAGGCCATAAGCGCCCATTCTCTCAGGCACAGTGCATTTACTTTTCTGGCACAATCGAGAGTTCCGATTCATGAAATTCAGAAGCTGGCCGGGCATGCTTCAATCTTGACCACAATGATTTATGTCCATGCAGTGCAGGACTATGATAACCATCCGGGGATGTATAGCCCCTTAAATAAATGACTGAGGATTCCGGTATAAACTTGGACAAAATCACATTGTATAACACCTTGGAGGTGATGTGAGTAACAGGGGGCTAAGTTGAGTAACACTCCGTCAAACCCTTATGAGTCAAGTAATGAGAAAGGACTTCACATAATCATATTATTATGAGCACTTCATGATATATTTAAATGCTCCAAGTAGCCGTAAGTTCTTGATTTATAAGGGTTTGAGGAAAATTCTCCATTTTCAGAAAATCATTCCGGCAGAGTTTTTAAAGAATTGGCGTATTGCAGATAATCTATGTACATCAAGGGATTGCAGGGGTTACATATCATAGCAAATGTAACCCGGTTTTGGAAGTAGTAACATGCAAACTTCTGACATGCAAGAAAACAGCATGAAAAATTTCCGCATGGCCGGGCCGTTTTCACAAAAATAAAAAATTTTTATGGTATATCACAAATGCAGGGATATCAATGCTTACAGCACATATAAAGAGTATTTCTTAGGATATTAACTACTATTATTAAAAAGAGGAGGTAAAAAAGTGAGCCAAAAGAAAAATTTAGAGAATAGTAATGAAAAAAAGGTGTCGGGAGAGAGTGTAAAGGCAGGTTCCGAAGTAAAAGGATCTCCCGATAACTTAGGGAAGGTGAAAACTTTTAAACAGATCCAGGTGAAAGGTAGGAAGCACCTTGTGATAACGGAGGATGCAGATATCCAGAAACTTACCCGAAAATTCTTGACAACAAAAGCCCGGATCGACAGAGACAGGAAAACCCTTGACGACATTGGCGCTGAATTGACAGCTATAGCCAGAGACAGGAGGAATGGAGCTACCACGGTGACACTTGAGGGGGTATCCTCAACTACTGTGGTGACCTTTAGAGAAAGCCTTAAAGTGAGTGCTCAAGTTGAAGATATGAGAGTAAATCTTGGCCCTCTCTTTGAACGATTCTTTGAGAAAAACAATGACTACAAAGCTACATCAGACTTAAAGAAATTCCTTGAGTCAGACCACGGTATGGGGATAGAAAACTCACAGCAAATCAAAAAGGAATTAAATAAATACATCTCTATTCATGAAACAAAGCCGAATGTGAAGGTCACAGAGAAATCAGATCAATCAAAGGAGCTGGCAGGTGGGCAGACAAAATAAGCTTGACAAGCTTGATGAGGAGACCAGGTCGCTTGTCCTCGATATGAAATATAAGCAACGGAAGACACTTAAAGAAATTGAGGCAGACCTTAAAAAAGACGGGATAGATGTTTCCTATCAAAGTATACGACGTTTTATAAAAAGATATGATTTTGTGGCTAAGGCTTTGGAGCTTGACGGTCTTTCAATAACAGATGCATCTCTTATTGAACAGATTCAAAAGTTACAACAGATTGCCAATGGTGTGCTGTTTGAGACCTTTACAGAGGTTAATACTGTTTCATTCGATCCCGGCAGAGCGGAATTTCTCAAAGACCTTATTAATACAACCTCTGTAGCGGCCAGATCAATTGCCAGCGTTTCAAAAGCAAAGCAAAGCATAAATATCGGGCAAAGAAGTTTCATAAAGCTCTTGTTGAATGGACTGAAACGAGGCCATCAGCAATACCTGAGGGAGCACCACCTTTCTAAAGACACCAATCTTCTGCATTATATTGTTCCTGTGATGAAAGCCATGGATGCAGCCCTCCGGGAGGCCGGAATAGAAATAATTCATTCATCAGATATAGACTCTTTGAATGATGACGGTTTTTTTGATGACAGAGATGACATTTATCTCCTGCAACACTATGCCGGCAAGCTAATTGACGATCTTGAAGCCATAGGAGGTAAAGATTTATTAGAGGAACCAACTATTAAAGAGGATGTCGGCTATCTTAAAGAGTTTTCGCAAAAAGTTAAAAAGAATCTCAGCAAAGGAGGAGGTAATAAAGATGGAGAGCGAGAAAGTGTTGGACGGGCTAAAGAGTTCAATAGATCGTGCCGGGAGGATTTAAAGGCCGGGTAATATAAGAGAATCTTTTATTACCCAAGGTGGTTTTGAGAGTACGGAAAATCAAGGGTTTGCGAAGGGCTGACCCCATAGGCAAATGGGTAATAAAAAATCATTTCGAAAAATAGAGGTGTATCATGGACTGTCCCGATTGTAATGTAAAACTCCGGAGAAAACAGACCTTTGACAGATCGGAGTATGTGGAGAGAGTCAATAAATGCCCTGAATGTAATAAGCGTTTCACAAGCAAGGAGTATCTTGAGGATTACCTCAGGGTGAGAGAGAAGGATTTTGATAACAGCCTCCGGAGACTCAGGAGCGATATGAGAGAGGTTGAGGAGAAATACCGAAGACTGGTAAGTGCTCTACAGGTGATCGGAACAGTAATCGAGGGAAAACAATAGATGTATTCTGTAAATCGAGTGGCCGCTTTGCCGGAAAGAATACATTTGTACTAAGCAGGCTCGGCGCTCGCCGGAACCGGGGAGCCGGGCAGGATAGATATATTCAGATAGAAGTAATGGCAATCTTGACTGACAGCAAATCAAAAGAATACAATTACCTTTCCAATACTCATACTCCTGACCCTGGAGATAAGGGATTATGTATGAAAGGTAAAGTCAAGACTCGTGAGAAATGCCCCAAATGTGGCAATTCGTTCCTGAGTATCCCTGAGAGAGATATTTTCTGTCCTGACTGTAATACTCACCCGCAAACTTTTTTTATATTCCTTTATCATCAGAAAAACAAGTATCGAATATCAAGGGATACAGACGGGAAAATACTTGACAGCTACAAAAGAGCTCACAGGCTCCTTGAAAATATCCGGAAGGATATTGATGACGGTATTTTCCTGATAAATGACTACCTACCCAAAGAAGTTCAACAATATCGGGGTCATATCCTGCTTGACAAATGGATTCATACTAAAAAGGATTTATCTCCTAAGCATAAAAAAGAAGTAGAACGATTAACCGGAACATACTATCTTCCCTTCTTGAAGGCTATGGATTGCAGGTATATCAGGACTCACCATATAGAGGATTTTTACCTAAGTCTACCGGATACGCTTTCCTCGAAAACTAAAAAGAATATCATCATAATGTTAAAGAATTTTTGTAACTGGCTCTTTAGGACAGAAATCCTTTTAAGGATGCCTCAGTTCCCGTCAATCGATGTCGAGGAAAAACCTATTGAGTGGATTACCAAGGAAGATCAGTTTAAAATATTACATCAGATAAAAGAGTGCCACAAACCCATATTCTCTTTTATGATGTATCATCCTGTAAGACCGGGAGAGGCCAGAGCATTAAAGGTTAAAGATTTCGACACTGAAAATATGATAGTACTTATATCCAAGACATGGAGCCTGGACGAAATAAGACAGAGAAAGGGAAAGAAACCATATTACCTGCCTATATCAGCACACTTTGATTTAAGTCTCCTCGATAACAAGCTGCCCGATGCTTTTGTTTTTACAAATGAACATGGAAGACCCTATATTGACAGCTACCTGAAAAAGATATGGCACAAGGCAAGAGAAAAAGCCGGAGTCCCTTATATTAAACTATATGCAGGGCTAAGACACAGTATAGCCAGCCAAGCTGTGAACTCAGGTGTAGGGCTTGATATTGTTTCCAAAGCATTAGGTCACAGCACATCTGAAATGACCAAAAAATACGCCAGCCTTAATACCAACATGCTGAAATCTGTGGTAGATGGTGCACAAATGGTGCACATTGAAGAAATCAAGGACCGTAAACCCTTGAAAAATAAGGGGTAAATGGTCGGGGCGACTGGATTTGAACCAGCGACCACACGGTCCCGAACCGTGTACGCTACCAGACTGCGCTACGCCCCGACAGAGGTAAAGTAATAAAAGAGTAAAGTGTAACCATTAATTTTAATACAACCGCTTCGATATTAACAACCGGTTTCATAAAATAGTAATCATTTTATTAAGTTCTTAGGGCTGCTTTTAGAGAGTTGAGGCTTATTTTCAGAGCCTGTATCATATGATACAGACATAAAAACGGTCATAGTTTAAAATGACTATAACAATGACTAAGGATTCATAGAATCCTCATATTTTATTATCCTAAATTTTTCGGAGGTAAATAATGGCTGACAATGCAAACGCAGGACAGGAATCTACAAAGAGCCGTCTGGTATTATTACTTTTATGCTTTTTTCTGGGCTGGGCCGGAGGCCATCGCTTTTATGTCAACAAAATCGGAACAGGACTTCTCATGCTTTTCACTATGGGCGGATTCGGAATGTGGTATTTCGTAGATATCGTAATGATTTCTCTTGGCGTCTTTAAAGACAAAGAGAACCAATCTGTAGTGAACTGGTAATTCTTGCTCTCAAATCCGGGATCGGGTTATTAAGTAATATGGCAATGATGAAGCTTTGATCCGATTAGATTGGTAAATTCGATAAAAGAAAGCATCTGTTACATCGCTGTTAATCTAAGAATTCATGACTCGGTCCCGAACATCAAAATCAAAAATTATTCCCAAAAACAGCTCCTTTTATCCTAAAAAACAGCATTTAGCAGTCAGCCATCATCTGTCAGCTTTTTCATTGCGACACTTTATGTTTCAAAGCAGGTTCACCCGTAAGGTGAAGCTTATTATTGGCATAACATCAATTCTTTCCCAGGCTGAAGGCTGACCGCTGATAGCTGACTGCTGTTTTTTAGGTTTATAAATCAGGGAAGCAAAAAACAGGTTTATATGTATTATTTAGGCTGGATTGTACTTGTCTTGATAGTCCTCTTTTGGAGGAGAGACATAAAAGAGGCTAAAGAGACTCAAAAGTATTTAATGGAAGTTTTTAGAAAAGAACGTAAGGAATTCGACTCTTTAAAAGAGAAGTACCATACCATACTTAAAAGGTAAGCCCCTTAAAAAACAAAATAAGAATCGATTATATTTCCATTTCTGTCATACTCAACTGTCGCGGAAAATCGATTTCCACGTACAAAAGAAAAGGAAATATCCCTCCACACAACAAAGGTTATATCGTTTTCCCGTATAATCTCAGGATAAGGATGTTTCGCGAAGCTTAAGAAAATCTCCATTGCCTTGGTTTTTTTTGAAGCACGCACAAGACGATCCGATTCGGAATAGATCATTTCATCTCGTATATATACGCTTTCAGTAAAGATATCTACAATACCTGCTTTAATAGTATTTTTTGATTCTGAAACAAACCACCAACTAAGAAAATCGTTGGGCAACGGATATATATTGTAAATATATTCGTCCATACTGTCCCTTAGAAACTCTTCACCCGATTTTTTTAAATAGTGCTTTCCGACATTGTAAGTCGAAAAAAGAATAAAAAAAAGCAAGGCAATATATATGGTCTTTTTTTTACTATAATAACAGGCTGTAACAGCGACTAACAGACCGATCAGGATGTAGGGGTCTATGATAAAATTAAGATTCAGCGAATATCGGGTCCAATCAAGGGGCGATAGAACCATTGTGCCGTACTGAGTAGTCAAATCCATAAACAGATGAAGACCGTATGACAGAAAGCTCAACGAAGCATAATAAAAGAAGCCGCCTTTAAATTTATATCTGAGCAAAAGACCGACTAAAAGAGGAAAGAGGAAAAGGGCAAGGACGCCGTGAGTAATACCCCTGTGATATTTAAGGAAATCGAGGGGACTCATGAACATGGTAATGTAATCCAGATCAGGAGCGAGAGAGGAGATTACGGATACTGTGAGAGAGGCTTTTCTTTTAAAGCCCAGATGAGGCAGAAGAAAACCTGTAAGAGCATGCGTTACGGGGTCCATCAGGGAAGCTTGCCCTGAACCCGATTGAGTTCTATTCGGGCTCTTGCGTAATCGATTTCCGCCTTCTTTTCCTGAAACAATGCATCTGCGAACTCATTCTGAAATTTAAGCACATCGTTGGATGTAGTAAGGCCGACATTAAACCTCCCCTCTTCAGCCTCAAGTCTTTTCTTTGCAGCATACCTTGTTTTTTTAGTGGCTTTTATATTCTTTTCGGCATGTCCGATTGCACGCAACGCCTCTCTTACTTCTATGGTTACATTATTTCTCAGGTCATTTATGGATGCTGTAAGTTGCTCGATCTCGTATTTAGCTCTGTAGTAATCTGCATTACCTTCCCTGTTACCCAACTTAGATTTAAAGATTACACCCATTTTCCAGTAATAATTATCTCCACTCAACATCTCGTCAAGGGCGTCTGTGTAATTTCTGTCAAGACCATTTGGTCCGTAGGAGCCGTATATACTAAGGTCTGGAAGGCGCTGATTTTTATAAAAATGTAAAAGGGCCTCTTTATTTTCCTTTTCCAGGAGGAGTTCCTGATAGTCCTGTCTGCTCTTTAATGCAAAAGTGATTACATCATCGGATTCATGAATCTCACTTATACCTGGAGGGGACGAAACTATCTCGATCCGCACTGACCAGTCATCAAGGTTTAAAATAGATTTAAGTCGATCTTCCATGTCTCCGACTCTCTTCTCTTCCCCTATTATCACTTCCTCTCTCTTGGCGATTTCGGCCTCAGTATTATAAACTTCAACAGGCGCAAGAACTCCTACATCAATCCTGGCTTTTATCTCTTCGTGCATCTTCATCGCCAGTGAGAGCGATAAAGTCTCCACTTCGAGCCTGCTTCCCGCCTCCAGGATATCCCAATATATTTTCGCTGCTTCGGCAGCAGTATCTATTGCCTTACCATCCAGCTTTAGCAGAGACTTTTCATAATTTTTTTTGGCTACATAAATCTTTGTATTCTGAACTGACGAACCGAAATCCTTTAACAGCGGCTGTGTCAGGGTCAGTATAAATTCCGTTGAATAGAAGGGATTGATTTCCAAAAAGACGGATTCGGCCTTTGACCTTTCATTATCAAAAGAGAGATCGTAGGTTGCTCCTGTATCGAATTTGCCTGATAAGGTTATATCGTAACTGTAAGACCTCTCTTGAGAATTTTGAAGACTTGTCGGAGTAAGCCACTTGCCATAGACTTCATTGATATCGATTTCAAAATAGGGATCGAATTCACCCTTAGCGGCCATGATATCGGTTTCTGATATTTTGGTGTTGTATTGCTCGATGTTTAAAGAAAGATTTCTTTCAAGAGCCAATGCAACAGCCTCTTCCACACTTAGCCTGAGCACTTTCTCTTCACAGCGCAACTCTCCGGCAAGCATTAACAGGCTCATAAAGAGAGAAATCGCAGTATAGGCAGTCACTCTGAATAAGGAGGGTATGAGAGGTCGTTTTAAGTCCGGCTTTGTGGCGCAGCGCACAATCATGGGAGTTTTTTCCGGATATCTCCTGTCTGAAAAATAGTTGCCGCTTTAAAATCGGGCTGTATAAAATATGTATGCATGAAATGCTTTGAAGCCTCTTCATATCTGCCAAGCTCATAGAGAGCATACCCTTTAAGATAATATGCCTTTGGATCGGGTTTTGTGTTTACTATTTTATCCAGTTTAGTCACTGCCTTTATAAACTCTCTGTTTTTATAATGCATAATGGCAAGGGTGTAATCATCCTCTCTCTGAGCTGAAATGAAAGAGGGAAACAGTATTACTATGACTATAAGTATAAGAACGATTCTCATAAATATCTGCCTCTTAGTAAGGTTATGTGTAAAAAAATCCGTACTGTCTGCTTTCTTAATGATGCGTCATCTGCCGGTTAAAGGTACGGCAATTACAGGGTATGTCAGTATAACAGGAATAATTAGGATAGTCAACGGTCATGAAATCCTTGGATCAGATTCAGGTTCCAAGTTTGGAATGAGAGGCTGAAAAAATGGAGGCAGTAAAAGAGGCAGGCCTGATAATATATTTGTAAACGTGCTCGCAAAAAGTTTGCGAGCACGTTATAATGTAGCCAGATTATGCGTTATTACGGATATTGCCGATAAAAGGCGAAACAACAGTTTTTATTCAGGGGCCGACCTCCGTTAATACTCTACATCGCTGCCGCATGTGAGCATCATCTTGCCATAAAAAGGATTTTTAACCTCCTGATTCATTTGCAGCCAGGATAATTTTTTCATAGGGCAATATTTTATTTTGATGTCTCTGGCTTTAGCATCCTTCTTACCAAACCCTTTTACATACTCCACAAAAGCATCGCTCATTCCGGCGAAAGAAGAACGCGCGTTTTTAATATCGCCGGACTGTAATCCGCTAATAGCATCGATCACAGGGTCCGTCATTGTCTTTAATACACCGGTAATATCGGATTTTTTCAGAGTGCCGGCGATGTCGGACATTAATTGAGCTTCCTCTTTAACACCATCTATGGTATCTGAAGCCAATAGAGCCTGAATATTTAAATAACGGTCTACGAGCTCAGATAAAAGGTTACTCTGTGTGGGACTCAAAGTCGAGAAATCTCCATGAACCGCCAGCGCGACAGAAGGGGAAAAAGATTTGTTTACCAAGACTCCTGTCGATATAAAAACAAGAATCAACAAAAGGGGAAAAACTTTAATAACAGATATTTTTTTTATTTTTTTAACCACAATACCTCCTGAGTACATCGTGCAATATTAATTGAAATTCTCTCTATTTTGAAGCTTGTTTATCAATTAATATTCATTAAATATTCTCCCCTTTCCCTTTAAAAAGGGATTAAAAGGAGTTGTTTCTACTTTAGAGACCACCTGTAAAAGGACTCTACTTAGTCTCAACCTTCCTGCTTACTGAAGTCATCTTAATTATAGGAATTTTCGGAGCGCCTTCGCCCAAGAGCTTATCCGCTATAAACTGTGGAAAAGACCAGTAATTGAGGTCCGCCGTAATAGTTAAAGGGCTCTTTGCATTCTTTGGAACAAAAAAGGAATAATCGAGTTCAGCATATCCATGGGGAAGGATACGTGTGTCGTACAATATCTTGTCCGCCTCCCACAACTCCAAATCCACTATATTACCCTCCGGGTCGCCAAGAACGACCTTAAAACTTTTTGTTCCTTTCTCTGTAAGACCATCCTTAACGGCTCCAAGCCTGTAAATTAATTTTCCCGCTGCATCGGTTACCTTAAAATCCACCCACACCTCTCTGCCTTCGGGAAAGCCGGTCGGCAATTTGTGCCCGGCGCCGCTGTTGGTAACCTTTACATCGATCCTGGCCGTAGAGCCCTGCTTTAACTTTTTGGGAGTTTCCATTTCAATCGTTGCAGCAGCCTGCAGCATCTCTCTGGCCAGTTGCGCATGTTTCTTGCTTCCCATGAGTTCAGGTACTATGACATTTCCGCCTATAAAATAGTGGGTGTAGATTTGTCTTCTTTTTTTACTAAAAGATGTTGCCGTTCCGGGGTTATCCTTGACTCCCGGCCCCGGTGTCATATGACAGTCCTGACACTGAACGCCTTTTCCGGCATAGGGACTGTCTTTCCACTCGTCATAAGTTCTCTCTATGGGCATTCTGTTTAGCGGGTGAGAAACATTGTGACAGGCGCCGCATATCTCCGATTTTGTAAATACTTCGGAGTATTCCGTATCGTGAAAGGGAGATACGGAATCTCTGAAAGGTCCTCTTTTTAATGCTCGTGGATTGTTCTGCGGATCGAGTACGAAAGGTGCATTTCCAACTCCGCGTACTTCGGATATTGAGTGGCAAAAATCGCATGACACACCCTTTTTTGCTACTTCGCTCATGTTTTCGCCGGTAACGCTGGCCTCTCCTGTGAGAAGACCGATAGGGGAGTGACAGCCTATGCAGAGCTTATCCACCAGTGTGCCGGTCGCTTTGCTTGCCTTTTTTAAAGCAGCCTGAAAAACCGGATCGTTCCATGCATGAGAGTGCATTGAGCCGTTCCACTGTTCGTAAATTTCCTCATGACATCCTCCACAAAATTCAGGATCGCTAAACATATCGGAAGTCAGCTTCCTCGTCGATTGTGCTCGTGAAGGGAAATGAGGATAGGTTTCTTTTCCTACGATAGCGATTCCGGGATCAAAATAATCACTTGCTGACGATTCGAGACCCGAGGCTGCAGACAACCCGCTCTTAATCTGATACTCTTTCTTTTTCTCTTCACCTGTTAAAGGTGCAACACCGGTAATAAATCCAAAGACCAGAACCAGCGACATGATAATAAAAAATCTTCTTCCAGGTACCATATTTACCTCCTTCTTAAAGTTGCTTATATTAACTACAAATCAAGACCATTAACTTAAGGGGTGAAGCACCTTCCGACGGAAGCGGGTCATGTTTGAGAAGGCGCAGCGAAGCGGAGCCTTTGAGTTAAGCCGGTGAAGGCGGAAGGTGTTTTGCTCCTTAAGTTAATGACATTGAACTACAAATAGAAAACAGACTCTTAATTCTTTTTGTTCAATTGTAGGTAAAACACCTACAAACCAATTTTAAGTTATCATAACCGCCCTTTTTTTTTAAACGTTAATTATTTGTAAAAAATAAAAACAGGCGGGGATCAGGGTCAGGTGAATTTGTCAGCATAATTCGGACAGTTGTCTGCTAACGTTTCTGTCTGCTTTGAATGTGGAGCAGTTGTTTTTTTACTTTTTTGTGCAATTTTTTAATCCATGAGCGCCGCTTTTTAAATCTAAGAGGGTTTTGTTTTACATACTCGTCGAAGAATTCGTCTATTATAGCCTTATCTCCGCCCGCTCTGACAAGGTAAACCAACATATTTTTTAAGTCGGAAAACCTTTGTCTGTCGCTTATTTTCCTGACAAAACGAGTACTGTCAAGATCGATCACAAAAATTTTTATTTCCCCGCTCTTTTCAGTCCAAAGAAAATTACTGACTTTTCCGTCTCCGTGATAAATACCGCTTTCATGAATATGTCTTAATAAAAAAGCCAGACAAGAGAGCACCCTCTGCCTGCCGGATTTGGAAATTAAAATGTTTTTATAGAAATCCTGGTTTCCATGAGGTTGTTCTATATACTCATGAAGAGTTATTGTGCCTCTGTAGAAAAAACCGACTCCCATATCGAGAGAAGCAAAAATCGTTGGCGTTGCAATTCCTCGAATAGATAATAAATTAGCTGTATTCCATTTTTGAATGGCAAAAGAGGAAGAGAATAAACGTCTGATACGAAACAGCAATCCCTTGAGATTATAACGTTTTGCTATGAATCGCCTGTCATTCCATTCGATTAACGAGACTCTTGAACGTTTTGAATTTTTCATATCTCCAATAACGTTTTGAAAAAGGCGATCGGGGTCCTCCGATAACAGACTTATAAGTCTGTTGTCCAACTCTTTACGAATAAAACCCCTCACTGCGGGAGTATTGATAAGATGGGATTTATTGTTGTTTAGCCGCAATTTTCTATGAGATTTTTTGAGTTGATGAGTACGAATCTTCTCATAGGCCCATTCCTGAATATTATGCAGAAGCGGCCTGATCTCGGGAAAAATCCTGACCAGGTGAATAAAAAATCTGAGTTTATATCGTCTTTCTGTACCTTCGAAACATGGCAGCAAATAGGATAGGTTTTTTGCCTTTTCCCGATCCGTCAGAGTACGGTGCAACAGCCGGGCTCTCTGTAAGTCAATGGCGAAAAAAACGGAAAAATCGCCGGCAATAAGAATATTGCCCAAATTAAAGTCCTTTTGGTATAACCCTGCGTTAAGCAGACGGCCAATGAAATCGGCAAATAAATCGGTTATCAGATATTTTCTTTTTTTATCCAGGCGATTCCACTCTTTTAAACAAAACTCGCTTAAGGCTATACAGGGCTCGACTGAACGAGTTACAAAATACGACTTCCCCCGAAATGAACAAAATGCCACAGGAGCCGCGATGTTCGCTCCGGTTTTGGAAAGACGGCAGGAGATTCGCCACTCTTTTCGTGCATGATTAAAAAAGAATCGTTTAAGTAAATGGAAGTATGTAAAATTATAAACTTTAATATAGTAGGGGCCTGCCGAATATACAGCTCGTTTGGGAGTAGATTTTACCTGACGCCACTGACAATTTTTTAAATCGTCGATTAAAGACGGAAGACTGGTCGGCTTGGTAAGGCGCCAGGGCATTTTTTCATAATCGATCGGTAACATAAGGGCTTTCACTTATATTATATATAAAATACGCCACGTTAAACTGCTAAAATTAACGCCTTCGGCGGATGTCTTTAAATGTAGCCGCAGGCTTCAGCCTACGCCCGGGTTCGGCTGACCAACGGTTTGCGCAGGCTAAAGCCTGGGGCTACATTTTTTGCCGGCGCCCCGCAAACCCGCATAAAAAAATGAAAATTCCTATCCAATCAAGTTATGACTTCTCTTTTACTATGTCTAAATGTTTGTAAGATATCATATCTTTTTGTCCCTAAGTTGGATCGATAAATGTTAAAATATTTAGTTCCTCTATAAATAATTATCATTGTGGTTTGCAGGTTTAAGATAGTTACGAAATGAGCTCAAAAAAGTGCTGATTTCAGAGTACTGAACTTGTTAAAGACTACTTTTTTCAAGGGAGGCAGGAATGATAAGGCTGACGGATAATGAACTTTTAGACGAGCTTAGAAATCGATTTCAGGAAAATAAAAAGGCCCTTCATGATCTAAAGGTGATGACCAGGAAGCTGGAGGCTCTCAATAAAAGGCTTCAGGAATCGGAGGCATTAAAAAGCAACTTTTTATCAAATATCAGAAATGAGATAGTCAACCCCTTAAGCTCCATTATGGGATTGTCAAAACAACTGGCTACAGGAAAGGAGACAGACAGGGAAATGGTCTCTTCAATTGCAAATTTAGTGCATGCAGAGGCTTTTAATCTGGATTTCCAGCTTAAAAATATATTTGTAGCTGCCGAAATCGAAGCAGGAGAAGCAGTCGTTACGAATTCAAGGGTTGACATAATCGCCTTGATAAACAGTACTATTGAAACATTTTCTCAAATAGCGGAAGAAAAAAAGGTGCAAATTGAGTTGGTCCTGGACTGGTTGTCACAGAAGGACAAAGAACTGAACTTCAATACCGATCCCGAAAAACTGCATTTTGTTTTATCCAATCTGCTGGCCAACGCCATAGAGTTCAATAAAGAAAGAGGCATCGTTACACTGAATGTATGGAGAGAAGAGCGTCTTCATATCACTATAAAAGATACAGGTCTTGGTATAGATGACGATGAACAGGACGTAATTTTCGATCGCTTCAAACAAATCGAGTCAGGGACCACAAAAAGCCACAGAGGCCATGGGCTTGGTCTGAGTATTACAAAAGCCGTTGTAGATTTATTAAACGGTACAATATCGTTGTCAAGCGCAAAGGATCAGGGTGCTACATTCACGATAACGTTGCCCGAGCTGGAGTCTGGCGCGGAGGTCGATGTCTTCTCCGGAGAAGGCAATGAGTTTCTCTTTGAAGAAGAACAATTTTAATGGAAAAACAGGAGCAGAAAAAAACTCATTATCTTTACCCGGGAATGCTTTTTGCCGACAGAGAAGAATATGAAGTAACTACCATACTCGGATCGTGCGTTTCTGTTTGTTTATGGGACCCCCATCTGCAAATCGGCGGTATCAATCACTACCTGCTTCCTCTGTGGAACGGAGAAGGTTTGCCTTCTCCAAAGTACGGTAACATCGCCATACAAAAACTCATAGAGAAAATGCTTACCTTTGGCGCGAAAAGAGCTAACCTGAAGGCCAAAATGTTCGGAGGGGCCTCAGTGCTGGAAAGTGTCGGAGGATTGTTGAATGTAGGTGAACGAAACATTATGGTAGGAGAGGATATATTAAAGGAAGAACGTATACCGGTAATGAGTTTCGATCTTGGAGGCAATCTGGGAAGAAAACTCCTTTATAATACAAAAAACGGTACTATATTACTTAGAAAAATCAAAAACTCTAAGGATATGAAAAAGAAGTGAGCAAAACGCTTATCAGAGGAGTGAACTGGATCGGCGACTCGGTTATGAGTATGCCTGCCGTAAGGGCCATGAGAAAGGCTTTTACCGATGAGCGGATATCTATAATCGCCAACGCCAATGTTCTTCCCCTGTTTGAAAACAATCCGAATATAGACGAAATCATAAGAGACCACGGATATTATGAGAACTCGATAAAAAGGATTTTCAGGCATATTGGTCTTTTAAAAAAAGAATCCTATGCAAGGGCGATTCTCTTTCAAAACGCCTTTGGTGCGGCCTTAACATGCTTAGTCGCAGGAATTCCCGTAAGGATCGGTTATAACAGAGACGGACGGGGATTGCTTTTAACCACTCCTGTATCCCTTCACGGGAATACCTCAGGGCATCAAACGGATTATTATCTCTCCCTCCTCAGAGGTGCGGGACTGGAGGCGGAAAATACTCTTCCATGGATATTTTTATCGTTAGAGGAGAGAATAGAGGCAAGGGAGAGGCTTGGGCGTTTAAAAAGACCTGTCGTGGCGGTTAACCCCGGGGCGGCATTCGGATCGGCAAAGAGATGGCCGACTGAGAGGTTTGCAAAGCTTATAGAAACCCTTATAAGGGAAGAAGGCGCTTCAATAATACTCTCAGGTTCGCAAAAGGAGAGAGAGATAGCAGAGAATATAAAAGAGTACATTAAGAGTGATATATCCGATGAGGACTCATTCCTTGATTTATCGGGCAAAACATCTCTCAGAGAGCTTTGCGCTCTGTTGTCGGAATGCGATGCCCTGGTCACAAACGATTCAGGCCCAATGCATATATCCTATGCAGTGGGAACTCCTTTAGTCGCTCTATTCGGGTCAACCGATCCACTGTCTACAGGCCCCCCCGATGTAACGGATGAATCGGAGTACAGCTTCTTAAAAAGAGTGCTAAAAAAGGATATGGAGTGTGCTCCCTGTTTTGCCCGTCAGTGCAGGTACGGCCACCTTAAGTGCTTAAACGAAATAAGCGTTGACGAAGTTGTATCGGCCATACGGGAAGTAATCGCTCCGGGGAAAGCAATCTTTTTTGACAGAGACGGCACCTTATGCAAAGAGGCGCATTATCTAAACAGATTCGAAGATTTTGAAGTTTTTTCCGAGGTAAAAGATCTGGGGCGATTCAGGGAAAGGGGCTATAAATTAATAGGAATTTCCAACCAGTCAGGTATTGCAAGGGGGATTGTAGATGAAGGATTCGTTAAAGAGGTAAACCGGGTATTTATCGAACAATACAAATTCGACGATTTCTATTACTGCAGGCATCATCCCAAAGATTTCTGCTCATGTAGGAAGCCGGCGCCGGGAATGTTGTACAGAGCAAGGGCGGAGCATGGAATCGATCTCAGGCAGTCCTATTTTGTTGGCGACAAAGACGCCGACGTTTTGGTTGGAAAGGCTGCAGGAGCGGAACCGATATTTCTTAGAAATAAAAATTACGATCTCTCCGTGGCCGATGTAAAGCATATCGGAAATCTGTCGGAACTATTCGAGATTATAAAATGAAAGATAAAGGAATAACGGTTTTTAAGAGCGTATGCAGGTCATGTCACGGAGGCTGCGGCGTGAGGGTTTTCGTTAAAAACGGAAAAGTAGTTAACGTTAAGGGGGACCCCGACTCTCCTCTAAATAAAGGATGGATGTGTATAAAGGGGATCAAGTCTCCCGATATCGCCAATCACCAAGACAGACTTAAGAGACCTCTAAAGAGAAAGGGAGCCAGGGGAGACAACGAATGGCAGGAAATATCGTGGCAAACGGCGCTGGACGAAATCGCTGAAAAAATCGATGTACTCAGGCGGGAATGGGGGCCTGAAACCATTGCCATTGGACAGGGGACAGGCAGACATCACTATCTCCATGTCGTCAGATTCGCCAACGCCCTTGGTACGCCGAATTGGTATGAACCGGGTCTGGCGCAATGTTTTATTCCTCGCATAACCGTTAGCCACCTCACATACGGCGGTTTTGTCGTTGCCGATTATTACAGCGAGACTAACCCCGAATGTATTGTGTTCTGGGGTCATAATCCCCTTATTTCCAGCGCTGACGGAGAACCGGCCGCTGCGGTAAAGCGTGTTCTGAGAAAGGGCTGTCGGACGATCGCCATAGACCCGAGGAGATCGGAAACAGCAAAGAGATGCGAAATGTGGTTGCCTGTACGACCGGGCACGGACGCTGCGCTTGCGTTGGCAATGATCCATGTTATGATTAAAAGGAGGCTCTACGACCGGGAATTTGTGGAGAATTGGACTTCCGGATTCAATGAGCTCTCCGAACATACCGCTACTTTTACTCCTTCACGGGCCGAAGGTATTACAGGAATAAAAGAGGGAGATATTGTAAGGGCGACGGAAATTTATTCCTCTGTAAAGCCTGCCGTATTGGACTGGGGGCTCGGAATAGAACAAAACGCCAATTCCCTTCAGACAGTACGAGCTCTCGCCTTACTCAGGGCGCTTACAGGCAATATCGACATTCCAGGCGGTGACATCCTGGGGATGAACACTCTTAAGGCCTATCCTGTGCTTAAAGACAAACTGCCTCCCGAAGTCTCGAAAAAAAGGCTTGGCGCCGATGAGTTCAAACTACTGGGGGGATGGAGAGCATATATGCCTTCTGCTCACATACCTGCAATTTTCAGATCAATGGCCGAAGGAGCACCTTATAAAATCAGGGGATTATTATTGTTTGGCAACAATCCTCTGCTTACCGTAGCAAATCCTCAGAGAGTGTATGAAGGATTGAAAAATCTTGATATGCTGGTGGTAACGGACCTCTTTATGACGCCCGCTGCCTTGATGGCCGATTATCTGCTGCCTGCCGCTTTCTGGACCGAAAGCGAGCATTTGCAGGGGTTCCCTCTCGTCGCCGAGAATCTTGTAATGTATCAGCCACCCATAGTTAAAACCGAAGAGTGCAGACAGGACGAATCCATTATTGACGAGCTTTCAAAAAGGCTTAAACTCCCAGGTTCTGAAATGAATTACAGAGACATCTTCGAACATCAGCTTTCGCCAACCGGCCTGACACTGGAAGATATAAAAAAGAGGAGATATTATTACCCGCCCCATGAATACGAAAAATTCAAAAAAAAGGGATTCAGGACCCTTACTAAGAAGGTCGAGTTATACAGTACAGCTCTGAAAAGAATGGGATATCCGCCGCTGCCTGTCTATTCGGAGCCGCCTGAAAGTCCGGTCAGCTCCCCAAAGCTCTCAAGAAAGTTTCCCTACATTCTTATCACCGGAAGCAGAAGAAAGGAGTATTTTCACAGTGAGCAGAGACAGGTCAGGTCTTTACGAAGACTGAATCCGAAACCCCTTGCCGAAGTCCACACAAAAGTGGCAAAAGAAAAGGGTATAGAAGAGGGCGAAAGCATTATCGTCTCCTCACCGAGGGGAGAGATAAAGATGAATGCAAAGGTAACTGACCACATCCATCCCTTGGTGGTCAGTATAGATCACGGATGGTGGTTCCCCGAAAAGCCGGATAAAAGTTTTGGCCTTTGGGAGTCAAACGCCAATATCCTGACAAACGATTCCCCTCCCTACGATCCCGCCTTTGGTTCTTATCAACTCAGGGGGATATTATGTAATATCGAAAAGGAACAAAAAAAGCAGGCTTAAATGACGATGATTTCCGAAAAGCAGATTAAGATAGAAGTAATAAAGGGGAAGATCGAGGCATTAGAGGGGCTTTATAAGGATGGATTTCTTCCTGATGAAGAATATGTTAAAAGGATAATCCCTCTGCGAGGGGAACTGAATAAAAGCAGTGAGAAACCTAAGAGACCAAAGGTTCATGACAGCCTTTTTAAGTGGTTAATAACGGCTTTTACCGCCGAGTTCTTTGAGCATTTTTTCCCTGGCGTAAAGAAAGGTAAATATCTGTTTATCGACAAAGAGTTCATAAGCAGATATAAGGCGCTAAAGGATAGTTTGGAAGGCGATCTGTTTTTAGCCATGGAAGTTGAGGCGGATGGTCAGATAGAAGACGTAGTGATACAGATAGAGCATCAGAGCATAAGAGAGGAAGTAGGAAAGCGTGTGTTTGAATACTTGTGCTATGCATGGTTATTAAAAGAAAAGCCTGTATGGAGTATTGTGATTTTTACGGATGAGGCCGTCTGGAGGAAAGATATTTCCGACACATATTGGTACGGATATGACAGCACACAGACAAAACAGTATCATAAGTTTGATATAATAAAGATAAAGAAAGAGTTGAGCAGCGATCTGATAAAGAAGAAGTCGATCTTATGTAAACTGCTCTCACTGAAGGCGAATGACAAGGGAGCGGACAGGGTAGAGTTAATAAGAGAGATATTCAGAGCAGTATCGGAGCTGAAAGAGAGATTAAACAACGATCAGTTATTAATGATAGAGCAATGGGTCGATTACTATAAAAGTATCCCGGAAGATAGTTTTAAGAAGCTGAAAGAGGAGGTAAACATGTCATTTGTAGCAACGACGATAAGCGAACATTTATACAATGAATGGAAAACAGAGGGAAAGATCGAGGGAAAGATCGAAGGAAAGATCGAAGGAGAGATTGAAGGAGAGATTAAGAGTTTGGAAGATTTATACAGGGAAGGATTATTGGCAAGACAGGAATATGAGAAACGGATAGCACCTTTGAGGAAAAAGCATGAGGATATTCTGGCGAAAAGGAGTGAGGGGTTTAACGGAGAAGGTTAGAGTTTTTTTAAATTTCATATATAAATCTATAAGGAGTTGCACCAATGGCCGGAGACTATTATAAAATCCTCGGAGTCGAGAGAAATGCATCTGACGCCGATATAAAAAAGGCGTACAGAAAACTCGCTATGAAATATCATCCCGACAGAAATCAGGGCGATAAGAAAGCCGAGGAGCGTTTTAAGGAGATGAGCGAAGCTTATGCCGTCTTAAGCAGTAAGGAAAAAAGGCAGCAGTACGATACTTTCGGAGCTGAGGGATTTAATCAGAGATTTTCCCAGGAAGATATATTCAGAGGTTTTGATCTAAACAGTATTTTTAAGGATTTCGGTTTTGGGGGATCCTTTAATAGCGGAGATTTGTTCGGAAAAATGTTTGGTGGAACCGCCGGAGGAGGGCCGGGCAGTTTCGGAGGTTTCCCCGGAGGCGGTTTCAGCTTCAATAATATGAATAGCCACAGTTGCGGTTCCGGAGGATGCGGTTCGAAAAAATCGCCGGACAGGACGTCGGAATTATCCATAACCCTTGAAGAGGCCTTTCATGGAACCGAAAAAAGAGTTACCATAAGGCGGGAAGGCCTTGGAACCGAAGATGTAACCGTAAAAATTCCTCCGGGAATCGACACCGGCAAAAAACTAAAACTAAAAGGCAAAGGGCAAAGCTCTATGCAAGGTTTGCCCCCCGGAGATCTTTACATAAAAATAACTGTACGAGACCACCCATTGTTTAAAAGAGATGGCGATGACCTATACTTAGACAGTGAAATAAAATTTAGTGAGGCGGCCTTGGGAACTTCCATAGATGTCCAAACGATGGATGAGACCAAAAGGCTCCGGATTAAACCGGGGACTCAGAATAACGGTAAAATCAGGTTAAAGGGTTTTGGCATGCCTCATTTCCAAGGCGCAGGAAGAGGCGATCTTTATGTTCGTATATCTGTAAATGTACCGAAAAATCTGACGGACAAACAGATGGAGCTTGTAACCGAGCTGGCTGACCAGGGACTGTGATTTCTAAAAGGAGGATATGAACGATGTACGATAAGCATCAGGATTTATTAAATAAAATCGACGACATACTTCATGGTGACGACAGTGACGCGCAAAAGAATGCCGGGAAGGTCATTCAGATAAAAGAGATGCTGAATAGCATCAGAGAATGTTTTGCAGAAGAGGAAGAGGTGATGATTAAAAATAAAGATTCCCGATATGATGAACACAAAGAGCGTCACTCGAGCATTCTTGTTAACTATGTAGAGCTTTTAAAGTTTCTCAGAAAGGAAGGAAACACGGAAGTCCTGCTGCAGACCGTAAGAAATCAACTTCTTCCGAGCATTGTCGAGCATATAACACAAATAGATCACGATTTTTTAAACAACATGTAGTTATTTAGGTATTTAGACCGATGCCTAAAGCCCCGTATCCCGCCAAGCGGAAGCGAAACAGAAGTTTGAACCGCATATTACATGGATTTTATCAAAAAAAGCATTTAGCAGTCAGCCATCATCTGTCAGCTTGTTAATTGCAATACTTTCCATGGCTAAAGGCTGAACGCTGATGGCTGACTGCTGTTTTTAGTTATAGATTAAAAAAATTTGCATAATCTGTGGTTATCAAATTAAAACATTGAATATCGGCGTCTTTTATTTATTGTCTCATCGATTTTAAGATATCCTCATGTCTGCTCAATGCCCACTTCCTGCACTCTTTATACCTTTCAACATCCGTTTCAAACATACATGCAAGCATTCTGTCTACTATTGAAGACAATTTTGACCCTGTTCTGTCACAATACTCTCTGGCAGTCCAGTAAGTTTCCTCATCAATAGTAATAGAAATCTTTCTTTTGTTCATTTCAACTCTCTCCTCATCTGTATGGATTAGTATTGCATAGTACACACTATGTATAGCAACAATTATGCCGGTTTATCGTTCTCCCTGCAAATCAATCGGTGCATCATTGACTAACAAAATTATTTTTATTTTTCAATGACTTATATTAATTCACCTACAGTACAGCTTTTATTAATGGTGGTAAACTTATTGAAAATTAAGTAGAGGTTGTTGTTTTTTTTACACAATGGTAACGGTTCAAATCAGTCATATCCATGTCGTCCGGTATGACAGAGATGATCGGGCTTACAGCCCTTTTCAACATGGACAAGTCCGCAATCCCATTGAGGGGAGAGGATTAAGGTGAAGAGTGAAGAGGGAGAGGGGTAAAAATGTCCTTGCATTGGAAATAATGTGGTCTTTTTGCTTACAATTTAAGTTATAAATAAAATGAAAAAAAAATCAACATCTCCGGATCTGACAAAACTCCTCTCCCTAAAGCTCAGCGGATTCGAATATCGTAAGGAACAGCAGGAGATGGCGGAGGCCGTTTTCAACGCACTTAGAGAGAGGAAGAATCTCATTGTCGAGGCAGGTACCGGAGTAGGCAAAAGTCTTGCCTATCTGATTCCTCTGATTTACTGGATAGAGGAGGGTAGAAAAAAAGAGAACGAAAAGAGAAAGGCCGCGGTTTCCACATATACAAAGGCTCTCCAAAGGCAATTATTCGAAAAAGACCTCCCCTTTTTGCGCTCATCTCTGTTTCCGAACATAACATTCGCCATCTGCCTCGGGAGCGATAATTATCTCTGCCTGAGAAGGCTCTATCAATCCGGGCAGCTCGGACTTTTCGAAGACCTGGACAATAACTCTACTGAAAGGGTATTCGCCTGGGCCGAGACAACGAAAAAAGGCGTAAGGTCAGAAATAGATATCTCTAATGCTGCCTGGCAAAAGGTTGGAAGAGAGTCCGATCTCTGCTATGGAAGGTCATGCAGCTATTTCAGTAAGTGTCATTACCAAAGGGCCAGAAAAATAGAGAGGCAGTCTGACATCCTCATAACAAACCATCACCTCTTTTTCGCTAATGTAGCCTCAGGTTACAACGCTTTGCCTTCCTTTCAGACAGCGATATTCGACGAAGCTCATGAAATAGAAGATGTTGCTGCCGATTATTTAGGAGTAGAGATATCAAATTTCAAAATAAAATATCTCCTCGATTCGATTATCAGTAAAAAAAGTAAAGGACTGATTACAAGGCTTGGATGGCTTGCACAGGGTACGATCGACGATATCTCTTCTACAGTGGATACTGTCAGGTACAATTCTGAACTCTTTTTTAAGAACATAATGGTTGCCCTCGACGGACGAAACACTCTGAGAATCAGGGAAAAGGAGATCGTTACCGATATATTGAGCGACGATCTTAATTTTCTGTACGAAATGCTGAAAGGCGTTGCCGACCTTGCGAAAAACGAGGACGAACGAAGAGAAATAGAGGCATTATACGGCAGGGCAAAGGTTTTTAAAGAGTCGATAGTCCTTTTATTGAACCACTCCATTGAGAACGCGGTCTATTGGGCCGAGTCTTCGGGCAAAACGATACGCCTGGCATCGACTCCTATAAATATCTCGGAAATTCTTGGCAAGGCTGTCTTTCATTCAATAGAGAGTTCGATTCTCACATCGGCTACACTCTCTACAGCAGGGGGCTTCTCATTTATAAGGGAAAGGCTTGGCCTCGAGGACTCCATGGAGCTTATTTTAAATTCACCCTTCGATTTTGAAAAGCAGGCGATTCTCTACATCCCTGCCAATATGCCGGAACCGAACGATCGCTTCTATTCCGACAAGATTACGAAAGAGATTATCGCTCTTCTGGAAAAGAGCCCCGGCAAGTCAATGGTTTTGTTTACGAGTTATAGTCTGTTGAAAGTTGTGGCGAATGCCGTAGAAGAAGAATTTTATAAAAAAGAGAAAGATGAGAATCCTGTTGAAGGTAAAAAGGATTATGTTTTTCTTCGGCAGGGAGAGATGGATAATTACAGGCTCATAGAGACATTTAAGAGACTTGAACGGAGTATTCTCTTTGGCACCTACACCTTTTGGCAGGGAGTGGATTTTCCCGGCGATGAACTCAGGTGTGTTATAATTACCAAGCTTCCTTTTGCAGTTCCAAGCGATCCCGTAATAGAAGGAAGAATCGAGTATATAGAAAAGAGCGGAAAAAAACCGTTTTTTTCCTATCAGGTGCCGGCGGCGGTCATTACGCTCAGGCAGGGGTTCGGCAGGCTTATCAGGACAAAAAGCGACAGGGGGATCGTTGCCATACTGGATTCCAGAATTGTGAAAAAAGGCTATGGAAAGGTATTTCTCAACTCCCTGCCACCTGTAAAGATGACGGACAAAGTAGAGGATATAGAAGATTTTTGGACAGAAAAATAATGGCAGTGATTTTTGACATTAAAAAGTTCGACAACGAGCTGATATTAAGGACTTCCTCTTTCAGAGCGGAAAAAGGCAGTATGCTCAACAGCGGCATTTTCAGTCGAGAACTGTCTGCCATGTTTCTCTCTGCAGGCCTGTCAGTCCTTTATCTGATTTTGATCTATCTTTTATCTGCAGTTACACTTTTACATTACATAATTGCAGCGGCGATTTGCCTTATCTCCTTTCCCCTGCTAAGAACTTATGTTTTCAGGGAATCCTTTCTCGAAACAAAAATCGACAGAGAAAAAGAGAGAATATCGATTACAAGTACCGGAGTTTTTGGCAAAACAATTATAAAGCAAAGGAATGAATTAAAAGAGATCGTCATGGGTCATATTAAAATTACCCCTGACAATCCCGATGCAGTGGCTTTTGTGGAAAAGATTGCATTGCAGCATGGTACCGTAATTCCGGGATTCGGTCAAACAGAACAATACTATCCGATTAAACTTTCCTTTAACGACATGGAAATCGATATTTTTTCTTCCAATGACAGAGAAGAATCGAAACAAGTTCTGAATGAATTGAAGAGCTTTATAAATCTACCGTGAGCATTCATGAAAAATTGTCTGACAGGACAATTCAAAAATAACGACCTTCACTGACTATTCACAATTACTGTAATCCGTGATTTCATACAGAAGATTCAAATTTGTCTCACTTAACAGATGGCTGCCCTATCTGCTTTCAACAGTGATTCCGCTTTTTTTTCTCATTTTATGGCACTCTGAAAACACCTTGCTCCCTACAGACGATGGCGCCAACTTTTGGGAAAACGGCCATCTTATATATCTTGAATACAGGGAACATGGATTTCTTGACGGAGTTGTTGCGGCATATTATGTCAGAGGATTTCGGCCGATCATTTTTCCCGCCTTTATCGCCTTTTTCCTTACAATAAGTAATGGAGATATCTCTCTTGCCTTCCCGCTGACGATGTGCTTTAGTTTTTTCCTGTTTTTACACTTTGCATACCTGTTGATGAAACTCTTCATTTCCCCCTGGAAGGCGGCTTCCGGTACGCTTTTCATAAGCACCATACCCTGGATCGTCAGGTTCTCTCACATTCTTTACTCAGAGATGCTCTTAATGGCCCTTGCCCTTGCTTCCGCCTATTATCTGATTAAATCGGATTGTTTTTTAAATTTTAAAAGTTCTCTATTGGCCGGTTTCTTTATTGGTTTAGGATTCTGCATGAGACCGGTTGTCTTTTTGTTGAACTTTTTTATTCCCTTAATTCTGATCGTTACATTCTCGCGAAAGAGGGGAAAGATTTCACCCTTTGATATTGAAGCCGCCATATATATTTTTGGTGTTACATGTCTGATACTCTTTATCTCTATGGTCCCTTCCATAACGTTTCCCTATAAATTCAATATTCTCCTTTGTCTTCTATTGCTAATTATAATTTGTACGATTGTCTTGATATTCAAAAAACGCTCAAAAATTCACTATCCCTTTTTTATCGCTTTTGCACTTGCCAATTTTATTGGATCCATTTGGTGGCTCAGAGGCATGAGAAAACTTTATGACTGGGTCTACGAAACATCCTTTGGCAACTTAAACCGCCTTTATTCGGGAATCGGGGAAATGGGATTCTTACAGGGGCTGGGCCACTTTTTTTCACATCTCGGAGGTTTTCCGCTACTCATAACTTCTCTGGTTGCCGTAACCGCTGTCATCGGAACATGGCGTAAAAGAAAAGAATTCATACCTTTGCTCTTACTATCTCTTATTCCGATTTTTATGATTCTGCCATATATTATAGTTCATTCATTTTCTCCCGGAGGAGATAATCGGCGCGTTTTTATCGGCTTTACACTGCTTCTTGTTGCAGCTTTTACAATATCGGTTCATCCTGCTTTTATACTACAAAAGACCAGAACAACGATCATACTGCTCTTTACCATGACTCAACTATTTACCGTCTCTCTAAGCAACACAGGAGCCGAGGGCTTGAAAATAACGCCTTTAACCGGCCCGGTTGACTTACCTTATATAGGAGGAGATCCTTCGTTAAAGGTGTACGAGAAGTTAAAAGAAATCCCGGAGTTAACCGGATCGACGGTCGCTTCCATGTTTGCCCAGGATTTACCAAGAGAGGCCAAAACTTTCGATACCTATACATTACGGGCATTAACGGTCATAGATGGCGATAAATTCAGCCTCGCCTATCCGACAATATTTACAAGCCTGACAGAGGGGTATTTAACTCTCTTCAGCCATTATGACTATGTACTCCTCAATGTCCCGGAAAAAATCGATTTCCCTTTGAACAATCCCTATTTGAAATTGTCTGACGATATACTGCAAAAATGGAAAGACAACAGACTCGATGAGGTAATGTTGAGAGAGATAAAACAATTTTCTATAGACAGGAGAGATATAATACTCTTAAAGGTTGAAGTGAATAAGAAAGCATGAGCTTTGTGTCAGAATCCTAAAATCGTTCATTCTGTTTTTGCAGCGAAACCATAAACTTAAGGTCTGCGCAAAAATAAATTATACAGACCACCGATCCCTGAACTCTGTGAATAGTTACAGATTTTTTAGTATTGCTGAATTTGTTAAAATAGGCCGCATGCCGTTACTCCGGTGCGTTTGTTCCTTCGCCGGCGCCGGGGCGGACATAGAGGTCTGCCCCTTCATTTTTGTGGAGTATATGAAAAAATGATTGACGAGAGCACAATAAATTCTCTTGATTTCAACGACATACTCAATATGGCGGCCCTCTTTTCAATGACCGCTCCCGGTGCTTCCTCTGTGAGAGTGATAAGACCGCTTCTCGATGCCATGGAGATCGATAAGAGACTGGACATGATTTCAGAGTGCAGAGAGATAATTACAGGAGGAGGCAATCACGGAATCGAACATTTTGACGACCTCACAATATATTTCAAGCGCTTAAGACCTGAGGATTCTCTGCTCGATCCCATGGACCTGAAAGAGTTTCTTCCCTTTCTCGATTCTGTAGTAAACCTCAAAAAATCGGATTTTATTAAACCTGAATCGAAACTTGCAGAACTTATATCCTCTCTTATTCCCCATGAAAGCATAAAAAGGGACATAGAGAGATCGATCGATAAAGATGGCGGAATATCGGATAACGCTTCTCCTGCGCTGGCCGCTGTCAGGCAATCTATCAGAGCCTGTGAAAATAAAATTAAACACTCCCTCGACAAAGTGCTCAAGAGAAAAGAGCTGACCCCTCACATACAGGAGCAATTCATAACAGGAAGGAACAATAGATGGGTAATACCTGTAAAAAATGACTCAAAAGGCCACATACCCGGTGTCATCCACGACATCTCCAATACGGGAGAAACGGTTTTTGTAGAACCATTTGAGACCCTGAGTTTCGGTAATGAGGCAGAATCTTTGAGATCAGAGGAAAAGCTCGAGGAATTCAGAGTGCTCAAAAGGCTGTCCGCACTTCTCAGGGACTCTCTTCATGAGATAGAAAATAACTACAGAATAATTTCGGTTTTCGATACAATCCATGCGCTTTCGTTATTTGCTGAAAGTATGGAGATGACAAGGCCTGAGATGAATAGTAATGGCAGCCTTAAAATCAACGCCGGCAGGCATCCTCTTTTGTTCAGATCTCTTAAAAGAAGCGGAAAGATCGATTGCCTCGTTCCCCTTGATATCGAGCTGGGAGTACATGAGAAATCCATCGTTATTACAGGCCCCAATATGGGCGGAAAGACAGTGGCTTTAAAGAGTGTAGGAGTCTTTACACTGATGGCCCTTTCAGGAATGCACCTCCCTGCCGAAAGTGGAACGACCGTTCCCTTTCTGAACAAAATATTTATAGATATTGGCGACGAACAATCCATTGACGGCAATCGGTCGACCTTTTCTTCCCACATGAAAAATATTGCCGATATACTCGAATCGTCGGGAAGGGACACCCTTGTACTGATCGATGAATTCGGCACGGGAACAGACCCCGATGAAGGCGGTGCTCTGGCCTGCGCCGTATTGAAGGATTTAACCCTCAACGGAGCGCTTACAGTCGTTACGACCCACCTCAGCGTGCTTAAAGCGTATGCCCATAAGGAGCCGGGAATTCTGAACTGTTCGATGGGCATGGAAACTGTCAATCTGGATGGGCAAAAAAATACAAGACCGGTATACAAACTGGTTGCAGGCCAACCCGGCAGTTCACATGCATTTGAAATTGCCTCCGGCCTGGGTTTACCTGCAAACCTGATATCAAGAGCAAAAGAATTAATGAGCAGAGGAAACATGATTGTAGAGTCTCTAATATCCGACCTTAACAGGAAAAAAAGCGAGTATGATCAGGCTCTGGAGAAGACTGTCTCTTTGAAAGAGGAGCTCATTACACTTAAAAATTCCATGATCGATGAACTTTCCGTACTCAGGAAATCCAGGAGAGAGGCCCTTGCAAGAGGTTATGGAGAGGCGGAAAAGTTCCTGCTCAAGGCCAGAAGGGAAGCTGAAGAAATCGTTCGCAAAATCAAAGTATCCGATAAATCGACGGCGCGTCAAAATGTCGGAAAGATCGACAAAAATCTTAAAGAAGTCAGAAACAGGATCGTCGGGCTCATACCTGAAAAGCGGAAAAAATTAGTTGACCTGCAAGAAGGCGAGAGAGTTTATCTGAAATCACTGGGATGCGAAGGAGAGCTTCTTTCCAAAGACGACAGAAAGGAGAAATGCACTGTTTTGATCAAAGGCAGGTACGCTTTTGTTCCCTTTTCCGATTTATATGAAGTCGACGGTAGCAGTAAGACAGAAGGCGAACCGCCTCTTAAAGGTAGTGAAATGGATGCGAAAATGTCTTTATCCCTGCCCGGAGAGATCAATATCATAGGTAAAAGAGTTGATCCTGCCATTACGGATATCGAGAAATACTTAAACGATGCCGTTCTTGCAGACGCAAGCACCGTAAGAATCGTCCACGGCGTTGGAGCAGGCATACTTTCAAGGGCTGTAAGCGATTACCTAACGGGACATCCTCTTGTAAAAGAATTTGAAAAAGAAGGTGACAAAGAGGGCAGGGAAGCAGTGACAATTGTTTATTTATGAATATTTGATTATTCTTTGACTCGCCCCTGCGCACCCCGGGTAAAGGCATGCCTTGGGGCTTGTCCCTCAGGCGCTCAATAACTCCAGTGCTTCTTTATCGAGAATTAAAATTTTACCGTTTTTGTCGTTCATTATTCCGTTCTTTTTAAAGTTACTGATAGTCCTTATAGATGTCTCCACAGTCGTGCCCACCATCTCGGCGATGTCCTGTTTTGTGAGTTTTATATCTATAAGAATTCCGTCGGCTGTCTCTATTCCGGTTTTGTCTGCAAGCTTTACTATTAAAGAGGCGATTCTCGCCTCGACCTTTTCAAGGGCTATGTTTTTTAAGGTTTCATGAGAATCCCTGACTCGTTCGGCCAGGTTCATTGACATAAAATACATGATGGTCGGAAATCTGTCTATAATCCGAAGGAGATTCTTTCGAGATATTCTTATTAAATCGCTCTGCTCCATAGAGACGGCGTTGGCAGGATAGGGAATGTCTTTTAATACGGCAAAGGCGCCAAAGAATTCACCGGGAGATATTATCTCCAATATAACCTCTTTCCCGTCCTGAGACAGCTTGGTTATCTTAACTTTACCCTTTTCAACGATAAAAAGCCACTGCGATCTGTCGCCTTCCGAAAAGACTGTCTCCTTTTTGCCGCAAGAGAGGTGACCAATATATGGAGTTATCTCCTCTATATCCTCTGTATCGAGACAATTAAATAATGCCGTATCCTGTAATTTCATGGTTTCTATATTATCATAGTTTATGACAAAAAGGCTTTCTTCTTTGGATTTTCACACTTGTTACCGATCTTTATGAACAGTTGCCATAAACAATTTTATATCGTAGTTTTTCGGCTTTCCCACCAAAAGGTTGTGACATCAGGCAATGCAGATTTAATAAACGCCCTTATCAGGCATTTTTTTATCTAACTAAAAACAGCGTTTAGCTGTCAGCCATTATCTGTCAGCTCTTTAGTTGCAACACTTTATGGTTCAAAACAGATTCGCCCGTAAGGTGAAGCTTATTATTTACATAACATCAATTCTTTCCTCATTTGAAGGCTGACCACTGATAGCTGACTGCTGTTTTTAGTTATATTTTATTTCGTTTTTGAGTAAAGAAAATTTTCAAACATCCGATATAAACATATCTGCAACATAATAAGCCAACAGCAGCAGGAAGCTGCCAGGCAAAGTACAAGGAGGTAACAATGTCATATCAAAAAAGCATATCTGAAAACTTTCTTTTTAATTTCCCAATAATCCATTTGTCCGTCAAAACTGTACGTAAAGCTTATAATTGTTCCGGCTCTTAGAGCATTAAAATACAATATACGCAAGCTACCCTGTCCTGATGTATCGGAACAGGATAGATTACATAGATTGTACGGTAGGAATATTGTGCTTTTGAGATACCTGTTACCCTTTTTGTAAACCCCTAACCAAAACCCTGTTACCAAAAAAGGCGGGAGACGTGACACTCCCGCCGACCTCCCTTTTTTATCTTATCGGTTTATTCATTGCCAATCTTTATTCAATACCAATCAGTATTCAATACCAATCAGTATTCAATACCAATCAGGACTTTTACAAAAAATTAACCACAGAAAAGGTCAAATTTCTGATACTATACTGTTTATGAATTTTAAACAGCAAATGTGCAAAATTCCTTAAGATCAAGCCATAATCCGCGTAATCCGTAAAATCTGCGGATGTATTTTTTAACTTAAACGGAAAAACATGAAATCGCTTATCGATAAATTAGGCAACCGGGCAATCGTCCTGATTAACAATCTCGGATCAACGGCGATATTTTTCGGCAGAGGGTTTATAATGATATTTCGCCCTAAGCAGCTTGCGCCCGTCATTCATCAGATTTACCATATCGGTACCAGATCGACGAATATCGTGATTATGGTCGGCTTTTTTACAGGCATGGTTCTCGGACTTCAACTATATTATGAACTGATTAAGTTTGGCTCCGAAGGGGTTCTCGGCGCTGCCGTCGCCCTTTCTCTGATACGTGAGCTCGGCCCTGTACTGACTGCCATAATGATAACGGCCAGAGCAGGTTCTTCCATGACAGCGGAGATAGGAATACAGCGAATTTCAGAGCAGATAGACGCTCTCTACACCATGCGCATCGATCCGATCCGATTCCTTATCAGCCCCAGAATCGCCGCTTCGATTATAAGCTTCCCTATATTGACGGTCTTTTTCGACCTCGTTGGTATTGTGGGAGGATATTTTACCGGCGTTGTGCTGCTGGGTGTTAATTCAGGCGTATATATCCATCGCGTACATGCAAGCGTGGAAATGGTGGATATCAATGGCGGTTTTATCAAAGCCCTTGTTTTTGCAATAATCGTGTCTACAATATGCTGCTATCAGGGATATTTCACACATATGCGTAAGGACAGCTATGGAGCAAAAAGCGTAAGCCTGTCCACGACATCGGCTGTAGTAACCTCTTGTATTATGATTCTCATTGCCGATTATGTTGTTACGGCTTTTCTTATGTAAAAAAAAAGCGATTTACAGTTGACGGTTGACAGCATTTTTCCATAGAGACCCTTAACAACCGTAAACCAATTCGATTCTTTTACGATACAGGGAAACATTCAATACCATTCACTTAAGGGGTGAAGCACCTTCCGACTGAGGCGGGTCATGTTTGAGAAGGCGCAACGAAGCGGAGCCTTCGAGTTTAGCCGATGAAGGCGGATGGTGCTTTGCTCCTTAAGTTTATGACAGTGGGGAAACATTGACAATTATGGATACTCCGTTAATAGAATTCAGAGATGTAAGCAAAAGCTTCGGAAGCAGGACCGTTCTCAATAAAATAGACCTCAAAATTCACGAAGGCCACATCACGACAATAATAGGAAAAAGCGGCATAGGAAAGAGTGTTCTTCTAAAGCATATCATCGGCCTTTTAGCTCCCGATGAAGGAGATATTCTCTTTCAGGGTGTCCCTTTGAGCAGAATGAAAAAGAGCGAATGGGACTCTTACAGGAGCAATATCAGCTATATGTTTCAAAATAACGCCCTCTTTGACTCCCTTACTATTTTTGATAACATTGCCCTGCCGCTCAGGCAAACAACCAACCTGAACAGTAAAGAGATAGAAAAGAAGGTAATGCTCAGAGTGGAACAGACCGAACTGAACGAAGTGGTTTATAAATATCCCTCCGAGCTTTCCGGAGGCATGCAAAAAAGAGCGGCCCTTGCAAGAGCACTGGTTACGGACCCGGAAATTGTATTGTTCGACGAGCCCACCACCGGCCAGGATCCGATCAGAAAAAACGCCATATTGAGCATGATAGCGCAATACAAAAGAAAGTTTAATTTCACGGCGATTGTTATCAGCCATGAAATTCCCGATATCTTTTTTATTTCGGACAGAATAATCCTCCTCTGGGAAGGAAAGATTGGTTTCCAGGGCACCTATGAGGAAGCAATTGAGCTCCATCACCCCATGGTGGACGAACTCCTTTACAGCCTTGAAGGTTTCCAGGACGAACTTACCGGACTGCTCTCTAAGCAGACCTTTAGAGCAAGATACGAAACTGCCCTGAGCAGAACACGCAAGAAAAAAACAGTCACTGCCGTATTGTTTAACATGAACCTCGATATTCTTTCCGAAGCATTGGGCCATACCGCCTCCCTTGAGGTCGTAAAATCTTTGGGAGACTATATCAACACCCATTTAGACGCCCTTGGCGGATTTTCCGCCAGACAGAGCAGAGACCAGATACTAACGATTCTTCCCCATGTCGATATAGAAGAGACCGAAGAGATGATCGAGGAATTTTCCAGTGGACTCGAGGAGAAGTGGATGGCTAAAATCTGTGTATGGTCATCTTCAGAAGACTCGCTGAAGTTGTCAATTTTTGCAGGTATTACAGTGGCCAGCTCAGGAGAGGACATAGAATCGATCATTGATAAAGCGAGGAACAATCAAAAAATAATTGCATCTATAGATTGTAAACATTGGAGGTAAGAAGAAATGAAAAAATATAAATCTGAAACAACAGTAGGTATCTTTGTATTAGCAGGACTCTTCTGCATCGGATTTATGACCATAAAGCTGGGAAATATATCTCTTTTTAATGACAGTTTCTACACTTTAACAGCCAAATTTACATCTGTATCGGGTCTGAAAAAGGGAAACCAGGTTGAGATGTTCGGCATTCATGCCGGTCATGTAAAAGGACTTACAATGGATCAGGAGTTTCAAAACGCTGTTGTGGAACTGAATATTAAAAAGGGAATAAAAGTCTACGATGACGCAATCGCCTCTATCAAAACATCGGGACTTATCGGAGACAAATACATTCAACTCCACCCCGGAGGGTCGGGAGATGAGTTAAAACCGGGAGGAACCATCATGGAGACCGAAGCTCCCACCGATATAATGGACCTCATTGGCAAGTATGCATTCGGAGACGTTGGAGGCAGTGATGAGGGCTTAGAGCTGGAATAGCTTTGTCGCTATTCACAGCGATCCAAGGTCAGGGGGTTGGTTTAAAAAATGTTCTTGCTGTCTTCATTCTTGTTTACACTCTCTATAATTACATTTTAAAAGACTCTTTACTCTTTTTTATTTATCAAATTCTTTATTCTCCTCAACATATCTGTAAACACTCCTCTTTACAATGCCCATAAAAATTAACCAGACTATCTACGCCGAATGCTCGTTTACAAAAGGCGTCTCAACGATATAGGGATAAAGTCAAACTATGATTTAGGTCAGGTATATCTGTATGAAAATCAGGGATGAAGGTTGAGAGATATGAATAAGGTGTTGTAGCAATGAGTAGCGGATATCCTTGAGAATTGAGAATCACATTATATTTTTACATGGGTTGGACGGATGGAATTAGTGGTACTAATGTGCATGCAGTCGCTGTAAGTACAAACCCGACGACGATCCCAAAAAATTATAACCTAAAAAAGCATTTAGCAGTCAGCCTTCAGCTGTCAGCTCTTTAATTACAACACTTTATGTTTCAAAACAGATTCACCTATAAGATGAAGCTTATTATTGGCATAACATCAATTCTTTCCTTAGCTGATGGCTGACCGCTGATAGCTGACTGCTGTTTTGTTGACGGTAGAGGATAAGTAATACTATTATAAAGTAATACTTAGTTGGGAGGTATAGTTATGAGAGTAACAACTAAAGGGCAGGTTACAATACCTGTAGATATAAGAGAGAAGCTGGGAATTACGCCTTATACGGATGTTGAGTTCGCTGAAAAAGACGGTCTGTATTATTTGGTTAAGGAAACGGTAGAGAATAAACCACGCCCGAAAAAAAACAAATTCCGAAAGCTTCGAGGCATTGCTTCAATTAAAATGTCTACAGATGAAATTATGGCATTAACCAGAGGACGAAAATGAAGGCCGTATTAGTCGATTCATGCGTTATATTGGATATTTTTCAGGATAATCATCAGTGGGTCGATTGGTCTGAGTCAATATTAAATCAGTACAGTCACACTCATGCAATGGTCATCAATCCTATAATATATACAGAGATTTCTATTGGATTCCGGCAGATTGAAGAGCTTGAGGAAGCAGTCACAAAATGTGGATTTCAAATCGAGCAGAAAATTAGATTTAATAACCAGAGATCACTCACGATTTAAATCCTACTTCCCTACAGTAAATATTATCTCGCCATAGATACGCAACAAAGAATACAGGTAAGAGGGCGAAAACCGGAAAACAGAGACTGTAATAAGGCGTCGGTTCATGAATTTATGCGGGTTTGCGCCTGAGCCCGAACCTACTGACCGAAAACCCAAGCCAAACCAATAACCCCCAATACGATAGCAATAGATTTTGTTGGCGCCTTCTATAATAAAACTGTGACAACCTGAGACAAGTGCATACTCCTAATAAAGATTGTTAACCACAATTATTCTTTAATTTTAACATATTTGAAACCCATTTGGAGTTTGGAGCATAAACATTAACTAAAGAGAAAAAATACCGAAAGTTTAAAAAACACAGTTAACAAGGCACAAGAAAAACGTAACCCCAGGCTTTAGCCTGCTCGCATCGTTTCATAACTAACTGCAAACAGTAGAAAGAGATTTCAATCATTATTTTCTTGGATAGTGCCCCACCATACGAGACCTTATCTTATCCGATACATGTTGCCGTTCCGTCGGGTTTCAATCCTTGTTTTCATGGATAATGCCCCCTGTATGAAATATTATGGAGTCCGAGTTAATATGTCATGATTGGTAAAATCTATCTGAGAGGTTGACAAGGAAGCACTTAAGTAGCTACAAAAGGGCTTAGTTTCAATTCCTCATAGGTAGAGTAAAAACTGCAACGCCGGAATACATTATTTCGTTCAAATCGTTGTTTCAATTCCTCATAGGTAGAGTAAAACCATCCGCAGCGTACTGGATCGCCTCCGCAGCACATGAGTGTTTCAATTCCTCATAGGTAGAGTAAAAACGGGATAAGGCTTGTCTTTCTCGATATCTTCGAGTTCGAGTTTCAATTCCTCATAGGTAGAGTAAAAACTTAGGATATGTTCTCACGTATTGCGTCGTATTTTAGTTTCAATTCCTCATAGGTAGAGTAAAAACACCCATAAGATGCTCAATAAATTTCTCCAAAACGTATGTTTCAATTCCTCATAGGTAGAGTAAAAACCTTATTTGTGCGCAGGTGGATTACGCCTTTACAAAGTTTCAATTCCTCATAGGTAGAGTAAAAACACTATGTGTGATACTTTATCTTTTAATCTTACCAGGTTTCAATTCCTCATAGGTAGAGTAAAAACTATAGCTCGGTTTTATAATCAAACTAATTTTTCTGTTTCAATTCCTCATAGGTAGAGTAAAAACGCGAATTCTTTGAGGAGGTATAAATGTCCCAAACAAGTTTCAATTCCTCATAGGTAGAGTAAAAACATCTCCGACACTATCGGGAAATTTGTAATTATCCCGTTTCAATTCCTCATAGGTAGAGTAAAAACGAAAAAAGAGGTAATAGAAAATGAGAATAATAGACGTGTTTCAATTCCTCATAGGTAGAGTAAAAACCGGGTGGATGTTGGAGACTATATAGAGTCTTACAGCCGTTTCAATTCCTCATAGGTAGAGTAAAAACCCAGGCATCCTTGTTGCTCTCTAACAACTCGAATTGTTTCAATTCCTCATAGGTAGAGTAAAAACTCTGCTCTCTCGCGTCTGCGGGTGTTGCCCGTGCTGAGTTTCAATTCCTCATAGGTAGAGTAAAAACCATCGCTGTTATCGCAACAGCGTAAAAATAACTGCGAGTTTCAATTCCTCATAGGTAGAGTAAAAACCAAAGAGATAAGTTAGACTACATAGCAAAGCGATCGTTTCAATTCCTCATAGGTAGAGTAAAAACGGTGTTTGTACCGTCGAATGTGATGGTTTTAGGTGGTTTCAATTCCTCATAGGTAGAGTAAAAACTAGAAATAGATCACCACTCTCTTCATGAAGAGAAAATCCGTTTCAATTCCTCATAGGTAGAGTAAAAACTAAGAAAAACAGCGGATCGTTTTTGGAAAGACTCCTGTTTCAATTCCTCATAGGTAGAGTAAAAACATAGCGAGCTTGAACCTTTTGTGTTAATGCTTCATCCGTTTCAATTCCTCATAGGTAGAGTAAAAACGAGAGAGGTCGCCAAAAAGTATGCAAGAAGATCGTGTTTCAATTCCTCATAGGTAGAGTAAAAACGTGGGAAAAATGCAGCGAATCGAGCTCGAATACCCCTAGTTTCAATTCCTCATAGGTAGAGTAAAAACGTATGGGGAGGCATGGGGTCAAGAAGGGGGAGGAAGTTTCAATTCCTCATAGGTAGAGTAAAAACCTACGACTCCACCCGCAAGCCTTTTCGACCTGACTTGGTTTCAATTCCTCATAGGTAGAGTAAAAACTTCGAGGCCAAACATACAGGCAAGCCCTGATGTATTCGTTTCAATTCCTCATAGGTAGAGTAAAAACTGTCGGGGAAACAGGGGTGGATAACCCGACCCTTTTAGTTTCAATTCCTCATAGGTAGAGTAAAAACTAGCAGAATTTATAAAAAAAAATAGTTCGAATAAAAAGTTTCAATTCCTCATAGGCAGAGTAAAAACAAACTTCGTAAAGGAAAATACAGAAACCATTAAAAATAGTTTCAATTCCTCATAGGTAGAGTAAAAACCGAAAGACTCTTTGTGTAGAGAACGTTTTTTGTTTCGCGTTTCAATTCCTCATAGGTAGAGTAAAAACTGAATTCAGATGCTTCGGCAACGCCATAGAAATCGTTTCAATTCCTCATAGGTAGAGTAAAAACTTGTCGAATTGGGGGCTTTTTTCTGCTACATATGCCGTGTTTCAATTCCTCATAGGTAGAGTAAAAACCTCCCTCTCCGCCGCCAAGACACGGTTAATCCACCCTCGTTTCAATTCCTCATAGGTAGAGTAAAAACTACATATAATCGAAGAGAAAATAGAGAAAATAAATTCGGGTTTCAATTCCTCATAGGTAGAGTAAAAACTGGAACGAATGCAAATATTACAATAAGCCGATTTCGGCGTTTCAATTCCTCATAGGTAGAGTAAAAACGAGGCCGCTTCTTACGGCAATTCCTTCCAGTTTTTGTTTCAATTCCTCATAGGTAGAGTAAAAACTCAGTCAGCAAGGAATAGGGATTCGGTTCTATTGAAGTTTCAATTCCTCATAGGTAGAGTAAAAACTTACCATCATTTTCAAGCATTAACTGCCTCAACTCTTTAGTTTCAATTCCTCATAGGTAGAGTAAAAACCTGTGTAGGGGCGTTTTTGAAATCTAAGACGTTGTATTCTGTTTCAATTCCTCATAGGTAGAGTAAAAACCATGAAAATATCCTTTTAACATTTCAAGCATCAATGTTTCAATTCCTCATAGGTAGAGTAAAAACACAACGTCTACTTTCATCTTTTCCTCAGCAAAGGAGTTTCAATTCCTCATAGGTAGAGTAAAAACCAGTAGTGACAGGGCTGCTGACTTGGGTAATGAGGTTTCAATTCCTCATAGGTAGAGTAAAAACACGGCATTGCATTCTCTCTGCTTATGCGTGCGCGTCGTAGTTTCAATTCCTCATAGGTAGAGTAAAAACCGGGCGGAAATGGCCAAAAAGGCGGAGGATTTGGCGTAGTTTCAATTCCTCATAGGTAGAGTAAAAACAGGAAAGGATAGGTTTTGTTCCTGCGTCGAGACTCGTTTCAATTCCTCATAGGTAGAGTAAAAACGTCGTGTATAATGCTATCGATTCTTTATCTTTAAGACCGTTTCAATTCCTCATAGGTAGAGTAAAAACTTAGAAATGAAGTGGAAGATGGGTTGTCTTTTGTGGTGTTTCAATTCCTCATAGGTAGAGTAAAAACAATTTGGTTTAATCATTATTTTGGTCAGGAAGTCTTAGTTTCAATTCCTCATAGGTAGAGTAAAAACGTAATCTTAGGAACAGAAACAATATTCTGTTTTACGTTTCAATTCCTCATAGGTAGAGTAAAAACAGTAGTCAATTGTTATAATGACAAGGATTTAGAGGAGTTTCAATTCCTCATAGGTAGAGTAAAAACTCAACAACTCAAAATTGGAACTTAACAGTTTTACGTCGTTTCAATTCCTCATAGGTAGAGTAAAAACATTTTCATAGCCTTCGGGGAGGTCTCCCCAGGCGAGGGTTTCAATTCCTCATAGGTAGAGTAAAAACCATCTATGGTGATCATTATGATGACAACCGTTTTCCCGTTTCAATTCCTCATAGGTAGAGTAAAAACTTGAAATCTACCAGGCTGTTTTCCTGAAGCTGGTCGAGTTTCAATTCCTCATAGGTAGAGTAAAAACCTGGAGAAGACGATTTTTACATCACCGTAGAATCTTCGTTTCAATTCCTCATAGGTAGAGTAAAAACGAAGCACCCTAAACAGCTTTATTAAAACAAGAAAACTAGTTTCAATTCCTCATAGGTAGAGTAAAAACGGATGCAGAAAGTGTCATGATCTGGCTTATAGAAGGTTTCAATTCCTCATAGGTAGAGTAAAAACGCTTCTTTCTAAGCTGATCTATCTGAGCGTCTATATGTTTCAATTCCTCATAGGTAGAGTAAAAACGGGTAATGAATTTCAGGCTCATGGCAAATCAACATATGGTTTCAATTCCTCATAGGTAGAGTAAAAACCTTTGGTTTGCGGTATAAAAACGTTATTATAGCTTTCGTTTCAATTCCTCATAGGTAGAGTAAAAACCCCTTAATAATACACAAACAGTCTGACAATTCTGTCAATTTTTCATCTTTTTATCCTTATCATAGCGGTAAATCCCCTAAAAAATCTGTCGATGTCCCGGGATTTTTGCCCTATTCAGGGTCGACAGAAAAAGAACAGCCCCTTTCATTGCCTCTAAATGAATGTCAAGTCACCTTTTTTATCGATA
Source organism: Candidatus Magnetocorallium paracelense (assembly GCA_029001845.1). Classification (GTDB taxonomy): domain Bacteria; phylum Nitrospirota; class Thermodesulfovibrionia; order Thermodesulfovibrionales; family Magnetobacteriaceae; genus Magnetocorallium; species Magnetocorallium paracelense. Next base: position 64,090 of record JAREWP010000050.1, on the reverse strand, counting down.
CCAAACACCACCCTCTCCGAATACCTGGTTGTCCTGAATTTATACACAACAATAGAATCGCCATCCTTTTCTTTCAATATCTTCTTTAATTCAAAAATCATTCTCTCATAATCCCCAACAGAAATCTCACCCTCAAAAACAGAATTCTGGACCCACTGTAAGTACTTTCTACAGGTCTTCAACATTTTCGGACATCTTTTCGAATTCACGTCATAATATAAAATTACAAACATCACCAATCCATGACAAAAGGCTCATAGAGCTCTTCACCCATAAGATGCTTCTCAAGCTTATAAAGCTCGAGTCTGACGAAACGCCTGTAACTTACTTTTTTACCAATCTTCGAATGCTCGATCGTCTGCTTTAACCTTTCCTCAATACTCTCAAGAAATTTTCTTTTCCCGGAATCATTAAGCAATATACCTTTAAGGTCGTTATCGAAATCTCTTTTTGTTATCTTCTTTTTATTAATAACAGAAAAAATCGTTCTGTCTCCAATTACAGGTTTAAAAATTTCGGCAATGTCAAGATTTAATGAGAACCTTCTGAAATTCGAAGTATGGAGAAAACCTATCCTTGGATCGAGATGAGTCCGGTATATCTCATTGAGAGCATAGACGTAAATCATTGAATTGGCGAAGCTGATAAGAGCATTCAGATAATCCTTGGGTGGCCTTTTGGATCTCCTGGTAAAAGAAAAATCGTCGCTGTCGATTATGGAATTTAAAGTCCGATAGTAGGCCTGTTTTATTTGCCCCTCTGTAGCCATTAAAGTTGCAACACTCTCTTGATTATCTATATTCGACATCAACTCTTCGACAATATCTATCTCCTTTTTTAAATCCTTACCGCGCCTGTCATAATACTTCATAATTTTCAGAGTATTTTTTACAGCTCCTGTAACAAACTGCCTGGCAATGATCATCCTTTTCTCTATATCCATATAAAATTCGGCCTGCCTGAGAATCATATACCCTGAATTATAATGCTCTCTCGGATAAAAAGTGCCCATATAATAACCATAATAGTTGAAATAAGAGAGGGTGATCTCCTTTTCGGAAAGGAAGCCAAGGAGTCGTTTATTGATATCGATCTCCCCAAAGGCGAATATCTCCTTAACATTTTCAACGGGAATATACTTTTTCGTTTTATCCTCCGTTTCAAATAAAAGAGTATTGTCCTTACGCTTTAAAGTACCGCTTGTAAAAATATAAATCGTTTCTTCCATTTTTTACGCCCAACAAAATTCCAGGTAAGAGCAGGTTTTGCAATATTTTAGTCGTATTTTCCGAGGCGGATCTTCATTTTTTAGTAATTCCTCTATAGAGGTAATGGTTTCTTCTACTTTTTTTATACCCTCCTTAGTAAGGTCCACGGGAATGACTTTTTTTTCCTTTGGAATTCTGATCTCTCCTTTTATCTCGATCTCTTTATCTTTGATACCGTACATATAATAGAGCAGTTGCATTTCAGACGCTTCGACCATTTTTAAACTCTTCTTAATCTCTATAAGAGTCAAAGAGTTGTCGTCGCCTCTTATTATGTCAATCTTATTGCCGCCGATGAGAATCTCTTTTTTATCTTTCCTGTATGTCTCCTCTGAAAGCAATCTGCCGATTGCAATAAAATCGTTATACTGATTACCCGATATATTCCTTGACATAAGCCATGCCTGTCGGCTGCATATTACATAGGCTTGCACAATAGAACCGGTTATAATGGTTTTCTGCACACTCTTCCCTATAAAATCAGATATTCTCTGCCTGTTACTTCCTTTTTAAATTTATCGGGATCGAGACCGCTCTTTTTGTTATAATATTTTTCGTAATTGCGGCAATAGAAATATCCATAGCGCATCCCACCTTTCAAAACATCCTTTAGTTTTCCACTCTCAGTACGGGAGTTAAAAAGATTAATCGTAAAGGGACACAGAAGTTTGGAGAAATTTCTGACTACTGTCATTGTTTCATAAGAATAACCACCTTCTAAAAAGAGAGACTCATAGGCCAGCCATACCTTTTCGCCGGAGATATAACCATTTGACATAAACTCCTTATATACAAACTCTCCATAGGAAGAAGCTTCTATGTCTGCCGGGATAAAGAGAGCTATGGTGTCGCCCTCTATAAGAGCGACATTCTTATCGACCTGTTTGAAAAAGAGGTTCGCCATATCCGATACATTCGATCTCGAGCTCTCCTTAAAGGGAGTCTCATTATCATTTTTTACTTCTTCGATAATCCTATCGTAAAACCCGATTATTTCATTCCTCTCATTAACAGGTTCGGTTTTTTTAAAAAAATCGTCTTCCATGCTTCGAGTCGCTTTAGCCCTGAAGTCATCCCTGTACACATATTTATACTTCTCGTCTTTAAAAACAATAAGCTCTCCCATATTTTTTTTGTTGTTTCTATTAATCCTCCCTGCTACCTGAACAATGGAATCAAAGGGCGCATACGCCCTGAATCCAATGTCAAAATCGATATCCACACCTGCCTCTACAGACTGTGTCGAAATCAGAATCGCTTTAGCGTCACTCTGTTTACAGGTTTCGATTATCCTTTTTCTTCTATCATCAAGTATCGTCGAATTGAGCAACAAGAGCTCGTAACCGTTAAACTCCTTTTTATAAACTTTAGATTCACAGATTGCACTGTAAATTTCCAGAGAATCTTTTACTGTATTAAGAACAACAAGAATTTTAGAGTGTCCTGTTCCTTTTTTCAATAGTTTGTCCGTAAATTTAACGATTGACTGTTTATCCTTTTTGTCAGCCATTTTAAGAGATTTCTCCGCTTTGATCGAAGTTCTCTTAAAAAGTTCATGATTGTAAAGGGCCTCTGTAAATCTATTGTTAAACAACGCAGGAAAACGACTCTCCGACAAGATATCGATGGCAGGTAGTGTGGCGCTCATTATAATAAAGCGGGTATTCATAAAGCGGCCTGTTGCATTAAGGAGACAGGAGATTTCAGTCCAAACAGTAACACTGTATGCCTGAATTTCATCAATAATCACAATACTGTTCGCCAGTTGATGAAAATTATAGTTACTGTTCTTTTCATTCCTTAAAAAAAGATCGAAAAATCTTACATGGCTTATAAACAAAATAGGGTAATTAAAAAAGAGATTGTCCACATATTTTGCAACGCCTTCCCTCTCCTCATGGGACTCCGATAATTCGATATTCCCGGAATCCAGACGGGCCATATGATCCTTTCCGATAAACTTTTCAAGGTAGTCATAAGACTGCTCTATAAGATTAATAAAAGGAAACACATAAAAAAGCTTTCTTATCTCGTCTCTTTTCTCCATTATTTTCAGAGCCAGACGGAGAGAGATATTCGTTTTACCGCCTCCTGTAGGTACAGGGAGAAAGCAGACATAATTGTCGTTTTTTTCATCTAAAAACTTTGCCACCCTCTCTTCTGCATAAACATTCAGAAGGGAACGTAATTCATTGAGCGCTTCGCCCTTATTTTCACTGGCGATGTCATTTAAATTCTTGGAAATATGGATATCTCTGTCAAGATTTATGCGGGGATTAAAGTTATCTCCACTCATTGTATCGCCATGAAACCTGCGAGAGATTTCATTTGTTGTCTCCATATCGAGGGTATGTATTTTAAAATCTCTGCCGGTTGTAAACTCCATGGTGGCGTAATAGTCTGATGTTATAAGCAGGGAGTGCTGTAGTTTGAAAAGAGTAAAAAAGGAGAGGCTCTGTGAACTGAGCATTCGGATAAGTCTTTTTTCATTCTCCCCTTTCCATCTTGTCCAGAAATTCTTATTACCGGGCAGGCCTAAAGCATCCTCGTCGATCGGTTCATTTAGAGCGGTTAAAATGGCGATTGTCCTGTCTCTGTCAAAACGACATCCGATTTTTTCCAAATCCTCAATTATGTCGTCCAATCGTCCGTGGTGTTTATATACTGAATAGAGAAGAAGAAAAAGACAAATAAACTCCTTTCCGTTTAATGTATTTTGCTTTTGCATTACAAGGAGTTTGTAGAGAATTATAAAATAACTCTTGTCGCTGTGAGTGGATTTGTTTTCTTTACCTGTGAATTTTTCCTGGACCTCTTTATCGAGTTTACCCAGATCATGGAAAGCAACAAAATCTCTGAGAGCCTTTTTTATAATATCCGCTCTTATTGCAGTATTTTTTGCAGAAGTATCGTTTAGATTGATATCTTCGATTAACCTCGAAAAAACGGAATCCAGCCCGTAAAGATCGATAATTTTATCATAGTATTTCAGAGTTATCTCAGAGTGGAGAACAAAGCTTTCAGGAGGAGAATCCTTTTTACTGTGGGCGTAATATGAACTAAGCTCTTTTTCAGATAAATTGAACATTAAAGGACTCCTTTCCTGCTTTACTCTGTAAGGTGTAAAAGCCGTCGCTCTTATTGATTATGAGTTTCTTTTGAGTAAACATAAAAATATCCTTTTTATAAAATCCCTGGTTATCGAAATCGTATGGCAGATGCTCATAAATCGTATTTCCGCCAACAGACTCCAAATCGAAGGGATCAAAGTCAGAGAAACTCAACTCCTTTATGGAGACTGTTTCTCCATCCTCTCGATTGCCTTTTTTTATTAACGAATGAACAAAGACCTCTCTCTCTGTCAACTTTTGTACTTCATACTCATCATACCCTTCATGATAAGCAAAGAATTCGTTTTTCCCAAAATAGAGCGGGTACTCGGTCTCGCCTTTTTGGAGGCGTGTTTTTAGTTTTTCCATAAATGATACATCTATCGATCCTTCATCAAGGATAAAGATTGTAAACTTGATGTAAGGGTTTCCAATGAGGACTTCCTCTTTGATCTGCCATGTTTGTCCATGGTTGTCAGAACTTGCAGAAGCCAGGCCACTGGAATTATTAAAGCCAGTGACTACTTTTTTAAACGGCTCATGATAGTAAGGTTTTATAGATAAATTAATATCCTTAAGTAATGAAAAATACTCGGGAAATTTCCCTTGTTCAGCCATGGATAAACCGGGAATTCCCATAATTGCGCCTATGATACCTAAGATGACAGGTTTATGGATAAAGTTATAGCTGATGTATACTAAGCCATTACAATCGTTTTTCTTAAAAAAAGCAAACTCGCCAATCAGGTCAAAAGAGAAACTTTCCATGACAATCCTTTCTTTACATTAAACTAATAATATGCAATTCATTAGATTTATACCCGTCTACCCTTATTGTACTTTTATTATAAAAAAGCTCTGTTTTTTCGGCGTCACAGGAATCGATTATCTCTGTAATTTTGCTTAAATCCACTACAGCAGCCTCATCATCCTCTTTTTTGACTTTCACAAGATTTTTAAGCATTGGAATCTGAGACTTTGAATTCTCCTTCAATGTTATAAAAAGGGTAAGAACATTCTCAGAGCCAATTTTTGAGGAAGTGTTTAAATTTGTTACAGCATGTTTTAAAGCCTCTTTTAAAGAGTCAATTTCGTCGTTGGTAATACTCATTTTGTTAACAACCTCTTTATCGTTTCTAAAGTGATCGACAGAATTCTTGGGATTGACTACGAAGTCATAAACATAAAAAACTTCCTTCGCTTTACTTTCGTTTCCGATAGTACTACTCCTGGCTCCTTCCTTATCTGCATATGGAGATAGAATATCGTTTGAATAAATTGTATTATCATCAAAACGATTTACTCCATAGCTTATCTGCACCGCTCCGGTTAAAGAAAGATTTTTATTTTCCTTCTCTTTTTTTGACTTCATGGCAAAGGTTATTCCAAAAAGTTTTGTGTCAATACACTCCGAAAAGAGATCTAGCGGAATTTTCTTATCCATTATCTTACACATATAATTGTATCTCTCCTCAAGGGTATTAGGTAGATAATCACCATCCTTCTCTTTAAAAGTTTTCCATACAAAAACATTTAAATTTTTATCGACCCAATACTTCCTTATTGCATATTTCAAGGCCTTGTCAGTAGCATAAATAGTACCGTTTTGATCTGGCAAGCGTCTTGGTTGTCCCGTGAAATCTGCATTAAAGCAACTGTTTTCGCTTTTTACTATAGCGATACCGTAACATCTTTTATTAAAAAACTTATTATTTTCCCCCATCATTTGATCTCCTTTCGAAAAATATATTATTTTCTCTGTCAAAATATCCGGCGTAAAAGAGAATTTTAAGATCGTTCGTAAACTCTTCGTCGTTGTGGTCATACAGAAACGCCCAAAAACCAGACATCATGGCATTAAACCTGTGACTGCCAAAATCGATAGAATGTTTATATGTATTGAACAAATTCTCAATTTGTTTACCCAGGATTCTAAAATTAACAACATTGACAAAAGGCTCTATAAGAGAGTGCTTTTTCTGTTCCGCCTTTGACTGAGATAAAAGGTAATAAGAAATCTGTCCGGCATAAAAAGCAAAACTCTCAAGGTCTTCTATCCTTTTTTTGTCTTTAATAGCTTTAATTGTTTCCATCATTTCCCCCTTAAATATTGTATTCAGTTCCAGATACTTCTTGTGATTACTAACTAATTTGTTATAACTTTTAGCTCCACTGACCAACTGACCAATCTCGATTTTTAAGACCTCAAAATACATATCCCTAAGGAAAGCCTTATCTATACCACGATATTTAGCGCGATAGAAGAAATCAAACAACTGTTTTCTATATCTATAGATCATCCTATCTCTGTTCCTCTCTTTTGTATCTACCTTCGAAGTAAAATAATTCTCCAACAGGTAAGAGTCAAAAAAAATTTCATTAAATTTTTTTTCAATTTCAAAGAGGTTTATATCGTTGAATTTATATTGAAAACCTGTAATATAGTCAAAAAAGAGTATGTCATCTTTATAAAGCATTAAAATAAAGTCAAGTGTGTCGATTGAAGTTTTTCTGTAGATTTCATCTATTATTCTTTTAAATGACTGCTTTTTGATTCTTTGCTGATTTTGGAAAAGAGTCAGAGCATTGACTCTTAACTCCTTTACTGTGAATAAAGGGAAAATCGTCATATGTAATCTAACCAGAAAATACTCCTGAAATTTGTATATTGACAGAGCGCAATCCTTACAAATGGCAATGTTAATATTTCTGTATCTATGTAAATGTTTTAAGAATGGCTTACCTTCGTCCATATTATTAAATGAATTCGGGAGAAATAGCTTTTTATTCGAAGCCTTACATATAGGGCATTCACCGTTAAAATAATCACTTTCTTTTTCCACCACAAAAATTTTCTTTTTTATATAATCGGAATACCACGCAGAATAGTCAGGATAGTATTTTTGCGGTAACATAATTATAATCCGCAATGAGTCAAAGGATGCTGTTTGCACTTTATTTTGCAAATTACTTGATACAAAACAATTCTTAAATAGCTCAATCTGCCTCCAAATCTGTGTCCTATTATCTTCCAATGCAACTTGTTCCAACAATGATATGAGAGTTCCTCTCTCTGAACTTGTTGGAATGCCTTTAATAATATTCTCTTTTCTATATGTGTCCGACAATTTTTGAAAAAAGCCAAAATCGCAATTAAATAAATCTCCTTTAAAAACCTTCTTACCTTTTTTGTTTGAAATGCCACCATCTTTAAATTTTCCTTCAAATATTAAAATATGATATGAGTTTGTTCCTTTATTAGAGCCAATACTTTTGCCGCCTTTTTCATCCCCTTTTAATTTTCTTGTAATAATAGGGATAGATTTTAAAATTTCCCTCCACTGTACTGATTCCTCTTGGATGGCTTTAATTTTAATTTTGGAATTCTCAGGCTGCTTCACTTCAACTCGTTTCTCTTTTCCATTACTTTCATCCAAAATGCAAAACTCATTTTCAACTGCTTTGAAAACAAAATAAATATCATCCGTCAGAATTTGTGTCAGTTCTTCATCGACAGGAATTACCATGATTGGTTTATCAATTTTTTTATTTTCCTCTGTTACTCTTTCGTAAATACCTGCGCTTTCAAGCTCCCTGGAAAATTCGACGATCTCTTTAATCATCTCTCAACTCCTCCATTTGTATCTGCACTCTCAGTGCTTTTACTTCCCTTCAATCCCGTTAAATTAATCTCCACCTTCTCATTATCCTCATCCGCCACTTCCACCATGCCGAAACCATTGGAGTTTCTGCTGCCAAGACCGGTTTCAAGGGCGAACTGGAGAAATCGGGTGTCTCCTGTGGCAAGAAACGTTCCTTTCCACCCCTTTATCAAGGTTCTATTCTTTCCGGTTCCGAAATATTGAATTCTCTCGTTGTTGCTGCCTCTAAACAGAGGTTTAATGGAAATATCATGGGTGCAGGGCCTGTTAAAAAAGGCTGTCCACTTTTTCTTTAAATTTTCATTCACAAGCCTTGAGAACTCCTCTTCAAAGGGGGTGTAATAGTGCGTTACCTTTCTGCCGTCAGGCTTTATAACAGTGGAGTGTGTCTCAACAGGCGACAGGGCTCTCAACTTTGTTCTTCTTTTGGTTATTACTCCGGGCACCGTAAAAAAGAGAGACGATATTCGCATTGTGTTTTCTCCCAGAATCACCTTTTCACTTATTGTGAGATTCTCAGCAAGCTGCTGTATGATCCAGTCCACAGGTGAAGAGATGTAAAAACTTATCTGTTGAGGAAATACAAACAGCCCCTCTCTCTTCAGATAACGACCTTTTTCAAGTAACGGGGAAAAGGTAAAAAGCTTAAAACTTCTTTTTTCGTACATGTATCCGTTGTTATGAAGCCATTGGGCGTCCAAACGATCGAGAAAGTTATAAATAACCCCCTGAATACAGGCATTGAACCCTTTGGGCAGGAAAGTATTTTTCGTACCTGTAAGCTCGATTTTTATTCTCATGGATTAAAACTCCTTACATTTCGGCATTTAGGGTCGGTGAACAGTATAAGCGCTATCATACAACATCAAAAAATAAAACTCTTGACATATTTGCTTTTTTTTTATAGAAATCAGGCAAAAAAATGAAAAAGTCAATTATCGTGCTTCAATATTTTCGTTTTACTCCATTTTTTCCTGTTTAAACTCTCAACGATGAACATTTGAATCTGTAAGGGGCTGCAATCTTATAAACTCAGGTCGAATCGTGCTATAATTAAAATAATCGTAATAGTTCACAGGGGTCGGAGGCCGGTTTTATATGACAGAGTCTTTCACCAATAAAATAATCGGATTTATGAGTAATAATAGCCTATCGGACAATGGATGAAGAAGTTATAGCAGTAACTGACCTCTGATCCCTGACCCCCGTGAACTGTTACAAATAATCGAAGAGTTAGGGGAAACAACTCCCTCACCCCAACCCTCTCCCCCTTCAAAGGGGGAGAGGGAGTAAAAAAATGTAGCCGCAGGCTTCAGCCTGCGGCTACATTTATGAAATCCGACGAAGGCGTTATTTTAAAACAGAGACAAATCGTCGCATACTTTAACTGTTTCGATTAAAAAACAATATGAAAAGAAGACTGATTACATTTGACTGGGCTATTAAGCGTATTCTCAGGGATAAGGCCAACTTCGATATTCTCGAAGGTTTTTTAAGCGAGCTCCTTCATGAGGATATTACAATCGTAGATATCCTTGAGAGTGAAAGCAACAAGGATAGCAGGTTCGACAAATCGAGCAAAGTGGATCTTCTGGCAAAAGACTCTGCCGGTACGCTTATATTGGTCGAAGTTCAATACGAAAAAGAGCTGGATTTCTTTCACAGGATTCTGCACGGCTCTTCCAGGTTGATAACACAATACTTGAAAGAGGGGGACCTCTACGGAAGTGTCAAAAAGGTTGTAACTGTAAGCATCGTGTACTTTGAGTTGGGAATTGGAGAGGATTATTTGTATCAGGGAACCACACAGTTCAAAGGAGTACATAAAAAGGACATACTCAGGCTGACCAAAGCACAGCAGAAGCTGTTTGGTTTGAATGCAATTGAGGAGATATTTCCGGAGAACTACATAATTCGCACCGGTAAATTCGACGAGCATGGAGAGATGGAAGACTTGTTCGACGAATGGGTATATTTTTTAAAGACCGGCGAGATAAAGGATGTTTTCAGTGCAAAGAGTATAATATCTGCAAAAAAGAGACTCGATGTGTTAAGCCTCGATGAAGAAGAGAGGATGGCTTATGACGCTTATATCGAAAATTTAAGATACGAACGCTCTCTTGTGGAATCAGCTCTTTTTGAGGGCATGGAAAAAGGGATGGAAAAAGGCATGGAGAAGGGAGTGGAAGCGGGCAAAATCGAAGACGCCAAAAATATGCTGGAAGACGGATTAACGCCGCAAAAGGTTATGAGATACACCGGGCTTTCTGCGGAAAAAATCGAAGAACTGCAAAGATCATTAAAATCGGAGTAAACGTCCATGCCCCCGGGTCGCTACAAAACATGAAAATCGTAGGGGCGAACCTGTGTGTTCGCCCCGGCCGCGTGCCGTTACTCCGGCGCTTTTTTTTGTTCGTTTGCCACCGCCGGGGCAGACACACAGGTCTACCCCGACATTTTGTGGGTGTCTATTTTCGAGACAAACGACCATGAACCCCAGGGTCATAGTCGTTTATTCTGAATTCCAAATACTGTCTTTGATCCCTCAGTAATTACAATTTCTGCTGATAAAAAGCAATAAATGGGACAGAAGTTCCGTGACAACAGGATCGTCCAGTGAATGAAAACCAAAGGAAAAGGCAAAGCCCTTACCGAAACTGTTGGCAGTGACAATGGGAAAATCCATCGTCGTAACAAGAGGCTCTACTCTGTTTTTATATTTTGGAGAAATCGAGAGAGTCATTTCGTCATATTCGAGCTGAAATATCTTGAGTGCGGCAAATCTCTCTACCGGCAGAAAGGAGGCGTAACCAAGCTCGAGCTTAAAAAGAGGATCCTTCAGTCTGTGAACCTCACGGTTATAATAGGCGCCAAAAGTCTCTGTAAGAGTGATATTCTCCTCTGTATAACAAAAATGCAGACTCAGGGCGCTCAGCCCCTCGGACACGCTCTTTTGTATAATTGAGGAAAAACCGTCATCATTGTGCAGGAATCCGGTGCTCGGCGGAATTATCAGGATATGGGAAGAGAAAAGAGAATCGCCTGTGTCTTGCAGACTTTTTTTTAAAAGTTCGGGAAGCACATGGTGGGTAATGGAGATTGCGGTGTCGTATTCTTTAACGAATATTTCAGATATTGCCTTTAGGGCTTTATATTCCAGTCTGCTGGGATGAGGGCTTGTGTCACAGGTATCGATAATATCGAGATAAAGCCTATTCATCAAGCTTCCCTGACTGATAAAAGATATGTTTTCTGACGCCTATGGGACAACCGACAGGAAGATGCCTTAATCGATCGTAAATGATATCTTCCATTGTTAAGGTACGAAGACTTCCAATACTTTCCGGTCCGCCGGAATAGATAAAACAGGGCAAAACATTACCTTTTTCATCTATAGACAACTGTTTTCGTATTGCGTCGCATTCAAGGAAGTGTGTAGCAACAGGATCACTGACAAGAAAAGAGTCTCTTCTCTCATACCATTGGGGGAGATCGATACTTAAGATCGTCCCGCTTTTACTTCGGTTCATAACAAATTCGCTGACAGAATCTTCAAACCCCCTTAAAAGCTCTTCGTCCCTTTCGGTTACCTGGAATTCTCCGCGCAAATCGTAGCCCCGCCCGGCTCCGTTAAACCAGTCCAGGTTAATGGTGTTGACTCCCAAATCACTGAGATAATTTATAAAATTGCCCATATCCCCTATATTCTTTCTGTTGATCACTGTGCTTACTCTTGTGTACAGACCTGTATCCAGAGCATCCTTAATTGCCTGCATGGCGAACTTATGGGAGGGATTACGCAACTCGTTATGAATATCTCCATTTAATGAATCCAGTGAAATGGCAATTTTTTTCAATCCCGCATCCATAAGCGCTTTCAGCCTCTCCTTTGTAGCGACAATGCCGTTTGACACGATAAGCAGCTCTTTAATCCTCGACGATGAGGATATAAACTTAATAATCTCCTCGATCTTTGGAAAAAGTAAGGGCTCTCCGCCTTCTATATGTATGGTTCTGACTCCCAGATCGTTCAATTGACCAAAGACATCGAGCCAGAAGTCAAGGGGAAGCATAAATTTCTCGTCAGGAGAAGAGTTCGTATAACAGTGACGACATGTTAAATTACACTGCTTTGTTATATAAACATGAACATAACCAACGCGTTCGACATTCAATCTGTCGTCAGTGAGTATTCTTTTTTGTATCTTCTTCATTATGACTCTCTAAACCGGCAAAGCAGTCGCCATAATAGCTTCAGCATAATAAAAAAATGACTCTTTTGCGAAAAATTTAACATATAGAGGATTTAGTGCTCACAGCTCCTACCGTACATTGGACAACACCATCTCGATTACATCGTTTATGTCAAGACCTTCAAAGGACATATCCGTTCTCTTTCTGTTCCCCCCTCCGGTTATCGAGGATCCGGAATTTATGACAGATTGGCATAATTCAAGGGTGTTTACCTTATCGGACATAGAAAGAACGATCAGCTTCGATCCAATACCTATTATGTACATATCTGAGCAATATGTTACTCCTTTCATTTTCAGGGTTTTCTTGATAACTTTGGAATCGAGATCGTTATTAACGATAACCGATACCGTTATGTCGTTAATTCGCCTGGAAAGGGAGTCGTCTTTAAAGGCCCTGAGTAAGAACTCCTTTCTGAAGTCGTCAAGGCTTGACGATATGGAGTTGTAATTATCTATCGTCCTTTCCACTGTAGTGAGAACATCTTCAGGGAAATTAAACATCTTTTCTATCCTGTAGAATTTTCTGCTGGAAGTCCTCAGTCTGAGCAACCCGAAATGGCCGCCGTCAAAAAGCAGTTTCCCCTTATCCGTTCCAAGCAGGTACACACTGCTTAAATCGGATGTATTGGAAACATGGGTGCCCCCGCAGGGACTGTTATCGATTTCTCCTACCTTGATTCTTATATCATCTCCGGATATCAACCGTTCCACAGGGGCCTCCTTACGTACAATACGATGGAATTCCTCTTCAATCTCTTCGATCCACTCGTTCCTGAAGTTGGTCGAAAAAAGAATCATTCCTCCCTTCATGCTGAAATCCGAGCGCATTGTGTGGAGTTTATACTTGTTGAAAATGATCCTTGACAGTATGTGCTGCGTTGTATGCAAAACAGAGAGATACCATCTCTTTTCTCGGTCGATGACACCTTCCACCCTGTCATTGATATAAATCTTGTAATCCGAGCCGATTTGATGATAAACAACGCCATCTTCATCGGTAACCTTTACAACATCGAGAGTCTCCTGTCCGACCCTTAATGTACCCGAATCCGATTCCTGATATCCCCCTTGGGGATAAAAATTTGTCCTGTCCAGGACCACGCCATTGGGGGAGAGGTCTATAACTGTTGCCGTAAAATCCGTAAGATAGGGATCTTGATAAAAAAGTTTTTCAGTCTTCACCATAAAAAATCTCCTTTTTCTCAGCCCTAAGCTTCTGACCCTCTTTATAATTTTTTAAAAAAGTCTCTTTAAACGTACGGGGATCGAAATCGAGAAGCGTTCCTCCTGTTTCAAAATGCTGAACAAAAACCTTGCCTATGGCATACGTTATTGCTCCGGAGATAACCGCCATGGAAGTGACTGCACCGGCAAGTCCGAACAGAGGAAGCGTCTTGGAAAGACTTCCTGCAATCAGTCCGGTATGGAGTCCGCCGATAAATGAGGCTGTTACAGCCTTTACCCTCTGCTTTGAAAACTCCATGTCATAGAGCAGGCATAGTTTCTTTAACATCCTGATCTGTATGACCGTTATGAAAGCAGTATCCAGCAACGGTATGGGAATAAACGATGTTCCCATGGACCACTTCACGTACCTGCCGATTATCTTTAACGCCTCTTTTTCCCTGGATCGGTTCTCGATTACCGGTGTTTCCTGTAAAAGAACTCTGTCTTCGCCCGGCGCCGACTCATACAACCGACGCCTTGTTCGTTTAACTTTCGTCTCAGCCATCGTTATTTTTGCAAATTCAAAATATACCTTACATACTTATCGAAATCGTCCCTTGCCGTACTCTTTCTGGTCGATGCAAAGATCGTCTCTTTACCGGCAAGGGCCTTTGCGAATTCAGTGCTTGTTCTGATAAATACAGGGATCAGTAAATCCCCGTAAGTTGAAGAGAGTTCATTCAGAGCGATGCCGGACAGGTTGATCCGCCTGTCAAATTTGTTATAGAGAATCCTTATTTCCGGAGTGCTTATCGTAAAGGTGTCACAAATGGAAGTGATTTCCTTTAAAGTCAACTGAAGACCTTTCATGGAAAAAGCGTCGCTGCATACCGGAATAATAACACTGTCGGCAGCGCATATGGCGGATATAACGGCAGCGCCCAATGATGGAGGGCAGTCTATCAGTACGAGATCGAATCCCTCTTCCTTTAGTATCTCACATACCCCCTTCACTGCATTCTTTTGTGAAGCAGGATTTAAGAGGCTCGAATCAAGGAGCGCATTTTCAAGAGAAGATGGCAGTAAATATAAGTTTTCTTCGATCATGCCCATGGAAGGCATCAAAAGATTCGCAGGATTCTGCCAGACATCGTAAAATATCGGGTCGTCTTCTTCCGGGGCCATATCAAAGGCGAGAGACGATGAACCCTGAGGATCGAGATCAAGGACAGCTGTCTTAAACCCGTACTGTACAGCCCTTGTGGCTGTGGTTATCGTTGTTGTTGTTTTTCCAATGCCGCCCCTTAAATTAATATGAGCCAACACCCTGAAAGAGTAATCCATACCAAGGTTAAGGAGAAATTCTTTTACAGCACCCGGTGACAGGGCAGTCTTATTTCCCGGGAGATTTATAAAAGACTCATTGCCAAAGGACTTCTTTATTCCCGATTCCGGTTCGCCTGAAATGTCGGCAAGCTCAGGCAGGGTAAGTAAATACTTAGGAAGATTGCTCATTATTTATAGCCGTTGTCAGATCCAAAAGATAGTATCATGCTCAAAATCGGCAAACATTGACTGTGAACAGATATTAAAACACAATTGACGCAAAAACCGATAGCCCCCCGGGATGTCGAAAATACCATAATCCATGATGATCGGAAATAGATATTATTGCTTACACGTGGACTCAAAATGTTATAAGTTAATGCTCTCCGGCAGGTTCATAAATGTAGCCGCAGGTTTCAGCCTGCGACCGGGTTCGGTTGACTAACGGTCCACGCCGGTTAAAGCCGTTGGCTACATTTTTTTACGTCTTTATGTGAGAAGTAATTGGAGGTAGAGCCAAAAATTCGGAAGGTGTTCAAGAACGCCGGTTTCCCGCCTAAGGGATTGCGGGAATGACGACTGTGAATCATCCAAGAGTCAGGTTGTTAAAATTGTGCCTGAAAAAATGGAATCCTACTACTATAACAAGAAAAAGCGATTTATGCTTAAGCCGATCATTTGAATGCTGAAAATAAATAACCATAGAAAGCGCACGACTATAAAATGTTGCCTGTCTGACCAGTGAATCCTCTGTATCAATATCCTTATTGCTTCTATGGTCACCACCACTGTGCTTCCTGTAAACAAAACCAATAAAAACAAAGAGCTGCCAAGGGGAGCGCATTGGGAGTATGTAAAAAACTCCCCTGTAAACAGTCGTAAAGAGAATAAAAGCGAAAGAGCAATAGCAAAGGCAAGACTTATTTTTCTTGGGCTGCTTAATGTGCTTACATATTCTGTAATTACCATTTTATTTCCTCCTTCGGTAAGTCGGCTGTCTCAAAGAGACCCGCGCATTTGCGTCCCGGCCTCACGACCGGTTTGCCTTTTCGAGAGATAATCGTTTTTAGCTTTTCCTGCCTCCTTTCCTTATGCGAAACAATATCAATAATATATCTTTACTTTAAGGCTCTGTAAGAGCATAAAAAACAATAATACAAGAACCATACCATCTTTCAGGACATCTCTTTATGATGTGATCGTTGATCGTAAATATCTTTATGCCATAGAAACTGTAGGCAGTTGAAGAGAACAGGAAGTGTTTTAAAGCCTCTTTCGTTAAGTTAGCGTCCTTCAGCGGGCTTTACTTTCCCCCACAGATTGTGGGAGTCACCCGCCCACGGGTGACCACCGGCGGCATCTTGCAAGCGCACCGCAGAGGTCACCTGCAGGCAGGTGATCTCACAAATGCGACTGTTTTGAAATTCCTAAACGTCAAGTTAGCATCCTTCGGGCGGATGTCTTTATATGTAGCCGCAGGCTTCAGCCTGCGACCGGGTTCATCTGACCAACGGTTCGCGCAGGCTAAAGCCTGCGGCTACATTTTTGACAGCAGCCCGCAAAACCGCATGAAAAAATGAAAAGTCCTATCCAATTTAAATTAACCACAACAACGATCGTTGAATCATAATTGATTCCATGATATAATTTGTCAGTTATTGCCATTTTTCGTCATTCAGTCACTAATAAATGATTCCTTTGCACACAATTTCCCCAATCTCTCAGTATAACTTCATCTTTTGTAACAGTTCACGGGGGTCAGGGATCAGAGGTCAGTTCCTGCTATAATTTCTTTATCTATTGCCCGTTTTGTTATCATTTGCTCATATATGACCGAAATAAGGCTCTAACACCAATACCATTCACTTAAGGGGTGAAGCACCTTCCGACGTAAGCGGGTCATGTTTGAGAAGGCGCAGCGAAGCGGAGCCTTCGAGTTTAGCCGCTGAAGGCGGATGGTGCTTTGCTCCTTAAGTGAATGACATTGACTCTAACACATTAAACAGACCTCTGATCTCTAACTCCTATGAACTATTACCATTTTTTTATTTCCACTGACATAGTAAATTAAAATTTAGTATAATCCAGGCATGTGTCTTCATATATCTGATGTGATTACTATGAGAAGTATTTTTTACATGGTGAAATACGGTTTTATAACAACGATCGCAACCCTCTTATTTATTCTGCTATCTTTTACTGCGACAACATGTCACGGAAACGAGAAGGAAGCGGGAGGCGTGGAGCTTGAATTAACGGAAGAGGAAAGAATATGGCTTGCAGAACATCCGGTCATTTTTGCTTCCTCGAATCCGAAATGGCCGCCTGTCGAATTCATAGATAAAGAAGGCAACTTCTCCGGTATAGTGGCAGACTATATGGCTCTCATCGAAAAAAGACTGGGCCTGCAAATTCTGATGGAGTCTCAAAAGAGCTGGTCCGAAACCCTTACAAAAATGAAGGACAGGAGACTTTCCATGCTTACTGCCGCAGTCAGAACCCCTGAGCGTGACAGGCATATGCTCTTTACAGAACCATACCTGGAGTTTCCGGCAGTCATTATCGTAAATACCAAGACAGACAAGATATCCTCCATGGCCGACCTTAGAGGAAAAAGAGTGGCTGTTGTCAAAGATTATGGCGCCCATGAATTTTTAAAAAACGATTTTCCCTATCTGGACCTTGTTTCTGTATCCCACATCGAGGCAGGACTGTATGAAGTTTCATACGGCAGGGCGGACGCTTTTATCGCTAACCTGGCGTCAGCTTCGTGGCATATCGAAAAAAACGCGATTCAGAACCTCCGTGTGGCCGGAGAATCCGGCTTTGTCTTCCAACTGGGCGTGGCGTCGGCAAAAGATCAACCGGAACTACATTATCTCCTGGAAAAGGGACTGGCCTCAATAAGCCGGGAGGAAAGAAAGGCTATCTACAGGAAATGGATCGGTCTCAAGTCCGAACCATGGAGGCCGAATAACGCCCAGATCGTTATATTTCTGACATCGATCGCTACTCTGGGGTTGTTGAGTATCCTCTTCTTGAACCGGCAGCTCAGAAGAAAAGTCGATTTCAGGACAAAGGAACTGAAAGCAAGTGAGGAAAAATTCAAGAATCTTTATAAAACAGCAATTGTAGGTCTTTATAGAACTACCATAGACGGGTCCAGGGTGCTTGCCGCCAACCCTGCTCTGGCCCGATTATTCGGTTATAATAATGTGGAGGAATTTATCGAAAAATTCGTTTCAAAGGATGTATATACCGAACCGGGCAGGCGGGAAGAGCTTATTAAAATCCTCAGGGAGAAGGGGAAAGTCGATAATTTCGAATTTTCAGGCTTCCTGACTGACGGTACGGTGAGGAATTTTATATTGAGCGCCACTTTGTATGAAGAGCAAGGTTATCTTGAAGGGGGAATTCTGGATATAACAGACCGTAAAAAGGCGGAAGTGGAGATCAGAAAGGCCAGGGATATGGCTGAACTGGCCAACAGATCGAAAAGCGAATTTCTCGCCAACATGTCTCATGAAATCCGTACGCCCATGAACGGGATCATCGGCATGACGGAACTGCTCCTGGATACGGAGATGACCTCGTCTCAGAGGGGGTATGCAAACAGCATTCAACGATCTGCCGATTCGCTTCTGACCATTATAAATGATATTCTGGATTTTTCCAAAATTGAGGCAGGCAAACTGGAGCTTGAACCGATCCCTTTTAACATACATACGATGCTGGAAGACGTGGCGCAGCTCATGTCGATCCAGGCGGAACGTAAAGGAATTAAATTAATCATACGATTTGCTCCTGACGCGCCTCAGGGCGTTTTCGGCGATGCCGGAAGAATAAGGCAGATACTCACCAATCTGACGAGCAACGCCATTAAGTTCACCTCTAAAGGCCATGTGATGATCGACGTTCAGTGTTTATCCAATGACAATGGCAAAGCCTCTTTCTCCTTTACGGTCGAGGATAGCGGCATTGGAATCGAACCTGAGAAAATCCCGATCATTTTTGATAAATTCGCTCAGGAGGATACCTCCACAACGAGAAAATACGGTGGCACCGGTCTGGGTTTGGCAATCTGCAAACAACTGGTCGAATTAATGGACGGAGATATTCACGTAGAGAGCAATGTGGGAAAGGGGAGTGTATTTTCTTTTACCATTCCTCTTGTGCTGGACACCTCCAAAAGTCCCGGCATTGAAACTGCCAGGGCGGACCTGAAGGGTCTCCGAGTTCTCATTGTAGATGACAACTCCGTAAACCGGCATATATACACGGAACTTCTAAGCTCCTGGCAGGTTGACAGCGAAGCTGTGGACTCCGGAGAAAAAGCCTTGGAAGTGCTTCGTTCCGGGGCCGAGCAACAGAGACCTTATCAACTGGCCCTTGTAGATTTTTTTATGCCCGGCATGGACGGAGAAGTTTTGGGAAAAACCATTAAAGCCGATCCGCTTATTCGGGAAACTATCCTGATAATGCTCACATCGGGAAGCAAACCCGGTGCCGCAGGCCATCTCAAGGAGTTGGGTTTTACTGCCTATTTGGAAAAACCGGTCAAAAGAGCCTTGCTCATGGAGACCCTTTCCATTGCCTGGGCCGGCCATAAGGAGGGAAAAACAAGCGGGATGATAAGCAGGCAGGTGTTAAACGAATTGAGGGCCAAAGAGGATTCCGCTTATCATGAAATAAAGGGAAGAGGAGACAAATTCCACGCACGTATTCTTCTGGTCGAAGATAATGAAATAAACCAGGATGTGGCAATGGAGACACTGCGTCAATTGGGCTGCACCGTAGAATTGGCGAATAATGGACAAGAGGCTGTCAATATGGTTAAAGACAACAGTTATGACCTTATTCTTATGGACTGCCAGATGCCGGTAATGAGCGGATTCGAAGCTACAAAAGAAATTCGGGAAATTGAGTCCGTGATTTCCACAGACCTTGCCGGACCTGTTTCCCCTGTTCCCATTGTGGCCATGACCGCAGGCGCCATGCGGGGAGATCGTGAGAGATGTCTGGCCTCGGGGATGGACGATTATTTGTCAAAACCATTCAGCAGGGAAGAACTCATTCGTATCTTGTATAAATATTGCGATATCTCGGTGACAACCCACAAGAGGGTAGAAAAGATTCTCATAGTTGATGACAGCGAACTTATTGTTTTAATCCTGGAGGAGGAAATCAAACTGAAATTCCCGTTGATCTCTGTTAAATCCACGACAAACAGTGTTCATGCCTGTGTTCTTATTGGCAGTTTTTTGCCCGACATTCTGATTACGGATTTATATATGCCTGAAATGGATGGTCTGGATATAATCAAGTTCGTTCGTAAAGAACCGCGTTACAATAATATCCAGGTTATAGTGATCACCAGTTCAGAGATGGATAATGAAAAGGTAAAAGCAGCAAGGGAGATGGGGGTAACCTGCGTTGTAGAGAAAACGGAGATGGATGACCTTTATCAGGAAATCGAGCGTCTTTCCAAAGGATTTCCTGTTAAAGAACATGGAGAGGCAGATGAGGAATACGATATCAAGGGAGGCTGCGAAAAAGATGTCGGCCCGAAATCAATCGGTTTAAACTCGTCCGACGGTGATACCCTTTCTTTGCCCGGCATTTCAGTGGAGTCGGGTCTTGAAAGAATCGGTGGCGATCAAAAGGCATATATCAAAATGTTGTTGAAATTTCGAGTTAATCAGGCGGCAGCGATCGATGAGCTCAAAAAGGCCCTCCATAGCGATGACTTAAAGCAGGCAAAATCAATTATCCATACCCTTAAGGGCGTGTCAGGCAATATCGGGGCTGACGTCCTTAGCAAAAGCGCCTTGGACCTGGAGAAGATAATTCTCGAAGAACACACAAACGAATTGGCCGGACAGCTCGACAAATTAGAGGAGGCTCTGAATCAGGTTCTCGCTTCCATATCGTCCCTGGACAGCAGCGACAGCGAACCTGTTCGGGATAAAACACCTTACAGAAGGGAGATCGATGAATCGGACATTGCGAAATTAAAACCTCTCACAGACAGGCTTGCACGGCTGATTAAAGAAAACGATACAGATGCGGACCAGTATTTCGAGGAGGTTAAAGACTACCTTATGGAGATATATGATTGGGAGGAGGATTATAATTTATTGGAAAAGCAATTAGGGCAATATGATTATAAAAACGCCTTAAAGACCCTTAACAGAATCACCGGGAGAATCGGTATTGACTAAAAAATACTCTCTCCGGCGAATAACGGGAATTTATCCCGAAAATAAGCCCTTAGAGACCGGGTTTAAATAACCACGAAGTTCAGGTCGGGCACGAAGAAAAAATTCTTTTTTAAAAAAAACTTCGTGTTCTTCGTGAACTTCGTGGTTAAAGATACCATGTTCTTCAATCACTTAATATATTTTCATGCTTTGTGGCAGCCCGGAATATCATGATTTACCGATAAAATCCGCATCGCTCTCCTGTTTAAGACTTCTTAAATAGCTTATCGATAAACTCTTTTACTGACTCTGAACATACTTCCGATAATTTTTGCAAAGTGGCGCCTATCTCCTCTTTTTTCGCTTTCAACCCCTCAATAAGCACCAGTTCAAATACCTGCCTGTCATAATTCGATTTAAACAATGATTTTGGAGATATAATCTTTTCAATAATAATTGAACTGTTATTGAAATCCGATTTAATCCAACTGTTTACCAGCATCACTGCCCATTTTGCCAATCTCTCTGCTCTTGCTTCCCCTCGAAATACTTTCGAATCATTGGCAGCCATATGTATAATATCTCTAATGCCTTCTTCTAAGTCTTCTATCGTTACTTTTTCTGCTTCTTCCGATGAAGTTACTGTTTTACTTGCCACTTACTTTCTTACCTCCTGATTTTTTTAGTTCCTTTTCCATTAGGATAGCGGATTTTGGAAAGGGGAAGCAAGGGATTTTCACCGGCTCCGATAAAATTAAACAAAAATTTACGAGTTCCCTAACAATGTCATTAACTTAAGGGGTGAAGCGACTTCCGCCTTCAGCGGCTAAACTCGAAGGCTCCGTTTTGCTGCGCCTTCTCAAACTTGACCCTGTTGTTTCCGGGAGTTTGAGTTCGATAACGGGAATTGCTTATTTATGAATAAACAGATGTTTATATTCCGCCGATCATATCGATAAATTTTTTCTCGATCTCTCTAAGCGCTGCAGTTGTTTGTTCAAAGGTCTTGCCTTTTGTGGAAAAGTAAATTTTTATTTTTGGTTCCGTGCCTGAGGGCCTGACCGTTATCTTTGTGTTGTCACTGAATATGAAAGATAGTACGCTTGATTTGGGGAGTCCTGCTATTCCTTTATTGTAATCTCTTGTTTCTGTTAACTCCCTCTCTGTGAAGGGGGTGGAAAAATCGTTTTTCAATACTTCCATAATTTCCCTGATTTTCCCGGCGCCTTCTACTCCTTTTTTTGTCAAAGAAACCAGAGATTCCATATAACAGCCGTATTTTTTATAAATGGACATTAGCCCGTCATAAAGAGTAATATCTTTTGCTTTGTAATATGACGTCATTTCGCAAATAAGGGAGGCTGCCAGTACAGCGTCTTTATCTCTTGCATAGCTGCCCCTTAAATAGCCGTAAGATTCCTCGCACCCAAAGAGAAAGTCTCTATCAGGATTTCTGTTAATCCACTCGCCTATATACTTAAATCCGGTCAGCAATTCGATGCACTCGACTTCGAAACAAGAGCATATATCTTTTATCATATCCGTGGTTACTATTGTCTTGATAACCGCTGCCTTTGATTTATCGATCCTGCCTCTCTCAGACAACGCTGTCAGTATATAGTCCGTCAATAAGGCGCCCAGTTGATTTCCGTTTAACAAATAGAACTCATCTTTATGATCTTTGACAGCAGCGCCGATCCTGTCGGCGTCAGGATCAGTTGCTAAAATGATGTCGGCATTATGCAATCGTCCATATTCCAGGGCCAGTTCAAAACTCGAACTTTCTTCAGGATTTGGGGACTGAACAGTCGGAAAATCGCCGTCAGGTTCCATCTGCTCTTTTACTATATATACCTGCGAAAATCCGATTTTTTTAAGTATGGTCCTTACCGGGATATTACCCGAGCCGTGGAGAGGGGAATACACAATTTTTATGTTATCTTCAGCTTTTCGTATCGATTGTTTTGATATCTCCTTAAGGTACGCTTCATCCTCCTCAGCGCCCTGTATTTCAATGTATCCCTTATCCACGGCAAGGTTATAAGGAATGGGTTTTATGGAAGAGATATCATCGATTTCGTTGACTTTGTTTATGATGTTTTGGTCATGGGGAGGTGTAATCTGCTGACCTTCGGAAGAAAATACCTTAAAACCGTTATACTCTGGCGGATTGTGCGAGGCAGTAATTACAACTCCTGCAATGGCGTTTCTGTGGAGGATGGAAAAAGATACCTCAGGTGTCGGCCTCGGGGATTGGAAAAGCAGAGATTTTATACCATTGGCGGCAAGCACGCAGGCAGTTTCCTCTGCGAATCTGCGGGAGTTATTTCTGGAATCGTAGCCTATGACAACGCCTCTCTCTCGTGCGTTGTCATAGTTTATAATATAGTTTGCAAGTCCCTGAGCCGCCCTGCGTAGTGTGTAGATGTTCATTCTGTTAAGGCCTGCGGCCATTACACCGCGCAGTCCGCCTGTACCGAAATCCAGACTTTTATAAAACCTGTCATTAAGTTCTTTATGGTCACCTGAATCTATTAAGTCCCTGATCTCCTGTCGGGTGTCGTTGTCGAAACAGGTGTCTGACGCCCATTTTTCGGCGAGATCGAGAATTTCTTTTTTCATGGTTCTAAAGATATCACATTGCTTTAAAAAATGACAACCATTTTCATGCTTTGTTGTGACCCGGAGGGCCATGGACGTTTGCTCCGAAAATAATAACAATAAAAGCTTGCACCTTATGCAAGCATATTTTTCAGGCTCGAATCCGGTAGTGGCAGAATAACCTTAAACTCCTCACCACTTTCGATGAACTCCACATGGAGATTGAATTTTCGGGCTTCCTGGCAAACCATTGGCAGGCCGCGTCCTAATTTATCGACAAACCCAAGATTTTCCATAAATCTGACAAGTGTTTGATTTCTGGCAAAGCTTGTTCCTACAGAGAGTTTGTCTATACTCACTGTATTTGGCAGACGCCCCGGGCTGATTACTTCCAGACGGTCCGTAAACAGTAAGATACGGATATTGGCGCCGTGAAGAGCATAGTTACGATGTATGCAGGCATTGACCAACAGCTCTCTAAAGACTCGATCGGGATAATGGGGGGCTTCAACACGCTTTGCCCCTACAATCGTCGATCCGACAATTATATTCGCTTTAATGGAGGAGAGACACTCATTTACCTGCTGTGGCAGGGGACCGAAAAAATTTTTTTTATCGATCAATTCTGCTGTTATCTCCGAACCGGCAAAACAGGCATAAGAAATGCCGCTGGGAGGGAGTAATCGTTCCGGCGCCAACCCAAAGACCAGTAATCCTGCAATTGTCGGTTTATCGGAGTCACCAAGAATATCGGTATGTCTCATTAAACGGATTCGTTCCCCTTCAGGTTCATCTAAAAATGAAATGTGGTATCGCCCGAAGTAGTCGCCTACCTGATAAATATTTAAATCGATCAATCTCCCCTTATCGATTTCGACGCCATCATATTGTATCGCACCCCCTGCCTGAAACAGTCGCATTAACTCTTCACGGGAGGCAATGCGTTTAGTACTGCCTACACGCACAAAATATTTATATTCCTTTGTGTAATAAGGCTTATCTTTGCCCTTTGGTATAATCAGGCGGGCAATTAATTTATCGTCGAATGTAATTGATTCATAAACAGAAATAATCGACGGGATACAGGAGGTTCGACATATATTCATGACATCTTCTTCATAAGAGCGAGATAACCCTGAGATCGCTCCGTCATCTTCGACGCCAAGCCAAATTTCACCGCCTTCACTATTTGCAAAGGCAACAATTTCCGAGGCCAGTTCAGTGGCTTTGATGTTTTCGGACTTAAATTCAATATATTGGTTTTCACCTTTTGGGATTATCGATTTTAGCATGATCAGATAATTACACAGGTATACAAGGCTGAAGACTGAACCAAAAGATCAAATGACTTGTGAGTGTTCACAAAATAAGAAACTCAAAGTTTTACAGATAACGCATGTTTTACCTAACCCGGCAAAGCCGGAACCAAACAGGCTTCCTGTTGCGTTTTAATGACAAATGACAAGATTCAAATGTCAAATCAAATCCAAATGACTAAATGTCAAAACTTGTTCCCTTCCTTTTTTTGACATTTGAGCTTTGGCATTCATTTGGCCTTTGACCTTTGAAATTTGACATTTTTAAATATTATTGCTTTTTCGCGCGCAATTTCATTTATAAGCGACTAATAGTCTTCAGCCTTCAGTCTATACACTAAAAGAGAGAGAAACAGTGTCTTATTATATTCATTCCAGAATAATAAAGGAAAACATGTTAAGCTGCTAAAGCAGCAACTTTTCTTTTACTCCCTCTCCCCCTTTGAAGGGGGAGAGGGTTGGGGTGAGGGGGTGCGATACGGCACTCGATACGGTTACGCTTCTCCACCGTCACCCCTCACCTTAATCCTCTCCCCTCAAGGGGAGAGGAGACTTAATAAGGAACTTCTTTGAATTTCCTGAACGTCAAGTTAGAGCTTTTTCACTCCATGCTTATACGCCTCAGCCATTGTGATGAAATTCTCTATCAACCATTTGTTACTTTTTTCAGCATGAAACTGGGTGCTGTATATGGGTTTGTACAAATGTCTCATTATTTGATTTTTACAGTTCGGGGATTCCGCAAGAATAATAAAATCATCAGGGCATGACACAGAGTCCTTGTGATGTTGTATTGCAGGGCGGATTTGTTTATTCATGAATAAGGGATCGTCCTTTACGATTTTAATTTCTCTGTATCCGACTTCAGCCTCTGTTGCCCTTATCAACTCACCTCCAAAAAAACATCCGATTATTTGATGACCTGCACAAATCCCGAAAACCGGTTTCCCGGACATTTCCAGCCAAGAGTAATATTTCATGTGGTGATCTACAATATCGTCGCCAAATGGTGACGCACTAAGGATAACCGCATCATGCTCATTGATATTCTCTTTTAAAAAGTCCCGGTACTCAATAAGTTTATATGAGAGGCGGGCATTCCTGCTGTTTGTAAGGTATGATATAAATATTACGATGGGATCGACAAATTCACGAACATCCGGCTCTGCATTATTAACAACCACTATTTTCAGAGGTTCCCTTTCCATTGTTCTTTACACCACTGTATTGTATTAATTCAGTAACAACTCAGGTATTCAAGCTGAAGACTGAAGCAATATATCAAATAACTTGGGAGTGCTGGCCAATCAAAGAAAATATTTTCGCCTGTCCCCGGATCAGATGATGCCCTTCTGCTTAAATCACGGCTGCCACTGTATATCTCCAATGCAGAGCCGCCGGATGTAGATCAACGCCATCATTTCCCCCCGATAACAGTAATAAAAAAAAGAGAAAAGATATGCTATCATATTAATTCATGAATAATAAAATTTTTAAAATCCTGCTCACGATAACGATCTTTTTCTCACTCTTTTCAAACTCCCCGGCGGCCCCGAGGATTATGACAGAGTACTCCGCCTTTGATTTCGGAAACGTTCCCAGAGGAGAGATACTGGAGGAGTTCTTTTTTGTAGAGAATGTCGGAGATGAGGACCTTGTTATTGAGAAAATGTCTTCCAACTGCAGCTGCGCCGTTACATCAACGGACGAAAATGTAATTTCACCGGGAGAATTTGCAGAGGTAATCGTTACTTTAGATACGAAATACCTGAAGGGAAAGGTTGAGAGGGAAGTAATTATTTATACAAACGATCCTAAATACAGTGTTGTAATAATAAACTTCAGAGCCACTGTGATCGATCTCTATCACAACCAGGGAAGAGCGGCTAAGGACATCTTTTACGAACCCTGCGCCTCCTGTCACTATGAGAGAGGAGTCGGCCTGTCAGGTAAGAAGCTCTTTTTTGCCGTCTGCATTTTGTGTCACAGGAAGGAGACTGCCGGGCCGTCCCTGTCAGAGCTGGAAAAATTATCAAAGGACCGACTGAAAAGAGCGATAGAAAGAGGTGTCGGAGGAACCGCTATGCCGCCTTTTCTGGACGATTTTGGCGGTCAGTTGAGTAAAATGGATGTTATTACACTCATAAATTATATTAAGAGTATGAAGAAATAGAAAAGTAGATGCTCCGCTACCTTCTTAAAAAAATTTTTATCCTTTTCGCCCTCCTTGCAGGTATTACATTTCTTACTTTCTCTTTAATCAAAGCCCTGCCCGGAGACCCTGCACTCGGTCTGATCGGCAAACACGCCGAAGAGGAGGATCTGAAGAGAATCAGAAAGGAACTGGGCGTAGACAGACCCTTCTTCGTTCAGTACTTCGGTTATATCGGGCTTCTTGCTAAAGGTGAATTCGGAAGGTCTTATTACACAAACAGAGAGGTTATGGACGATATTGTTCAAAAACTCCCGAATACAATGAAGCTTGCACTCCTGGCAATGTTAATAGCAACGGTGTCAGGCGTTTTTCTGGGATTCATGGCAGGAATAAAAAAAGATTCCATCCTTGATAAAACGGTCTCTACCCTGGCTGTTACAGGTTTAAGTATGCCGGTTTTTTGGTCCGGTCTTCTCCTGATATTGCTGTTCAGTCTGAAACTGAGATACCTTCCTCCTTCAGGAACAGGCGGATTACGGTTTATGATTCTTCCCGCTGTCACTTTGGCGCTTCCCGCATTGGCCGTAATCGCCAGAGTGACAAGGGCTTCCGTTATAGAGGTCTGTGAACTGCCATTTGTTAAAGTCCTTGATGCAAAGGGCTTGAGAAGGACCAGGATTAACGTAATTCATATATTGAAAAACATACTTATTCCTCTGATTACAATCGTAGGTCTTGACTTTGGGAGTTACCTTAACGGCGCCGTGTTGACAGAAACGATTTTTGGCTGGGACGGGATAGGAAGGTTCATAATGGAAGGTATAATAAAAAGGGATTACCCTGTTATTATGGGTTGCATTGTGACAGGGACTTTCATCTTTGTTTCAATCAATTCGGTTGTAGATATTTTATATCATTATGTTGATCCCAGAGTGAGCGTATACGGTAAGAGTGTTTAAGAAAGCCCCTTTTATAATCCTCTCTGTTGTCATTTTCTTTGTACTTTTTGCGCCCTTTGTTACAGAAAAGGATCCTCTCTCTATCGATTTGGACAGAATAAAACTTGCGCCATCAATAGATTCTCCCTTTGGAACGGACAGTAAAGGGAGAGATGTGTTTGCCCGTGTTCTTTACGGCGGACGCATATCTCTGGGTGTCGCTTTTACAGCCTCTGCGATTTCTCTTATAATCGGTTTCTCTGCAGGGTTGATTTCAGGTTATTTTTCCGGTTGGATCGACAATCTTCTTATGGCTTTCGTCGACCTGATCCTCTCTTTTCCTTCTTTGCTGCTGGCAATCGGTATTTCCGTGCTTTTGCCGCCAAACGTTTTTACCGTCATGTTCGCCATATCTTTCGTTGGCTGGGCCTCATTCGCCAGACTAATACGGGGAGAGGTGTATAAAATCAAGGAGATCTCTTATGTGGATGCTGCAAGATCGCTTGGCTGCGGTCATCTGAGAATCATTGTAAGGCACATACTGCCCCAGTGTCTCCCTTTAGGACTTGTTCTTACAGGCTTAAAATTTGGCGGATACATTCTTACAGAGGCGTCTTTGAGTTTTTTGGGACTCGGTCCTCAGCCGCCCTCACCGAGCTGGGGGAGCATGATCAGCGAAAACAGAGCTTATATCCTGTCAGAGCCCTGGATGGTGTTTTTCCCGGGACTGGCTATTACCGTTTCAGCTCTCTGCTTTAACCTGATAGGAGATTACCTTCAGGAGAAATTCGGACTGAGGCAGGATTTCATTAAAAAATAGGTGTTTTACCTGTACTTTATACAGCAGGTACGCTGCATTGAGCGACTTTATCCGAATCGCACTCCATATAAAGATTCAATATATAGGCCGGGCAGATTTCATACCTGCTTTTTTTAATACACAGTTTTTGATTCAGACAACTGATTCTGTCGACACGACAGGTAAGCAGACCGCACTCTTTTTCATCGGAAATAAAAAAAGGACACATCGAATTATACCTCCGTGATGGGATGTAGGGGGTTCTCTATAATAACATTTCAAATATTACAAGAGTGTTACAAAGGTGTTACTTTATTGAAACACAAGAGATTCCTTTGACATTTTATATCGTGATCCTTCATTATTATTAGCTTTCCATCGTTTTTCAGAATGCTGAGAGAGAGACGCCTGCTCTCTTAATATCCGCTGTGGGATTCCCGGAGGTCAAGGTAAATTATAATGACAATGCTTGCAAGCGAGATGCTCAAGGATAAGATAGAAGCAATCGGGAGACTTATCGAGGAATCCGATCTGACTGCCCTGAAAGAGTGGCTTGACGTACATCCTGCCGATATTGCCGAGTTCATAAGAAACCTCTCTACTCACCAAAGCCTGATTATTTTCAGACTTCTTTCAAAGGACACGGCTGTCGAGGTTTATGAACATCTGGACGTGGACGAACAGTCCAAGCTTCTGGAGAGCTTTCTTGACGAGAGAATCACGGTTATGGTGAACGCTATGAGTCCTGACGACAGGGCCCGTCTCTTTGACGAACTTCCGGCAACGGTTGTTCAAAGACTACTGAAACACATGACCCAGGAAGAGTGGCAGGCTACTTCCGTTTTGCTCGGTTTCAAAGAGGACACTGCCGGAAGGCTGATGACTCCCGAGTATGTGGCCCTGAAGTCCGAGATGACCGTGGAAGAAGCCCTTGACTGGATAAAACATGTAGGCCACGAAAAGGAGACAATTTATTCTCTTTATGTTATCGATAATACAAGGCATTTAATAGGCGTTGTCTCTTTAAGAGATATCGTTCTTTCCGAAAATGGCTTGAAAATTTCCGATAAGATGGATTCTCAGGTCATTAAAGTGAGTACGGAAGACGATCAGGAGATGGTGGCGAATATAACCAGAGATTACGACCTTCTGGCCGTACCGGTTGTAGATAAGGAGAACAGGCTTGTAGGAATCGTCACGGTTGACGATATCGTTGATGTTATAGAGGAGGAGACAACAGAGGATATACTCAGGATGAGTGGCGTAGAAATGGCCGAAAGAGGCTATTTTAAATCCGATGTGATCAAGAATTTCAATAAGAGAATCGTTTGGCTGCTGTTTCTGCTGGGGTTGAATACTTTAACCGGCAACATCATCATAGGTCAGAAAAAAGTTATGGAAAGCATGGTTGTTTTATCTGCTTTCATTCCTGTTCTCATAGGCAGTGGAGGAAACGCCGGCTCTCAGTCATCTACGATCGTTATAAGGGCTCTGGCTACAGGTGAGATTGATACAAAAGATTTTTTCAGGATTCTCTCCCGCGAACTCGCCTTGGGGCTTGGCATAGGGGCGGTATTGGGGATCGCTATTACGATTTGGGCATTCTGGCTTCAGGGTGAGTGGGATGTCGCTCTCGTCGTAGGTCTCAGTCTCCTGACTGTAATTACGTTGGCAACGACATTGGGTACTCTCCTGCCCCTTATCGTTAAAAGGATAGGATTCGATCCCGCCTTTATGGCGACACCTTTCATCACAACTGCCATTGATGTTACGGCGTTATTAATATACTTCAAAATAGCCCGCAGTCTGTTGAATATATAACTAAAAAAAGCGGTCAGCTGTCAGCAGTCAGCTAAAAAAAATCAAAGCGTTACGTTAAAAACAACACTCACCAAAAATGATATGGCGGTTTTTAAAAGTATTCTTAACAGGGCGGCCTCTCTCTTCGTCTTTGCTTACATTATCTTTTTTCCCTTGAACTGATCCCCGTGAACTGATCCCTGTGAGCTGATCCCTGTGAACTGCACTAAACCACGAATATTCTGACTTCCGTTCCTATGTCTTTTTCGCTGAGTATCTCCATCTCCCACCCATGGGACCGCACCAAATGCTTGACAATGGCAAGACCGAGGCCCGTCCCTCCGAGTTCCCTCGACCTCGACGTGTCTACCCGGAAAAATCTCTCTCCCAGCCTCTCTATAGACTTAGCCGGCACGCCGATTCCCGTATCGTGAACAAACAGATAGTTTCTCTCGCCCTCCATGGAACTGCCTATGGTAATCTCTCCGCTATCGGTAAATTTAATTGCATTATCAAGGAGATTGAGCAATATCTGAATTAATTTGTCTCTGTCTGCATTTACCGAAAAATTTTTATGCAGCTCTTCTCTTAAATCGAGTCCCTTTTCCGTTGCTTTCACAATCAGCGTATCTTTAACTTCGTCTAAAACATTAGATATCACGACTTCTCTTTTGGTTGGTTTTATGTATCCCAACTCTATCTTTGAGAGAGTCAGCAGATCATCGACCAATCTGTTAAGCCTCTCGCTCTGGTTGTATATGTTATGGAGAAATCGTAAGGCATAGCCTTTGTCGTCAATAGCGCCG
This sequence comes from Candidatus Magnetocorallium paracelense, assembly GCA_029001845.1. Lineage (GTDB taxonomy): Bacteria > Nitrospirota > Thermodesulfovibrionia > Thermodesulfovibrionales > Magnetobacteriaceae > Magnetocorallium > Magnetocorallium paracelense. Next base: position 32,686 of record JAREWP010000050.1, on the reverse strand, counting down.
TCGATCAATGTTTCCGAAAATCCTTTGATCGCAGTGACAGGTGTTTTAATTTCATGAGATACATTGGCGACAAAGTCCCGTCGAACGACTTCGAGTTTCTTTAATCTTGTGATGTCATGGAGCAGAATAATGATACCGCAAAGGTTATTTTTCTGATAGAAGGGAGAAAGCAGAACCTGTATGTACCTTTCATCGGGATAATCGAACTCTATCTCGATGGACTCATATAGATCGGCGGTCTTGACCTTTTGAATCGCGTCAATAATGTCCGGCGATCTGAGTACTTCGATTACCGGACGGTCCACAATACTTTCTCTGTTAATAAATTCCGATGTTTTATCGTTTGAGAAAACAACAATGTCTCTGTTGTCGATTATAATAAGGGAGTCCGGAAGACTGTTCATTACGGCTTTCAGATGAATGCTTTCGGTTGCGGCGTTTTCGAATTTCTTTTTAAGGTCTCCGGCGACCTGATTCAGGTAGTTGTAAACATCGGCCAGATCGGGGTATTCTTCAAAGAAGACCCTGCCTTTCACTTCACCCTGTCGAACCATATCGGAAAAAGTTTTAATTTCCCGAAGAAAATTACCTCTCCCTTTATAGTCTCTTACCATATTAAAGAGGGTAAGAAAAAAGCCTGTTGCAAATAAGATCAAAAAAAGGATGGTTATATTGGCGTGCAAGGCGGTATGTAGTTCTTTATCTGTGATAATTTCAGCAATTATACGATCTGCGTAAATATGAAAGATAAAGAGAGAGATAAGGAAAAAGAAAAAGACAAAGGAAATTCTCTTAATTAATTTTTTCAGCCTCATTGGATATCGTCAAAGTAGTATCCTATCCCCCGTCTTGTTTTAATGTACACGGGCTTGGAAGGGTTGTCTTCTATTTGCGCTCTCAGTCTCCTGACATGCACGTCCACAGTCCTTGGTTCCACATAGGCCTCGTCTTTCCATACAGCGTCGAGGAGAATATCCCTTGTCAGGACTTTACCCTTTTTCCTGATCATAAAATAGAGGAGTTTAAATTCCGTTGCACTGATTTTTATTTCGCTATTTCTCTTTTTTACCTGATATGTCTCTGTATTGATCTCCAGCTCGCCTATGGCGATCGTTTTGTCCTCCTGCGGCTTGATCTGAGAGCGTCTCATAACAGCTTTTACTCTTGCAACCAGCTCTCTGGTGCTGAAAGGCTTTGTTATGTAGTCATCCGCTCCAAACTCAAGACCGAGAACTTTATCGAGTTCGTCGTTTTTTGCCGTTAACATGATAATCGGTATATTTTCGGTTTTCTCGGAACTCCTTAACATCTTGCAAAGCTCAAGGCCCTGTATGCCCGGAAGCATTATATCCAGAATGATCAGGTCGAATCTGTTGGTGCTAATAAGTTTCATGGCGTCTTCTCCGTTAAATGCAGAAGAAACGTCAAAGCTCTCCTTTGTAAGATTAAAGGAGACGAGTTCGACGATGGTCTTTTCGTCGTCTACAACAAGTATTCTTTTTTTCATATTAACGATTGGTTAGCCATGCTGAAATTCAGGGTATCCTTCTATTGGAACTTTCAACTCCTGTCTCGGTGTTTTACCATGAAGATAAATACTTTGAAACTCTTTCTCAATCTGAAACAGCTCACTAAAAAACGCAAATATCGAAACCATTTTGATTTAAATTTACCATAAATGCCTGAAAAAAAACATATACCCCCGGTGAAGTGTACTTTTTCGGATCAGGTCATTAAAATACACGATGCCTCCATTATTGGAAACATTAAGAGCCGTTGCTTCATCGCTTAGGAGTGGAAACATCGACGATTCCTGGAAAGAGGGAGAGGAGATGATTCTGCACCTGTTGAACGCAGATAGGACGACTTTGTACAGGGATAATCCCGATCTCGATGACCCCACTATCAATCGATTGTATGGTATGGTTAAAAGGAGGCTTAAAAGAGAGCCTTTGCAGTACATTTTCGGGGAAACTGATTTTTACGGGATGAAGATCGAGATCGGACCGGGAGTATTGATACCCAGACCGGAAACGGAAATCGTTGTAGAGAAAGCGATTGAAGAGGCAAGGGGATTGAAAAAGGATGAACCGATGATGATTCTGGACCTTTGCTGCGGCAGCGGCTGTATAGCCCTCTCCCTGGCCGGAAGATTTCCCGACGCCTCGATTTACGGAGTGGATTTGTCGGCTGCCACCCTAAAATATGCCGCTAGAAATGCAATCATTAATGGAATGAAAAATGTCTCTTTTGTTCAAGGCGATCTCTTTGAACCTGTAAGGGACAGGAAATTTCATCTGATAATATCCAATCCGCCTTATATACGCTCGCGGGATATAGAGTCGCTTCAACCTGAAATTGCTTTGTATGAACCGCCGGAAGCGCTTGACGGTGGAGAGGATGGTGTAAAATATTATAAAATTATACTGTCACAGGCCAAAGATTATTTATATAAAAAGGGTATTCTTGTTTTGGAAACAGGAGACGGGCAATCCACTCTTATAGAAAGCATGGCAAAGGCTTCGGGTTTTTCCGATATGGAATTTATAAAAGATTATTCCGGGATATACAGAGTAGCGATCATAAGGAACAGGTAGTTATTTAGAAGGACTGTTTATGAAAATTAGTGTAATTATTCCTACTTTAAACGCTGAATCAAGTATTGGTGCTCTTATTGACGGTTTGTATTCTCAGAGTCTGCCTCCGGAGGAGATTATTGTCATCGATTCATCTTCCCGGGACTCTACGGTATCCATAGCAACCAGAAGAGGTTGCGTAACAGTTGTCATACCGGGAGAGGAATTTAATCACGGAAGTACGAGAAATATTGCAGCAAAAAGGGCTTTCGGAGAACTGTTGATATTTATGACTCAAGATGCGCTGCCGGCGAATAAGGAGTTAATAAAAAACCTGACGGCGCCTCTTGTAGATTCCACTGTAGCAGCTTCCTTTGCAAGACAAATACCTTATGATGATGCATCGCCTATTGAAAAATTCGCCAGGTCTTTCAATTATCCCCCCAAAACAATTATTAAAGAGTTAGGTTTTCTGAACGATTTGGGGATAAAGACATTCTCTTTTTCAAATGTCTGTTCGGCCATAAAAAGGGAAATACTGTTATGTGAAGGGGGATTTCCTCATATCATTATGAACGAAGATATGATTTTTTCGTCGAAACTGATTCTGAAAGGTTTTAAAGTCGCCTATCGGTCTGAAGCCGTGGTGTTTCATTCTCACAGCTATTCCCTGTCAGAGCAGTTCAAAAGGCATTTCGATATTGGAGTTTCTCTGAGAGACAACGGTATTCTCGATTACTCTCCTCCGGCAGGTGAGGGAATGAGGTACATAGTGGAAGGAGTAAGGCATCTGATAAAAGAAAAAAGACCTCTCTGGGGAATCTATTTCTTTATTGATTCCTTTTACAGATATGCAGGCTATTTCCTGGGTGTCAGATACATGAGCGTACCGGTAAGGCTGAGGAGATTTCTGAGTATGCATCCCCGATACTTCAGCTAGCGGCAAAAATCGAGGATCGCCTTTGCCGCCTTTCGTCCTGCCTTCATGGCATGAATAACCGTTGTGAATCTCCCGATATCGGATGCAATATCTCCGCCTGCGAACACTCCGGGAATTGATGTCATATGCGTATTGGGATCTACCTCGATATACCCCTGTTTATCGGTTCTTAATCCTGCCGTGGATTTTCTGATTATCGGATTGGCCTCTGTACCGAGGGCATATATGACAGTATCCGCCTTGATAACGAAATAGCTGTTTTCAATAGGAACAGCCCTTTTGCGACCGCTTTCGTCCGGTTCGCTCAATCTCGTTTTCACACATCCGATTTCCTTTACCCAGCCATTTCCGTCATCCAATATCTCAACGGGTTCGGTGAGCCAGTTGAACTCCACCCCCTCCTCCTTTGCATGATAGAGTTCTTCACGTCTGGCCGGGCTTTCAAGTTCACTTCTCCTGTAGATTATGCTTACTTTTTCGGGGTTCATTCTAAGTGCTACTCTTGCGGCGTCCATTGCCGTATTACCGCATCCTATAACTACGACATTTTCTCCCATTCCCGACGGAGTATCGAAGAGAGGGAATTCATAACCCTGCATAAGATTTACCCTCGTTAGAAACTCATTTGCCGACATGACGCCATTCAGACACTCTCCTGGAATACCGAGGGGTGAAGGGTATCCGGCGCCTGTACCGATAAATGCAGCGTTAAAACCTTTTTCCTTGAGTAACTGCTCTATAGTGAATATTTTCCCGATGACCCTGTTTAATTCAATTTTAACTCCCAGTTTTCTCAGATTCTCCACTTCACTGGTGACAATTCTTTTAGGAAGGCGAAATTCCGGAATTCCGTAAATAAGAACTCCTCCCACTGTATGTAGCGCTTCATAGATAACGACTTCGCATCCGGCCTTCGAAAGATCAGCGGCGCAGGCAAGCCCGGAAGGGCCGGAACCGATAATAGCGACTTTTATATCTTTTGGACGTGATACGGAAAACTCCCCCCAGCTCTCTTTAAGGGCCAGGTCGCCTATGAATCTTTCCAATCTTCCTATGCCAACGGCTTCATATTTGTTTTTATTCAATACGCATCCTGCCTCACATTGAGTTTCCTGTGGGCAGACCCTGCCGCATATGGAAGGAAAGAGGTTTGCTTCCGTTATAATTGTATAAGCCTGCTTAAAATCGCCCTTGACTATTTCACGGACAAAAGCAGGGATATTTATCCCTACAGGACATCCGGTAGCACACAATGGTCTTTTGCATTGAAGGCATCTGCTCCCCTCTAATCGAGCCTCCTCTATATTGTAACCAAGGATGACTTCATCAAAGTTGCGGGCTCGTATTTGAGGCTCCTGCTCTTTAACAGGAGTTTTATAAGGGGAAACATCTCTTATGGTTTTCTTTTTGTTTTCAGCCATTACATATAAACGTTATCTCTTTTATCCCGAAAATAAGCCCTTAGAGACCGGGTTTAAATAACCACGAAGTTCAGGTCGGGCACGAAGAAAAAATTCTTTTTTAAAAAAATTTCGTGTTCTTCGTGTTCTTCGTGAACTTCGTGGTTAAAGACACCGTGTTCTTCAATCACTTAATATATTTTCATGCTTTGTGGTGAACCGGAGGGTCATGGACGTTTACACAGCCATCTGTTCCATCGCTGTCTTTTCTTCTGTAATAAATCTCTTCTGACGATTCCTGAGTTCGCCGAAATCCACAATATGTCCGTCAAAATCCGGTCCGTCTATGCAGGCGAACTTTGTTTCGCCGTCAATTGTTACACGACAGTTACCGCACATCCCGATTCCGTCGATCATAATGGGATTTAACGAGACGATTGTCTTTACACGGAAGTCCCTTGTCGCCTCTGCACAGGCCTCCATCATAATCAGAGGGCCTATGGCTACGACGAGATCGATTTTTCTCTCTTCTAAAAGTCTCTTCAAAGGATCTGTAACCAAGCCCTGTTCTCCGTAAGAGCCGTCATTCGTCGTAATTATCAGCTCATCGGAATACTCCTTCAGCCTCTCTTCCCAGAAGACCAGCTCTTTATTCCTGAAACCGACGATGGAGACCGTACGGTTTCCCGCTTTTTTAAAGGCCCTTAACTGAGGGTAAATCGGAGCTATGCCCAGACCTCCTCCCATAAAAATTACCGTACCAAGGTTGCTTACATGGGAGGCTTCTCCAAGGGGGCCGATAAAATCGAGGATATAGTCCCCTTCATTAAGGAGCATCATATCCTTTGTCGTTTTGCCGACTGCCTGTATTACAATGGTGACAGAGCCTTTTTCCCTATCGTAATCCGCGATTGTCAGAGGAATGCGCTCGCCCCTCTCATTATGCCTGACCATTACAAACTGTCCGGGCATGGACGCCTTGGCGACATCGGGGGCTTCGACTTCCAACATATAGGTAACAGGAGAATAGGTCTCTTTTTTTAGGATTCTATAATTTGTTCCATCCATATTTTATATCCGGACGCATTAATAGTGTTCAATATTATTTCTTAAGTAAGTTAAGTCGCATAAATATAATTCCTTATTCCCCTTTAAAAGGGGGTGTAGGAGGTTGTTTTAATCAATTTATTGAGAATTAACGCTTTGATTTCAGTAAAGCCTATTATTTTAACAGAAACCTGCCGGGAAAGTCCTGTCTGATTTTAAGTTGGTGTACGAAAAATGGGTAAAGACATATCGCTGCCTGTGGCTGCTTAACTTGAAAGTATAGGAATTTTCATTTTTTTATGCAGGTTTGCGGGCCATAAGCAAAAAATGTAGCCGCAGGCTTTAGCCTGCGCGAACCGTTGGTCAGCCGAACCCGGCCGCAGGCTGAAGCCTGCGGCTACATTTTAAAAGTCCGTCCGAAGGACGCTAATTTAAAAGGAATTTCAAAGAAATTCCTTTTAGGTTTCCTCTCCCCTTGAGGGGAGAGGATTAAGGTGAGGGGTGACGGTGGAGAAGCGTTACCCTATCGAGTACTGTATCGCACCCCCTCACCCCCTTCAAAGGGGGGAGAGGGAGTAAGAGAAAAGTCGCTGCTGAAGCAGCTTAAACTTAAAGAGCAGCAGAAAAAACTAAATAACAATAGTTTTAGGCAGGGAGAAGCCGTTAAATTTCGATGCATAAGATGTTGTATACGCTCCGCCGGAAAGTATCAGAACCAGATCACCCACACGGGGTTCTACGGATATAAGGTTTTTATCAATCACATCAAAGCTGTCACAGCTCGGGCCGGCCAGTGTCCAGCCTCTTTTTTTGCCTTCTATATTGCGCGCCTCGAAGATATAAGAGTATCGAATGCCTCCGACACTCTCCATAAGACCGTTGAAAACACCGATATCTATGTACAGCCAATTCTCATCCCCCCTTTTTGCCTTACCTGTTACCCTGGATACGATAATCCCGGCGTCGCCGATCATGGCTCTTCCCGGCTCGAGATGAATGTGCTTTGTATCGGGAAAACGGTCCTTCAATAAAACATTTATATGCCTTTCGATTTTTTGGATGCTCAACACACTCTTTGTATACTTTATGGGATACCCCCCGCCAAGATTCAGGAGATTCAGTTTTATTCCGGCAGTCTCGGACATCGACCATAAGAGCTTTGCCTTATCCAGAGCAATGTTCCAGTTATATAAATTCGTACATTGAGATCCTACATGAAATGTAACACCTTCCGATACCAGCCCCTTTTTTTGGGCTGTAAGTAAAAGAGCCAGGGCGTCGTCGAGTTCTACACCGAATTTATTGGTGAGAGGCCATTCGCTGCCATCATTAGGAACTGCCAATCGTACATACACTTTTGCGCCGGGTATGAATTCTGCAATTTTGTCAATTTCGTCATAAGAGTCAAAGGAAAATCGGTTTACGCCATATTGACCGGCATATCTTAAAAAATTAAAAGTTTTTACCGGATTGCTTGATATGATCCTGTCCGGCTCCACTCCCAGCTCTGAGAGCAGTTGAAGCTCTCCTCCTGAAGCGATCTCGAACCCGATTCCCTCATTGTTCAAAATACGCAGAATTTCTAAATCAGGATTCGCCTTAACGGCATAGAATACTTTGCACTCCTTTATATTACTGCCTATAACAGAGGCGTTTCTCCTTACTTTATCGCCATCGATAATCAAACATGGTGTTTCGATCTCCGACTCGTCCAGACAGGTAAGTACTTTAAGAAGAGTTGATTTATCTACAAAAGAGGCGATAGAACTGTCTATTTTAAAATTTACAGGCATATCACAATACTTTTAAAACAAAGTTGTGTAACGGTAGCTACTTACTCTCTAAGTTCGTTCTCTCAGCTTTCGTTTACAAGATATTTTGCCACTACCGTCTCAAGTGAGCATGGGGCGGGAGAATTTTTATTCAGCATTTGTAATGCTTCGAGATCCGATTTCCAAACCATATTCCCCGGTGCGAGAAAACAGATGCTGCCCGGTACGTGTTCCGTGAAGAGTTTACCCTCCTTAAAATAGTAATACTCTTCGCACACTTCAGTAGGGAACATATGCATAACCGGCGGGATATCGGTGGGTCTGAACCAGAGTTTTATTTCCCGTTCCGCCTCCTCTACTGTCGCCGAAGCATGAATGAGGTTATCCATGCGTTGACCAATCGCTTTACCATCATCATCAATAATCGGGACGACGGCGCCCATCGAGCGAATACAACCGGGACTGTCATTTCTGGCATTATTGGGATTCGTGGGACCTGCAATTCTTCGTACTTCTTTAACGGCGTTCGGGCCTTGATAGACAATTGCGATAACTCTCTGTTTTCCGGGGTCTCCGGGATAGTGTAAATTCCCCAATATATATTCCAACAAAGGCTCATAAAACACCTTTCCCTTATGTTCGGCATAATGTTCTTCTGCGAGCATTCTGCAGACATGCACTATTCTGGTGCCGGCGAAGTGCAAACCGGTGTGAAATTCGGAAAACTTGGAAAGCACATATCCTGTCAGGGAGTTCTTAAGCGCATCGGGTTTAATAAATACAAAGGTCTGTTCGATATTCTTATTATCCATAAAATCTCTCCTTTAAAGTGACTCATTATTCTTACCTGTCAATAATATTAGAAAGCCCCCGATTTCGTCAAACCAATCCGTAAACACTGTTATTTACAATACAACTCAATACTATTAACTTAAGGGGTGAAGCACCTTCCGACAGAAGCGGGTCATGTTTGAGAAGGCGCAGCGAAGCAGAGCCTTCGAGTTTAGCCGCTGAAGGCGGATGGTGCTTTGCTCCTTAAGTTTATGACAACGATTTACAATTTACAGAAAAATGGACTAAACTATTTCGTGACTTAATAATGGCTGTCAAAAAAAAAGATATCGTAGAAGAGCTTATCGGGAAGATTGTTAATGATAACGAATTCAGGGAGCTTATTACATTTCAGACCACTATTGAAGCGAAGCCCCCTGTATATGGAAAGTTTAACGAACTTCTCGACAGAAGGATAGTTTCCGCCCTAAAGGAACGGGGAATAAACAGGCCCTATCTTCATCAGGAGGCGGCTGTTTCCGGCGTACTCGACGGCAGGAATATCGTTATCGTAACTCCCACGGCATCGGGCAAGACTCTTTGCTACAACCTTCCCGTACTGAATGCAATTGTCAAAAACTCCGAAACAAGAGCGATGTATATGTTTCCCACAAAAGCGCTCTCCCAGGATCAATTAAAGGAACTGGAAGTTTTAATCGACAAGATCGGCCTTCCCATTAAGACCTTTACATATGACGGTGATACTCCCGATTCGGCTCGCCAGGCAGTAAGGGCCCAGGGGAATATTATCATCACAAACCCCGATATGGTTCACCAGGGCATTCTGCCTCATCACACAAAATGGCAAAAACTTTTTAGAAATCTTAAATATATCGTAATAGACGAACTCCATACATACAGAGGCGTTTTTGGCAGCCATTTATGCAATGTCATTAGAAGATTGAAAAGGATATGCTCCTTTTACAACTCTTCGCCTCAGTTTATATGCGCCTCAGCGACGATAGCAAATCCTAAAGAGTTGGCCGAGATGCTGACAGAGGAAGAGGTAGAGCTTATTAATCAAAGCGGCGCGCCAAGAGCAAAAAGACACTTCATATTTATAAACCCTCCTGTAGTCAATAAACAGCTCGGTATCAGAATGAGTCCTTTAACTATATCGAGAAAAATATCGAGAACTTTTATCGAAAAGGATGTGCAGACGATCGTGTTTACAGGAAGCAGATTGCAGGTCGAAGTACTGACAAAGTATTTAAAAGACATCTTTGACAGAAAAAGGATAAAAGAAGGCAAAATCAGAGGATACAGGGGCGGTTATCTCCCTCTGAGAAGGCGGGAGATAGAAAAGGGCCTCAGAGAGGGGAGTATTAAAGGTGTCATATCCACAAATGCCCTTGAATTGGGAATAGACATTGGGGAACTCGATGTCTGCCTTATGGCCGGTTACCCCGGTTCCGTGGCCAGTACATGGCAGCAGGCAGGAAGAGCAGGAAGGAGAAAAGGGAGTTCCGCCTCCTTCCTGATAGCGGGAAGCCGCCCTACGGACCAATACATTATTCTTAATCCGGAATACTTTTTCGAAGCCTCTCCGGAGCATGGCAGGATAAACCCCGACAATCTCCTCATATTGGTCAGTCATATCAAATGCGCTGCTTTTGAACTTCCATTCAAAGAGGGGGAGAATTTCGGTATGGAAGATCTGATGGAGATTCTGGATTATCTCGTTGAGGAGAAGGTTTTGAATAAAAGCGGCGATCTGTGGCACTGGATGAACGAGTCCTACCCTGCCGACAATATAAGTCTCAGGTCCGCTTCTGCGGAAAATTTTGTTATTATCGATCAGTCGCAACAAAACAGGGTTCTTGCCGAAGTGGACTATGACAGCGCTCCTATGGTGATTCATGAAGGAGCGATTTATATGATCGAAGCGAAGCAATATCATGTGGACAAGCTGGACTTCGATAATCGTATGGCCTTTGTCCATGAAGTGGATACGGACTACTATACCGATGCAATGAGTTACACCAATGTGAAGATTCTAGATGTCTTTGAATCAGACAACGAAGAGGAGTTGTTATATGAACACGGAGAAGTCCATGTATTGACCCATGTATCGGGATTTAAAAAGATCAGGTTTTATACTTCGGAAAATGTCGGTTACGGAGATGTTGTATTGCCTGATAACGAGATGATAACCACTTCTTACTGGTTTACAATGAATCAGGATTTATTTGACGCCCTCGGCTTTAACAGGCAGCAGGCAGTGGATGCGGTTTACGGCGTCAGCTATGCGCTGCAATATATATCGGCAATCGCCATGATGTGCGATGTTCGCGATCTGGGAAGAGCTGTGGGAGACAAATCGGCCAAATGGCAGGCCTATGCGGGAATGACGGGGAGCATACAGTTTTTATCATTTAACAACGGCAAGCCCGACAAAATTTCCATATTGGAATTTACTTCATTTCAACCGACAATTTTTATTTACGATAAATACCCCGGCGGCGTAGGATTTTCAAGGCCCCTTTGGCTTATGCGCAAAAAATTGCTTGCAGATGCATTGCAGTTGATAGAGCGCTGCCCCTGTATCTCGGGCTGCCCGTCCTGTGTCGGGGCAATAATAGAAATCGGAGAAGAGTGTAAGGGGAATGCTGTCAGGCTTTTAAGGCGCCTGGTTTAATTTAACCTAAAAACAGCAGTCAGCTATCAGCTGTCAGCCTTCAGCTAAGGAAAATAGTGATATCAAGCTTAAAAAGAGCATCACCTAAAGGGTGAAAGTGTTTTGAACTGTAAAGTGATGCAATTTAAAAGCTGACAGCTGATGGCTGACAGCTAGATGCTTTTTTTTTTATGATAAAATCCATAACCGTTGACGAACCCCCCTTTTTCCCATACTGACAACCGATCACCGTAAACGGAGCTGATGAGCTTACTATTATGCAGGAAAAGCAAGATTCCACAAAGAATAGAGACACTATCTTTTTCAAACCCTTTGAAATCCTGAAAACTGTTTTTAAAGTGAAGGACTCGCCGAAGCCGACTCATCAGGGAAAAGAGGAGACCAAAGATACGAAAGACGACAATGACCTCTTCGAAAAGGCCATGAAAGAGGTGCGAGAGATTAAGGAGTTCAGGGAAATTCCCGTGGATTCAAAAAAGATAACTCCCCTGCGAAGGATTGGTAATGCAAGGGAAAGCATCGTTGAAAAGCTTAGAGAGATAAGCAGCGGCAAAACGGCAATCAATATCACAGACACGCAGGAATATATAGAGTGGTGCGGCCCCGGTTATAACAGATATCTTTTAAAAGACCTTCACAACGGGAAGTTTGCCATTCAGGAAACCCTTGATCTCCATGGCTATACTCTGGAGGAAGCAAAGGTGGAGATAAATATTTTTATGAGAAATGCTATAAGAAAAAGCCTAAGCTGCGTAAAGATAATCCACGGCAGGGGACTCAGGTCCGTGAAGGGACCTGTCATTAAAAAAGCCCTTTGCGATCTCCTCTCCATGCACTACAGAAAGAAAATAATCGCATATTCTTCTGCAAGGCAATGCGATGGCGGACTGGGGGCGCTTTATGTATTAATAAAGAGAGTGTGATTTTTTAAAAGACACTCTATGGTAAGATAGCAATATGGAATATTTTTTAGAGGAAAAAATAGGGGACCCCGAGTTGTTTACCGGTAGAAAGAAGGAATTGTCCTTTTTTCTTAAGTGGATCGACGATATTAAGTACAGGAAGTCGAAAAGCACTGCCATAATGGCGCGCAGAAAGATGGGGAAAACGGCAATTTTGGAGAGGCTGTTTAATATTACATTTATCGGCAAAAGCGGTATTATTCCATTTTATTTTGAAGTAAAAGAAGGGAAAAAATGGGTAATGGATTTTTCCAGGGATTTTTTTCTTACCTTTATTTATCAATATATTGCTTATAAAACCAGAAAGAGAGAGTATCTGATTCTTTTAAACAGGGAAAATTATGAGGTCGCCAAGGAGATATCCCGTAAAGAGGATCTCTCCTATTTGGTGGATTTTATCCGTGGAGTGGAGGATGCGGACAAAAACGGGAGCGTGGACTCCATGTGGGAGATGGTAAGGAATGCACCCAGGTATGTGGCTGAACTGAAAAGGGAGTTTATAATACAAATCATAGATGAGTTTCAGTTTATGAACAGCGAGATTTATTGGGATAAGGAGAAAACAAACCGGACCGATGACCTTGCAGGCTCTTATCTCAATACGGCAGAAAGTAAAATTGCGCCGTTACTGGTTTCCGGCAGTTGGGTGGGATGGCTCTTGAACGAGTTGATTATGCAGCTTCCTGCAAGGTTTAAATTCAATTTCCTGAAAAATCTGCCTGAAGACGAGGCGATCGAGATGATTTCAAAGTATTCCCGTTTTTTTAACATCCCCATAAGCGAAGAAATTGTATATGTGTTGTATGAATTATCCGAGGGGAGTCCTTTTTATATAAGCTCCATAATAAGATCTACCTGTGGCGATAAAGATTTAACGACCATAGACGGCGTTTTAAAGGTAATGGAGTACGAAACATTTCGTCTTGAGGGCGAAATCAAGTCCACATGGATGGAGTATGTTTCTTCGGCTTTTTACAGGGTGAATGACAGGAATGCGAAAAATATCGTTCTTTACTTGTGCAAAAACAGAGACAGAGAAGTAACGAGAAGGGAGTTGCTTGAAAAGCTGAATTTGGAAATGACGGATCGGGAACTTGAGAGAAAGATGAAGGCGCTGGTAATGGCGGACATTGTGGAGCAGGGGAGGTCTAATTTTGACTATAAGGGAGTAAAAGATAATATTTTCGATAAAGTTTTCAGAGGTGTGTACCAGAGGGAAATCGAACTATTCGATGTAAGTGAAATTACCAATGAGTATAAAAGCATGTTTACGGAATTGAAAAAGAGATACAACAAACTCATGGGTGAGTATAATTATGAAAAAGGAATGTTTGCCGAATACAGAATCATAGACAAGCTGAGGTTTACTGCCTATAAGGAGAATGAGCATTATAAAGAGATAACGGAAAACCTTCCAAAGGATTTCGATTTTGTCGAATATGAAAGAGTGTGGAAGTACGCTGCTGCTCCCGATATTGCACGAGAGGTAAATATAGATATCTACGCGAAGCCGAAAAACAGGGGGTACTTTGTTATAGGAGAGGTAAAAAATCGAACAACTCAAAAATTTTCCCGGGAAGAAGCCGAGAAGTTGTTGGAAAAAGCGGCGCAAGTAAGGGAAATGGAAAATATAAGCAAAGCCCTGTGCTTTGTTTTTTCAAGACCGGGCTTTACAAATGACGCAGAGGTTTATTTAAGAGACAAAGGTATTGCCTTTAGCAGCAACGAGATGTGGCTGGATTGAAATTCTTCATTCCGTTTCAGGGTAAACACCCATGATCCTTCGGATCAACACAAAGCATGAAAATTATTCTTTGTTGTTGTCTATTTTCGGGATAAATCAATAACAGCCTCTCTCACTTTGTCTGCAAGGTTTTGGTATTTGTCTGAAACGTCATTGTCAGAATCATCGGGATTTATCGGTTTGCCTATTTGTAAAGTCAACTTCACGGGCTTAGGCATTCTTGCCCCTCTGGGCATGGATTTGTAGGAGCCCGATATGTGCGCAGGGACAATAGGGGCATTGCAAAAGAGAGAGAGGATGGCGATCCCTTTTTTAAATTGAGCGATATTCCCGTCGAAAGTCCTGCCTCCTTCCGGAAAAATACATAACGATTTCCCCTCTCTCAGCAAATATGATGAAAGCGAAAGAGCTTTTGTCAGGTAGGCATCGGGATCAATAGGTATCACCTGCGCCGTTTTCGCGAAATCGCTTAACAGGGGACCTGTAAAGAATTTTTTCACTCCCTGAAAATAGAGCTCCTTCCTGATTGACAGGGGGATCATCGAAGCCAGGAAAAAGGCGTCCAGATAGCTGCTGTGATTTGGGCATATAATAAAAGGAGGGACAGGAAGATTTTCCAGGCCTTTGACTTCCCCTCTGAAGTAGGTCTTAAAAATCACTCTGAGGCCGACAAGACCTGTTTCCGCTGCTATTGTGTTTAATTTCGAATTATTTAGTCCTGTACTGTCAATATCTTCAGACGATGGCGCCTTTGACAGTATCTCATCAAGACCCCGGAGGGAGTTGCTCTCTTCCCTGTACCCTCTGTTTTCAGCTCCTCTGATTCCTTCAATTATGTCTCCCACGGTCTGTACCTGAAGGGCGAAATCGTTTGACAGTTGAGTGGAAAATTTCCTTTCCAACTCTACCATTAACTCCACCCTTTTTAGTGAGTCTATTCCCAAGTCAAGTTCAAGATTATCATTGATCCCGATTGCCTGATCGTTATCCAGAATTTTCCTTACAGACTCGACTACAGATTTTTCTATGTCGTCTTTATAATCGCCTTGAACTGCAGCATCTCCTTTTTTTCCCTTATCCAATTCCTTTACTATATCTTTAATAAGAAATCTCTTTAGTTTTCCTAAAGGGGTTTTCGGGAGAGGTTCGGCATACAGAGTAAATCCCTTAATCCTCATATATGGCGGAAGTTTAGCGGAGGCTTCATTTATTTCCCATTTAATAAATTCATAGATATTCGCAATATTTTGCTCCTTTGCATATTCCATATCCGGAACGACAAGTCCGTGAAGGGAAGAGCGTTTATCTGTGCTTTCGAATACGCAAATCTCCTTAACAAGGGGTATTGTCAAATAGTTATTCTCCACATCCTGGGGATAGATATTCTTGCCTGTAGAGAGGACGATCACTTCCTTTGCCCTGCCGGTAATAAAGAGATATCCTTTTTCACTCAGGTAGCCAAGGTCTCCGGTCCTGAACCAACCGTCTTTAAGAACTTTCTCGGTCTCTTCAGCCATTTTATAATAACCTTTCATTACCATAGGTCCTTTTATTAAAATCTCGCCTACTCTGCTGTCTTCGGGAGCATCCGTTTTAATTTCCACACCATCTAAAGGTATCCCCGCGGAATCGGGCACTCGTTTATCAGGGGGATTAAAAGTAACGACAGGAGATGTTTCCGTTAATCCGTACCCCTCGAGAACCGTGAAACCATAAGACTCAAGACCCTGCATGATGTCGGAAGGGAGTTTGGCGCCTCCTGAGGTCATGAACCTGAAAGAGCTTCCGAAATTCTTGTGAATGGCAGAAAAAAAGAGTTTCCCTCCATTAATGCCGGTATTGCTTCTGATGAACCGGTTCAGCTTTTTAAGCGCCTTAACGGACGTCCGCACATGCGCTGCTTTACTGTCTATTTTATTTTCCATGCCGGTCAATATCATCTCCAGCAATCTGGGTACTCCGATAAGTATTGTAACTCCCTGCTCTTTGATCACAGAGAAAAGTTCAGGGCCTTTTAAACCTTTGGGATAGACAATGGCGGCGCCCAGAAAAAGAGGGGTTATAAATGTACACATAAAGGCATATGTGTGATGGAGAGGCAGTATGGAGAGAACTCTGTCGTTTTCGTTAATTATTTTCGTTTTTATAAGAGCTTCGGCATCGGAGCAAAAATTTCGGTGAGTTAGTACGACTCCCTTAGGCGTACCTGTCGTTCCGGATGTATATATGATGGATGCAATATCGTCAATATCGGGATAATCGGTTTTATCTAAAGTTACATCCCTTTTTGTACTTGTTGTCGGCGCCATAAATTCAGGTGAATCGAGGGGAATAATCATATCCTTTTTCGCAAATATCGACAAAACCGTGTCTTTTGTACTCTCCCCGGTAAAAACAGCCTTTGCCTCAGAATCGTTCAACAGATTTCTAACTTCATTTGATCCCAATTCCGCATCTATGGGAACGCAGATCCCTCCTGTATATGAAACGGCAAGATAGGCAATACACCATTCAGGACTGTTTCCGGCATATATGGCGACGGCATCGGATCTTTTAATACCCTTTAAACGTAACATCATTGCAACGGAAATCACCCTGTCCATTACTTCGCCATATGTCAGCTTATGGATGTTACTGCCTCTAAAAAAAACAAAAGCCGACTTTTCTTTTCCGGCCTTTGCTGTGTTAAAAAAAAGTTCGGGAATCGTTAAAGCATTTTTTTCCATCTCATTTCCTCACTGTACTAAAATTCCATTTTCCATATAACGCTTTATATCGGCGATTCTTTCAGCCTGTTGGACATTATGTGTTACCATGACTACTGTTATTCGATTCTTAATCTCTTCGATGAGTTGTTCGATCAGCGAAGTGGAAGAGGGATCGAGGGCCGACGTCGCTTCATCGAATAAAAGCACCATTGGCTTTACTGCCAGCGCTCTTGCAATTACAAGCCTCTGTTGCTGGCCCGTTGAGAGTTCGCGGGCTTCACTTTCCAACTTATCTTTAACCTCATCCCATAACGAAGCCATTGTTAAATATTTTTCAACAGTCGCAGAGATTTCCTCTTTATCTCTTTCTCCCTGTAATTTTAAACCATAGGCCACATTATCGAATATACTCAGAGGAAGTGGCGTCGGTTTCTGAAAGACCATACCGATTTTGCGTCTTAATTCAACCATATCCTCACCGTTTTCAAGAATATTACGCCCCTGAAAAACGATACTTCCATTGTATTTATTGCCCGGATAGAGATCGTGAATTCTGTTAAGACACCTTAAAAGCGTTGTCTTACCACACCCCGATGGTCCCATAATGGCTGTTATGCTGTTTTTATAAATCGACAAAGCGATATTATTTAATACCAGGCCATCATTTTTATAATAGAAACTTAAATCCTGAACATCTATTTCAATGGAATTATTCATGGTTTAAGGTTTTTTAATGTTACCGGCAAAATATTTACATTGAGTTTATAATAAAAGACATAAAACAAACAAGGCGTACAACGGTATGCTATCCCTCTCTGATTTTACTTCTAAGCGCCTTAACTTTTGATCGTTTACTCTTCCATTCAAGACGCTTCTTCTTCGCACTTCCTGTAGGCTGTGTCGGTTTGCGTTTTTTTGGAACTGCTGTAACGCTCCTGACGAGCCTGCAAAGACGCTCCAGGGCTTCATTTCTGTTTTTCTCAAGACTTCGGTGTGACTGAGCCTTAATAACAATGACGCCCTCCTTTGTAATGCGCTTATCCTTTAATTTTAATATTCGGCTCTTATAAAAATCAGGAAGGGACGATGCATTTACATCGAAACGAAGATGAACTGCCGTAGAGACCTTGTTGACATTTTGACCGCCGGGGCCCTGAGAGCGAATGAAATGAATCTCGATCTCGTTCTCCATTATGGAAATTTTTTGAGAAATATGAAGCACTTGACATTTACTCCGGTATTTTTGTCGGTTCGCCGCCGCTTGGCATGCCCCTAAAGCTATTGTGCAGCCTGCAAATTCTGCCTGTTATTGAATCTTTTTCACAAGTGAAGCAAGGTTTTTTTCCGCTTCCTTAAATCCCGGATCGATCCTCAATGCTTCCTTATAATGCCAATAGGCCTTACTCGCCATCCCTGCCTTGTAGTAGGCGACTCCCAGATTATTATGCACATCAGGTCGTCCGGGATGTATCGATATGATATTTAAAAATTTCTCTATCGCCATGTCGTATCTTTTCATAGCTATAAACGCTGCACCCATATTGATCAGTGTATCGATATCGTTCGGTTTTAACGCAAGGACCATTTCGTAGTATTTGACAGATTCATCCAATCTGTTTTGTCTGAGCATGATATTACCGATATTGTAGTAAGAATCCTTCATCCCGGGATCGATTGTTACGGCCTTTTTATAATGATTGACAGCGGAATCGTTTTTACCGTTTTCTACGAGAATATTGCCCATAGTATAGTGCATGTCTGCATTATTGACGTCTATTTCCAGGGTTCTGTTAAAATGGAGAAATGCGCTTTCCTCTCTACCTGCTTTATGCAGAACAATTCCGCGCCTGTAATGAGACACAGCGTCTTCAGGATTGAGTGTTATCGCTCGCCCATACGCTTCTGCGGCGCGATTGTAGTCCCCGAGTTTTTCAAAAGCGATTGCCATGTTGTAGTGCAAATCCGCCACATCGGGATTGTCGGACAGCCCTCTTTGGAAATAGTCTATGGCCTCCGGATATCTCTTTTGTCTGCTTAACAGCACGCCTATATTGTTGTAAGGTTCCGGTTTAAAGGGTTTCAGCTCCATTGCCCGCATATAATATGTAATTGCCTCATCTCTCCTTCCGGTTCTGGCGAAGGCCGTGCCAAGATTGTTGTACGAGAGATAGCTGTGAGGATTGATCTTCAGAGCATGATTAAACAGTGAGAAGCTGTCTTTCCAGAGGCTTGCATAGGTTATACTTTTATAGCCTGACAAACAAATGACAATAATAGGAAGTATAATTAAATATCTTCTTTTCAGGTTAATAAGTAATAAAGAAAAAGCCAATGCGCTTCCGACCATCGATATGTACACATAGCGATCGGCAACGGTCGAGGTATTTTGAAACATGAAGGGGATCAGTCCCGATACCGGAAGGATTCCTGCAATGAAAATCAGAGCAGATGTAAAAATCGACCGATTTCTCCATTTAAAAAGGAGAAGGAAAAGCAAAACACAGGCAATGGGGCATGTAAAATAAAGCAGGTTACCTGACAGTACATATTCCGGCGTTCGTCCGTAATCAGGAGTCAGAGTTATGGGAAGAAAAAGCTTGTAAATATAAAAGGTAAAGGCGTCCAGGGCGATCAGGGGTCTTGACCACAGAGGAGTCAGATAATCCAAAGCCTCGTTTGATTGAACGGATTTGGTCACAATCATTACAGGTAGTGTCATTAAGAACCATGGGAAGAGTC
Source organism: Candidatus Magnetocorallium paracelense (assembly GCA_029001845.1). GTDB lineage: Bacteria > Nitrospirota > Thermodesulfovibrionia > Thermodesulfovibrionales > Magnetobacteriaceae > Magnetocorallium > Magnetocorallium paracelense. Next base: position 13,329 of record JAREWP010000050.1, on the reverse strand, counting down.
TTTTAAAGCTCTCTCTTGCAGTTATACCAATTGCTCTTATATCTGCTATCCAGGCAATAACAGGGATAACTACAGCTGAGGGCTTTGAGAGAAGTGCAAAAATAAAGGCTGTTGAAGCAGCGGTGTAATACATATATTTCTCTTTTGACTTAGAAGGGTTGGAATTCGTGGAAAAAACAATATAATATCTAAGTGCGATAAATGAAAAAAGAGAGGAAAGAAGGTCCTTCATGCCTGTGATCCATGTTACCGCTTCGACCTGAAGAGGATGGAGTGCAAAAAGAAGAGCGCCCGTTAATGGCGCCAACTCACTAAGCGGAGGCTGTTGGCAGACTGCCCTTTTTTTATCTGAGTCATGACTATTTCCTGTTATTACTCTAAGGATCGAATATACCAGAAGTACATTTAGAATATGCAATATAATGTTTGCCCAATGAAATAGTGCGGGACTTATATTTATAGAGATATCGTCATATTGAGAGAGAAAAGCCAGAAAAGACCAGACAGTGTATGTAATCGGTATGTATAGGTTTTGTTCGGGGGCTTTCCAGAATTTTATTATGTTTTCAAAGGTAACGGGGTTTAATGCCGTGTTCTCCTCGATATTGATTCTGTCATCCCATACAAAATCGAACCCTTTGACCGGAATGTATACGACTGTTGTTGAAATGATGAGTATAGCAATAAATAAAGGCCGGTAATAACTCATGGTTCATTTGATGGAAATATCAGCAGAGTCATGAAAAATAAGTCTATCCATTTTGCAATTTCATCAGAGTGGCTCATTCTGCATAATTATAACACAGGGGCGTTTTCGATGAATACATGTTATCGCAGGTGTCGAGTGGTCATTATCAGATAGTCAAGGTCAAGGAAGTAAGGAGAGGATAAAAATCGTCCTTTTGCTATATTGACTAATGCAACCAGACTATTTTAAACTTAACTTTAAAACGGTCAAGACCGTTTTAAAGTTAAGTTTAAAATAGTCATAGCATCTTTGCCGGAGGGAAAATTAAAAGAGAGCTGGAAAAAAACATACTCTCCGATCTTGATGAAAAAATCGTAATTCTCAGTGGGCCGCGGCAGGTTGGTAAAACGACTCTGTCAAAGCAGTTGAGACAGGATTATGATTATCTTAATTATGATTCTGTTAAGGATCGGGAGACCATTGTTAATCAAACATGGAACCGTGATTCTTCTATTGTCATTTTTGACGAACTTCACAAATTTAGGAACTGGAAGTCATGGATAAAAGGAGTATACGATACAGAGGGAATTCGTCCGCGTATCCTCGTTACAGGTTCAGCAGGGCTGGAGACCTTTCGTAAGGGCGGGGATTCTCTTGCAGGAAGGTTTTTTTCGTACCGTCTCCATCCCTTTACAGTGAGAGAAGCATTGTCCGAATTTTCGCCATCCAAGGCGCTGGATCGTTTGTTGTCTGTAGGCGGTTTTCCCGAGCCCTTTCTAAAAGGCAGTGCAGCATATGCTAAACGCTGGCGCAGGGGGCATGGAGACGTTATTTTAAGAGAGGACCTGCTGGACCTGGAAAGGGTAAGGGAGATAAAAGGAATGGAGATTCTGGTCTCTCTCCTTGCCTCTCGTGTCGGGGCAGGATGCTCCTATTCATCCCTGTCAAGAGACTTGCAAGTCTCCGTTCCCACAGTAAAACATTGGTTACAGATATTGGAGAATCTCTGCTTTATTTTTCCTGTCAGACCATGGCATAAAAATATAAGTCGATCACTGTTGAAAGAGCCTAAGTATTTTCTTTACGATACAGGATCTGTTCGAGGCGATTACGGGGCAAGACTGGAAAATGTTGTGGCATGTGCATTATTGAGAGAACTTCACATGCTCGAGGATAGCACAGGGAGTCGGGTAGGGCTGTATTACCTTCGAGATAAAGAGGGAAGAGAGGTAGATTTCCTGGTAGTAATAGATGATCGACCTGTATGTATGGTGGAAGTAAAGTGGAAGGAGAGCAGTGTCGCTCCTTCTCTCCTTTATTTTAAAAAATTCTTTTCTAATATCGATATTTATCAGATCGTATACGATCTGGAAAGAAAGAAGTCTACTCCCCATATCAGACTTTGGCCTGCCGGTGAGTATCTTGCATCTTTATCATATCAAACCCAATAAAAAAGCTTTTCCTAATAGTTCACCCTCTCTCCCTGCTCCCGAATCCACCACCACCGGGCGTTTTAATTACTATCTTATCACCTTTATTAACGTTTACAACAACCCTGTGAGGCAGGTTTTTTACAGCCCCCTCTGAGTCGATGAGAAGATTTTCTCCACACTTACCGGATGCGCCGCCTTTAAGACCATAGGGGGAATATTTTCTCCGTTCCGATATGATGGATAGTGCGGCAGGTCTAAGAAACTTTATCTCTCTGATTATTCCGTCTCCGCCCTTGCGCCTTCCCGCGCCTCCTGAGTTTTTTCTTAAGCGAAATCCCTCTAACATGACATCGGGGTGTCTGTGTTCGAGGATTTCAGGGTCCGTAATTCTGGTATTTGTCATATGCACCTGCACACCCGAAGCACCACAGCATTCGGCTGAAGCGCCGCTGCCGCCGGCTATGGTCTCGTAATAGGGCGTGTCTCCCTCTACTTCAAAAAGGAGATTGTTCATAGTCCCCTGGGATGCAGCGGCAACATCGAACGCTCCCAGCAGTACATCGACAACTCTCTGAGAGGTCTCCACGTTACCGGCAGCCACAGGAGCCGGGTAGAGAGGATTGAGTATCGTTCCTTCAGGCGCAATAATTTCGACAGGTTTGAGACAGCCGCTGTTAAGAGGAATTTCATCGTTTGTCAGAAGTCTCAAAACATAAAGCACAGCCGAATGTGTTACTGAAAGGGGAGCATTTAAATTCTCACCCTTTCTCTCCTGCCCGGTTCCGGTGAAATCGATTGTAGCCTTTAATGTTTCAGGAGTAGATGCGCCTCCTGTTATAGTTATTTTTACTCTGATTTTGGTTTCGTTGTCCAGAAAGTCTTCAAATTCTCCGATAAATGGGTCATTGTCTTTTAGATAAGTCGCCAGCGATCTTTTAATGGAAGCTTCGGCATTATCCTGAATATGCCCCATGTAGGCCCTTACCATTGGCAGGCCATATTTCTTAATCGTCTCCCCAAGCTCTTTCGCACCTTTTTGGCAGGAAGCGATCTGTGACTTCAGGTCATAAATATTTTCCTCTACATTCCTTACAGGATATTTGTTATTTAAAAGAATATCCCTTATCTGATATTCTCTGAACTTACCGTCCTTTACAACAGTCATTGTTTCGATGAGAACTCCCTCTTCATGAATACTTCCCGATAATGGTGGAAGAGAGCCGGGAGTTTTTCCGCCGATATCGGCATGGTGTCCCCTTGCAGCAGTGAAAAAGATCAACTCTTCGTTGTCGGAAAAGACCGGGCAGATAACGGTGAGGTCCGGCAGGTGTGAGCCTCCGCGATAGGGATCGTTGGTAAGATATATTTCTCCCGGTTTCAACTCTTTTTTAAAGTCTTTAAGTAACGATTGGACTGTATCGGACATGGATCCCAGGTGTACGGGAATGTGAGGGGCATTCGCAATGAGACCACCCCTTTGATCGAAAAGAGCGCAGGAGTAATCGAGCCTTTCCCTTATGTTTACCGAAATGGATGTTTTCCTTAATGTATGCCCCATCTCGGAGGCGATCGATGAAAAAATATTATTGAACACCTCAAGGAGTACGGGGTCAGGCTCTTTTTCGCATTTTACGATGATCTGTTTTTTTTCACTTGTCCTTTTTATTGCTATTACACCGTTTTCCTCCTTAGCAGCCTCGAAGCCCGGATCAATGACAATGACAGACATCGTATCAGCTACAATAGCAGGCCCTTTAACAGGAATGTTTTGAGGAAGATGCTCACTTTTATAAACAGGGGCCTTTACCGAAGCGTCCTGATAATGGATGAATCGGTATGTTACAGGATTCAGAAATTTTTTGTTGTCGCCGTTCAGGTAATAGGGTAGAAAAAGTCTCTCTTTATATTTTACTTCAACTCTGATGCCTGCAATCTCAAGGAGTGTGTTTTCAGGAAGAAATCCATAAAGAGTTTTATATTTTTCCATAAATCCGGCAAGTATCTCGTCATAGCAGGCGTAATCCAAAGTCAGATATGTTTCAGCCCCCTTTGGCCTGACATCTATCTCTCTTTTAACAGCGATTTTTGTCTCCTCTTTTTCCCCCTCATGAAGAAGCTGTAAAATCATTTTGTCGAAGAGAAGATCGATTTCTCTTATAGTTGTTTTATCGAAATCTTTTAACACAGAAAGGGCAGATTTTTTTGCTGGATTTGAAAGGCAGACGCCATAGGCGGACATAACCGAAGCAAGAGGATGAATAACGATCCTTTCCATATCGAGAAGCTCTGCTACCTGACAGGCGTGCTGGCTGCCGGCGCCTCCGAAACATATAAGAGAGTAGTCTCTTACGTCATATCCCTTTGACACTGAAATCTCCTTTATTGCAAGAGCCATCTTTTCATTTGCGATTCTGATAAATCCCAAGGCGACCTCCTCGGGAGTCATCACCGTCTTTGAAGTTTTGTTTATCTCCTCAGCGAGTAGAGTAAACCGTTCCTTAACGATATTTATATCTATCGATCCCTTTCCGGTTTTTCCAAAACAGCGTGGAAGGTCATTGGGAGATAACCTGCCGGTAATCAGATTTGCATCCGTTATTGTCAAAGGCCCTCCAAAACCGTAGCAGGCAGGTCCGGGAAAAGCGCCTGCAGAGTCAGGACCCGCCCTCAATTTTTGTCCGTCGAACCAGAGAATAGAACCGCCCCCTGAAGCGACGGTATGAATATTCAACATATCACTTTTAAGCTCTATGCCGCTAATCACCCTTTCCTGTATTTCCTCGATTTCTCCATCATATCTTGAAACATCAGTGGAAGTACCTCCCATATCGAAACCTATCGCCCCTTTTAAGTCTCTCTCCTTTGCTATCTCGGCAACTGCAATTACTCCGCCTGCAGGACCGGAGAGTATAAAATCCTTCCCCATGACATCATCCGGCGTAACAAGCCTCCCGGAACTTCTTATAAACTCTATAGGAATAGAACCGGTTGTACGGGATATCTCTTTTATATATTGTGAAATAATCGGGCTGAGATAGGCGTCTGTAGCACAGCTCTGTCCTCTTCCTGTGATCTTAATGGTATTCATCGATTTATGGGAAGTAAAGATATTTTCAATGCCCCTTTCCTTCAAAATCTCTTCACAGATCAGCTCATGTTCAGGATTAATCCAGGAGTGCATAAAAACGATAGAAACTGCGTCAAAGCCTGACTCGATTGCCAGATTCGTTACTTTGCATAGTTCGTCAACATCCGGCGGAGTAATAATGTTGCCTGTACAATCGATACGTTCGTTAATTTCAAAGACAGTGGCATATAAAATCGAGGGTTTAGTAATGCAAAGATCGAAGAGCTCGGGCCTGGCCTGGTTGCCTATTTCAAGGAGATCATTAAAGCCTTTTGTTATAAAGAGGGCGACTCTGCCGCCCTTTCTTTCAAGGAGCGCATTTGTGGCGATTGTCGTTCCAAACCTGATCGTTTCTATCTTTTCTTCAGGAAGTTTGTCCTCTTTTCCCAGGGCAAGAAGTCTTTTAATCCCCTCTATGGAGGGATCTTCATAATCGGGAGAGTCGGAAAGGAGTTTTGTTACATGGTAGTTGTTGTCGGGGTCGAGTCCGATGACATCGGTAAAGGTGCCTCCTCTGTCAACGGCGAATCTCCATTTTCTACACTTCTGTTTCATTGGGAGAGCGATAAAGGCGAAAAGAAAATTAGTAACTACTTAGGTGTATAGACTGAAGACCTGAGTAGTTACGAAAATTAAAAGAATACAGGCAGTAACGGGATGTTATTATAACTTATCCTTATCTGAAGCCTGGTCCGCTGTATTTTCAGGCTCGGTGCTGTCAGAGATGTCTTCATCCATTACTAAATCGATATCTTCAATAGGCTCCAGTGTCAACTCTTCCTGTATTTCGACGCCTTCGGTCCCCAAAGTAATCTCCTCGGCAGTTTCGAATTCCCGGGAGTCCAATGTCAGCTCCTCGGGAATTTCTATTCCATCGGTCTCCAATGTGAACTCCTCGGTAATTCCCGATTCCGCGGGCTCATCAAGAGTAAGCTCCTCGGCGGCATCGGATTCCCGGGAGTCCAATGTCAGCTCCTCGGGAATTTCTATTCCATCGGTCTCCAATGTGATCTCCTCGGTAATTCCTGATTCCGCAGGCTCATCAAGAGTAATCTCCTCGGCAGTTTCGAATTCCCGGGAGTCCAATGTCAGCTCCTCGGGCATTTCTATTCCATCGGTCTCCAATGCGATCTCCTCGGTTATTCCTGATTCCGCAGGCTCATCAAGAGTTATCTCATCGGCGGCATCGAATTCCCGGGAGTCCAATGTCAGCTCCTCGGGCATTTCTATTCCATCGGTCTCCAATGCGATCTCCTCGGTTATTCCTGATTCCGCGGGCTCATCAAGAGTTATCTCCTCGGCGGCATCGAATTCCTGAGAGTCCAATATCAACTCTTCCGGCATGTCGATTCCATCGGTCTCCAATGTGATTTCTTCGGTAATTCCCGATTCCGCAGGCTCATCAAGAGTTATCTCATCGGCAGTTTCGAATTCCTGAGAGTCCAATGTCAACTCCACGGGCATGTCGATATCATTGCTCACCGGAGAGATTTCCCTGGTGATTCCCTGTTCTTGAGGCTCTAAAGTTATATCCTGTGTCCCCTCTGTTACCGGAGATTCCAATGTTATCTCATTGACTGTCTCAATGTTTTCTATTTCAGGAATGTTTTCCTCTATGGAGTCCGCCGGCCCGGAAATCGAGTCGGTTTTATTCGGAATATCTATCCCTTCGCTTTCCAGAGTTATCACATCAGGCAGATCGATCTCCTCTAATTCTGTCGAAGAGGCTTTGGAAGGCTCTTCTGTTTCCGCTTCAGGTTCTGATTTGATCAGATCAAGACTCTCAGGCTCTGTAAACTCAAAATCGATTCCTTCGAGAGATTCGGTATCGGCCCCTGCTTCACTGCTTTGGCCCAAAGATTCTGAATGCTCTTGCTTTGTATCGGATATAACTATAGAGTCAGGCGTACCGGTGTCCAACATGATTTCTTTGTCAATATCGATTTCTTCAACTTCGACTGTGTCTTCTGTTTTAAATTCAGTCGTTATATCGATGCTGTCGAAATCACTACTGATTTCCTCAGTCATATCGAGATCGTCTCGGATGCCTCCTGCCTCGGATTCATCGACTCTCTCTTCAATCGGCCTTGAAAGGGCATTCTCTTTTTCGGTCTCTTCAGAGTCGGTTTCTATTTCAATACCGTCTAATGTAATTTCCTGTTCAAATTCGATACTTTCGGAAATATCATGATCCTTATCAACCGTTACCTCCTCCGGCGCCAAAAGCTCCGGCTCAATTTCCGACACGTCAGGCCCTTCTATTGCTTCTTTGGATGTGATGACATCGGAAGGCAAAGCGATTTCCTCCTCCAAATCTATTGCCAGAGTTTCTCCGGCGCTTTCGCCGGCGGAGCCGGTTTCGGCCCTCTCTTCACTCGTCGATTCAAAGTCAAGGTCCGGAATAAATTCTTCACTACCGGTGTCAGTAGTCTCGTCGGGGTTGTCAGTCGCTTCTTCGAGATTTATTACATCGAAATCATCGTCTGACCGTGTTTCTTCAAGATTAATCTCCTGAGAGGGTTCACTAAATTCCCTTTTCAAGTCCACACTTTCCGATTCAGAGAAGTTATATTGAGTTTCGCCAAGCTCTTCGCTTTCTGTATCAAAACCGGTTTCTCCTTCCGAGAGCGCAGCCGGCATAACGGTTTCGTCATCGATCGATTCGGTGACGTCATCGGCCATTAATTGAGTCGTTTCATCCAGGCCAAAATCTCTCTCTTCCTCATCAGGATCAAAAGCGGCCGTCATTTCGGTTGAGTACCTGTTTTCGTTTGATTTTCTCAGGTAATACCCGGGCAGATAACAAACCGAAAATGAGGTCAGGAAAAGCACTCCCATGAGTATCAGAATGTATGTTTCCGTAATTAGTGGAATCAAAAGAGTTGAAAAAACGATAACAGGTATAATGGCGACGGGACCGAGAAATGGTATTAGAGTCAGGTAAGCCAGTTTATTATTAATATTGAGATTATTACAAATCCCTACCCAGACAATGAGATATATAAAAGCGAAAATTAAAGGAGATGCAGCAGCTATGATAGGAGAAGCGAGGTCGAGAAGGGGAGCGGCTGCGAGTAAAGGGGCCGGAAGAAACAACAATATCCACCACCAAGGTTTGTCCGCCGCTTTCACCATTGTATAAAAATTGGCAACAGGCGCCCAGGCCAGCCAGGGAAGGCCAAGATCGAGCCTCTTGGCGATACGATATAATGAGAGAAAATAGTACAAAATCGACAGGAGCATAAATACAACGATTCCTCCTGCTATCGACACTGTTGTTATATCGGCGCTGACAAAGAGATTATCTATAAAAGCTCTCGCTTTAATCATGAGATCGTCTGACTCAGTGGCTCTCTTTGGGCTCTTTTTAACGGGGCCGGGCCTGACAGCCTTCTGTTTGAGTCCGGCATTCGGTGAGGGGGCAACCTGAGGTTTGATGACCTTTTGTTTGGTTTTGGCTTTGACCGGGGGGGCAGGTCGATCCGTCTTTTTATCGGGTATCATACCGGAGCTTACAGGCGCCTGGTCGGCCTTGACCGGCTGTTCCTCTTTTTTCTCGGATATCGCATCGATAGTAACAGGAGCCGGGGATGGTTTAGCGGGCTTTTCAGGTTTCTTCTCCTCCATTACCGTTGCCGGCAAGGGAGATTCACTTTCCCTCGTTGTATCCGGAATTACAGGCGCCTGAACTCCCGGATCCTCTGAGGGAAATGCATCGGTCCCTGCCGTCTTTTCATCGGATTCCTGGTCTTCCGGGGATATGACAGTGGGAGGAGGATAGTCCGTAATGTGTATTTGCCCCTCTTTGTCTTTCCATTTATATAAAATTGAATGGACCGTATCGATTGTCAAGGCATTATATAAGAGAAACAGGATAAGAGAGACAAGTATTTTATTGAATGACTTCGTTGACATAAGATTATTTCCTCCTTCTTTAATTCTTTAATTGTACCAAAATGATAAAATAAAATCACTATTAGGGCAAAATGGCCTTAATTATTATGAAAATCCCTGCGTTACGCTAAAAACAAGGTAGTGATGCGTCCGTTGTCAGGCAATACGTTGAAAACAGAGAGCTGATGGCTGATGGCTGTTTTAGGATAAAAGGCTAATTATGAAAATACTATCCGTCGATACTTCGACACTGGTTTGCGGCGCCGCTTTTCTGGATTCTGAAAGCGGTCTCAGCGGTGAGATAAGTCTCTCCCTGCCTTCATTTAAAAAGAGGTCTCATTCCGAGCTTCTGATTCCTTTAATAGACAACCTTCTAAGCCTTTCAGATTTCGAAGTAAAAGATATGGATGTTTTTGCAATAACAACAGGACCTGGTTCATTTTCAGGGATCAGGGCAGGTTTAAGCACAATCAAAGGCTTTGCCTTTGCTACAGGGAGATCGGTTGTCCCGGTGTCCGCACTTGAATCTGTCACCTGGAATTTCCCCTGTTCCTCCTATCCTGTGCTCACTTTGATGGAGGCTTCGAAAGGGGAGGTCTACCATGCTCTTTATACGTGGGAAGAAGGAGATTTCAAATGCCTTTCAGAGGTCGATGCAGACAGAATAGAGGATGTCATCGGGAAGATAAGAGAAAAAGTAATCGTTGCAGGTAATGCTGCTGTTACATACAGAACCCTCTTCGCGGAATCAAAAAACAACAATATTATTTTAGCGCCTTCTGAAAAATGTGCGATTTCCCCTTTAAATGTGGCGTATATAGCTGCTCGTAAAGCGAAAAGGGGAGAAACTGAGGATCCGGTGACTTTGAAGCCTCTTTATATTAAAAAAGCGCGATACCGGACGATGCATAACAAATAGAATCAAGTCGCTGCTAAAAGCAGCTTACTTGAATGCACGGGAATTTACTTTTTTATACAGATTTGCAAGCCATAAGCAAAAAATGTAGCCGCAGGCTTCAGCCTGCGGCTACATTTATGAAATCCATTCGAAGAACGTTAACATGAGTTCACTCTATAGTGACCTTTTTTGTAAATTTTCTAAACAGTGTGTTATTGTCATCGTCATTTCTTGAACCATAGGGCATATACCACAGTTCCACATTAATTGTCATCTCTCGCGCCAATATTTTCCTTACCCTCTTTCCTCTCTCTTTTACATCTTCAAAGGGAAAGGGAATATCGTATTTTTCGGTTATTGTACGCATGGGCGGCAATGCGCTATCCCTTATAATGCCGCTCTTTTCATAAGGTCCGCGTCCCATCTTATCGCCTCTGCCCATTCTTCCGGGTACAGGCATAAATACTTTTGAATCTTTGAAAATTTTTTTACCATTGTCAAGCGTAGCGGTCACATCCAGGACCAGCCGGTTAGGAGTCGGTCAACCGTCAGGTATTGCATGTCCCGCTTTATTGGTCATTTCCACAACCACCTCTGTTAAGGGAACCATCTTCGAGCCATCTCGCCATTGAAATCCGGTTACCTCGACTTTGAAATCGAGGGCGGCCTCCCTCATCGCCGAACTTCTGTAGGACTGTATATTGTGCCCCAATTTGCTCTTTTTCATGTGGCACTCCTGGCAGGTTTCACGCCCTCCTTCCGCCTGATAAGACCACAGATAGTATCCATACAGGGTGGCGCACTGAGTCGGGTTATCGAGCTCTAAGTTCGGTCCGAGGCCATGGCACTGACCGCAGAGAATAGATTCTTGCATAATTGGGCTTCTCCTCATTTCCGGCATACTTTCCGAGAAATGATCACCATCTTTCGTGCCATAAACAACTCCCTTTTGGGGATAGCCGTCTGTCCATTTGTGGGTGATTGCATTTCTGTTATGGCAGATAAGACAATTGATATTTAATGCCTGAATTGTCTCTTCCGCCTTTTCGTCTCCCTCTTCGGCCCAGTTAACGATCATATTCATAATCTCGGATGCTACCTCATCTGTGGCGTCCTCCAGCTGAGGAAGATGGCACTTCGTGCATATCCTGAGATGTTCCACCTTTACATCTTCAGGGCCGGCCACTCCGGAAAACTTCCACTTTTTTAAACCGTTCAGAAGCGTCGTCCTGAATGTAGCGGCCGTTCTCCCCGATTCTTCCGGTCCGAAAATGGATCGGGCATGGAGAGACTTCTTCCACTGGTCATAAATCTCTTTATGACATTCGGCGCAGGAGTCCGAATCGTACATTTCGATCAACTCCTTAACGGTTTTCGCCTTGCCTGCGTCGGCTGCAATCGTGCCTGACTCTCCGATCCCTGCGTTTAATACAGGCGTAAAGAAAGCCAGGGTTAGGATTCCGACAAGCAATAATGAAAAAAACATTGTTGTAAATCCCCTCATAAAACGTAACCTCCTTTATATGATTTTTTGAGTAACCCTTTGTACTCACGTACCCTATATAAGCATTACGTATGCCAGAAGGCGATAAAAAAATGTTTTTTTTTAAAAGGGCGGTATTCAGGAGGAAAAATACGATGAGAGTGTTTTAAACTCTTACAATCGATTATCTTAGGGGCGCCGGGATGATTCCCGCTGCAGGACAATTCGAAGATAAAACTTTCTTATTCTTTAATTGCAATGCATTGCAATTCTGCAATTCCTAACAGGCAAACGATTGCAATGGTGCAAGTGATGTTTTAAGCCTTGTTTTGTATGAATCCATTAGGTTTATCAGACGAATGAATTCTTAGTTTAACAGCGGTATTCTGAAAGAGAGTCGTTTTTTCACATGTGAACGAGTACCATAACTGCAAAGCATTACAAGGGATTTAAATTTTGCCTACAAATTTGTCGCACACCCGAAACATTTTAATAACTTTACAAAGATGTTTGCTTTATGGTTTTATTCGTGAATAAAAAAAGTAGGGAAAACGTAAAGAAGAGGGAAGGTCAAAGTAATTTGACCAAGGTAGCGACTATAGCTATGCCTATGGTGACCAGGGCGCCTAATTTAATGGTCAGGCGTAGTTCGAGGGTGTCTATTTTATTGTCAAGCGTTTTAATTTCATGCTTAAGCTCTTTAATATCGCCTTTGGTGGCAAATTCCTGTAGAGAGCTGTCTTGTGCTTCTTTGAATGCCTCTGACAGGCCTTTGGCCTGCTCTTCCGTGAAGTCATGCTCTTTTAAGCACTCTACAAATTTTAATGTGTCAAAAGTTACGGTAGCCATACTCTTATTATACATGGCTTATTACTTCAAACACAAGGCTTTGATATAGACATTGCAGTGAATGGTATTGATTGTCTATCAAAATGATTGATTATGACTGAAAACAATATCGGAAAATCAAGTTTCGCTATTTGTATCAACAATGAAGGCTATAAGGCTTCATTGGAAACAGGAAAACTGTATCGCATGATACCGGATCAAAAGCCATCTACACATGGATACTTGCGTATAATTGATGAAAGCGGCGAAGATTACGGGTATTCGTCGGATCGTTTTTTTTTTAATCAAATTACCGTTAAACGTGGAAAAAGCTTTAATTGATGCTTTATAAACTTTCATAGTTGTGTATTTAGAAAATATTGCACTTAAATGTGTCGATGACGAACTGTATCCGCTGTAAGCAATAAATTGTCCCCATAACCTCCTCCATTATACGTTAGATGACTGACTTCAATTGTTACTGTTATTCCAATGTCATTAACTTAAGGAGCAAAGCGACTTCCGCTTTCAGCGGCTAAACTCGAAGGCTCCGCTTCGCTGCGCCTTCTCAAACATGACCCGCTTCAGTCTGAAGTCGCTTCACCCCTTAAGTTAATGGTATTGACTGTTATTCAGAACTCAGTAATTTGGCACAAAATAGCTAAAATAATCGCAAGTTAAAATTAACCACGAAGGCCACGAAGTTCACGAAGTTTAAAAATTTTTTGTAACTACTCAGGTATAAATATGTGACATTAAGTATATGAAGGTATAAAGGGATTAGAGAGCAAGGCATAGTAAATAGAAGAGAGAATATCCTGGCTGTGTTTTCTGACAGTAGAGATATAACTGCGGATACGGGCAAAATAGAGGGCACCATTGTAAGTACGAAAGCAACCTGAGATTTTCTGTCGTACTTTCATCATGCGAATATCCTGCTCTGCCTGATTATTGGTAAAAGGAATAGTGAAATCGTGA
>JAREWP010000101.1 GCA_029001845.1 Candidatus Magnetocorallium paracelense | reverse complement strand
TCCAACTCCCCTAAATTCTCCCTTATATAATCCTTCTTGAAATCTTCCATTGTATAGGCCATTTTTATTCCCTCCTTTCCGTACATCTTTATTAATTGATCTACGATTGTACTCCTTTAAATCCTCAAATCCGTCGCATATCACATCCCTCATCTCTCCTTTTCTTTTTCTTATTATCACTACATCCAAAAACTGCTGCTTCAAGGAAAGGTCTTTTTCAAGCTCCACTTCATAGGGACTGCCTGTAAAATAGTCCGAATATCCTGTGCCATCCGAATATCCTGTGCCAATCGATCATTTTCTATTTTATCATTTTTAGAAAAAAATTAAGATTATTTATTGACCGATGCAACCTGGTAATATGGTTTTGGCTCTACACACATAAGTAGACAGGACTTTTGAATGAATTATATGCCTTGCAATTCAGTTTATTAACTTGATACTATAGATACCTTGTTTTAATCTTTACAATTTAAGGAGCGTGCTATGAAATATTTTATTAAAGCTGTGTTATCAACGATTTTTATTTTATCTTTTTTATACACAAATTTTGTATTTGCAGACGATAAGGTATTGAGAGTAGTAAATTGGACTGAGTATATTACCCCTGAAATCATACCGAACTTTGAAAAAATCTGTAATTGTAAAGTCGAATATATAGAGTATGAAGTTGAGGAGAATATGCTTGCCAAGTTCCACATGACACCGGCTTATTATGATGTCGCTGTCATATCGACCTTAAAAGATCTTAAAAGCAGTAAAAGGATTGAAAAACTTGATATATCCAAAATACCCAATTATAAAAACATCGATGAAAAGCTCCGCGCCGATGAAACTTATACTGTACCCTATCTGATGGGTACGGTGGGGCTGATATACAGAAAGGACATTTTTCCCGAACGACTTCAGTCATGGAAGGACATTTTCGAACCCTCCGATAAGGTTAAGGGGAAAATAATCCTCCTGAACGATCGACGAGAGGTTCTGGGGGCGGCGTTAAAATACCTGGGTTATTCCATGAACAGTTCCGTCAAAACGGAAATTAGCGAGGCGGAGAGGCTGATTACTTCCATAAAACCTCATATATATAAAATTACTTCTGATCTTGATGTCATCAGAGACGCTCTGAATAACGGATCAGCCCTTGTATCTATGGCATACTCCGGTGACGCCATTTCATGGATGGAGAAATTTGGCAATCTCGAATATTTTGTACCTATAGAGGGCGGCTCGTTCTTTGTTGACAAGATGGTAATTTTCAGTGACTCTCCAAACAAAGAAACTGCTTATAAATTCGTCGATTATCTGCTAAACGCCAAAGTGGGAGCATCCCTTTCAGGCGGCCTTTATTACGGTACTGTTAATAATGCGGCAAAGCAATATATTGACAAAGAAATTTTGCAGGATTCCGCCATTTTCCCTCCTGATGAAGTAATGAGTAAAATGGAGTTAATCAGAGACTCGAAAATCGAGAATTTCTACAATAAAGCATGGAGAAAGATTATGAAATGAAGCTGCGTATCCTTCTAAAACATCTTCTCCTTTTTTTACCCCTTACAATCATTCCTATCGTTGCTATCGGCGTTTTCTCATCCATATACTCCACTCAGGCCCTGAAAGAGAGCAAAGAGAATGAATTCATTAATCTGGCGGGTCAGATATCGGGAGAACTGCAAGAGAGAATCAGAATTGTACATACCAACCTGAAAATACTGGCCAGATCGGAAATATTAACTGCCTATATGACCAGTTCGTCCGGAGCTCGCAATGTGTTGGGAGACGGACTTTTTTCGACCTTTGACAGCTACAGAGAAGAGCACGGTATAGAGGAAATACGGATTCTCGATTATGAAGGAGTGGAGATTGTGCGCTCCGTTATCGAGGAGGACAATAAAGAGCTTTTCAACAAATTTCCCGACGAATCGAAATCGCCGTGGTTTAAGGATCTAAGAGAATGGAATGTTCGAGGCGGACCGTTTCAGCATGTTTTTTTTAATCCCGATACAGGAAATCCGGCTTTACTTTTTGCTGCTCCTTTACGATACGCAGAAGGGGGGTTTATGCCGGTGAAAGGAAATCTTTCCGGTTATCTCGTTTTTACGATTGATGTAGAAAGTTTTGCCCAATTCGTTTTTACTCTGGATTTTGGATCAAGAGGCGGGGCCTTTTTGCTTGACTGGTCGAACCGTATTATAGCTCACAGAGAGAAACAATTTATAGGAAAGCGGTACTCCGAAGAGCATTCGGAGAGGTTTCTTGTTAATCATACGGTTGTAGCCGGAAATTTTTTAAAGATCGTTCTTAAAGCCGATAAAAGCGATTTCTTAGGTTCCATCTATACCTTTCAAACGATTGTAATCGAAGTAGCGGCAGTAACGGCTTTAGCTGCTTTTTTCCTGATACTCTTTTTCTCATTTTCTATAACCCGACCTGTTTCCAGGTTGCAAAAGGATATAGAACGACTGAGCGCAGGCGACCTCGACCATGCCATTGAACCTGTATCCGGAGACGAGATCGGGTTTCTTGCTTCCGCATTCGATGAGATGAGAATTTCTCTTAAGCAAAAGATTCATGATATAAACGAAGCTCGCCTTGAAATTCAGGATTATAGTAAAACCCTGGAAGATCGTGTAAAAGAGAGAACGGCAGAGTTAAAGCAGAGGCAGAAACAGCTGGTGGAGTCTGAAAAGATGGCGGCCCTTGGCACTCTGGTCGCCGGGATTGCTCATGAAATAAATACGCCTGTAGGAATAGGTGTGACCGCCTCTTCCCACCTTGCCTCTATTACAAAGGAACTGCAATCTTCCGTTGAAAATAAGACAATGACAAAAAATGAATTCAAAGAATACATGAACGACGCTATTTCCATATCTGATCTTATTTTAAAAAACCTCTCCCGCACCGGAGAGCTTGTAAAAAGTTTTAAAATGGTTGCAACAGACAGGACATGCCTCGATAAAAGAAGATTTAATGTAAAATTATATTTAGTGGATGTTCTTTTAAGCCTGAGGCCTGAAATCAAGAAAACTTCACACAATATCGAGCTTATTTGTGACGACGAGATAGAGATAGAGAGTTACCCCGGAGGGCTGGCCCAGGTTCTGACAAATCTTTTGCTGAACGCTTTTATTCATGCCTATGATAAAGACGATAAGGGGACCATAACAATTTCCATCTCTCTGTCCGGCGAGAATATGGTTATGACCTTTAGCGACGATGGTAAAGGAATATCGAATGAGAATATTAAAAAAATATTTAATCCCTTTTTTACCATGAACAGGGCTAAGGGGGGCACCGGATTGGGTCTGAATGTTGTTTTCAACATGGTAAACAACACACTAAATGGAAGCATTGTATGCAATAGCGAGGAAGGTCAGGGAACGACATTTGTCGTAACGATTCCTGTTTTATTGAAATAATCTAAAAACAGCATTTAGCAGTCAGCCATCATCTGTCAGCTCTTTAATTGCAACAAGTTATGTTTCAAAACAGGTTCACCCGTAAGGTGAAGCTTATTATTAGCATAACATCAATTCTTTCCTTACCTGAAGGCTGGCCGCTGATAGCTGATGGCTGTTTTTATTTTTGCTTCAACCTTCAGTCTTCAGCCTGAATAACTGAGTAACGACTATTTTTGTATATATAATATCTACAAAAAATTATCGATCCAGGTTACCAAAGGCTAATCTGTTTCGTCAAATGGGCTCTGTGTTATAATGGTGTCAAGGAGATAATGAAATGAAACTTCCTATAGGCTTAAGTGATTTCAGAGAGTTGAGACAGGGTGAGTATTACTTTGTAGATAAATCTCCTCTGATTCCTGAAATTATCAATGCAGGAGCGAAAACAGTGCTCATTCCAAGGCCAAGGAGATTTGGCAAAACTCTGAATTTAAGTATGGTACGATACTTTCTTGAGTATTGTGAAGGAGAGGAGAGAGAGGAGAGGGAAAAGCTATTTCACGGGCTTGCTATCAAGGGTATGGATGAGTTAAACGACCATTTTGGAAGATATCCTGTAATTTTCTTGACACTGAAAGATTTAAAAGGAAATAAGTTTGAAGATTTTTTTGTAAAAATTACATGGCTTATCATTGAGGAGTTTGAGAGACATTGCCTAAAAGTGGAAGAGGTTATCAGCAACAGGCAGGAGCAAAAGGTTTTTGAAAGGATAAGGGAGGGAGAAGCCGATGAAAATTTATATGAAGGGAGCCTGAGGCTGCTTTCTTCTCTGCTATCGAGGGCGTATGGAGTCAACCCTGTAATATTGATAGACGAATATGACACGCCCGTACATTCCGCTTATGTAAACGGATACTATAAGGAGACAATTGCCTTCATGAGAGGACTTTTAAGCGGAGCTTTTAAGGACAATCCCAGTCTCTTTAAGGCAGTGATAACGGGCATACTGAGAGTGGCGAAGGAGAGTATCTTCAGCGGGCTGAACAATCTGGGTGTATATACCATATTGGATGAGAAGTTTTCCGATTGTTTTGGTTTTACAACGGAAGAGGTAAAGGAAATCCTGAGTGTCTATGACCTCGACAATCGATTTACTGAAGTAAACCGGTGGTATAACGGCTATGACTTCGGAGGAACAGTGATTTTCAATCCCTGGTCTATTATCAACTTTACAGACAGAAGAGTGACAAAGCACTACTGGGCGAACACCTCGTCGAACGATCTGGTAAGGGAGCTGATAAGGGAGGGATCGGATCGTCTCAGGGAGGATATGGAGAAACTGCTGAGAAATGAAGCGTTCGAGTCTGAGATCGATGAAAACATAGCCTTTCAGAATTTAAAAAACAGTGAGAAAAATGTCTATTCCCTGTTATTCTTCAGCGGATATTTAAAATGTGTGGAACAAAGGATCGAAGAGGATACTCTCATCTGTAAACTCATGATACCCAACGGAGAGGTGAGGTACGTTTACAGAGATATTATTTCCGCATGGGTGGAGGAGTCCTTTGAAAGCAGGAAACTGAAGGCCATGCTAAAGGGTTTGACAGAGGGGAATATAGATCTTTTTTCCAGGCTGTTGAACGAATTCGTAATCACAACGCTCTCTTTCTTTGACACCAAAGGGAAAAACCCCGAGGCCGTATATCAGGCGTTTATACTGGGAGCGTTGCTGAATTTATCGAAAGATTACAATGTATCGTCAAACAGAGAGTTGGGATATGGAAGGTACGATGTACTGGTACTGCCAAAAGAGAAGGAGAGGCTTGCCGTTGTAATGGAGCTGAAGAGCATAACGGGGTTTTACGAAGAGGCGCCGGAAAAGGCCATAGAGGACGCATTGCTGCAGATAGAGAGCAGAGGGTACACAAAAGAGCTGAAAGCAAAAGGGTACGAAAAGATATTAAAGCTCGCCGTCGTATCGGACGGAAAAAAGGTGTGGGTTGTCGAGGGAGAGTAATACAGGTAAGTCCCCTCTAAAAAGAGGAGACTTACAGGCGTACAACTCACAAATGAGTAGCTATCGCTTTTACAATTAGAAGACCGGCGGCTTAAATATTTAGCCAAAACTCACTCGCTCTTCACACCTTCGGCCAGTACAACGCTAAATCTGTCATGTTTAAAAGGATGGATTGTCGGATGCAGGGAAAAGAGCCAGCCTCGGAATACTTCTCCTTCATTGTTTCGTATAGAAATATTTAAGGCCGGATTTTTTGTTTTATTCGAAACGGATGTTATGGAAAGGGAGTCCATTTTGAAGTCCGGGAGGAAGTAGCCTGCTTTTATGGTAAGATCGGAATCTGGTATTTTAAAGTCGCTGTTTAGATTAACAGTATGGGTTTCCTTTTTATTCAGTTTTTTATCCTCAATGGTAAGCTTTACTGCTTTCCAGCTCTTCGCTATCTCCTCCGGTACGATCACCTCGATTTGATGACCTTTTTTTTCGGCGTGGAGGTTTTTCGCTGTCATAGACGTCTTTTCCCTGGGAGCATGAGTAACACCGGGACTCGATTTCAGTAACTCCCTTGGATCCTTTCCCACCTCAGCCTTTGGTTGCTCCTTTTCCCCGCACCCGACCTGAAAAAACAACAATATAAAAAAAACTATCAACAAATAAGTACTTCTTAAAAACATAATATCTTCCTTTCTGATTTATTTTAGTCGCTTATAAATGAAATTGTGTTCAAAAAAACAACAATGTTTGTAATTACAAAGCCAATACCATTAACTAAAGGGGTGAAGCGCCTTCCGACAGAAGCGGGTCATGCCTGAGAAGGCGGAGAGAAGCGGAGCCTTCGAGTTTAGCCGATGAAGGCGGAAGGTGCTTTGCTCCTTAAGTGAATGACATTGAATACAAAGTACTTATTCCTGCCTTCTACATTCGATATGACCTATTCGATATTTGTTATTATTGTCCTTATAACCACTCAGGTGTATAGCCTAAAGATCTTCGTTGCTTCTATTCCTTCTCTATCTTCACTCTCTTTGCAACTAACACCACTACCGATCTGGGTTCCACATTATACTTGTTTTGATTGTTAAGAACAACTTCTTTTCCCGGCTTTGTTATGTCCCTCGGAGGTTTAAGCGCCGTATCTACAAAACGATGCCATCGACTTTCGTTATGTGTTCTTGGAAGCTCGAATTTCAGTTTTTCCCAATAGGCATTTACAATTACATAAATATCGTCATCCGTTTCACCGCCGTTAAGTTGAAAGGCCAGAGACCTGGATGTTTCCGACCAGTCCGGGTGATAACATTTTACTCCGTGCCAGACAATGGTCTGAGGTCCGTCCTGCTCGTCGAACATATCTCTTCTTAATACAGGATGTCTTTTTCTAAACATAATAAAGAGTCTAAAAAATCTTAACAGATCGGCGTTTTTCTCGACAAGCTCCCAATTTACCCAGCTTGTCTTATTGTCCTGGCAATATACATTGTTATTGCCGCCCTGAGTACGCCCGAGGGCGTCTCCATGCAGAATCATGGGAACTCCGCTGGATATGAGCAGTATGGAGGCAAAATTCTTCATTTGCCTCATTCTCAATTTGTTGATATTTTTGTCGTCCGTTCCGCCTTCTACCTCACAGTTCCAACTCAGGTTGTCATCCATTCCGTCCCTGTTGTCCTCTCCATTTGCTTTATTGTGCTTTTCATTGAAGGTGACAAGATCGGCAAGAGTGAAACCGTCATGGCTTGTAATAAAATTGATACTGTGATAGGGCGCTCTGCCACTGTGTTGATAAAGGTCTGAGCTTCCTGCGATTCTCGTTGCAAGAGCAGAAACCATACCTGTATCTCCGCGAATAAAACGTCTCACATCGTCGCGAAATTTCCCGTTCCATTCGGCCCAACGACCCCAGTTGGGGAAAGTTCCGACCTGATAAAGACCTGCTGCGTCCCAGGCCTCTGCAATCAATTTTGTATTGGCAAGGACAGGATCGGCGGCGATTCTCTCTAACAGAGGCGGGTTTGCAAGTACGGAACCATCTCTGCCTCGACCCAGTATAGATGCCAGATCGAATCTGAAACCGTCTACATGCATCTCCGTAACCCAGTACCTGAGACAATCGAGAATCATATTTCTTACAACAGGATGATTACAGTTAATGGTATTGCCGCATCCGGAGTAATTATGATACTCCCCTGTCTCCGGATCGATTATGTAATATGTAATATTATCGATCCCTCTGAAACTCAGTGTATGACCGTTTTCATCACCTTCGGCAGTATGGTTGAATACAACATCGAGAATAACTTCTATACCTGCGTCATGCAGGGCTTTTACCATCTTTTTAAATGCAACCACCTGACCGCCATTTTCATTGTAAGCTGAATACGAGGCTTTGGGCGAAAAATAGTTTATGGGATCGTATCCCCAATAATTTAATAAGCGTTCTCCTGTCTCGGGATTTTTTCTGGGATTTTCAAGCTCATTAAACTCCGTTACAGGCAGAAGTTCTACTGCCGTTACTCCCAGCTCTTTCAGATAGGGGATCTTTTCGATCAATCCTTCGTATGTACCGGGATGTTGTACATTTGACGAAGAATGCCTTGTAAATCCCCTGACATGTACTTCATATATAATGGAATCTGCAAGAGGAATGTTTAAAGGTCGGTCAAAACCCCAGTCGAATTCTTCGTCGATCACCTTTGAAAGAAACTGCCTGTGCTCGTACTCTCCATCGCTCTCAGGAGAGAGACCCCAGCTCGATCCTCCGGAAATGGCCTTTGCATAGGGATCAATGAGAACGATGTCTTTGTTGAATCTATGCAGGTGTCTTTCCTCTTTCCCGTCTCTGTCCATTTTGTAACCATAACAAATCCCCGGTGAAAGACCGGGGATAAAGCCGTGCCACACTTCTCCGGTTCTGTTGAAACAGGGATTGAATCTGTATTGCATGACAGGCCCGCTTCCGTCCTCATTGTATATAAGCAATATTACATCAGTGGCGTGCTTTGAAAAAACCGCAAAATTGATACCATGGCGTTTTATAGTAGCGCCAAGCGGAAGAGGGGTTCCCCTCTCCATTTCCATCTCACATTTATTATCCATCTTTCTCCCCTAAAATAAGTAACCCTTTACAGGCCCGGATTCGCTATATAAGACGACAGATCATAACGGTCTGCGTCTTCTCTCTTCCAAAACCCCCTTTAAATAATTATTGTATTCTGTATATTGATTGAGAAACTCAAGAGTGTCTTTCATTCTGTAAGACCAGTTTTTAGGAGTGATCGTACCGGGGATATTAATCCTCTCATCTTCAGGTTTTTCCGTTCTCAGGTTATAGTATAACGCGAGAAAATCGTATACCGGAAATATGCACAAAAGAGAATTTGCATTGAGGTTTCTTTTTATAATTCTTTCTGCAAGTTCTGTCGGGAAATCGTCGGAATACTCACCGCTCATATGCAGGAGAGGATAATAGAGGTGTTTGTCATTGTTTTCTTCGGCCCACCACTGTCTGAGAGTAGAGGTATCATGCCCCGATGGAGAGCAGACCGTGTACCTTTGATAATCGGCAGGATCTATGAATGGCGCCGGTTCTTTGTCGTACTCTCTTGTCCAACGTTCTATTCGTAAGCCCAGTATGCCAAGTTCCGTCAGCACTTCGGGGACACAGGGCGGCACTGCTCCGAGGTCTTCGGCGCAGACAAGCATATCTGTCGTTTCCAGCATCATTTGTAACAGCATTTTCCCGTTTTTTCTCCACAGTTCGTCCTGAGCGCTCCAGTTTCCATCAATAATACCCTGTAATGCTCCCCGTTCATGGT
The DNA here is from genome assembly GCA_029001845.1 of Candidatus Magnetocorallium paracelense. GTDB lineage: Bacteria > Nitrospirota > Thermodesulfovibrionia > Thermodesulfovibrionales > Magnetobacteriaceae > Magnetocorallium > Magnetocorallium paracelense. The sequence continues at coordinate 167,827 of JAREWP010000101.1, read as the reverse complement.
CAGGAAGGTTGTTGAAAGCCGCTGTTTTATAGAAATACCAGCTCGGCAGAAAGGTATCGCTGCCGTCGGAGGATGTGACAAGAACTCTGTTCCAGTAAAGCTTCACAAGCTTTTCTTTTAAAATATCGTCTATATCGACAGCAAGGAAAGACTTCTCGCCTGTCACGTTACTGTTAAAGGTAAGCTTGCCTGAAGACGTTTTTTCGAAAAACCTTGCAGTTAATTCATCTGTGTAGGCGCCTAAATAATCATTGAGAAAGTCCTGTGTGTATTCAGGAGAAACAAGGGCGTTTATGGTGTCATGACCAAGCCCCGCTTCCAGGAGGGTTTGTCGTTGTATGGAAACGGCAGGTTTAAATATCCCCAGAAGCCCTGATTTCTCTTCTTCCGGAATTTGCCATATACGGAAGAATCCAAGCACATGATCGATTCGATAGGCATGGTAAAATTTCGATGCCTGTCTGAGTCTGTCCCGCCACCACATGTAATCGTTTTTTTCGAGCTCTTCCCAGTTATAGCAGGGGAAGCCCCAGTTCTGTCCCTTTTCGGAAAACATGTCGGGCGGTGCGCCTGCCCTCATTGTAAGGTCGAAAAAGGAACGATTCCCCCACACATCGGCGCTGTCTTCATTTATTAGAATGGGGATATCGCCTTTCAGTTTCACTCCCATTTCATCGAGAGAATCTACGGCGGTTTTGAATTGGATCTCCAGATTATACTGAATCCAGGCATAAAAAAGAGTCTCCTCTTTGTGATTCTTCCAATACTTCTCTATGTCCGCCGAGGCAGGATCGCGGAGCACCTCCCACTCTTTCCAGGAACGTTTTTCATTATAGTCCTTCAATACGCAAAAGACACAATATGTTTTCAGCCAGTTTTCATTATTTTTAACCCAGGAAGTAAATTTGCTCCTTCTTCTGACTTTGTTTTTAACGACCGAGAAGATACTTCGAAGCATGTCGAGTTTGGCGTCAAGTATTTCCTGATAATTGACTTGAGGTTCTTTATTGAACTGCGCCTTAATCCCGGCAAGTTTCTTGTTTATTGTTTTGGCCCCTTCAAGGGCCTGCAATCTTATAAAAAGCGGATTAAGTGCAAAAGCGCTTTGTGCATTATAAGGCGAAGGCTCGTTCCCGGTATCGTTTACAGGGAGAATCTGAATAATATCTAATGACGTCTTTTTACACCACTCCCCCAGCATGATCAAGTCGAGGAATTCTCCGACGCCGCAGCTCTCCTCAGTTTTCAATGAAAAGACCGGCACCGCCACTCCCGTTAAAAATGAATTGATTTCTCCGAATTTCATTATCTTTTACCGCCTGTTTAGATTCGTATCCGATCACAGTGATATGTGGTCAGTTCAAAAAATAATAGACATCCTAAACTGTACATTTCTTGTTCATAATAACCTGAACCTCAACTAAGCCGGCAAGCATCTGAAAAAACGCTTTACAAATCACCGGCCCCTGACTCCTGTGAACAGTTACTTAAAATTAAATCGTTTTTATTAATCGATTATAATATCGATCGCCCTCAATTGATATTGTATAAAAGCAGGATGCTGATCCTGCGGTTTCTGGTGTCATAGACATCCTCTTTTATAAGAGGTTCAGTGGCAGCCAGGCCGGAAACTCTTACCAATCGGTCCGGATTCAACCCGTTTTGTTCTAACTCCTTTCTTGCCGAAGACGCCCTGTCCGTAGAAAGTTCCCAATTGGTGTATTTGTCGGTAGCATAACTAAGAGCATCTGTATGGCCTTCTATGGATAGCTTATTTGTAAGCTCTTTGATGTTCGAAGTGATCAGTGCGAGGATCTTTTTGGCCAAAGGCGACGGGTCCGCACTGCCTTTGAGAAACATCGGTTTTCCTTCCTTATCTACAAGCTGAATTTTCACACCACCTTCGAAAATCTCCACTAAAACCTGATCTGCAACGTCTGCAAGCTTTTTCTCTATATCTTTCCTTAGTTTTTCGATCAACTCCAGCTTACTCAAATAGACCATAAGTGCGTCGCCGGAATCCTCTCCTGAGCTCTCTTGTAAATCGATGGATACAACCGAGTCATCGTTGTCACCCTCCCCGATTATGCTTTCTCCCTTATTATCGAATATACTAAAGTGTGTAAAGTAAGTTGATAACATGGCTTTTTTTTCTTCAGAAACCATAGATATAAGCCAGAGCAACAGAAAAAAAGCCATCAATGCAGTTACGAAATCTGCATAAGCCACCTTCCATGACCCTCCGTGAGAGAGATGTAAATTTCTCTTTGCTCTCCTTTTTATGATTATAATATTTTCTCTCATTTTTTTCTTATAGCTTTTTCCAGTTCCAAAAAACCAGGTCTCTCCATGGATGGAATAGCTCTTCTGCCGGATTCAACTGCAATCTGAGGCGCCGAACCTCCCACAAAAGAAACCAGAGTCACCTTGACGACATTATAAAAAACTAAAGCCTCCATTGCCTTGTGGCTCAGGTTTTGAGACATGGGGCCGACAAAACCGTAACAGGCTAAAACACCGAGGAATGTCCCGACCAGGGCAGCGCCTATAAGATGGCCTAATATCTCGGGCGGCTCGTTTATATGTGACATCGTAAGCACGACTCCCAGTACGGCGGCGACGATGCCAAGGCCGGGCAATGCGTCAGCGATCTTTTCCAGACTTAATGAAGGAGCCATTGCTTCGTGATTATTGGCTTCAATATCAATATCCAGAAGGTTGTCAAGTTCGTGGGGAGGCATATTCGTCGTAATGATAACTCTCAGATTGTCGCATATAAAATCCAGCCCTTTGGGGTTGGAGAGAACTGTTTTATATTTTTTGAAAATGGGACTGCCAGAGGGTTTTTCTATGTCGGATTCTATGGATATAAGACCGTCCTTTCTTATTTTAATAAATATTGTATACAACAAAGAAAGGAGCTCTATAAAAGCCAACCGATTCAGATGTTGCCCCTTGAAGATGTTCGCCAGGTTATTCAGAACAAGCTTAACCTGTTTAAAAGGAGTTGCTATTAAAAAACCGCCTATAGAGGCGCCGAATATAATAACAAGTTCGGCAGGCTGAAAAAGTACGGAAAGATTTCCCTTTTCCATCAAAAAGCCGCCCGCTACAGAGACGATCACTATAACTATTCCAATTAGTGCCACCAAGACTAAAATAAATTACTCGTATCCTTTCTCTTTTCTTATTATTTCTCTCTGTCTTTTAAGGGTATATTGAATAATTTCGTTTCTCACTTCCTCGCCCATCTCTGAAAAATGAATCGATATCTCATAATCCGAATCGTTCTGCCTCGTTACTCTCACAACCCTGCCATAGACTATTATTCCAACGGAAGGAGAGGACGGCAAAAGTATTTTCACTTCTGCTAAATCCTTCTCTGCAAACTCCTCGTTCACGACGGTCTTTAATCCCGAAGCACTGAGATTAACTCTTTTGTGCTCGGCTTTAAGCAGTCCTTCGTCTCCCAGGTACATCCTGTCAAGAATCAGGCTGAGCTTGTTATCGATATCGCTGAGTAACTGCCAGAGACGGGGACTTATTGTGCTGTCATTGGAATCGTTATCCAATACATCGAAACCGTAAAAGGATTGTCCGTAACCTGAAATGATTCCGGCCTTTTTTTGAACGTCCCGATCTCCGACTTTGGAAATAAGGATCGGCATGACATCGTCAATTCTGAAATACTCGCGTTTCTCTTCCCACAGGCATTTTAACTCTATTGTCTTTTTGTCGATTGCCAGGACTTCGGTAAAACAGTTACCTTCAAGTCCCGATATCATGACATTCTGCCCTTTTACAATACTACAGGCCGGCTCGTCAAGATAACTAAGGATAATGGTGTTTTTCTCTTTATGTACAATAATGGCGTCCCGGTCTGCAGAAACCGGTATAATTCGATATCTTATATCGTCGCCTACATTAAGTCCCACCGGTTGTTATTCATCCTGAATAAATTATTGTATTACACGTTACATTCTAACACATAGCAAATTTAGATAACAATGGTGTAAACAATAACGATGATCAGTTTCTGCAAGGGGTCAGACGATATGTAACTGTCCGTTATTGTGAGTACTCGAAAAAGAACCTCTGTTCTTTAGAACTGAATCTCTTCGATTTAATACTCACTATTATTTACCTCAGTTAACTGATGAATCAATCCATGCATCAAGTTGCTCTTTGTTTAGTGCGCCCGATATCTGATTAATTTTTCGCCCTTTGACAAACAGTATCAGCGTAGGAGTGGAATTAACACCGAAACGCCTTGCCGGTTCCGGTTCGCTATCGACATCTACTTTTAATATCTTCAGCCGTCCTGCCCGCTTTTCCGCCAATTCGTTTAATACCGGTTCCATCATACGGCACGGCCCGCACCAGGTAGCAAAGAAATCGACCAAAACCAGACTCGGCCAGTTGGTTAACTCATGATCGAAGTCAGATGTTTTAACCTGTACCGGTTTTACAGGAAAATCGAGTTCTTGTTTACACTTCCCGCACTTCGGGCTGTCCTTAAGCCTTGAGGAAGGAAGGCGGTTAAGTGTTTTACAGGATGAACATTTCAGTAAAATACTATTTTCAGGCATTTTTTCCTCCTTTTTGCTTTTCCGTTTTTTTCTTCTTCTCGGCGTGATGTTCAAAAGCGGAGCGAAGGGGGTATTTTTTATATACATAAGAACGATCCACGTTCTTTAACACTTCAAACCTGATTCATCTCTTCCTGTTATTACTTGTCGAGCATTTTTGAGAGAAATTGTTATGGTCCTCTTCTCTGCTCTTAAAAAGCAGAAAAAGAAGAAGGCAAATGATGAACGCTAAAACTATGGCTGAAATCAGTAAAGTATAATTCATTATCTCTCTGTTATATGCCGGGATCGTTCATATCGCATCAGTGCTTTGTTTGCAAAAACTTCCATTTTAAAAGCTCATTGACTGCTTCCGGCGCAGTGTCAGTTATTTTCTGAATCAACCGAAAAGCGTCACCAGGAGACCGAACTTTTTTAACGTCACTACATTTTATCACTTCCAGAGGAAATTCTCAATATGCGGCTCTATGTAGACATGAATTCGCAGTTAACCCTTATCGAACAGCCTGCTTCTTTTGGCCGATGTTTTTTGCTTAGGAGTTTAGACTAAAGGCTGAAGACTATTAGGTAAAACATACGTTCTCAATAAAAATCTAAGCTTTTTATTTGCCGACACTCCCGGGCCATTTGATTTTTTACTTCAGCTAATTACCTAATAGTAGTTACGATAAAAAAAAAGCGAAACCGATCAGGCATCGGTCCGATATTAGGTAAATAAGTGCAAAATAATTACTTTTTTTGTAGATTTAAGGCTTTTGAAATGTATATACTATTTGTTGTTCAAAATGCTTTCTTTGTTGTACAAGACATTAGTAGTTCTTTTTCTGAATCTTTCAGTTCTTACGGCTTTTTTTTGCCCCGTCGATGGTTCTGCAAGTAAGGATACAGAAAAAACACCCTATTCCGCCGTCACTGACAAACTGAACGATCCTGCAGTACTTTCGCTGCAGGCGGAAGTCAAAATGCATCCCGAAGATCCTGAACTCCATTATCTTTTAGCCAAATGCTTTCTTGATCTGAACGAGCAAAAAAACGCTGAAGAGAGCTTTGCCCATGCCTATGGAATCGACAGTAATTATGGCAATAAAATAGGTAAAGAGTATATAAAGACCGGTATCGGGAAAATCGGCAAAGGCGGGTTGTTGAACATAAGGCTGGCAGAGGATTTTTTTAATAAAGCTATCGTTTATGACAGAAGGCTGAACAGAGAAGTGGCGGCTCTTTTATTTGCAAAAGGCGTTGAAGGCATAAAAAACTCAGAGGAACTCTTTTCTCTTGCCATTGCTTATGACAAAACGATAAGAGATAATATCGCTCAATATTACCATGATATGAGTCAGTTATACGGCGGCTCTCGGAAGTTATTTTTTTTAAAAAAGGCCAATCGCCAGGGCAGAGGAAAATACAGCGTCGAAATAGGACAGCAATTAATTAAACTGGCGGTAGAGCAAAAGTCTGAAAAGAAATTCAGGCGTTACCTGAAAGAGGCCCGTAAATATGTTGACAAAAAAGAGATTTTTAATGCATCCATCCGATTTTTCGAGAAAAAATATGGTACGCCCAGAAAGATTTTTGTTGGAAAAACCTGGGCCAAAATAGAGGATCGTTTTGATCCTGCCAGAGAAGATATCTATTATATTTCGGAAAATTCATTCAAAGCTCAATCGGACAGAAAGGTTTTAAAAATATCTTCATCTGCAATTCCGGAAAAGATCGCTTTTCAATACAGCCACGCAATGCTCGTCCCTACACAGCTTTTCCTGAGCGGAGAGAATACAGAGGTCTTTTTGTGGAAAAAAACAAGAGAGAAACTCAAGAAAAGATGGTGGGACGAAAGTATTATTATTCCTGCTGACGGAAAAGTAAGAATCGGAAAAGCAAAAGCCGGGGATATGGTAAACCATTTCAGTAATTTCTCATGGTCTCTTAAGGAAACGTCCTATCCCGAAGAGGAAAGATTCTCTCCTGAAAGAGGAATTGCAAAAACAGAATTCAACGGTTTTAGCGGTGATCGGGATATCTGGCTCCTGAACCCGAATAAGCTGCCAATTACAGTATATTATAAAAATGTAAGAGGCAGCGCCTGGCGTTATAAGTAAGTCCTGTAAGGTGAACGGCATAACATCAATTCTTTACTTAGCTGAAGGCTGATCGCTGACAGCTGACCGGCTTTTTTACGATCACAGCATAATTTGAAAACTCGCTTTATCGATATGACCCCGGTTTTTTATTGAAATAGTAATAATCCACCACCCGGGCATATTAAACTTTATTCCGCCAACAATATAATAACCGTCATCGAGTTTTTTTATAACTTTCGGTGCTGTCGGCATGCCGTGACCATGTTCCGGCATATCTCCGGTAAAAGTAATTTCAGCATTACTGACGGGCTGACCTGCTTTGTCCGTTACTCTCACAAGCCATCTGTGCATCTTGTTTACCGGTATCGGTTTGGAATTACTTTCATATGACACCGTGTATAGCTCCTTATCCGTTTTCTTTGACTTGGAGATATCCATTTCCGATGGTTTGGGCATTGCTCTTTTTTTATGTCCATGGGTGAATCCTACCTGAGGCAGATCGAATACCACCCTGTCTTCAAGACCATCTTTGTTTATCGATATTTTCAGTTCCCAATGGCCGCTCATGGAAAAGATCACATTTTCTACATTATAAAGCCCTCCTCCCTTTTCCGTAATGAGTGGAGTTTCAAATACGCCATGCCCCATCTCCGGCATCCAGGGAACCACCTTTACTTTGGCGCCTGTGACGTCGTTGTCATGTTTGTCATGCACAATGATATCGATTGTATTGACCCCGGTTTTCAACTCACCGCTTCTTAAAAGCATTTCCACACTGTACCGCCCCTTCTCCGAAAGCCGGAAGATGCTCTCTTCATAGTGCTTTGTCAGCTTGCCTGTTTCGCTGCTGTCGTGTTTATGAGGCTTAGAATGATCCTGATCATATGCAACCGGCTGTTCTCCCGTGCTCCCGCATCCCTGTAAAAAAATAAAAAAGATAAGTGCTATGACACTAATTATTTTCATAATTTCTCTCCCTGCGATTATTTCGCATATACAATTGGCCCGCTTAAGGTTTGTAAAAATGTTTCTATTTGAACGATCTCAATGTCAGTTAAATCGGAGTGTTCAAGATCACTACGTACATCTCCACCGGGGCTTACGGATCTGTAAAACTCAAGTACTTCCCTCACTGTTTTAAACTGACCGGCATGCATGTAAGGAGGACGATCTGTGACGTTTCTTAATGTTGGTGTTTTAAATGCGCCGTAATATTTTCCTGTATCGGTATCCAGAAAAAGCAGATCATCGCAATCGGAGGAAGCATTGCCGTCACTGTGCTTAGTAAGACAGTTAAATTCGCTTGAGATTAATTTCCTTATCCCTTCGGAACGTCCGGGGTCGAATGGCAAGTCCATATGAGCAGGTACGCCGATATTGTGAAATTCACTGTTTGTAAAGAGCGGTCCATTGTGGCAGTTAATGCATTTCGCCTTTCCGATAAACAGTTTCAGTCCCGAAACTTCGTCATCGCCAAGTATATCCGCCATCGTCTCATTGTCACCTTTTATAAGCGCCTCTACATAATTATCAAACCTTGATGGTCCCGGTACAATTAATCTGACAAAGGCTGCAATTGCTTTACCCATATTAACATAGACCGTAGTAATCTCTTTTCGTTTGTCATAAGGAATGGACAGCCATGCCTTATAGGCTTCAAGGTTGCCGGTATCGGGTTTTGCATGTGCAGGACATGAGTGAGACGGAAATTCCGGCAATGTTCCGAAAACCTCTTCATAGTCGTTCTTATAGTTCTCCTCTATATGGTGAGCACAATATGTTCTGCTAATGCCGTGCTCCTTCTCGCTTTCAGGAGGCCCCAAAGCCTGCGCCCATAAACTGTCCGCCCTTCCGTCCCAGAAAAAAAAGGAGTAATATGCTGCGCCCGCCAAAGGCATCGACCTTCTTGTGGTGATGCCTACACCGTGCGACCTTGGTAAGGGATCGGTGAAGTAGTATTCAGGTTGATGGCATGTAGAGCAGGAGACTCTTCCGTCTCCGCTTAATAATACATCAAAAAACAATTTCTTACCCAAAGCAGCGGCTTTTGAGTCGTCGGCATACCTGTTCGCAGGATCTTTTGGTAATGGCGGAAGAGATCCTATCCACAGGCTTTTAAGAGTTTCTATCTCCTTTTTACTCCATTTATGCAACCCTTTGTCAAAGGCGAAGCATGTTCCTTCTTCCGAAATGAGCAGTAGACACAGGATTATCGATAAACAGACCATGGAAGAGATTGTTTTATTTTTCATCTCTCTGTACTCCTTTGGCGGATTTTATAGATGTAACCGCAGGCTTCAGCCTGCGCCGGAGTTCGGTTAACCAACAGTTCGCGCAGGCTTATAGCTCATAAACTTACATTGAAATATAAAAATTGATATGCTTTCAAGTTGCATAACCAAACCTGTGCAAAAACCAATATACCTTTAGTTTGCACCGCTGATTCTAACAACTTTGACCGGAGAACCGCACCCGCATAAGTATGGGTTATTTGGATGTAAATCGCAGGCGCACATTCCGCCGCACTGACAAAGGACAGCGACACTTCCCGATATTTTCAGAACATGTGCTTTTTCTTTTTCAACTCCGCATTTACACTCTTTTGAATCCAAAGTAGCCATTTCAAACTTACCGCATCCCTCTCCTGCTTTACAAACATATGCAAAGTCGCCTTTTTTAAGCCCTGTCTCCTCAGCGTTTACATCAAGTAATGATGCAAACATAAAAGCACCGAATAAAAATAAACTAAATACTACAGGTAATACCTTCAAATGTTTCATCATAATGACTCCTTATTTTTTAAATTTTTTACCATGAATTACGTTATTTTCAAGATACTTCATGGCGTTGTGACATGTTAGCAATATTGGTTTTGAGTAATTACAGGCAAATCAGGAAATAAGCGGCGACACGAGAATAAAAGTCTCGGTCCAGTATATGTCTGAAGTTACTCCGCCGTCAGTATTGATCGCTACTTTCATTTTCGGGGATATAGCTACATACGCGTCCTGCCAATACTCGTCTTCTGTTACTCCGCCGTCAGTATTCACAGGCGTTGCTGCTTTTGGAGATACGGCAACATAGATTTCGTCCCAATAGGCAGCCTCTGCCTGTCGATTTTCAGCGTCCATAAGAAAAAGCATTGCTACGACAAAGGTAAACACTAAAATCAATCTGCTTTTTGTCATGACTGTCATCACCTCCTTTCCATGAAATGATTTTTTCCACTATTTACAGTAGAAGTTTTTTGTTGTTACAGTTGAAATAAGTAACTGTACAAACTACTAAGCACAAAATGTGCCTGCTGCAAGTGTACTATTAAGATTATTTAAATATATGAGAACGGAGCGTTTATTTAAAAGTGAATGCTTTAACATCGGGGAGTTTCAAAATACCATAAGTATCTTAGCCCGATTTTTCTTGTTTGAAATTGCAAAACTGCAATTCTGCAATTTAGTTATTGTATAAAGTTGCAATTCTGCAATATTGTTTAGTTACACGATATAGAAGTTCTATAGTAACGTCCTAAAAAAACTCCTTTTAAGTCTCCTCTCTGCTCAAGGGGAGAAGACTAAGGTGAGGGGTGACAGTGGAGAAGCGTTTTCGTATCGAGTACTGTGCCGCACCCCCTCTCCCCCTTAAAAGAGAATAATAACTAAGCCGGCAAGCGGTCACCAAACACGGTTTAAGGCATAAGGCAACAGGCACAAGGGATAAGTAAAAAAAATATAGTGACCCTTTTGCGAACGATTTTAATTATAAAGGCCTAAGCAGTTATAAAAATACTATTTTTTCAGGAGGATATTTTGTAATATTTTATAAATGTATAAAACCGTTCCATATCTTTCTGTCAGTGGATAGTACAAATATAAGTCATCATTTTCCAGACATATGCTTACCGCTTCTTTTAATAATAATATATCTACGTCTCTTTTTATCATATACATAACCTTTTAACCCTTTAATAATCTCCCCAAAAGCATTCAGCGGTCAGCTATCAGCAGTCAGCTGTCAACCCCCTGTTTTCAACGTTTTGCATGATAACCGGCATATCACTTTTTACTGATTGCTGTTTTTAAGGACAATTGTTTGTCAATATACCTTTCCCGTCGCTTAACCTTGAACTTTAAAAGTTGATTTTTACCAAAAGACTTCATCTTCATAAAAGCACAAAACGTGCCGGTAAAATAAAAATTGTAGGGGCAGACCTGCGTGTCTGTCCCGGCGGTAGTGAAAAAACAAACGCACAGGCACAAGGCATAAGGTTGGATTTTTCTTATGCCTTATACTTTGTGCCTAAATAACAATTAATATAAAGTGTCGCTGTCATACCAAGGAATAAACATGAAATTCCTTGAGATTAAGTTCTATCCCTTCTTTCTCCCTGTTGCGTTAAATTAATGAAATTTATTAAAATTCGTAGATGAAAATTGCATTAATAACAAATAATAACAGAGACATGAAGGCTCTTCAAGCATCGATAAATGACATAGAACCGGAGAGCGCTTATATCTTTGATATATCCCTCCCTGAAACCGATGCGGTCAGTATTGGCGATTCATCCATCCTGTGGAACGAGATCGATCTCACCGGATTTGATGTTGTTTTTAACCACACCTTTCATTATGAGAATCCTGTTATTCCGACGCCTTTGCTAAATACGGACTGGACAGTATGGCAGGCAGATTATATTATCAGACAGCAAAAGCAGAGTTTTCTTTATAGTATTTTGCAGGAGCTCAACAGGCGTGGCGTGGAGATTATAAATCCACCGGATGCGCATCTTAAGAATTTCATGAAGTTTTCACTTCTCGATGAGCTGAGGAGGTATGGCTTTTCCGTTCCGGAAATTGTATGTACAAACGACACTGAAAGAGCTGATGAGTTTACTCAACAAAAAGAAAGTTTACTCTGGCGTCCGCCTTGCGGCAGGGCTGCATGGCAGCTTTGTTTGAAAAAGCAAAGGAATGACGTCGTTTCGGTTTACAAGCCTCCGGTACTTCTTACCGAACTTCTGGAAGGTCCAATTTTAAGAATTTATTTTATACAGGAAAAGCCTCTTCTTGTCTTATGCAAAAAATCACCTCAATGCACTCCGTTGGAATCTTTTGAGGTTATATGGGGAGTAGAGTGTCCTGAGAAACTTGCCATGGAAATTGCCCGGCTTTCTGAAATAACAGGTGTAAAATGGGGACAACTCTTTGTGATTCTAAAAGGAGAGGACTATTTTATATATGACATAGAAACCGACCCCATATACAATTGGATGCCTGAAGTATACAGAGATTTCCTGACCAAAGCTTTGGCTGCGAGGCTGCTAAACAGGGACGTTGAAGAAAAGTGTCCCCAAAAGCCTATTGAAAGGACCTCTCTGTTATTAAGACGAATGCTAAAGATACTTTTCGATTTTGAACAAAGTAAATACTCTTAATTTTTTTAAACGGACTCATCAAAGTAAAAAAATCTAAATCGAATTAATGTCCGTACTCTATTATTAACATAACTGCTTTCCGTTGCAATTTTACTCTTTGCATGATTGCTCATAGACAACTAAACCATACTTGAGGATATCTATAATAAAGCGGTTATTGCACTCCTCCATCATCTTTATTTCCCTGGACAGTTGAAGGAAGAATAATATCTGAATTTCATGATATTCCCTTCCTTCTATTACTTATCCATATATTGTTACAATAACTTTATGGCGCAGCAAGAGGAGGGGAGATTTCTTCAGGACGATTCTTGATAAATTAAACCAACTACCGCCAGGCGAGAGGAGGGATTATATAATAAAACTGATTTATCTTGCGGGATTGAGGAAACTCGATAAGAAAGTTACGGAGGAGGTAAGCAAAATGCCTATAACAATCGATATGGAAAGCCATGTATTATTTCAGGAAGGCGAGAAAAAAGGGATTGAAAGGGGAATTGAAAGGGGAATACAAAAAGGGGTGAAAGGCGATATCGTTAAATTATACACAAAGGGGAATATGTCAATCGAGACAATAGCAGGTGTATTGGAGCTTGATATCGAATTTGTAAAAAACACCTTAAGAGATAACGACATAGAGGAAGACGAGTTAAGTGACTAATGCAATTTATTTAATTCATTCCGATGTTGTTCTGCTTGCCATAAAAAAAGTTTAAGGGAATTTCATCAGTTTTTACGACTTTCGGCGTCAAAATGATCTCAGATATTATCTTTAAGCAGCTTTGCCAATGATCTTGGTATTAGTGTTAATACCATAAAAAATAGGTGTAGGTGTATAGACTGAAGGCTGAAGACTATCAGGGCTTACAGACAACTTATTCAGAACTTATCGTGGCGAAAACGCTGCCATCACACTGCTAATAGATATAAATGATATTTACTTCGATGTGGACACAGCCATTCCATGCGGTCTGATCATTAATGAGCTGATTACCAATGCTTTGAAATACGCCTTCCCCGATAACAGAGAGGGTGAGATAAAAATTGCCATATATAAATCGAAAGATCACATGCACGAACTCCATGTAAGTGATAACGGTATCGGGATCCCCGAAGAAATCGACTATAAACATACAAAATCAATGGGCTTGCACGTTGTGAATACTCTCTCAAGGCAGCTTTCCGCGAAAATCGAATTACTAAGATCAGTCGGAACCGATTTCAGAATATCATTTAAAGTCAATTAATTTTTTGTTAACAATTCTTTACCTTTCGGGCTGATTAGTTAATATGGTTTTACTTGATCTTTTTCTGTTATAAGTTACACAATAGTAGCTCTTTTACCGGGTTATTCAGCTTCGATGTGGCTTTTGTTGTCGTTACAGCTTTGCGCCTGCATTGTTTTTTCCTGCTTTGACCCATTTGGGAAATAACCTGACTGCCGGACAGGCGGGTCACCTGTCCGGCAGTCAGGTTATTCTTTTGAGTCTCCTGAAATGTTACGTTCATTACAGGGTAAACGTCCATGGCCCTTCTGGTGACGACAAAGCATGAAAATTATTCATGATGGTTCGTAGGGGCGAACCTGTGTGTTCGCCCCGGTCGCGTGCCATTACTCCGGTGCGGTTGTTCGTTCGCCACTATCGGGGCAGACACGCAGGTCTGCCCCTACATTTTTTGTGGTTGTTTATTTTCAGACAGAATAAATATTGCCATTATATTTTTTTTAACATCAGGGGAGGAACTATGAATTATTCAAAACAGATCGAGGTGCTTCTTATCGAGGACGATCCCGGCGACGTGGATCTGATGAGAGAGGGGCTTGAAGGCGCTAAAGTATTTATAAAGCTCAATGTCGTTGATAACGGAGAGCAGGCCATGTCATATCTCAGACAGGAGGAATCATATGCCGAAGCGTCCAGGCCCGATCTTGTGTTACTCGACCTCAATATACCCAAAAAAGACGGACGTGCGGTACTGAGTGAAATGAAGGCCGACAAAGGTCTTAAATCAATACCTGTTATCGTTTTAACAACTTCTGACGCAGAGGCCGATATTCTCATGTCCTATAATCTGGGCGCCAATTCATATGTCACAAAGCCGGTGGGGTTGGAAGAATTCATCAAAGTCGTCAACACAATCGAGGATTTCTGGCTTACGATTGTAAAACTGCCGCCTAAATAAAAGGTAGCGGTTCACAGAGTTCAGGGATCGGTGGTCTGTTAAAAGAGATTTGCATTTTTTCATGGCAAGAACTCCTAAAAAAGTCGTAAATGCCAATTATACTCATGAAACTCATAAAAAAATCCCTTTTACCTTTAACTGACCTCTGACCTCTGATCCCAGTAAACAGTTACAATAGAAAGACAATGACAGTATTAAAATCTATCAAAACAATAAATATCCTCCTTATTGAAGATGACCATCAGGACGCTCTTTTGATTCGTGAATTATTGAGTGAAGACAGGCACAATTCATTCTATGTAGATCATGCAGACAGGATTTCACATGGAATTGAGTCTGTGAAACAGAGCGAATATGACGCCATTCTTCTGGATCTCTTTCTTTCGGACAGTCAGGGTATTGATTCATTGAAAAAAATTGTCACTGTCGCTCCCGATGTACCGGTAGTCATAACAACAGGCGCTGACGATGAATATACAGCTTTTAAAGCACTGCGCGAGGGAGCGCAGGATTATCTCGTGAAACACGACCTCAATGCCACGGTTCTTTGCAAAGCCCTGCTTTTCGCCATAGAAAGAAGAGATATTCTTTTAAAAATGGAAAAAGTAAAAGAACATGAATTCAATGAACGAGATAAAAAAGAAGCAATAAGAGCTTATCATCACTTCCTGGCCTTAAGTCAGGTAATAAATGTCAATAATGACGATAAGCAGTCTTTGGATGGTGAAAAGCTGCAAGACTATGTATCCGAATATCGTGATATAACATATAAATATATCCATGCGTTAAGGATTAAAGAGGAACGTCCCACAGACCTGGTGAGAGACTTTGCACAGAGACTTGCTTCCATCAGGATAAACGCAAGAGATATTATTCGTATTCATCTAACATTACTAAACGATTTTTCTCAGAGGGCCATGCCTGACGCAGAGCGTGCGTTTTCAAACGATGCAAGGCTTGTACTTGTCGAATTAATGGGAAATATACTGGATATATATCTGAAATATTGTAAGGATAAATGATTAAACAATTAAAGAATTAAACAATTGAGGAATTAAGGGATTTAGGGATTATAGGAATTGGGGGATTTAGGGATTTGGTGATTTAGGAATTGGGGGATTGGGAGGGGGGTTAATTTGGAATTCCTGAATTGTTTAATTCCTTAATTATTTACACAGGAGTGTTTCCTATGAGATACGCATTCAAGCTGTATGTTTATGGTCAGACAGGGACAAGCATTATAGCCGAGAGAAACATCAGGGAGTTGATTGAAGAGATAAGAGATATCGAATGTTCTCTTGAAATTATAGATATCCTGACTTCTCCCGAGAAATCGATGGAGGACAAAATAATAGCTACACCCACATTGGTAAGAACGGATCCACAGCCACAAATCAAACTGATCGGAGATATGTCCGATACAGATTTTTTAAAGGCTATGCTGGGTTTCAGATGAACAGGGATAGCTTTTTTGTTTATATTGACAGATAGTTTGAGTACCCAATAGATTTAAGATTATGGAGGTTAATTGAAAATGGTGAATGTAGATACTCTAACTGACAAAATACCTACCGGTATAGAGGGATTTGAACATATTACGTACGGAGGTCTTACTACAGGCAAAACCTCCCTTGTTGTCGGAACATCGGGTACCGGGAAAACGATGTTTGCCATGGAGGTACTCTCTAAAGGAGTCACTATATTTAACCGTCCCGTGGTCTTTGTCACACTTGAGGAGCCCTCTGATGACATTAAAAATAATGCCTTAAAGATGGGTTGGGACCTCGACCGCTATGTTACCGATAAAATGCTAAAAGTAATTGACGCCTCTCCCGATCCGGTGCCCCTTGAGAAAACCGGCGATTATGATTTATCGGGATTACTAACGCAAATTGCACACTCCGTAAAAGAGATCAAGGCTGAAGTCGTCATTATGGATTCTATCGGCTCGCTCTTCTATCAATTCAGAGACGTCGGCCTGATCAGGAGAGAGATATTCAGAATCGTGGCGACATTAAAAGATTTGGGAGTAACCACTATACTGACGGCAGAGAGAACACAGGAGTATGGCCCTGTATCCAAACACGGCGTAGAGGAATTTATCACTGACAATGTCATCATATTGAGAAATGTACTTGAAGAAGAGAAGTGCAGGCGAACAATTCAGATACTGAAAATGCGCGGCGCCTTACACTCAAAGGGGGAATTCCCCTTTACAATGTCACGTACGGGAATACATATCATCCCTCTGTCAGCAGCCGAACTGAAACAGACCTCTTCGAATATCAGAGTCTCCTCGGGCAATAACGACCTTGACGAGATGACCGGCGGAGGTTTTTTCAGAGACGCCATAGTGCTTGTAAGCGGACCGACCGGCAGCGGGAAAACGTTAATGTCAGCAACATTTACAGGCGCTGCCTGTGAAAACAAAGAGAAAGTGCTCCTTCTCGCTTATGAAGAATCAAGAGAGCAGCTTTTACGAAACGCCATGTCTTGGGGCGAAAATTTCCAAAATTACGAAAATGAAGAGCTTATGAAAATAATCTGCGTCTATCCTGAAGCAATGGGTCTTGAAGACCATCTCCTTATGATCAGAACGGAAATCGAAAAGTTCAAACCTGACAGGCTTGTCATAGACAGTGTCTCCGCTCTTGAGAGGATCGCTACCGTAAAAAATTTCCGGGAATTTGTAATCGGTCTGACCTCATTCGTAAAGGAAGAAAATATATGCAGTCTTCTTACAAGTACGACACCGAGGCTTTCAGGAGGCGATTCAGTAACGGAGCAACATATATCGACGATCACGGATATCATAATACTCCTCAGGTATGTTGAGATAAACGGAGTTTTAAGAAGGGGAATTTCGGTCATTAAGATGAGAGGTTCTCAGCACGATAAGCAGATACGTGAATTTTCGATAGACACCGGCGGGCTTCACATAGCAGAGCCCTTTAAAAACATACAAAATATTGTGCTTGGAATACCTTCTCAATCGGCCCCTAGCGAGAGCGAGCAGTTGGGAGAGATGTTTAAGAAATGATTGGCGATTGAAGATTAAGGAATTGTAGGAATTTACATCGTAATAGTATTCTTATGCCATGAGCTTTTGTAAATGAAAACCATTACTGTTTTGATAATTGAAGATGATCCCGGTGATGTCGATTATATTAAAGAGACATTGCAAAAAGAGGGACACCATGGATTGAGCATAGAGCTTGCAGTACGTCTATCCGAAGGTATTGAAAGATTATCTAAGGGAGTGTTCGATGTGATACTTCTTGATTTAACTCTTCCTGACAGTAGTGGCATCGATTCCTTTTTAACATTGTTTTCAAAATTTCCCGATATTCCGATTGTGGTGTTGTCGGGAATCGAGGATGACGCTTTTGCATCACAGGCAGTTTTTAAGGGTGCTCAGGATTATCTTATTAAGAGCAGACTGGATGGTTATTTACTTATACGTTCCATTCGCTACGCAATAGAGAGACACAGACTTCAGGTGGAACTTGAAAAGAGCAGACAGTTGCAAAGACATAAAGATGAAATTCAATCCTTTGAAGGTTTACACGACTCCGCCAAGACGACAGTTACTTCCAAAATGTTCGGTAAGGTGCCTGTAAAGGAGGAGTTTTCCGATATATTTACTGATCTCGTTGGATCTTACAACGATTTACTTGAAAAAGCAGTTGATAAGAGAATATATAAAAGCAATCACACGATCACGGAAGGACTGCTTTCTATATCCGAAAAACTCGGTTTTTTAAAGGCCGGCCCGAGAGATGTCGTCGAACTTCACAGTGAAGTGATAAAACAAAAAATCGGTAATATTAATTTCGCCAAAGCTCAGCTTTACATTGAGGAAGGCAGACTGACACTGCTGGAGCTTATGGGCAATTTAGTCTCTTTTTACAGAAATTACTATTTCTACTTTAGAAAACCTGAAGAAAGGAAGGAATAAGTTTTTTCCGGGTGAGCATGATTACAGTTCACACGATAACAAAAAAAACAATAAATGAAATCCTGAGAGCTACCAATATACAAATATTGTATTATATATAAGGGGGAAGTTTTATGAGTAAATTTGCATTAAAACTCTATATAACCGGCAAGACCTCAAAATCGGAACGCGCCATAAACAATCTGAAAAATATTTGCGATGAGGAGCTTGGCGGACAATATGAAATGAAAGTGATAGACGTACTGGAAAGACCACAACTGGCTGAAGATGAAAAAATATTGGCGACACCAACCTTGATCAAGGAACTGCCACCGCCTCTACGCAGAATTATCGGTGATCTCTCGGATAAAGAGAAAGTGCTTCTGGGCCTGGATCTTCAGCCTTATATAAAACCGCCACAAAAAAAAGGAGGCGAATGATTTGAATCCTAAAGGCCCTGAAGTAGAAAAACTGATTACCAACATCAATGGCTTTGACTGGATATCCAACGGCGGTCTTCCATTGAACCGAACGACTCTCATATCCGGTACAGCCGGCAGCGCGAAAACGATATTCGCCACACAATTTCTTTCCGAAGGAATCATTAAAAGTAATGAAAGCGGAGTGTTTGTCACTTTTGAAGAATCTCCCGAGGAAATCAGAAAAAACATGAGAAGCTTTGGTTGGGATATTCATAAATGGGAGTCAGAAGGGAAATGGTGTTTTGTAGACGCCTCTCCGCAACCGGAAATAGACACACTGGAGACAGGCGTATATGATATGGCGGCTCTCTTGGCAAGGATCGAGTTTGCCATTCAAAAGGTCGGAGCAGTCCGCGTTTCAATGGATTCATTAGGCGCTTTTTTTAGTCAGTTTTCCGACAGGGCCACTGTTCGTAAAGAAATATTCCGTATCACATATGCTCTTAAAAAGATGGAAGTAACCAGCATAATCACAGCCGAGAGGACAGATGAGCTTGGAAGCATTGCACGATTCGGAGTCGAGGAATTTGTTGCTGACAATGTAATTATTTTCAGAAACATATTGGATGAAGAGAAACGCAGGCGCACAATAGAGATACTCAAGTTCAGAGGTACGACTCACCAAAAGGGCGAGTTTCCTTTTACCGTTATCCCCGGAGAGGGAATCATCGTAATACCACTCTCTGCCATAGAATTAAAGCAGAGGTCCTCTGACATCAGAGTGACATCCGGTTGTACGGAGCTCGATGAAATGTGTAACGGTGGTTTTTACAGAGACTCCATAATACTGGTTTCCGGTGCTACCGGCACGGGTAAGACACTAATCGTGACACAATTCATGAACGGAGGCGCCGAAAAAAATGAAAGATGCCTTCTCTTTGCCTTTGAAGAGAGCCGCGAACAACTTTTCAGAAACGCTACGGGATGGGGTGTCGATTTCGACACAATGGAAAAGGAAGGAAAATTAAAAGTTGTATGTGAGTATCCGGAGACGATGTCTCTTGAAGACCACCTTATAAACATCAAAAAAGCGATAGACGAATACAAACCGAACCGAGTTGCAATAGACAGTCTCTCGGCGCTTGAGCGTGTTTCCTCTCTGAGAAGTTTCAGGGAGTTCGTAATAAGCATTACCTCATTTATCAAACATAAAGAGGTTGCCGGACTTTTTACTTCCACCACCCCTACCCTTCTTGGCGGCACCTCGATAACGGAGACCCACATCTCTACTATCACGGATTTGATTATTTTACTCCGATATGTCGAGCTCTACGGAGAAACACGGAGAGGAATAACAGTTCTCAAGATGCGCGGTTCAATGCACGATAAGGACATACGTGAATTTCAAATAGACAGCACCGGTATACACATAGGAAAACCCTTCCGAAATGTCGTTGGCATACTAACGGGAAACCCCGTGCAACTCTCTCCGGTAGAGATGCAGCGTACAGCCGAGATGTTTAGGAATGATTAAACCAATGCACCCATACTCAAACTCTTAATAGAACTCTTTGCCAAGCCGAACAATTGCTAAACTATGAAAAATCCTATCATTAAAATACTCCTGATCGAGGACGATCCCCAGGATATTGACTATATCAGGGAGTTACTCTGTGATATAAGTACTGACCTGCCGACTCTGACAACTGCACCCGATCTTACCAAAGGGCTGACTCTCATCAGGGATAATCATTTCGATGTCATTCTCCTCGATCTTTTTCTTCCTGACAGTAAAGGACTGGATACACTGTCAAGAATAATCAATATCACAACGAAAATACCTGTTATCATTCTAACTGCTCTTAACAATGAAGACCTGGCAATGAAGGCTGTTAAGCAGGGCGCGCAGGATTATATTTTTAAATGGGGTATAGACAATCAGGGGCTTATTCGTTCCATTCAGTACTCTATTGAAAGAAACAAATTACGCTTGGAGATTGAAAAGGTATGTGAAACCAGATTTCACCAGATTATAGAAAAGATAGGCGACGCAATTGTCGTAATAGATAAAAAGGGTTTTATACTCTTTGTAAACTCAGAGGCCGTAAAGCTCTTTAATATGACTTGGGATGAAATTGTCGGAGAGATGTTCGGCTACCCGATTGTGGAAGGCGAATTAAGCGAGATCAGCATAGTGAATAAAACCGGTGATATTATCATTACGGAAATGCGCGTTACTGAAATTGAATGGGCCGGGGAAAACGTCTATCTCGCCACGTTAAGAGATATTACAGAGAGGAGACGAGCAGAAAAGCTTTTATCACAGGCCGAAAAGCTTACCTCCATCGGACAACTGGCGGCGAGCGTCGCCCATGAAGTGAACAATCCGCTCACAAATATCTCAATAATTCTTCATACCATAAAGAATAAACTCTTAAAAAAAGAAGAGACAGGCGTCGAAATAGCGAACAAGATAGAATTAATAAAAAAGAATGTTGACAGAGCTTCAGGAATCATTAAGGAA
The DNA here is from genome assembly GCA_029001845.1 of Candidatus Magnetocorallium paracelense. GTDB lineage: Bacteria > Nitrospirota > Thermodesulfovibrionia > Thermodesulfovibrionales > Magnetobacteriaceae > Magnetocorallium > Magnetocorallium paracelense. Next base: position 146,659 of record JAREWP010000101.1, on the reverse strand, counting down.
CTCTTGCACTTTTCAAGGGAAAAGTCCAGAAATTTCACTCCCCTGAACCTCAACGATGTAATAGAAAGCTCATTGATTTTAATGGATCATTATTTAAAGGACATCGCTCTTTCCAGAAGCCTGACAACGGATGTGGAGGTCATGGGCGATTATATCAAATTGGAGCAGGTTTTTATCAATATATTAAAAAACTCGATTGAAGCAATGGCCGGGAAAGGCGCCATATCGCTCTCCTCGCGTATGGAAAACACGACGGTAATTATCGATATATCCGATACGGGAAGCGGAATACCCGATAACCTGATGGTTAATATATTCGATCCCTTTTTTACGACAAAAGATTCTTTCACTTCCGCCGGAATAGGTCTTTCTATCTGTTATGGTATAATTAACGAACATAACGGGAAACTCGAAATAGCCAGCTCTCATGGCAAAGGCACTACAGTTACAATAAAACTTCCCCAATATAAAGAATGAGTGCATTAAAAATGACAGTTAACAAAAACAAAAGAATTCTTATAGTAGATGATGATAAAGACCTGAGAGAAAACCTTGCCGAAGTTCTCAAGGATGCGGAATTCTCTCCTGATCTGGCGGACTCAGGGGAGAACGCCGTTGAAATGCTGAAAGCTGAAACATACGATTTAATGCTCCTCGACCTCATTATGCCCGGAATGAAAGGAACCGATGTGCTGTCGGAAATAAAAAAAATAAGTCCGAAAACAAAAGTAATTGTAATAACAGCTTTCGCCACCATTGACAGCGCCATAGAAGTTATAAAAAACGGAGCCAGCGAATATGTTTCCAAACCATTTGACGTAGACGAACTCCTGACCATCATACGCAGGGTAATGGAGGAAGTCAGATTTGAAGAAAGTCTGGCGAAACTGAACCTGGACTTTATCATGGGCTCTCTATCCAACTCTATCAGGAGAAATACAATCAGGTTTATAAATATGAAAGGTACTGCGCGCTTTTCTGAAATTCTCCGGGAACTCGACATAAAAGATAATGCAAAAGTCGCCTTTCATCTGAAAATACTCAAAGAATCAAGCATCGTTGAACAGGACGACAAAAAGCTTTACTTCCTCACAAAGGAAGGGAAAAAAGTACTTGAAAGTCTTAAAATCGTCGAAAATCTCCTTTCCCAATATTAGGCATTTCGGTTAACTTTTATTTACTTACATGCCAAACGGCTCAGCAACTTTTTACTTTTCATTCTCTCTGTTTTTTTAATAAAATACAGCGACCGGTGAGGCAAAAGGTATCAGTAAATCCGGCAAAAAAACAGAAAGCAATCGCAAATTAAAAGTATTCAAAAAAAAGATTTATAAACACAAAGATCACGAAGGGCACGAAGAAATAAGAAAAAAATTAAAAAACTTCGTGATCTTCCTGTTTAATTTACACTTGCGATTGTGTTTGCAGATTCTGGTCAAATTATTGAGTTTTAACCTTATGCCTGAATATCGATTAATATAAAGTGTCACACCGCTATTAATAAAGTTTATTATGATAAAAAACATTGCAAGGCAGATAAAAATCTTGGTTATAGACGATAATCGTGCTGATTCTGATTATCTCACAGAAATTCTGCCCTCTTCCGGCTATCGAATAAATACGTCTGACTCCATATCGTCCGCCATGGATCAGCTTTCTAAGGAAAGAGCTGATATTATATTACTCGATCTCTTTCTTAATGACAGTAAAGGACTCGCTACATTCAACATCATCCGGAATAGAGCACCCGATATCCCGATAATTATTTTAAGCGGTAACGATAATGACTCTTTAATTGACGGCTCTTTAAAGAACGGAGCTCAGGATTATCTTATAAAGGGCTGCTTCGACAGTGCATTACTTCAACACGTGATCAGATGCTCTGTAAAAAGACACACTTTACTGAAAAAAATGGAAAGCGACTCCCTTGAACGTTATCACTTAATCGTTGACAAAAGTACTGACGGAATCATCATAGTCCTCAAAAAGTCCGGTAAAATCTGTTTTGTCAACCCTGCGGCCGAGTCTCTGTTTGGCAGGAAAAAAGAAGAAATTATTGATGAAACCTTTGGCTTCCCCATTGTGATCAACGAGGCCACCGATATTCAGATAATTAATAAAAACGGAGAGATAACAACATCTGACATGCACATCGTTGAAATCACCTGGGACAGCGAACCTGCCTATCTTGTCCTTCTGAGAGACATTACTCAGCGAAGAAAACTGGAGGAGGAAAGAAAAAAAATTCATATAAAGATGCTCACTGCTTCTAAACTTACAACCCTGGGAGAAGTAGCGGCCAGTGTCGCCCATGAGATTAACCAGCCTTTGACTTTCCTTAACAGCTTTGCTCAGGGACTAAAATATGACCTGAAAGATAACTCTTTGGATTTGGAAGAACTCAAAGAAAGCGTTCCCCAGGCGCTCAAGCAGGTTAAGCGAATTATTGATATTTCTCAAAATATGCGCGACTTTAGCAGACGTGATGAAATAATGAAAGAACCTGTCAATATAGAGTCCGTTCTTGAGAATACACTGATGTTAATGCAGGAAAGGTTACGATTAAGAAATATCTCTTTAGAGCAGAGTGTTTCACCCAATACACCTCTCCTTACAGCCAATGCAGGCCAGTTGGAACAGGTCTTTATCAATCTCTTTCAAAACGCCATAGACTCATTTTCCGCCAACAAAGAGAAACCTGCCATTGATGTTAAGATATTCCCGTCAAAGAATAAAAAATCGATTCATGTAGAATTCAGTGATAATGGAATGGGAATCGATGCAGAGAATATTGATAAAATATTCGAACCCTTTTTTACAACAAAAGCGGTAGGCAAAGGCACCGGCCTGGGGCTCTCGATAATTCAGGGAATCATTGAAGACCATAAGGGAACAATAACTTGTGAATCAAAAGTGGAAAGGGGAACAACATTTAGAATCGCCCTCCCCGTAAACAACGGTCGACCTGTGGAATAAACAGGCATTGTCAACAAAATTCCAATATCAATTCTATTTATCCCCTTATAACTGTTGCTTTTCAGATTAAGCCAGAAATCAGCGAACCGGCTAATCAATCTCTCTAAGAATCTGAAATTCTGTTATAAGGTTTTATGCAAACTAAGGAGTATATAAATGATAAATGATCCCCATGTATCTCTCTTTGAAATTGTCACCTGCCTCTCTAATTCAATGGATTTGATTAGTAAAAATATAGTAGAGCACCACAAACGAGTGGCCTATATCGCATACAATATTGCCTCTGAGATGGGACTTTCCACGAAAGATCAAAATAATATCATTATTGCAGCTCTGTTGCATGACAGCGGCGCCCTTTCCTGCCAGGAGAGATACGATATCTTACAATTCGATATGGTAAACCCTCACAAACATGCAGAAGTGGGTTTTCACATTCTAAAAAATTTTAAACCCTTTGAGAAAGTGGCTCAAATTGTACGCTCTCATCACAGAAGCTATAAGAGTAAAGGCAGTGTCATGTCAGGAGAAGAGATTCCTCTGGGAAGCTATATCATCCATATAGCCGACAGAGTGGACGTCCTGATAGATAAAAACAGGGAAATACTCGGACAGGCAGAGAATATCAACAATAAAATTAAAGAAAATACAAACAATATGTTTCACCCTGACATTGTAAAAGTATTTTCAAAATTATCTGAAAGAGAAACATTCTGGTTCGACCTTATTTACTCCTCAATCAGGCAGGTAATACGAAGAAGATCAGGCTTAATGGCTGTAGAATTAAGTATAGACGAGCTTCTCTGCCTTGCCGAATTATTCAGACAGATAATCGATTTTAGAAGTCCCTTTACCGCCACTCATTCAAGTGGCGTAGCAGCCACTGCAGAGAGGATTGCAGGCTTAGCAGGTTTTTCCGAAAGGGAGCGGAAACTGATTAAAATTGCCGGGTATTTTCATGATTTGGGAAAACTGGCCATCCCACTGGAAATTCTTGAAAAACCGTTAAAATTGACTAAAGATGAGATGTTCATTGTTAAAAGACACGCCTTTTACTCTTATATATTGCTTGAGCCTATTAAAGACCTGGAAACGATCAACACATGGGGCGCTCTCCATCATGAAAGATTAGACGGAACAGGTTATCCCTTTCATCATAATAAAAACAATCTGCCCCTTGGTTCAAGAATTATGGCTGTAGCCGATATTTTTACCGCTCTTACAGAGGAACGTCCTTATAGAGAGGGGATGTCTACGGAAAAGGCAATGGAGATTCTTATCAAAATGGCGGAAATATCGGCTGTTGATATTTTAATTGTATCGCTCTTAAACCGACATTACAACGAGATAGACAGAGATCGCAAAAAAGCGCAGGAAGATGCAACAAAACTCTATCAAAACTGTACTACGCTGTTTGAGGAATAATGAATGTTACTGTTCACAGAGCTCAGGGATCGGTGGTCTGTATAAAGAGATTCACCTTATTTTTCATGGTAAGACCTCCGATCGCAGCGATCAGGATACAAAAAGATGCACCAAGAAAAAAAAGATCAAAAGATACTCATAGTTGAGGATACTGCTATTCAGGCAGAACTTCTGAGGCGTATACTGGCGAAAGAAGGATATGATGTATTCATCGCCCGAAACGGCGTAAGAGGTCTGGAAGCGATCAGAAAGAACAGTCCGGCGATTGTTGTCAGTGATATAGTAATGCCTGAGATGGACGGTTATGAGATGTGTAGAAGAATAAAAGAAGATAACGAGTTAAGTCACATCCCCGTTATTCTCCTCACACAACTCTCTGATCCAAAAGATATAATCCTCGGTATCGAAGCCAAAGCAGACAGTTTTATTACAAAACCTTATAACGAAAATCATTTGCTCCGACAAATAGAGTCATTCTTTCTTACCTCACAGCAGAATAAAAGCAAGATAACAAAAAACGGTCTGGAGATAAGAATAAATGGTGATCGCCATCTAATAAAGGCCGATGCTTCGTATATATTCGATTTTCTGTTGTCTATGTATAATGATACAATAAGCCAAAATCGTGAACTGCTTTATGCTCAACGAAACCTCAAAAAAGCGAATGATGAGCTCAAAAAAAATCGAGACAAACTATCTGTCTCTGAGGAGAGATACAGGGAACAGGCTATGGAACTGGAGGCCAAAACTTCCGAATTGGAAGAGAGCAGAGAGAGCTTTCATAATATTGTCGAAAAAAGCGCTGACGGAGTCATCGTATTGGATATGGACGGAAAAGTAAATTATATAAATCCGGCGGGAGCTTCTTTACTCAATAAGCCAAGAGAGCAGATCGAAGGAACCCTTTTCGGATTTCCTCTTTCTAAAGACGGGCTCACTGAAATATGCCTTTTAGGAAGCAAAGGGAAACAAAAGGTCGCAGAGATGAGAGTAGCAGATATTAAATGGAAAAAAAAGGATGCCCAACTGGCGTCGATAAGGGATATAAGCGAACGCAGAGAAATGGAAAATAAATCCAGACAAATGCAAGTAAAAATGCTTGCCACCAATAAGATGGCCACTCTGGGAGAGATATCCGTTGGAATTGCTCATGAGATCAATCAGCCTCTTACCTATATAAAAAGCGTAATTCAGGGGCTGCACAGAGACATTAAAGAAAACTCAGTGGATTATGGAGATCTAAGCAAAGAGCTGAAAGTCAGCAACAGACAGATAAATCGCATAGAGAGTATTATCCAACATCTAAGGACATTCGGAAGAGCGGAAGATACCATAAAAATCCCGGTCAGCATTGAGGAGGTATTGAAAAACACTATTTTGTTAATGGGAGAGAGAATCAGACTAAAAAATATAAAGCTCTCAAATCATATCGAATCGAAACTGCCTGAGATATCGGGCAACATGAATCAATTGGAACAAGTATTTATCAACCTTTTTCAAAACTCTGTCTCAGCATTAAAGGACAGGAAAGAAAATGCAGAAATTTCAGTTCACGTAACACAATCGGAAGACAGAGGTTCAATAATAACTGAAATAAAGGATAACGGCTGCGGAATCGACTCAGAAATCAGCGACAAAATATTCGATCCCTTTTTTACAACCAAAGACGTAGGAGAAGGCGCCGGGCTCGGTTTATCTATCGTATATGGTATTATAAAGGATCATAAAGGCGAAATCCGTTGTGAATCGATAAACGGTAAAGGAACGACATTCATTATATTCCTGCCTGTGATGAAATAACACAAAAAAAAACTTTTAGCTGTCTTATGAGAGATACAAAAAACAACCACTCCCATATCCTGATCGTAGAAGACAGTCCTACACAGGCGGAAATTCTCAGGCGCATACTTGCCAAAGAAGGTTATGATGTAACTATTGCCAAAAACGGTTCCGAAGGATTGACTCTGGTAAGAGAGATTAAACCTTCCCTTGTCATCAGTGATATCAGGATGCCTGAAATCAGCGGATGTGAAATGTGCAGAAAAATCAAAGACGATTTGGAACTTAAAGATATCCCCGTTATATTGCTTTCTGTCCTGAGCGAGCAAGAGGAGATTATTAAGGGACTTCACTCCTCTGCCGATTACTATATCACAAAACCTTATAATGAGGAGTATCTCTTATTACGAATAAAAACGATCCTTTCGGGACATAAGTTATTGGATATAGAAAACAGAGAGAAATACCTGAAAATCAACATATCGGGAAAAGAGTACAAGATTAAACCTGACAGCGAACAGATTCTCAACTTTCTTTTTTCTCTCTACGAAACATCAATTCATCATAATAACGAGTTGCAGAAAAGAAACGAGCAATTAAGCAGAGAAATTTCCGCCCGTAAGCTGGCGGAAAAAGAGCTATATTTGAATTCCCTTTATAAAGAAGTTATAAACACATTACTGACAACGGCGTTAAAAGATACCTCTCTGGAGGAACAACTGGAAACCGCTCTAAACAGATTGATAACCATTCCCTTTTTGTCAACCATACCAAGAGCTGCGATTTTTCTTTCAGAAGAAAAAAAGGCCGTACTTACAATGAGGGCCACAGTAGGAATACCAAAGATCATTGAGAAGGGGTGCAATCAAATTTCATTTGGTAAATGTATGTGCGGCGAAACGGCAATCAGCGGTACTATTAAATTTTCGGGCCGAGTCGATTCAAAATTTCCAAGGCACTGTGACTGTATAGGGCCGCACGGCCATTTTGTCGTACCAATCACATCGAGCGGCAGGACTTTGGGGATATTGCTTCTCTTTCTAAAACCGGGACATAAAGGAGAGGAGAGGGAGCAGGAGTTTCTTAAGACAGTGGCTAAAACAATGGCTATTATGATCGAAAGAAAAAAAGTGGAAGAGGAGACAAAAAAAATGCAGATTAAGATGCTCTCCACATCCAAAATGGCGACACTGGGAGAAATCGCTACCGGCGTGGCCCATGAAATTAATCAACCTCTAACATATATAAGCAGCTTTTTACAGGGACTCAGGGAGGACATAAAGAACAATGATTGGGATATAGAAGATATAAACAAACAGTTGAATGTATCGCTCCAACAGACAGACAGAATCGTAAAGGTCATACAACATCTCAAAACTTTTGGAAGAGACAATGATGTTGTAAAGGAACCTGTTAACCTCGAGACAGTATTAAACAACACCCTCATACTCATGAATGAACGAATACGTTTAAAAAATATCGAACTTAAAATCCATATCCATCAGGATTTAATGAATATCCAAGGTAATATGAACCAGCTTGAACAGGTATTTATAAACCTTTTTCAAAACGCCATAGACTCCCTCCATGAAAAACGAAAAGATCATAAGATTTCCATAGACATCCGCCCAGATGAAAGTGCATCAAATGTAGTAATCAAAATCGAGGATAACGGTTTGGGTATAAAACCGGAGTACATGGATAAAATATTCGAGCCCTTCTTCACAACAAAAGAAGTCGGGAAGGGAACAGGTCTGGGTTTATCTATTGTATATGGCATTATAGACAGCCATAAAGGCTCCATCAGATGCTCTTCAAAAGAGAATGAGGGCGCCCTGTTTACAATACAATTACCTGCCGGGGGAATATAAGAAGACAGCAGTCAGCTATCAGCGGTCAGCCTTCAGGTTTTTAGACTGAAGACTGAAGCAAAAAATCAAATGGCCGGGAGTGACGGCTAATAAAAAGCTTAGATTTTTATCGATAACGCATGTTTTACCTGATACTCTTCACCCTTCAGTCTATACACCCAAGGAGTTACAATAAATTTAATAAAATGAGAATTTTTCTATTACCTCTCTGTTTTTTCTTCTTAATCTCTGTCTACGCTGTCAGCGGAGAAGACACCGGTTTTGATAAAAAAAGAAAGTTTATCGTCGGGTTCGCTCAGGATACCATGTCCAACGATTGGAGAATCGCCCAAGTCAGAGAAGTAGAGAGAGAGTTGAAAAAACACCCCTTCATAGAGTTTATGTATACAGATGCCAAAGGAGAGACGGCGCGTCAAATCAAACATATCGAGGATTTTATCTCCATGAATATCGATGTATTGATCACCAGCCCCAGAGATGCTGTTGCAATGAACCCCGTGGTCTCCAGGGCTTTTAAACAGGGAATACCGGTCGTATTGATTTCCAGAAGTATCATAACGGAAGATTATACTTCATTTATACACCCCGACAACAAAGTCATTGCTAAACAGGCTGCCCGATTTATGGCAAATGAGCTGAAAGGAAAGGGAAGAATCTTTATGTTGCGCCATACGCCGACAACAACACCGGGCATCCACAGGACCAAATCATTTCTTAAGGAGATAGAAAAGTACAAAGATATGGAGATCGTCGCCATAAGAGTTGCCGACTCATTAAGGGCGAAAGCCATTCAGGCAACAGAGGAAGTAATCATGAAGGGTATCAAATTCGATGCTATTTATGCTCAGAGCGACAGTATGGCCGGAGGAGCGATTCTCGCCTTAAAAAAGGCTGCCACAGATCCAAAAGACATATTGATTGTAGGCATCGATTATATTTCTGAAGCCAGGGATTCCATAAAATCCGGAGAGCAGAACGCCTCTTTCACATATCCCACAGGAGGCACGGAAGGTGCACGGATTGCACTCAGGATTCTTCAGGGTGAGGAGGTTCCAAAAGAGATAGTGATCGATTCTACGATGGTAACAAAAGATAATGTAGAGGAAGTGGAACCAATATTTTAACTAAAAACAGCAGTCAGCTATCAGCCTTCAGTTTAAGAAATTCCTGACATTACCCTAACCCGGCAAGCGGTCACCAAACAGGTTTAGGGAATTTCTTCGAAATTCCCTTCAAGTCTCCTCTCCCCTTGAGGGGAGAGGGAGTTAAAATTAAACTGTAAGCTGTAGTAATTAAAAAGCTGACAGCTGATAGCTGACTGCTAAATGCTGTTTTTAGCTGAAAAGAAGATATCGAATGGTTGGTTTATTTCCAAACAACTCCTTAACGATAGACAGACTGTATGAAACTCCATGTAGACCTTAAATCCAAACTTATAATTCTCCTTCTTCTTTCCTCGACCATTTCTCTGCTTCTTGTAGGTTTCCTTCTTACTTATTTTATACAAAACCTTCATAATAAAACGGCACAACGAGATACATACAAAACTTTTTCCGATATTAACAGAGAGCTGCAACTTATTGAATCAGACCTGCTCAATAATTTCAAGATAATGTCCCGACGACAGGACATTATTTCTTCTTTAAATATGATTAATGAGTATCAGTCTATTGAAAGCTACCAACCTATTATCTTTGATGAAGAAAAAAAAAAGTTATCCTCCGAGTTCCTGGACCAGGCAAAGGCCGCTTCAATCGATGTGATAGCAGTTTATGATGGCAAAGGTGTTTTAAGTACATTTCTAACAAGTCGGGGTAATAGTTTTCTCACAGGCATTATATCCTATGAAAAAAGTCAACCCCTTATTTATATTACTGAAATGGAGGATAAAAAAGAGTGGCCTATATCTGCACTCCCTTCATTGGTCAAATACAAACTAACTGGAAAGACTCCTGACAAGGCTGAAATTATTTATAGACAGATTGAGGAGGGACTTATTATAGAGAGTAACGGTCCTGTCATCAGATATTTCCCTGACAGAACATATAAAACGGTTGGATATATAGTCATGGCAAAAACAATAAAGAGAGGTTTCACAGACAAAATTTCTGACAGGAACAATCTTGATGTCGCCATTGTCCTGGATAATGGAGAGGTCACAGGAAATTTAAAGGATATCTCGACATTAGAAAGAAAGGAAGAGCTTTGTTCTCATTGCGAAAATTCAGAAACAGACATACCAAACATCGATTGGATCGATCATAGGGACTACTTCCTCCATTGTCACGTAATCGATCGAAGAGGGGGAGAAAAGCTCTTTTTCTTTACAGGAGTGAAAAAGAGTGTGCTATATTCGGAAATCAAAAAAACAGTGTCCGTCATTCTTTCCGTATTATTGATCTCTGCCATAATCAGTCTGCCCGCCGGTATCATTACAGCAGAAATACTGATTTCCGGCCCTGTAAGAAGACTTATAGAGGCCCTGAAAACTGTCAAATCCGGTCAATACGGAAAAACCGTAAACATTATTTCAGAAGATGAGATAGGTTTGTTGACTCAAACCTTTAATGAGATGTCCTTAACCATTAAACAGAGGAACCTGGAGTTGAGCCAACTTAAAGAAAATCTTGTGAATCTTGTTGAGGAGCGTACATCAAATCTAAAAAATGTCAATGAAATGCTTGCTTTGGAAATCGAAGAGAAAAAGAAGATTGAACTTCTACTGAAACAAAAGGCAAAAGAGCTGGAACGTTCGAATACCGAACTGGAACAATTCGCTTTTATTGCATCCCACGATATGCAGGAACCGCTGCGAAACGTATCGAATTACTCAGAATTATTACAAAAGAGGTATAAAAACCGCCTTGATGACAAAGCCGATAAATATATACATTATATAATCGATGGTACGACCAGAATGAGAAAACTCATACAGGATTTATTGACTTATTCACGTATTCACATGAATGAAAGCGATTTTAAAAACGTTGACACAGAGATAATTATAAAAATGGCTCTTTCCAACATCAGCAAGGCCTTGGAAGACAGAAAAGCTGAAATCACTTATACGTCCCTGCCAAAGATTAAAGCAAATGAAACCCAAATGATTCAATTATTTCAAAACCTTATAGAAAACGCAATCAAATATAACAATAATGAAAATCCCAAAGTAGAAATAAAAGTCAGACAAAACAATAAAACATTGGAAAAGGAGTCTGAAGAAAAGAGGAGAAACAATATGCTCTGGGAGTTTTCGATGACTGATAATGGTATTGGTATAGAGGAAAAACATTATGACACTATTTTTGAAATGTTCAGCCGACTGCACGGAAAAGGGGAGTATTCAGGCACAGGAATAGGGCTGGCGGTATGCAAAAAAATTGTAGAAAAGCATGGAGGCGAAATATGGGTGCGATCCGGTCAAGGCGAAGGCTCGACATTCTTTTTTACAATTCAGTCCTGTTTGTAATCACCCCCTGAGTTTGTGATAGAATAAGGGCATGAACAAAATGAGTTAAGCTGCCACATGTAGAGAAATCTCTAAAACAACAACTCAGAGCCGATCATATGAACCTAAAAACAACAGTCAGCTATCAGCTATCAGCCTTCAGCTATGGAAAGTACTGATGTTATGCCAATAATAAGCTTCACCTTACAGGTGAAAGTGTTTTGAACTGTAAAGTATTGTAATTCAAAAGCTGATAGCTGATGGCTGACAGCTAAAATCTTTTTTAAGGATGAATGCAATTTTTGTAATATTATGAAAACGACAAAAATCGGAATTCTCCATTCATTAACCGGCACAATGTCGATGAGTGAAAAACCTCTTGTCGATGCCGTGCTCCTGGCTGTCGACGAAATCAACCAAGCCGGTGGCTTGTTGGGGTATAATATTGAACCGGTAATCGAAGACGGCGCATCCGATCCCAATGTATTTGCCGAAAAAACAGAAAAATTACTGAACAAAAAGGGAATCACAACAATTTTTGGCTGTTGGACATCCGCTTCCAGAAAAGCGGTTAAGCCTCTAATAGAATCACGGAATGCTCAACTCTGGTATCCTGTACAATATGAGGGACTGGAAGAAAGCAGAAACATCGTTTATACCGGTAGTTGCCTTAATCAGCAAATAGAGCCTGCCATTACCTGGATTTTGGAAAACAAGGGTAAAAATATATTTCTCATTGGCTCGGATTATGTTTTTCCCAGAACAGCCAATATGTTGGTGCGAGCTTTAGTAGAGAGAAAAGGAAAAGTAACAAATGAGGAGTATATCGAATTAGGAGGAAACGATTTTTCCTCTGTTATCGAAAAAATCGGCGATACCAAGCCTGATATCGTTTTCAATACCATAAACGGTGACAGCAATATCTCCTTTTACAAAAAGTTTCATGAAGCCGGTGTCTCTGCTAAAGATATACCCATAATGGCTGTAAGCGTATCGGAAGTGGAAATTCAGAGTATAACCGGGTACTCCCACGGGCACTACGCCTGCTGGAGCTATTTTCAGAGTCTCGACAGTACTGAAAACCTTGCGTTTATTAAGAAGTTTAAAACACGATACGGCATACACAGAGTTGTTTCCGATCCTGTGGCAATGGCATATACTCAGGTCTATTTATGGAAACAGGCGGCAGAGGATAGTCTTTCCATCGATTCCGTTGAAATAAGAGAAAGCTTGTCCGGCAAAAGCTTTACAGGCCCTGCCGGAGAGGTTGAAATACAATCCAATAATCATGTAAGTAAAAAAGCATATATCGGAGAAGCAGACCGTTCAGGGCAGTTTAAAATTGTCTGGCGAAGTAAGGCCCCCATAAAACCTCTGCCATGGCTTGGCATAGAGGATATGAATTTTCCGGCGAAATCATTGGTAACAGATGTTTTAAACATGTTTCCCCAGACAATACACTCAAAGGGACTATTGGAAAAGAGGGTTGAAGAGGAGGTAAATAAAAGAAGACAAAAGGAGCAGATGTTAATCCAACAGTCAAAAATCGCCGCCATGGGAGAGATGATAGGCGCCATCGCCCATCAATGGAGACAGCCTTTAAACGCCCTTGGAATCATGCTGCAGGATATCAAGGAGGCATACGACTTCGGGGAGTTGGATAAAAAATACATCGATAAAACAGTAAGTGAATCATTAAACCAAATATTATATATGTCAAGGACAATAGACGACTTTAGAGATTTCTACAGGACTTCCAAAGATAAAGAGACATTCAGTATAATAAAGGCGATCAAGTCCGTTATCTTATTGCAAGAGGCCCAACTCAGGCATAATAAGATCGATGTGAAGATCAATTCAGATAAAACCAGGAGTCTTGCCGTTACAGGTTATCCAAATGAGTTTAAGCAAGTCGTTCTAAACATTATCAGTAACGCAAGAAGCGCTATTCTGGAAGCCCGGCAGGAAGAAATATTAAGCGAAGACAACGGTGAGATTTTAATTAATATCACACAGGAACAGGAGACTGTAACTATCCATATAAACAATAATGGAAAGACCATTCCCGCGGAGATAATGGACAGAATATTCGAACCCTACTTTACAACCAAAAAAACAGGGGAAGGTACGGGAATAGGGCTGTATATGTCAAAAACGATTATTGAAAAACACATGGGCGGGAAACTCTATGCCCACAATCTCGAAAAGGGCGTATCTTTTACTATAGAATTGTCTGAAAAAAATTCTCCCTGAATGCAATAACAGCCCTTTCTGCTGTTTTTTGTATTCTCTATTTTGCAATAACGTCATCTTTTTAACGAATGGGTTTTAAATTTCATTATTTAAAATGTTATAATTACGTCCTGCCTTACTATTTACAGCTTGCTAAAAAAAGGAGCCGGTTTATTTCAGGGATTTTACCTGCCCTGAGTAAACGTAATGATTTTAGAGGCAACGCCCTTATACCGAAAGGATAAAGGAAATCTTCGAAATCAGGTTGTACGGCAGCAGGAGAGATGAAAGGTATCAATAAAAACAGGATTGACGGTCATTATCCACAATCCTGTCAAAATTCAGGCGTCAATGACGAATATTAAACACTAATCCTCTCCCTGACCGGGTCAGGAAATGATGTCAAAGCATTAATCAGCAACAAAAGGAGGTGAACAGGTTCTATTTAAATATATTTAATTTGGCATCCCTGTTTAATCATGCGTCATTAAAACTATAATAGAAAACCCTGTTTGATTCCGGCTTTTAGCCGGTTCAAGGTATAAAGACACCGGAAAAAATTTTTTTTTAACTCAGCGATTCATTAAAAAAAGAAGAGTTCTAATGAAATATTTATTTTAACCTGAAAGTCTTTAACCTTCAATCCGGGTACCCGTGTAGTTACACAATCAAAACAACATTTAAGGAGGATTTTTATGGCAACAAAGTACGTTTATTACTTCGGCGGCGGGAAAGCCGAAGGAAATAAGGACATGAAAGACCTTTTAGGCGGAAAAGGCGCAGGTCTCTGCGAGATGACCAATCTCAACATACCTGTGCCTCCGGGATTTACAATCTCCACGGAAGCCTGTAATGCTTACTTTGAAGCAGGATTAACCTATCCCGAGGGGATGTGGGATCAAGTTCTTGAGAATATGAAAAAGACGGAAGCAGAGATGGGCAAAAAGTTCGGCGATCCCGATGACCCCCTTCTCGTATCCGTCCGTTCCGGTGCAAAGTTCTCCATGCCCGGTATGATGGAGACCGTTCTGAACCTCGGCCTGAATGAAAAGAGCCTCCAGGGACTGATTAACAAATCCGGTGACGAGCGTTTCGGATGGGATGCCTACAGACGTTTCATCACAATGTACGGCTCTATATGTAAAGAGATAGACCGTATGAAGTTCGAGGAAGAGATAGACAAAGTTAAGGAAGCAAAGGGCGTTAAAAACGATATCGACCTCGATGCAGGCGACATGCAGAATCTTACTACTAAATTCAAAGAGATATATAAGGCTGAAACAGGAGAGGATTTTCCCGAAGACCCATATGAGCAGTTAAAGGGCTCAATCAATGCTGTTTTCGGTTCATGGTTTGGTCATAAAGCTTCCACTTACAGGAAAAAAGAAGGTATTCCCGATAATCTCGGAACCGCCGTTAATGTCTGCACCATGGTATTCGGCAATATGGGCGACACATCCGGCACAGGCGTTGCATTTACAAGAGACCCGGCCACCGGCGAGAATTATTTCTACGGCGAAATGCTCATTAACGCTCAGGGCGAAGACGTTGTTGCAGGTATAAGAACCCCCTTGAAAGTCGACGAGATGGCAAAGGCCTTTCCCGATGCATATAAAGAGCTTATGGAAGTACAGGACAACCTCTCGAAGCATTACAGAGATATGTTAGACCTTGAGTTTACGGTTCAGGATCATAAACTCTGGATGCTCCAGACTCGTGTAGGCAAACGTACGGCGCCTGCGGCCCTTAAGATAGCGATCGACCTGGTCCATGAAGGGCAGATAGACAAAAAGACAGCCGTTTCAAGAGTTGAGCCCGCTCAGCTCGATCAGCTTCTCCACCCCATGATCGACCCCAATTATCTGAAGACCTGTAAACCCCTTGCCAAGGGTCTGCCTGCTTCTCCCGGCGCCGCCGTCGGAAAAGCGGTTTTCACCTCCGAAGAAGCAGAAGAGTGGGCCGAGAAGGGAGAAAAAGTCATTCTCATAAGGCTGGAGACCTCTCCTGAAGATGTAGGAGGCATGGATGCCGCAGAAGGTATTCTTACTTCCAGAGGCGGTATGACCTCTCACGCCGCTGTTGTCGCCAGAGGCTGGGGTAAGCCCTGTGTAGCCGGTTGCGAGGCTTTAAATGTGGACTACAAGAATAAGAAGGCAAGCGTAGGCGATACAGTAATCAATGAAGGTGACTGGCTCACCATAAGCGGAAATAACGGCTATGTCATTATAGGTCAGGCGCCGGTTCAGGTACCCGAGCTTACCGGTGATTTCGGAGAGTTTATGGAATGGGTGGAAGAATTCAGAACAATGAGTGTTCGTGCAAATGCCGACTCCCCGGCTGACGCAAAGGTGGCAAGAGAGTTTGGCGCCGAAGGCATCGGTCTCTGCCGCACAGAGCATATGTTCTTTGAGCCTGACAGAATAAAGGCTGTTCGCGAAATGATCCTTGCCGACGATGTGGAAGGCAGAAAGGCTGCTCTTGCTAAAATAGCTCCCATGCAGAAAGGGGACTTCAAGGGACTCTTCGAGGTTATGGACGGACTTCCCGTAACAATCAGATATCTGGATCCGCCTCTCCACGAGTTCTTACCCCATGAGGACAAGCAGATCGAAGATCTTGCCAAAGACTTGGGCGTTCCTGCGGAAAAGCTGAAAAATAAGGTTTCTCAGCTCCACGAGTTCAATCCGATGCTCGGTCACAGAGGCTGTCGTCTTGCAATAACATATCCCGAAGTCTGCGAGATGCAGACACGCGCCATCATCGAGGCCGCCTGTGAGCTGAAAAAAGAGGGTAAGGATGTAATTCCTGAGATCATGATCCCTCTTGTAGCTACAGTCAAAGAGTTCGTACCTTTAAAGGAACTCTGTATTAAGACTGCTGACACCGTAATGGAAGAGATGGGTGTAAAAGTCGACTATAAGGTAGGCACCATGATAGAGCTTCCAAGAGCCGCCATTACCGCCGATCAGATTGCTGAAGAGGCCGAGTTCTTCTCATTCGGTACAAACGACTTGACACAGACGGCATTCGGTCTGAGCCGTGACGACGCCGGAAGATTCCTGCCTTTCTATGTAGAGCAGAAAGTTCTTCCTGAAGATCCCTTTGTATCGATCGATATAGACGGAGTCGGCGAGCTCATGAAGATCGCTATCGAGAAGGGCAAAAAAGTAAGATCTGACATCAAATTAGGCATCTGCGGCGAGCACGGTGGTGAGCCTGCTTCCGTTAAATTCTGTTACGATGCCGGTTTATCTTATGTAAGTTGCTCTCCTTACAGAGTGCCTATTGCAAGGCTTGCTGCAGCACACGCAGCTCTCAATGCAGGGCCAAGCGCAACCAAATAGATATAATTCAAAACAGAACCAAAAGGGGCACTTTTTCAGTGCCCCTTTTTTTTCGCTGACATTTTGTATTTTACCGGACAAAGACTTCTACCCCCCTTGATTACCATAAAGTTATGAAATAGCGCCGAACCTCCCCTTCCCTCCCTCACTACCTGAATCCAATTTTCTATGGAATAACAACTTTTTACCAAGAATTTATTTTTTAGGCAATTGGTTCCTTTTAAAATTTATGATAGAATAACTATAGAGTTACAGTGCTTATTAATCTAACCCGGCAAGCCTGTTCCAAACATGGTTTGATTTATCGTCTTGGAATTTCGAAGAAATTCCCTTCAAGTCTCCTCTCCCCTTGAGGGGAGAGGACTGCTGACAGATGATTGCTAAATGCTTTTTTTAAGATATTGTCATATCCTGCTTCCAAATGAACAGCAAAAAAAAACAAAAACTGACTCTAAAATGAAAACTGATAATCCGGTAATTGAGCCTTTCAGACAACTTCCAAATATGGAAGATTTGTTACACATGGCTGTTAGTATCGCCAAAAAAAATATTGCCGATATAAGCAGACTATCTAAACTAAATATAGAGGCTGTATCCGCTTTATCCAACCTCCAGTGGCAGCAGTCATTTATTTTTTATCTTGCAGAACTTGCACAAGATTACCAGAAAAATTTTTATAATACGATTAAATTTTTTTTAAACACTAAAACAGGGAAAGACAGTTTAGGGCTATTTTTTAAGACTGCGATAGACTTAGGTTTGGATAGGGAACTGGATAGTATTGTAGAAAGGACGATTAGCTTTAAAAACGAGCAGGAAAACCTTTTTATCGAACTATTTCAGGCCTGGATGAATAACACCCCTTGCAGCAAATGCGTAGACCTTTATCTGGAAGGCGCCAGTCGGCGCAATACAAAAATAAATGAAGCAAAAGAAATTCTAATCGATCTGGAAGCAGACGAGCATCTTGCCTTAATTAAACATATCTCCAAACAATACCGGGAAAGGTTCAATCTGGTTTTACATAAAACGCCCTTTGATATGCACTTTGTTATATCCAGCCGATTAACTCCCCTGCCGGATGCTCAACAGGACAATCCGACGGCAGCGGATAATCAGAGCAACATGTCACGACTGGCTGCCGGCAGATATCAAAAAACCATTACCTTTCTGAATAAATCTCATAGTAATTATACAAAACGAGGGAGAGCATTCCTACACGAGATTTTGGAAGTGGCTTTGGGCGAACATGGATTAAAACGAGACGTAATTTATACCATTGCCGATGATATACTTAACCCTGAGCAACTGGAAACGTTACGCAAGTTGGAATAATTGTAATAGTTCACAGGGGGCGGAGATCGGAGGCCGGTTTTATATAACAGAGCCTTTCTCAAATCAAAATAACCGCATTTATGAGTAATAATAACTAAAAACAGCTGTCAGCTGTCAGCTGACAGCTGTTTTTAGATTAATGGTATCACATTACTATTATTCTGTCAATTGAGAGCGTCTGTTTAACCGTAAATCCCTGGTTTACGCCTTATTTCCTTCCTGACATATGGCCATAGGTTAATTATTATTAACCTCGATGCCAGATCGATAAATTACAATTTACTATCTTTATTTTCTTTTTATAGTAAATAATATAGTGCGCTAAATTTATCATACAATAGACATGATGCAGCGGAGATTACCCGAATCATTCTCCTTGCTTCCTGAAGTCAACAAAAATTATGACTTTACCATAAATTTATCATGAAAAATCATAAATCTACAATCATCAACCGTCAATTATACAAAATACTTGTTATAGACGACGAAGAAGCTGTCAGAGGCGCCATAAAAATTTCTCTGAAAAAGGAGAGTTATGAGCTAATTTTTGCAGAAAACGGAAAAATCGGATTAGAAAAATATTATGAACACCGTCCTGTCGTCATTATCCTTGATCTGAGAATGCCTGTTATGGACGGCTTTGAATTCCTTGAAAAATTACAACTCTCCTCTACAGCCCTTTGCTCGGTTATCGTCCTTACCGGTCATGGCAATGAAGAGGATATGGAGAGGTGCTTCAGATTGGGGATAAGCACTTTTTTAAAGAAACCTTTTAATGCCTATGAATTAAAAGGTCTGATAAGACATGCGATTCTGTTGGGAGAAAACTCCTACCTTCAGGGAGTTACAAACACAATCCTGCAAATATCCATGGAAGACGTACCTTTAGACGAGCAGTTCAGACAAATACTGGACGTATTGTTTTCAATACCATGGTTAACAATCGAGTCAAAGGGATCTGTTTTTGTCGTGGAAGAAAAGAGCGATATTCTGGTTATGAAGGCGCAACATGGCCTTCCCGATGAAATAAAACCCATGTGCGAGAAAGTACCTTTTGGCAAGTGCATTTGCGGTTTAGCCGCATCAAAGGGTGAATTGGTATTTGTAGATTCAATTGACGATCGTCACGAAAACAGATATCCCGGAATTACTCCTCACGGACATTACTGTGTTCCCATTCTGTCAGCAGAAAAAGAGATTCTCGGGGTTATTAATCTATATGTCAAAGAGAGACATAAAAGAGATATTAGAGAAGAGAGATTTCTTTTTTCCGTGGCCGGCATTCTTTCTCAAATCATTACAAGCAAGAAAACCACGAATGGCTTTACAGGAGACAGGACTTTCCCTGATGACACGCCCTATCCGATTTTAGATGTAGATAAGGACGGCAATATACTTCATTTGAATCGTGCTGCAGAAACATGCCTGAAAAGATACAATCCGACGATGAATGACATCGATACAATTCTTCCCGATGGTTTTAAGGAAACCGTAAAAACCTGCCGTGAAAATAATACTCCTGCAGATACGCTTCCTTTTGCAGTCGGAGAGGAGTATTTAATCTGGCAGCTTCATCCAAACCAGACGAATAACAATGTTCGGGCATATGCTTTAAACGTTACAGATCGCGTGATCGCAGAAAGAGAGGCCCTTCGTCTTTCCCATCACGATATTCTCACAGGGCTTCCAAACCGTACTCTCTTTTTTGACCGTCTCTCTCAGAATATGGAACAAAACAAAAGAAATCATCAAAAACTTGCACTGCTCAGCCTGGGACTCGATCGCTTTAAACCGATAAACGACTCCCTTGGATATGACGCTGGAGACAAACTTCTTAAGGAGATTGCCGGAAGGCTCAAGGAGTGCGTACGCAAAGCAGATACCATCGCCCGTATGGGAGGCGACGAGTTTGCTGTAATACTGACAAAAATCTCCAAAGAACACGATACCATATTGGTTGCAAAAAAGATTATTACGGCAATTAACAGCCCGGTGCGGCTAAAAGGTTTGGAATGCTCCATAGGGGTCAGCGTAGGCATTGCTGTTTATTCCTCTAATGGCGAGACACCGGAAACACTGCTTGCAAATGCGGACAGGGCAATGAATATTTCAAAAAAAGAGAGTAAAAACCACTATCAGTTTTACAGACCGGACATGAATGAAGAGGTCTCGGAACGACTCAGACTGGAAAACGATCTGCGAAGAGCCGTTGAGAGAAAGGAACTTATCTTACATTATCAGCCACAGATGAATACAATGAAAAACGAACTCACCGGAGTGGAGGCATTAGTCAGATGGCGACATCCTCTTAGAGGCATCCTCTCTCCTATACATTTTATTCCCATTGCACAGGAGACAGGGTTGCTTGCATCTATTGACAGATGGGTGCTTTACAGCGCCTGTACTCAAAACAGAGAGTGGCAGGACTCGGGTTTTCCAAATATGACAGTCGCTGTCAACCTTTCAGGCGACTTTTTAAAACAGCGAGACTTTGTAGACACAGTAACCGATGCTCTTGAAAAATCAAGACTGGCGCCTGAGCATCTGGAACTGGAGTTGACAGAGGATATTGTCCTCCATGACATCGATTCTACAATCTCAAAACTAACAAAATTAAAAGAAATGGGTATAGCTCTCTCTTTGGACGATTTCGGAACAGGCTATTCCTCGCTTCGCTATCTGAAAAAGCTTCCAATAACAAGGCTTAAAATAGACAGATCATTTGTTACGGATATCACGACAGACGCCGATGACGCAGCCATTGTAAAAACAATCATCGCCATGGCGAATACCCTGAGACTCGGAGTGATTGCAGAAGGAGTCGAAACAAAGGAACAACTGGATTTCCTTAATCAATCGGGGTGTAATGAAATCCAGGGGTACTATTTTGGCAAACCAACGCCATCTGAGGAGATAATGAGATTTTTGCAAAACAAAGTAAAATTTGAAACTGTTCACAGTATTCCGAGATCAGAGGCCGGTTAAAGAAACGGTTTTTTAAAGCTCGAGTATAGAGTAATGAAACCAAATCTCTTTATACAGACCACAGGCCCCTGTGAGCAATGATCCTAAAAAAAACATTTATCAGTCAACCATCATCTGTCAGGATTTTAATTACAACAGCTTAATTATAACTCACCCGTATGATGATGCATATTTTAAGTGTAATATCAGGAATTTATTTAGCTGAAAGCTGATCGCTGACAGCTGACTGCCGTTTTTAGAATAATTATAACAAGGAGAAAAAAATGTCCGAGGCGCTGACGGATCAACAGATAAACAAAAATTTCGACATTTTAATTATTGAAGACGAACAGATTGTGTCCGATGAAATTGCAAGACATCTGTCAAAGGAAGGGTATCGTGTTTTATCCGCTGAAGACGGAAAGAAAGGCTTACAAATTTTCTATGAAACACATCCCGCTCTCGTACTGCTGGACTTGAGAATGCCGGTGATGGACGGTTTCGAGTTTTTGGAGAGGATAGATATCTCTCCCGCCGAATTATACTCTGTAATTGTTTTAACCGGCCATGGTAATGATGAAGATATGGAAAGATGCTTCGAACTGGGAGTGAGTTCTTTTCTAAGGAAACCTTTTAATCTCTATGAACTGAAAGGGTTGGTAAAAAACCTTTTTTTAACCAACCTGGCGAAATCCGACTTAAAAACATGTGCAAATAATCTGGAGAATACGGTAAAGGAAAGAACAATGCAACTGGAAAGGGCTTTAAAGGATTTAAAGAGAGAAAACTCTTTATGCAACCAATATAAACAGGAGTTGGAAGAAAGCAAGGATAATTTCCACAATATTGTAGAAAAGAGTACAGACGGTGTTGTTGTGATCGATACCTATGGAATTGTTAAATTCATGAACCAAACAGCGGAGACTCTTCTTCAGCGCACTTTTGAAGATATGCAAAACAAGCATTTCGGGTATCCCATACCAATGGAAGGAACAACAGAAATCAATATTCTCCAAAAAAACGAACATGTCATTTATTCGGAAATGAAGACCGGGAAAATAGAATGGAACGGTACAGATGCCTGCCTTGCTTTATTAAGAGATATAACCGAACGAAAACACATGGAGAACCGACTGAGAGAAACGTCACAAATGCTCGAGGATCTGACCCACGGAATTTCAGAGCATATTCTTCTCCTTGATAAGGACCTTAAAATCCTGTGGGCCAATAAGGCGGCGCTGGAGTTGACCGGTATTGAACCGAACGACATTATCGGTCATTGTTGCCATAACGTAACGCACCTTCGAGACACACCCTGTAAGCCGCCGAATGACCCCTGCCCTGTTCATGAATTGTTATCGACGGGCAAACCGACAACCGTTTTTCACACACATTTTAACAGAGAATTGCATAAACAGTTTGTTGAAGTCACGGTTTATCCGATCAGAAACGAGATGAATGAAATTGATAAATACGTCCATATTTCAAAAGATATCACCGACCAGAAGAGAATGGAAGAGGCTTTAAAGGTCTCTGAAAAGAGATATCGCGATATGATAGAGCTCCTGCCTGTAGGCATATCTCTGAGTACGCCGGGGAGACAAGGCTTTTTTATCGATGTTAATCCATCGATGATAGATATGTTCGGCTTTGATTCAAAGGAAGAGTTTCTGCAATACCCTCTGTTTTCAAACTTCTATGACTCAGGAGATTTTGATAAGTATCTTAGTTTGGCAAACAACGGGCCTGTTCATAATTACGATGTACGGCTCAAGCGTAAAGACGGAAACATATTTTGGGCTTCCGTCAGTTCCATATCTCAGAAGAACGACAAGGGAGATACACAGCATTTCAATGTTTATATGGATGTAACGGAGAGAAAGCTTGCAAGGCAACGGTTAGAATATATGGCAAATTTTGACGCGCTGACAGATCTCCCTAACAGAGTTTTGTTTTTTGATCGCCTGAAGCAATCCATAAAAGAGGCAAGCAGAAACAATAGAAAGCTTGCACTTCTTTTTGTTGACCTGGACAGATTCAAGTTTATAAACGATACCTATGGTCACAGTATTGGAGATAAACTGCTTAAAGAGGCATCTTCAAGGCTTGTCAATTGCGTAAGAAAAATGGATACAGTAGCAAGAATGGGAGGAGATGAATTCGCCATTATACTCTCTAAAATCAAAAAACCTAACGATGCGGGAAGCATTGCCAATAAAATCATAAAAGCGATGTCATCGATTTTTTTTCTTGACGGACTGGAATGTTCCATCGGTGCAAGTATAGGTATAAGTATGTATCCCGTTAATGGTGAAGAGGCCGAAATTCTGCTAACCAATGCAGACACAGCCATGTATTCGGCAAAGAGGAGCGGGAGGAATAAATATCGATATTTTACAACTGACTTAAATTATATGACTATAGAAAAACACAGGATAGAGAAGGAACTCCGACATGCCATACAGTGCAATGAACTACTTTTATACTATCAGCCTCAGGTTAATATACTCACAGGAGAGATTACAGGGACAGAAGCTTTACTCAGATGGATGCACCCTGAAAGGGGTGTTATCGAAGCCGACAACTTCATACATACAATAAAAGAGTCCGAAATCATTGTCCCCATAGGCGAATGGGCGCTCAACACTGCCTGCGAACAAAACAAGTTGTGGCAAACAGCCGGATTTCATTGTTTACCTGTTGCCGTAAATATAACGGGAAAGCAGTTCAATCAAAAATTTTTAATCGAGACCATAACGAATGTTATTGATAAAACAGGCTTAAACCCCGAATACCTTGAACTTGAACTGACAGAGGAATTAGTAATGCAAAATATGGACATTTCTATAAGCATGCTTAATGAACTTCACAAAATAGGAGTTCGTCTTACTATTGACGATTTCGGTACAGGCTACTCTTCTTTAAGCAGTCTTAAATTACTGCCAATAGAGAAAATCAAAATTGACAGATTACTGGTCCGTGATATCATTACAAACAGTGACAAAGCCGCTGTTGTGGATGCCATTATTGCCATTGCCCGGAGCCTTGGCGTAGAGGTGACAGCCGAAGGGGTAGAGACAAAAGAGCAGCTCGATTTCTTCTGTTACAAAGGATGCAGTTCAATCCAGGGATTTTATATCAGCAGACCCCTCCATTTCAAAGAAACATTGCAATTTCTTGAGAAGGGGTATTCGATTATTTGTCCTGAAATGAAAGAAAAATCATGAAAACTCTAAAAATTTTACTTATCGAAGACGATGAGAGCTTCAATTATTACTTAAGAGAATTACTACAGGAGTATCGTGGACATTTCCCGATTTTTGAAATAGAATGCGTCAAACGTCTTTCCATGGGAATGGACAGAATAGGTGTCGGCGACATAGATGGCGTGTTGCTCGATCTCTATCTTCCTGACAGCAAAGGAATCGATACGCTCAAAGCATTAATTAATAAAACCCTTCAGATTCCCATTATTGTTGTAACGGAATTATCTGACGAGAAAACAGCGATCGAGGCCGTTAAAGTCGGGGCGCAGGATTATCTTGTAAAAAGTAACATTAACACAGACATTTTAATGAGGTCATTATGGTACTCTGTCGAACGAAAACGTGCAGAAGTGAATAAAGACAACGAAAACAGTAAACGAATTAAAAGCCTTGAGAAAGAACTACAATCCTATAAACAGTCCTTTGACTCTAAGCTAAACACGGTAACCACTGAATTTGTAGGAATCAAATCATTTAAAGACAGCCTTCCGGAAACATTCAGTGAAGCTGTGAACCTCTTCGAAGAGGTGTTGGAGTTGTCTATGCAAAAGAGAATTTTCAGGACCGAAGCAGATATCTCGGAAAAACTTCATATGATTGCAGATGAAATCGGTTTTTTTAAAGGAGGACCAAAGGATGTAATGGATATTTACAACACTTCAATGGCAAAAAAAACTCAAAGCACGACAAGAGAAAAAAATCAAATCTATTTTGAAGAAGGCAGGCTCCTTGTTTTACAGTTGATGGGTTATCTCGCAATGTATTACAGAAGAAATCCAACATAACGACATCCATCATTCCATTACTAAAAAAAAATGAGGTAAAGAAATGGCGAAAATAGCACTTACACTTTACATCACAGGAGATACTCAAAACTCTGCCATAGCGAAACACAATATGCAACAGTTGTGTAATAACGAGCTGAAAGATAGATGCGAGCTGACTGTTGTCAATATATTGGAGAATCCTCAACTGGCTGAGGCTAACAATGTCGTGGCGACTCCGATGCTCATAAAGGAACGACCTGCCCCGGTGCGGGCAGTTATCGGAGATTTATCCGATGGGGAGAAAATTATAGACCTGTTGCATTTAAAGCGAAACCGGAGGTGAAAAAAAATGGCTTTACATAAAAAAAGAAATGGCAGAATTAAAAAAATAGAAACAGGAATTCAGGGCCTTGACATAATTAGCGAGGGAGGAATTCCCGAGGGCCGTACGACAATGGTGTCCGGTACGGCAGGTAGCGCGAAAACCATCTTTGCCGTACAGTTTTTAGCGGAAGGGATACTGAAGAATGGAGAATCGGGCGTTTTTATAACTTTTGAAGAAACGCCGCAGGACATCCGTGACAATATGATTGATTTCGGCTGGAACATAGAAGAGTGGGAAAAGGAGAATCGCTGGGTCTTTGTCAATGCAGCCCCCCAATGGAAGGATAAAACCACCGTTGTCGGACAATATGATCTGGCAGGCCTTTTAACTCGTATAGAATATGCCGTAAAAAAGAGTAACGCCAGGAGAGTCTCTTTCGATTCCCTTGGCGCCATCTTTAATCAGTTTTCCGAAACGGCAATTATACGTCATGAGATTTTGAGACTCACCTCGGCGTTAAAGGAGTTAAAAACGACAACCCTTCTCACGGCAGAACGTACTGAGGACTTTGGTGGTCTAACACGATACGGAGTAGAAGAATTTGTCACCGATAATGTTATTATCCTTCGCAATGTCCTTGAAGAGGAAAAACGGCGGAGAACCATAGAAATATTAAAGTTCAGAGGAACGCCCCACCAAAAGGGGGAATTCCCCTTTACAGTCATCTCCGATCAGGGTATTGTCGTGATTCCGCTATCTGCAATTGAGCTGAAGCAGACATCGTCAAATATCAGAGTCTCCTCGGGCAACAAAAAACTCGATAAAATGTGTGGAGGAGGTTTTTACAGAGATTCCATCATTCTGATTTCAGGGGCTACGGGATGTGGCAAGACTCTTATGACGACCGAGTTTATCGAGGGAGGAGTTATCAATGAAGAGAAGTGCCTTTTATTCGCCTTTGAAGAAAGCAGAGAGCAGTTGTTCAGAAATGCGATGGGCTGGGGACATGACTTTGAAAAACTTGAAAGAGAGGGTAAACTTAAAGTGATTTGCGAATACCCGGAAGTCGCCAATCTGGAAGACCATCTGATTAGTATTAAAGAGGATATAGAGGAGTTTAAACCCAACAGAGTGGCTGTTGACAGTTTGTCCGCTCTTGAGAGAGTCTCGACGTTAAAGAGTTTTCGAGAGTTTGTCATAGGTCTGACTTCTTTCATAAAACATCAGGAAATCGTAGGACTTTTTACTGCAACGACGACATCGCTCATGGGCGGCAGTTCAATTACAGAGGCTCATATTTCCACAATAACGGATTCCATTATTCTGCTTCGTTATGTCGAAATGTTTGGCGAGATGCACAGAGGCGTTATTGTTCTGAAAATGAGAGGCTCCATGCACGATAAGGAAATAAGAGAATTCACTATTGATGGAACAGGAATGCATATTGGAAGGCCCTTTACAAATGTTACCGGTATTGTATCAGGCGAAGTTCACCATATCATGCCCGACGAAAAGGAACGAATGAAAACGCTTTTCGAAGAGGAGAGTTAAGTTTTGGGTAGACATTCTATTGATTTTCATACGTTACATCAGGGGAGGATTATAATTCCAAATCACTAGGGAGTAAATAAACAATGGGTAAACATAACTTTACACTTTATATTGCAGGACAGTCGGAAAAATCCTTAAAAGCTGTTGAAAACATCAACCGTTTCTGTATTGACAATTATCAGGATTCATTTAACTTAAAAGTAATCGACATCGTGAAGGAGCCCGAAAAAGCCGAGACAGACGGTATTATAGCAACACCGTGTTTAAGAAAAAAATCTCCGCCTCCTACAATCACATTCATAGGTGATGTATCGGATAAATTTTCTTTGGCGAAACATCTTGGAATAGATTGGAAATAGTGTTTATAGAATCC
The DNA here is from genome assembly GCA_029001845.1 of Candidatus Magnetocorallium paracelense. Taxonomy (GTDB): domain Bacteria; phylum Nitrospirota; class Thermodesulfovibrionia; order Thermodesulfovibrionales; family Magnetobacteriaceae; genus Magnetocorallium; species Magnetocorallium paracelense. The sequence continues at coordinate 119,006 of JAREWP010000101.1, read as the reverse complement.
GGCATCGGTTCTGTATCTTCTCTCCTTCTTCATGATGAATATTAAAAAAAACATGATAAAAATCCTCTTAATAGAGGATGACAAAGATGATATTGAATTTATCGGAGAACTTCTTTATGAAGACATCGAAAACGAGTTCACCATTGACAGCGCGGGAACACTCAATAATGCAACTGAAAAACTCAAGAATCCAAATTTCGATGTAGTACTTCTGGACCTTACACTCCCTGACAGTCTCGGTTTGAATACTTTTTTACATTTAAAATCTTATGCACGATATCTGCCTTTTATTATCCTGACAGGTGCAAGCGATAAAGAAGCTGCCGTAAAAGCTGTCAGGGAAGGCGCTCAGGACTATCTTAACAAGTGGGATCTTACATCAGCTATACTCTCTCGTTCAATCGTCCACTCTTTGGAACGTCAACATTTTCTAAATCGGATTTTCCCGATAAATAATCAGTTTTATAAAATTATTGAAAAGAATGCCGACGGAATTATTATCCTCGATAATAAAGGAATCATTCGTTTTGTCAATCCTGCAGCAGAGATTATATTCGGTAAAAGCGCCGATTTCCTTATTGGCGAGGAACTGGGGCTGCCCGTATTATTAAAAGAAAAAACTGAAATAGAGATATTCAGGCCCAGGGAAGAGATAACGCATGTAGAAATAAGATTGGTAGATTTATCCTGGGAAGGAGAATCCGCTTACCTGGCGTCTCTTAGAGACATCACCGAACGTAAGAATATGGAACAAAAACTTAAAGAAAATGCGGACCAACTTGAGGCATTAAACAGAAACCTTGAAAATAGAGTAAATGAGGAGATTACAAAAAAAATTGAGAATGAAAGATTATTGGTGCAGCAGTCAAAGATGGCCGCCATGGGTGAGATGATCGGTGTCATCGCTCACCAGTGGCGACAGCCGCTGAACTCACTGGGAGCTGTAATTCAGGATGTCAGGGACGCCTATTATTTCAAAGAACTCGATGATGAGTATATTGATAATGCAGCTGACAACGCTCTAAACTATATACAATTTATGTCTCAAACAGTGGATGACTTTAGAAATTTCTACAAACCCGTAAAAGCTGAAGAGACTTTCGATATCGTAAAAGCAATTAAAAATGTTTTGGAAATGTTATCGTTTATGCTTAAAAATAATGGCATTGATGTTGATTTCAATAGCGTAATAGACGGGAGCTTTGCTGTTAAAAGTTTCCCGAATGAGTTTATGCAGGTTATTTTGAATATTCTGAACAATGCCGGAGATGCGATACAGAGCGGAAGGGAAAAGGGAGTTATCAAATCAACGGATGGAGAGATATGTATAAATGTTTATTCGGAAAAAGAAATGGCAGTCGTCACAATCGAGGACAATGGGGGCGGCATTCCCAACGATATCATCGATAAAATTTTCGAACCATACTTCACAACCAAAGCAAACAACAATGGCACAGGTATCGGGCTGTATATGTCGAAAATCATTATTGAGACAAACATGAAAGGATTACTAACTGCCGAAAGTATGAACGGTAAAGCTCTTTTCAGAATTGCACTTCCCCATTCCCTGCGAAGTGATGTAAGTTGGGGTGCTCCAGGCGAATTCCACGGGAGATGAAGATTAACTCTTGCCTATCACAGATTAACTCTTAACTATTACACTTAAGCCAGAAGACCGCCTTTATCTTTTGGTCCCCCTCCGACACCCTTATGAATTATCAAATTCTTACCCCTGCTGTGGGCCGATTCAAATATCTCGGTACTGGATTTCCTGTAAACGCCGCCTCTTGATCTTATTTTGGGATTTCTTTTTCGAAAGAATGAGTAAAGAGCGGGATCGCCCTTCCACACAAGACTCTTCGATTGATTCGATTTGTTCTGATTTTCAAGCTTTTCCATAAATCCCGTTAAAAGCCCGTAGACATATGTTCTTCTGTGTTTATTCCCTTTCATTCCTTTTGCACTTTTGTATTGTTTCCATAACAATTCAGAAATATTGTGCAGGTAGTCGTGGACATATTCGGCCATGTCTACATTTTCGACGGTACCGTAAATTTCCAGAATCATGCCGGATCTATCGTTGTGCTGATCGTAACCATAAATCCATAATGTTTCTACGAAAAAAAATCTGTTCAGTATCGATGAAATCATACTCTTTATTGGATTTCTTTTTCCCAATCCCCCGACTTCCCTGCAAATATAGTCATTCATAGTGTTTAGTTCCAGAAGAGAGAGATTGTGTCGTAATAAAAACTCTCTGGCCTTTGTCATGGCAAGCTCGGCTTCATATTTGTTCGTTCCTGCAGCAAGGGCAAGAAGTTTTTGAACCTTCTCCAATATTACCCTGTTGTCTCTCTCATCAGGCGCTTTTACGGAGTCTGCACTTTTTTTTGGAATACCGGAGGCTCTCTGATCAAAGGCGTTTTTACTGCAAATTTTCTTAAATAACTCTCCATGAGGGGCTGTCTCCCTTATCCCTAGCACCTCGGTTATGTATTGATGGGCCATTTCATGATGAAGCACCTCTCTAACAACTCTCCATGGCTGTTCATTAATCATTGGAAGGCTTATCGATATTTTCCGTTGTCCCCGATGACTCCACTTCCCCAATATTGTTACAGAAGTTGTAAATTCAAACTCAGGACATATCATAGCGTTATTGAAATAGTAATAATTCGCCATTTTCCAGTCCTTTCTCAACTGCCTTAACCAGGCGTTTTTTAAATTGTTTTCCATTGTCGGCTAATGTGCTCTGGCGTTTCAGCGAAAGCCGGCAACGCAGCGATTTTTCTCTTACTCCCTCTCCCCCTTTGAAGGGGGAGAGGGTTGGGGTGAGGGGGTGCGATACAATACTCAATACGGTAACGCTTCTCCACCGTCACCCCTCACCTTGCTTAATCCTCTCCCCTCAAGGGGAGAGGAGACTTGAAGGATGAAGTAAAAAAAAGGATCCCGATATATAGAATTCAGAACACAGAATAATGAGGTTAAATCTCTAAAAAAGGCCTTTTGCTTCTTCGTAAAGTTCCCTTGGAGTCATTACCGAACCACCTGCTCTTCCGCGAAAGAAAACTTCACTTTTGCCATTAACCGCCAGTTTGACATCTTCCACCATCTGTCCGCAATTAAGCTCAAAGGTTAAAAATTTCCTTTTATCGGTAGCGAGATTCAAAATTTCTGCATTTGGAAAGGGGTAGAGAGTGACAGGTCTGAAAATACCTGCTTTGAATCCATTGTTTCGAAGCATTTTCATAGCTGTCAGGGCAATTCTGGCTGCTATACCGTATGCAACGATAATCAGCTCGGCGTCTTCCGTATTCAGGCGCTCGAAACACACCTCTTTCTGTTCGATCTCCCTATACTTGCGCTGCAATATTTTGTTTCTCTCTTCAAGCTCTCCGTCTCCCATATAAAGGGACTTGACAACATTGGCTTTTACGTTATTCTTGTTTTTACTGCCCCTTCTTGCTCCGATTCCTGTCAGGGCCCATGATTTATCCGGAAGGGGGGGGGCGACATATGGTGTAGGATAAAAAGGTTCCATCATCTGCCCCAGAATACCATCGCAGAGAATCATTACAGGTGTCCTGTATTCATCGGCTTTATCAAAGGAAAGCATTGTGATATCCCACATCTCCTGGAGATTGTAAGGAGCGTAAACGATCAGTTTATAATCACCGTGACCACCGCCTTTTACGGCCTGAAAATAGTCGGATTGGGAACCTGCAATATTACCAAGCCCGGGACCTCCCCTTTGCATGTTTACGATGACGGAAGGGAGTTCCGTCCCGGCAAGAAAGGAAATACCCTCCTGCTTCAGGCTGATTCCCGGCGAACTGGATGACGTCATTGCTCTGACGCCTGCGGCAGCGGCGCCGTAGACCATATTGATAGATGCGATTTCACTCTCGGCCTGAATAAAAACGCCATTCGCCTCAGGCATTCTGACTGACATATACTCAGGAATTTCATTTTGAGGCGTAATAGGATAACCGGCATAAAAACGGCATCCTGCACGTATGGCAGCCTCGGCAATCGCCTCATTACCTTTCATTAGGTTTCTGTTTTTACGACTCCTCTCAGCCATAGACTACAATTATAGCATATATATTAGGAAAATGATAAAATAGATAGTAAGATTTTTTCTAACTACTTAGGTATACAAGGCACGATATATCCTCCTGATTATTTCTTAAAATAATTCAAGTTGACTGTCCTCCGAAATAACAGCGCCCGCTATAGCAGTAAATTCAGACTTCAGACTGTCAGGCAACTTAGCTCCAGACTTTTTGGTTAAAGAGATTTTCTCCTTCATCATCTTTACCTTAATAAAGTCCTTTTTTAAGCCATCCAATTTCTTATAACATCCATGGTCTCTTCAGCGGAATTGCAATTAATATAATCAGAGTTACCGATTCCACACCAAAAAAAACCCGAATCCTATCACTATAACTACTTTTGTAATAAAATTAATCTGTGCTATACTGATATAATTACAATCATGCAGGCGGCATCGTCGCTCTGCGATTTTGTTTACAGATAAAGAGATTAGAGATGAAACGTTGGTTTTTAAATCTTAAAATAAGAAATAAAATACTCCTTGGCAATTTTGTCGCCATACTGCTTTTAGCACTATTTGCCGCTACTATCTATACAAATGTCAAATCTCTTCTTAAGACGACCGACTGGGTCGCACATACTGAAAAAGCAAAAGCTTCAGGACATGTACTTCTGGAGCAGTTGATTAATATGGAGACAGGTTTGAGAGGCTTTCTCCTTACAGGTAATGCCGAATTTCTGGAGCCCTATGACGCGAGTATGGCAGCGGTGGGTAACATGATAAGTGAAGCCAAACACCTTGTTCACGACAACCCCGGTCAGATACAAAGAATAAATGAACTTGAGACTGTTGTTGTGAAATGGCAGAGATACGCTTCCGATACAATTAAAATGCGCAAGGATATACAAGAAGGCTCCTTTGACCTGGAACTGCTTCAGAATATAGTAGACAGAGGCAAGGGGAAAGCCATTTTAGACAATATTAGGAATCTCATTGCTCAATTAGACAATTTCTTTTTAACACACAATGCGCCTCAGGGCAGATACCTGACGCTGGCTATTGCAAAAAACATAGCAGATCGGGAAAACGGGCAAAGAGGTTTTTTAATCACAGGGAAAGAGGAATTCCTGGAATCATATAGAATCGGAGAGGAATCTCTTCAAAACAACATGGGTAAGCTCATTGGATTGCTTAATGCCCCTTCTTATCCCGCCGTTATTATGGAGAAAGCAGAGGAGCTCGACAGCCTGGCGAAAGAGTGGAAAGAAGAGGCCGCGGAGCCTGAAATTTCCATAAAAAGGGAGATAGACAGGCACAAATTATCCTTTGAAGGGGTAATCTCGATTATAGAAAGCAAAGTCGGCAAGAACCTTATGGACGAGATGAGGGAGATTATCGGAAAATTCATTACCGTTGAAAATGACCTTGTCGACGGCCGTCGAATGAATTCTAAGGAGTCCGCCGAAAACTACATTCTCCTAATTGTATTCGGTGTTTTACTGGCCACCTCAATAATAATTCTTGTCGGTCTTTTCTCTGCAACATCCATTAATGATTCTCTTTCGTTATTAACGGAAACAGCGGAAGCTGTAGCCAAAGGGGATCTCTCCGTAAAAGTGGAGATTACCTCCTCCGATGAGACCGGCATTCTGGCAAGGACTTTTGAACAAATGATAGACAGCCTCAATACGTCAAAAACCAAGCTGGAAAATCAAAACCTGCTAAAGACCAATATTGCAAATATATCGGGTATGCTCCAGGGAGCAAACAAGATCAGTGAGATAACGGAACCTGTCATTATGGAACTTACCAGATTGACAAAGGGCGTATGCGGCGTTTTCTATCTGGTGGAGTTAAAAAACAACGAGCCTGTGCTGGCATTGAACAGCTCTTACGGTTTCAGCTCTGCTGTAGAAAAGACTGTGACATTTGATATAGGCCAGGGCCCGGTAGGGCAGTGTGCTCTCGATATGAAGCCGCTTTATATTACAGATGTGCCGGCCGGACACCTCAGAGTGACAACAGGGACAGGAGAAAGCGATCCACTGAATATTGCTCTTTCTCCGGTCATCTTTGAGCAGGATCTGACAGGGGTGATCGAAATTGCTTCTTATACTGAATTTTCGGATACTCAGATGACATTGATTAATCAGATGGCGAATCAGGCGGCGATATTTATTAATAAAGTTCAGTTTACAACAAGAATAGAGGAACTCCTGAACGAATCGCTGCGGTACAGAGAGTCTTTGGAGGAAAAAGCAGTCGAGCTCACTCAGGCAAGCAAGTACAAATCCTTTTTTCTGGCGTCAATGAGTCACGAAATCAGAACGCCTTTAAACGCAATTATCGGCATGGCGGACCTGTTAAGCGACACCGAGTTGAACGACGAACAGAAAGATTACGTAAGGATATCACAAACAGCAGGAGAGAACCTTCTGAACTTAATAAACGATGTACTTGATTTTTCCAAAATAGAATCCGGAAGGCTGGAGCTGGATAATACCGGTTTCAATCTTCGTGAAGTACTTGACAATACAGGAGACATCCTCTCTCCCAGGGCGGCAGGGAAAGGACTGGAACTTTTGGTTCATATGAAACCCGATGTACCTGAACTTGTAACAGGCGATCCCAACAGATTGCAGCAGGTACTTATTAACCTAATTTCTAATGCCATTAAGTTTACAGATCATGGAGAGATTGTAGTGGATGTCGAAAAAACGGATGACCTGAATGACGAATGCACTGTACTTTTTAAAGTCCGTGATACAGGCATTGGAATTCCTGAAGAGAAAATCAAACGAATATTCGACTCCTTTACTCAGGCCGATATCTCTACAACAAGGGAGTATGGCGGAACCGGGCTGGGATTATCAATATGCAAAGAGCTGGTTGAAAAGATGTCCGGTACGATTTGGGTGGAAAGCAAACAGGGACAGGGCAGCACCTTCTTTTTCAATATTAAGTTGCAGAAGCAGGGAGAAAGAGAAGAGATGAGAGCCATGAAGGAGCAGTTGGTCGCCATATCGGGATTCAGAATGCTTGTTGTTGACGATAATGCCACAAACCGATTAATTTTGAGGGAAATCCTCACAACATGGGGTGTCAAAGTAACTGAAGCTTCCAACGGAAGAGCGGCCCTTGATGAGATGAATAAATCCATCGCCGAGAACAGCCCCTTCGAGATCGCCATACTGGACTGGCATATGCCCGGTATGGACGGCATGTCCCTGGCAAATGAAATAAAACAAGACCAAATCATGGCAATTACATCTATAATAATGCTGGCCTCTGAAAATTTAGGTCTCTCCAAAGCAAAGGAAGCAGGCATAGAAGCCACAATGGTGAAACCTGTCAAAAAGTCATACCTCTATAACACAATCATGAAAATCATGAGCAGAAAAATCGCCCTGCACAGTAACAATGTGATTTGCGACACCAAAGATGAAGACGACGACACCTCAACTTTTAAATCTCATAATCTCTACGTCCTCGTTGCAGAAGATGACGACATGAATCGCCATGTAATCGCTAACTTGTGCAAACAGCTTGATTTGCGTTACAAGATTGTAGAAAACGGCCTGGAAGCTGTAAACACAGTTAAAAGAGAGACGTTCGATCTGGTGTTGATGGATGTGAACATGCCTGTTATGGACGGTTTGAAAGCAACGGAAGAAATCAGGACATGGGAGAAGCAAAAAGCCGATTCAACTCATATCCCCATAATCGCCTTAACTGCCCTGGCCTTTGAGGATGACAGAGACAAATGTTTAAACGCCGGTATGGATTATTACCTTTCAAAACCGGTACGGAAAAAAGATCTTTTTAAAACCATCAACAACCTCCTGCAAGTATCAAGCGTCAATGACACAAAGAACAGGCCTGACATAGATAGAATGATTAAAAAATTTGACAATGACGAAGGGTTTTTCAGAAAAATGGCCGCCATGTTCATTAATGACATCCCAGGTTATGTAGAAAAAGTAAACAACGCTATGTCAAGGAAAAATAATGAAGACCTTGCAAAATCCGCTCACAAGTTAAAAGGTGCTATTTCCAACTTCGAACAAAACTCTGCATGGGAATACGCCCTCAAACTCGAAAAGATAGGCAGAAAAGAGAAAGTGGAAGAAGCTCGGGAGACCTATGATGCAATGGTAGAGAACCTCGATTTCATGGTATGCTCTCTGAGAAGCTATCTGGATGAGAATGTTGAATGAAAGTACTAATTGCAGATGACGAAAACATAGTACGCTTCCGCCTTGAAAAATTCCTGCAGGACTTCGGCTACGAAGTTCTTTCAGTCAGCAATGGCGAAGCTGCATGGGAACTGATACAATCGCCAAGTTCGCCTGACCTCCTAATATTGGATTGGGAAATGCCCGGCATGGACGGTCTTGTAATTTGCCGTGAAACAAGGAAACTTAACAGCGAATATTACACTTATATTTTGCTCCTTTCATCCAGAAGCGAGCCTGAAGACATTATCGAAGGCATGGAAGCCGGAGCTGACGACTATATAACAAAACCGTTTAATAAAGAAGAACTGAGAGTCAGATTACGCGCCGGCCGTCGCATTGTTGAGCTCAACAGAGAAGTTGTCGATTCACGGAATTTGTTAAAAGAAAAGGCGGCTCACGATGCGCTCACCGGATTGGCGAACCGAGGAAAAATCGAAGAAGTGCTGGATAAGGAGTTGGAAAGAGCAAAGAGAAAGGGATCGCCACTATGTCTGGCAATGATAGACATTGACCACTTCAAAAAAGTAAACGACACCTATGGCCATCTTGCAGGCGATCAGGTGCTCCGTAAAGTCTCTAAAATGCTTCTCGCCGATTCCAGACCTTATGATGTCGTCGGCAGATATGGAGGCGAGGAATTCCTTTTGCTGATGCCTGACTACGACATCGAAACAACATTAAACAAAGTGGAACGACTAAGAAAAACGATATGTCAGTCATCTATCACTACCTCAGAGGGAGTGATAGTGGTCTCTATCAGCACCGGCGTATGTCTTGCGAAAAATCTTACGGATTCGGACATGAACGATCTGATTAAAACAGCTGACCTGGCGCTCTATAAAGCAAAAAACAACGGCCGTAATCGTACGGAAATAGAGATAGTCGGCCAATGACAGGATTGAAAAAAAACAGCATTTAGCAGTCAGCCATCATCTGTCAGCTTTTTAATTACAACAGCTTACAGCTTTATTTTAACTCACCCCTGAGGTGATGCTTATTATAAGTGTAGTGTCAGAAATTTCTTTTGCTGATTGCTGATTGCTGAGAGCTGACTGCCGTTTTTAGTTAAAAACTTCGTGCCCTTTGTGGTTAAAATATCCCATGTTCTTCTTTTTGCTTTAAGTTTTCGTGCTTTATTGTGAACCGGAGGTTATGGACGTTACTCTACAATAACTTCTACACTATCCGTAATTATCTCCATATCTTTTATGCCGTCCATATTCATATCCACTTCAAAATAGAATGTATAGAGGCCTTTTGGTAAATTACGATCTAAAATTTTAGTGGGCTGTAAATTATAGAGACTGGACTGATACGTTACAGAGGTTCCCTGTTTCCAGCTTTTAGGGGTCCCTATGGCATCATAATAGTACTGTCCGAAAGGCGTTTGAGCCCATATCCACCAATCTGCATTCTGATCTGATAAATCCATCGGTTCCAAGCTCACTTCAATAACAAGAGCGTTGCCGGCGGAAATCTTTAAGGGGCCGTCCTCTCCATTCGCCTTAATATCGGGAATCGCGTCGGAAGGCGGTACCGTTGCTTCCAGAGACTCGCCGCATATAGGATCGCCGTAGCACCGTTCAACCCATTCCCCATAGCATTCGTCAGTCGTCCACTCCCAATATCCGTCACAAATATGAGTGCAGCCCTGGTCAAGCTCAAATGTACCTTCCACATCATAATGCTCGCCTACATATGAAGCGTATCTGTTACCTTCCGTATTATCATATCTCGCCATAACAAGCACCCAATAAGGCGCTTCGAAATTACCGTCATAATCGTATGCCACATTTCCACAGCCTCCGCTTTCACACCAATAGAGGTAGAACTCCTCAGAACCCCAATCGTATTGAAATGTATTGTGCCATTCACACCTGTCGTAATAGTTATAGCGGTAAGGCTCCAACGTTTTTTCTCCATCACAGGAAATCGTTACGGTTTCAGGACATACTTCATCGTCAGAAGCAATAGAAACACCTGCAATTAAGAATAATGACAGGAACACCATTAAAACACATGATAACTTGCTTGAATAACTCATAATTAAGACCTCCTTTGTTAATATCATAAAATTGTTATTACTATACAAGGATTTTATCGTCCCAGCACGTCGTTTCGCACACTTTCGGCTATATTGGCAGCCTCTTTTATTACCTCGGGAGGCACGCTCAGCTCTTCCAGGGTCGACGCAAGATGTTCCATAACAGCATCGAAATGGCTGTCATTAAGACCCTTTTCAACAGGCGATGCATGGGCTGCTCTCATGGTTTTGCCATCGTACTTAGTTGAGCCGCCAAAAGCAAATGTGAGAAAAGACTTCTGCATGGCTGACTGCCTCTTCATATCCAGATCTTTAAAAAAATGGTTAATACGCAAATCGGCCAACACCTTTTCATAAAATATATCGACAGCCTTATCAATAGCTGCCGCGCCCCCAAGTCTCTCGTATAGTGAATCGATCATATTACTCTCCTTTTCATTGGTTTCATCATCTTGGTAAATATTTTTTCTTTCTGTCTTTATGGTTAAACCGGCACGTTATTTCGTAACTACTTAGTCGCTTATAAGTTAAATCGTGCGCAAAAAAGCAACAATATTTATGAATGTCAAATTCCAAAGCTCAAAAGCCAAATCAATGTCAAAGCTCAAATGTCAAAAAAAGAGAATTGAGCAGGCTTTGACATTTAGTCATTTGGATTTGATTTGACATTTGGTTTTTGTCATTTGTCATTAATAGGTAGCAGGAAATCTTTTTTGTACTGGCTTTGCCAGGTTAGGTGTATAGACTGAAAGCTGAAGACTATTAGGCCCTTATAAATAAAATCGTGCGTAAAAGGGTCACAATATTTTTCTTTCTTATGCCTTATGCCTTAATCTGATCTTACGCAATTTTTTCCTGCCTGCTTTGCCTTATATAAGGCTCTGTCAGCAAGTGTTATAAGCATGTCCGGCAATGTTTCCGAAGTCGGGATTATTGTGCCTGCCCCCACACTGGCAGTTACATAATTTCCTGATTCGGAAAACTTATGAGGTATAGACAAAGATTCTATTCCATTTCGTATCTTTTCTGCAACTGAGAGGACGCCGTCTTTATCCGTAACAGGCAGTATGATGGCAAACTCTTCACCACCATAACGAGCCGGCAAATCTCCAGGTCTTTGTACGAACTCCTGTAGTTTACAGGCAACCTCTTTCAGGCATTCGTCCCCCTTTAGATGCCCGTAGCCGTCGTTAAACTTTTTAAAAAAATCGATATCGAGCATTATTAATGACAGCGGCGTTTTGGTTCTGATACTTCTGGCCCACTCGTTCTCCAATGCATTGTCAAAAGTACGGCGATTAAAAAGTCCGGTCAACCCATCTGTCATGGAATGCTTTTTTAACGTCTCCTCGGCTTCCTTAATCTCTGTAATATCCGTTGCGATGCCTGTCATCTTAATTAATGCGCCATCTTCATTCGTTATGGGAAATCCTCTGTCTCTAATCCAGCGGACACTGCCATCAGGTCGCAGGATGCGATAATCAAAATCCCACTTACCGTCTGCATGCTCTTTCAACCCTTCTGACAACTTATCTTTATCATCAGGATGAACGCTGTCTATAAAAGATTTTGGAGAATTATAAAGGCTCTGCCTTGTCTTGCCCCATAACTTCTCATAGGCAGGGCTGATGTAAAGCATCTCTGTGACGCCGGGCGTGCTCATCCAAAACACGTCTTCAATATGCTCTGCAAGGAGTCGAAATTTTTCCTCGTTCTCTCGCAGTGATACCTCGGCCCTCTGACGTTTCTCAAACTCCAAAAGCATGATGTGGCGATAGGACAGATTCTCTGCCAGCTTCTGTAAAAGCTCTGTCTCGCTGTCTGAAAAAGCATGAGATTCGGCTGAGTAAATATTCAGAACACCATAACAGGCCGCACTGTTACATAGGGGCAGTGCAATGCAAGAGTCATAACCTCTTTTCAATGCCTGGTCCCTCCACTGATCGAATTTAGGATCATTATGAATGTTCTGACAGGACACAGGTTTGCCGGTTCTCATTGCAGTTCCGGCAGGTTCGGCGTTGTTTTCCCGGTCAATTTGATTAAGCTCGAAACCTTCAGGATATCCCTCTTCAACTCCACTGTATGCCAGAGTCCTGACTTTCTCTTTGTTTTCTTTTTCAACGACGCCGATCCAGGCCATATGGTATCCGCCCGGTCTTGTTATAATAGTGCAAATATCTTCAAACATTTTCTGAGAGTCCGTTGAAAGTAACAGCGTTTGGCTGCACTCGGTAAGTGAATGTAAGGCCCTTTCCAGATGTTGTCGTTCTGTGATATCCTCAATAATTCCCACAAAAACCCTGTTATCATCAACCTTTGCTTCCCCCACATAAATCATGCAGTCAAACTTAATACCGCTCTTTTTGATTGCCTTTACTTTGGTGCTTCTGTAAAGCGTCTTTTGTATACCGGTACTGAGATAGCTGTTTATATAGTCATCGTGTAACTCTCTGTGCGGAGAAGGCATGAGTATTTTAACGTTTTCTCCTGTAAGCTCCCTGACTTCATAACCAAATATCTTTTCAGCCGAAGGGTTGACCGTTATAATACAACCATTTATATCGGTGATGATATGCGCATTCGGTGCAATCTCGGAAATGGACGTTTGCAAAGCAATTCTTTTTCTAAGTTCATAGTCTGCAATCTCCAGTTTCTCTGCCATATCATTAAAGGAGCCTGCAATAGATCCGACCTCTGTTTTGGATTTAATATTGATTCGCTTGCCAAAATTGCCTTCACCAAAGGTTCTTATTGTGTCGCTTAGCTTTATAAGAGGTAAAAAAGCCCTATGTGTAATAATCAGAAAGAGTAAAAAACAAATAGTCATGGTAATTCCAATTCGAATCAGGCCGCTTTGCACCATTGAAAACCACGACGCCACAATCGATTCTTCGGAGTGCCGTTCCATAAATATCCAATATCTGGAGTCTCCGAGATCGTAAAAGAATTTCTTCCACACTCTGAACTCCTTAAGTTCAGGATCGTAATGGATTTTGGAGTCAAATTTTTCAACGTTTTCCTTTAACTCAGGCTCTTCTTCGAAAAGATTCGCACTGTGGCCCAAATCCTTTCCGTAGAGAATATTCCTGTTCCAGTGGCGTAAATAGTTTCCTTCATTGTCTATAATCTGAAATCCCGATTTAATATCTTTTGGTAATGCTCCGAAAAACATCTTCGCATGTACGTTGATAACGATTACACCAAAGAGTTTCCCGCTCTCCAGAAAGAGACGTTTGCCAAGACGCAGCACCGGCGTATGGGGCTTCTCTATTCTTCCTTCCTCTTTATTCAGTGAAATTGGAAAAGCATGAACATCTTCCGTTTTAGCTTCAATAAAAAGCCTGAAATATTCCCTCATTCTTTTATTCTGCAATTCATCAAGGGGCACCGTGACAACACCTGAAGAGGTACGGTTAAATCTTATTATTTCCTGCCCTCCGGCGCTGATAAACCTGATGATCAGATAGTTGCTGTTTTTAAGGATCGAATGTTTTAAATCATTGGCCATTACTTTGTATAATTCCGAGCTGCTAAATTGCTTTAAATTATCCGATAATGATAAGTTGACATCATGTTTTTCGTTTTTTAACAGATCGCTTTCAATGACTTTTACAAGAGCCATTATTTCACTTTTCGCAAGACCGAGAAGCTCATTACACTTTTCAGTCTTCAACTCCAGTTCATGGTAATACTTGTCAAGAACAGAATTTCTGTAATGGTCTTTGAGGTTGGTTCCAAGCAAAAAAAGAGTAAACGATAAGGGCGCAGCAACAATAAAGAATAAAAAAAGTGTAATTCTGACATTTAAACGGGCAAAGAGGGGTATTTGTTTTGATCTCACTGCTTGCTACCTGGGCTTTAACAACCTGGAATCCAAAATTGAAAGCGGATCGATCTGCTTTTGTAAAAGATCGTTTTTCATCATTATGGACTGCAACTTAGAAATTCGTTGCACAAACAACGCTTTTTTGCCGGCAAAAAAAAGAAGATTCTCATTCGCATCAGGCAGGTGGATGCCCTCAAGAGAAGATAAAAACTGCTCCGAATCGATGCCCTTCCTCTCTGATGCAAGGGTAGCAGCTTTTTGAGGGTTATCGATTAACAGATAGTCGAGCGCTTTAAACCAACCATCCAGTAGTTTTCTCAACTCATCGTACCTGTGATTTAGAACTTCTGTTCTTACAATGAGCACATCGATAATCTCTCCGGGAATTTGTGTACTGTCAAACAGAACATTTGCTCCCTTGGAAAGAAGTTTAGACAAAACAGGTTCAAAAGTAACGACACCGTCAATAATATTATCATTAAAAGCACTTTCATGGTCATTCACACCAAGAGGAATGACTGTTATTTCATCATTTTTCATTTCATATATTTCCAAAGCGCGTGCAAGCATTAAAGCACCGAGGGCTGTATTTTCGACACCAACAGGTTTTCCCTTTAAGTCAGTCATTCTTTTAATATTCCCTCTGCCGAGGATCACATCGCCTCCATGGGAAAAATCCAGGATTAGAACAACTTTAAAGCTCATTTCATGCTGCGCAAGTAGCAGCGCTTCATCCATGGTAAGACAGGCTAAATCGATGCCTCCCTGCCTGTATGCTCGCATCACTTCTGTATTGGAAGGATAAGTTATCAGGTTTACAGAGATGTCTTCAAAAAGATTTAAGTCACTGGCCAGATAAAACCCCTCATAACCGATCCAGATATTGCTTCCTATTTTTAAAGGATTATCAGGGGTTTTTGAACAGCCGCAGATAAAGAGAGATAAAAAAGAAATACAAATAAAAAGATAATGTGGAGTTAGTTTTTTAATTAGAATCGAATACAGTCTAAACATACTATTTGAATAACCTACGGCAACAGATGCGCTGTTGTCTGTTATCGAGACAAAACAGTCAAAACAAATCTCGTATTATTTCAAATCCGACCATTTCAGAGTTTCATATTTCCCGTTTTTAATTATAGTCGGCCACACCTTATGGCTTCCCTGATGTTCTGTTTTACTAAAACGTACCGGATTGTTAATGCCTATATCAAGATTCTTAAGACTTTCCAAAGCATCGACAATGCTCTCTCTTGTAAGATTCGAACCAACCTTATTCAATGCTGTTACGAAAATCTTTGCCACAAGATATCCTTCCAACGATACAAAACCAGGTTCGACGGACACCTGAAAATTGGAAAGTGCTTCTCTGTACTCACTCACGCCGGGCAGGTCAGAGTTAAAATGGGGTACCACCTGTGTTACGATGACACTTTCACCTGCCGGTCCAAGCTCTTTGGCAAGGGCCAGGCTGCCCACAAAAGAAACATTGAGAAAGAAAGCATCGGGAAAATCTTCTTTAGCCATTTTTATAAATTTAGCGCACGGGCCATAGGCGCCTACCAAAATAATCGCCTTTGGCTCAACAGCGGCGTCCAAAACAGAAGCCAGACCATCCTCCACATTAAGAGTATTACGAGTGTACCTGCCATGAGCCAGTTTCTCTGCATTATCGAATCCCCTTGCTTTCAGAGCGGCCAAAGCGCCTTCATAGCCCGCGTCACCATAACCGTCGTTTTGTGTAAAAAAAGCAATTTCATCAGGCTTGATACCTGCATTCAGCAAACCGTTAATCATCGCAGCCGTTTCTTCGGAATAGCTTGCACGGTAATTGACGATATATCTGTCAGGCGGTTGATTTCTTAAAACTCCGGCGCCGGTAAATGCTCCGAAAAAAAGAGTTTTTTTCTCGTTGGCAATGGGTACTGTGACAATGGCCGTCGGCGTACCCACATTCCCGATAACTGCAATCACATCCTCTTTGTCGATTAACTGTCTCATATTCGGTGCAGCAAGAGAAGGTTCATAACCATCATCAAGTGCAATAAGACTCAATGTCTTATTATTAACCCCTCCTGCTTGATTAATTTTATGAAAGTAAGCCTCTATCCCCTGTTTCATCCCCTGCCCCAATGCCCCGGCAGGACCGCTTAAGGCCGTTGTCATTCCCACTCTGATTTCTTTGGATTCCGCTACACTGACAGATAAAAGAAAAACAAGAAAAAACAAAAAATAATTTTTCATAAAACGACTCCTTTTAGACTATTATGATGAATAATAGAAATTTTCCGCTGCTGAATGCAACGTAATGTATAATTCTCACTCAGAATTAAGTGATTCCTTTTCGATTTAAATAGGGTCCATACCTTTTATCCGTTTTTTTTATATGTTCCTTAAGCCAGTTAACCAAAAAAATAAGCAATGTGGCAAGATTAATTTTCTCGCCGGAATCAAACCTGTTATATATCTCAATCACCTCAGAAGCCAGAGTGTTGTGCTCCTCTTTATGGGATTCATAATCGGGATAGCCATATTTTTCCATGAGATTTTCCTCGGCTGCGAAATGTGTTTTCGTATACTCCGTAAGGCCATTAAGAACGGCGCCGATTGCCTGATCGTTTTCTTTTTGGTTGATTGCATCGAACAAAGAATTTACATAGATAATAAGTCTTTTATGCTGAGCATTGAACTCCGAAATTCCCACATCATAGCTTTCGTCCCACTCCAACTGCATTATCTCCTTAAGTTCCGATATAGACAAAATCGTCTGCAAAGCCAGTGTCACATTTTTAGCAGCCTCCTTTATCCACTCAAGCTCCGTTTCCGAAAAATCATTAAAGTTACCCAGTTCAAGGACAGCGATCGTTTGATCGTCGTATACAAGTGGATATATATATATAACACGGGGGCTAACTTCTCCGAAACCAAATGAAATTCTGGCGTACTCAGGTATATCTTTTAGCATAATAGGCTTCCTCTCTTTAGCAACCTGCCCTATCATGCCTGAGCCGAATTCAAAAGAATCCGGCAGACCCTCTTTTTTATAATATCCGAAATCGGCTGCTCGACTAAAGGATTTGCCGCTGGTTTTTACGAAAAAGCCGATTAAAGGCAATTTCAAAAACTCGGCTATATATCTCGATAAATTCCCTGCCATTTCCTGTATCTCATTACCGCTGTGTAGGATATCGGAAAGTTCGTTCAATGCGGTTTTATATCGACCTGAGGTCTCTGCTTCCTCTTTCGCCCTTTTTAACTCCTCCGTCGATTTTAAGAGCTCGGCAGTACGCATTTCGACTCGTTGCTCCAGCTCTTCGTTAACTGAATTTAGATCGGTAACCAACTTTTTAACAGATTCTCGCATCGTATTGAACGAACGCCCCAGCTTTCCTATTTCATCATCACCCTCACAAATAATTTGGGCATCCAGATTTCCACCTGCAATAGACGAAGCCGAACGTTCCAGCCCTGCAAGGGGGTGAAAGATTAATTTTCGAGAAATTGTCATGGATCGTACAGTGATAACTCCAATAAGAATGAGGGCCATTACAATAACGGCCATAAGTTGGTTATTCAGCTCACTCTTAAAGGAATCCTTAGAAAGAACGATCCTCACATTGCCAATTTCTTTGTTACGGTGAAGTATCCGATCCTCAGCCCACAAAAAATCGGATGAGCTTTGAAAAAAGGCGAAGTTACTCTCCCCGAAGCCCTGACGTACTTTTTCATAAGTAATTTCTCCCTCTACGCTAAGAGAAAGGTAAACGACATCCATATCCAGGAAAAGGGCGCTCAGTATTTCATCTACAGATTTGGTGTCCATATTCCAAAGAGCTCTGGGCAGACTCGTTTGAGCAAGCTTTAAGGCGTAATTCATTTTGTTATTCAACTGCAAATTCATCTTCTTAACGCCATAAATAACGACACTAACGGAAAAGAGCAGCAATAAGCCGATAACTATCCTGATAATAGAGCGATTAAAACGCCTGCTTATACTATCGTTACTCATAATAATTAATGTTCTTTAGACGGACTTTTCTCTTTCAGATCACCATAGAGAAATTTCGGTATGTAGGACAGGCGTCCCGCCTGTCCGTTTCAGTACAACGAACGCGGCTCCATTAGCGGCAGTTTGCGATTCCGCTTGCAGAAAGAACAGGCGAGACGCCTGTCCTAGGGTTCCTTATAATAGATTTCCTTACAAAGGGTCACAGCTTTCTACCGATATAGGTGAAAAAGAAAAACAAGACTCAAATCACCGGATATTTACGTAACATTATAGCATAACCTGATTCCGATCAACGACAAAAAGTCAGATTTTCAGACGTCTCCGTCCCTGTCTGTTGAGGCGATCTATATGGTATAATAACCACAATTTATTAAAAATGGAATATTTTATTCAACAATTAATTAACGGTCTGACACTTGGTGCGATCTATGGTCTTATTGCTATTGGATATTCAATGGTTTACGGCATTATCGGCATGATAAACTTCGCTCATGGCGAAATTTTTATGATAGGGGCCTTTATTTCACTCATTGTAGTTTTACTATTGAATAGTTTCGGTCTTTCATGGCTGCCTGCTGTTCTGATAATTGTCCTGGTTATGGCTATGGTCTTCACTTCCCTTTACGGATTGGCGATCGAACGTATCGCATACAGACCGTTAAGAAAATCATTTCGACTGGCGCCTCTCATATCAGCGATCGGAATGTCCATATTTTTACAAAATTATATGCAATTACTTCAAGGAGCCAGAGTGAAGCCCCTTCAACCGATGATTACCGGAGGTTTTACACTAATAGATGACGGAGACTACACTGTTGTTTTGAGTTTTCTGCAGATCATCATTATCATAACGACGACAATTATTGTGATCCTCTTTTCTTTTATTATATATAAAACTCAATTGGGACGGGAACAACGCGCCTGTGCGCAGGATAGAGTTATGGCCGAACTGGTCGGAATAAATGTTGACACCACAATATCGGTTACATTTATTATCGGAGCGGCCTTAGCTTCTGTGGCGGGTTTCTTATATCTTTTGTATTATGGCGTCGTAGACTTCTTTATTGGCTTTCTGGTCGGCATTAAAGCCTTTACAGCTGCTGTCCTGGGGGGAATCGGTTCATTACCCGGGGCTTTACTGGGTGGTTTATTAATCGGCCTTATAGAAGTTTTTTGGTCGGCATACTTCTCTATCGAATACAAAGATGTCGCAGCATTTTCAATTCTTGTGCTGGTTCTTATTTTTCGTCCCACAGGCCTTTTGGGCAGACCTGAGATAGAGAAAGTGTAAGGAAGCAGGTGATTCAACGGCAAAAACAAAACAACTTCAATAAGGAATTGAAAGATGCTCTGTTAACAGCACTGATTACGTTTGCACTTACAGTTCTTTTATTTGGTGTTCGCACTGTTCAGCAACCCGGAAAACTCGGGATCGAGACCCGTTGGTCATGGGTCATTCTATCTGTAATCGCTGCTTTTTTCGGGCGTCTCTTCTTTGTTTTTTGCACAGGCCTCATCAATAACAAAGGGAGTTATTTCCAAGGTGTGGCGGACAACATTACAAAAATCGGTGGTACAGTAAAGATTCTCACAACAGTAATCCTTGTATTAACAGCCATTCTATTACCTCTTTTACCTTTTTCAGATCGCTATGTTATTGACATCGCCACTCTTGTCTTAACATATATAATGTTGGGATGGGGTTTGAATATCGTAGTCGGTCTTGCCGGTTTACTGGATCTCGGTTATGTCGCTTTCTATGCAGTAGGTTCCTATTCCTTTGCATTACTTGCCCATTATCATGATCTCTCATTTTGGGTATGTCTGCCTTTCGCCGGTTTGTTTGCCGCCATGTTCGGGGTAATTCTGGGATTTCCGGTACTACGTCTCAGGGGTGATTATCTGGCTATCGTTACTCTGGGGTTCGGTGAAATTATCAGAGTGATACTTTTGAACTGGTATCAGTTTACAGGAGGACCGGACGGGATATCGGGAATACCGCGACCCGCTTTTTTTGGCCTTGAATTTAAGAGAATTCCGCCGGAAGGAACAGCATCGTTTCATACCTTCTTCTCTATTGAATACTCTTCCCTTCATCGTATTATCTTTCTTTACTATCTGATTCTTCTTATGGCGTTCATCACCAATCTCTTTGTTATCAGATTAAGAAAACTGCCAATAGGAAGAGCATGGGAGGCTTTGAGAGAGGATGAAACAGCCTGTCGATCGATTGGTATCAATCCAACGAATACAAAGCTTACAGCCTTTGCTTTAGGGGCGATGTTCGCCGGATTCGCCGGTTCTTTTTTTGCTTCCCGTCAGGGCTTCATCAGCCCGGAAAGCTTTACATTTACCGAATCTGCAATCATTTTGGCAATTGTCGTACTTGGAGGAATGGGGAGTCAGATCGGTGTTGTCATAGCCTCGATCGTGTTAATCGGAGCGACTGAGTTTTTTCGTGAACTTGAAGAATTTCGTATGTTAGTCTTTGGCGCTTTAATGGTAGCTATCATGATATGGAAACCAAAGGGGCTTATTTCCCATCGAGCCCCCACAGTAAGGCTTCATACATAAGAGCCAATGTCGTTAACTTAAGGGGTGAAGCACCTCCCGCCTTCAGCGGCTAAACTCGAAGGCTGCGCTTTCTCAAACATACCCCGCTTCCGTCGGAAGGCGCTTCACCCCTTAAGTTAATGGTTTTGACATAAAAACTGTTTAAATCGGATTGGGTGGCATGAATAAACTTGTTTGTCCGCGCCACGGCTGCTGTATCTTGCAAGCGAGGAAAGCAGCACTGAACGAGTTTGTCCATGCCGCCGACCAAAATCGATTATTAAAAGATGGCGAATACAGAACCGTTGTTACTTAAAGTCGACCGATTATCAATGGCATTTAGCGGATTACTGGCTGTTGATGATGTATCTTTTAATGCCTACAACAAAAACATAACCGCCATTATCGGCCCTAATGGCGCCGGGAAAACAACTGTTTTTAACTGCCTGACAGGTTTTTATCGGCCTCTCTCAGGTATCATGCTGCTATACCATGGAGAGAAGCGTTTTGATCTTCAGCGTATGAAAGATTTCAGAATCGCTCAAAAAGCAAAAGTTGCAAGAACATTCCAGAATATCAGACTCTTTCCAAATATGTCCGTACTTGAAAATCTTGTTGTCGCGCAGCACAATGCTTTAATGAGGGCCTCATGGTTCACAGTGGGCGGACTGATGGGATTTAGAAGTTATAAAAACAAGGAGAAAGAAGTCATCGAGCTGGCGAAATACTGGCTCACCAGAACTGATCTTGTTGAATATGCTGATCTGCCGGCCGGGAATCTCTCATATGGAGCGCAGCGGAAACTGGAAATTACAAGGGCGATGTGCATGGAACCGGTTCTTCTCTGTCTCGATGAACCGGCAGCGGGACTTAATCCGGCGGAATCATCGGATCTCTGTGAGCTTTTATTGTTTATCAAAGAGAATCACAGAGTTGGGATATTATTGATTGAACACGATATGAGTGTTGTAATGGGTATCTCCGATTATATCGTTGTTCTGGATTACGGCAAAAAAATAGCAGAGGGCCCTCCTGAAAGCATAAGAGAAAATCCTGCCGTTATAGCTGCCTATCTTGGTGAAGAGGAATGAACTAAAAACAGCAGTCAGCTATCAGCGGTCAGCCTTCAGCTGCTGAATGCTTTTTTAAAAAATTAAAAGGCTGATGGCTGACAGATGAATGTTTTTTTAAGGAGAAGAAAATAAATATACTTTCTCTTTCAGGAGTCCATACCTATTACGGTCGCATTCCCGTTCTTCACGGTGTGAGTCTGGAGGTGATGGAAGGTGAAATTGTTGCTCTTATCGGCTCTAACGGCGCAGGTAAATCTACTCTCTTAATGACGATTTGCGGTAATCCCCATGCCAAAGCAGGAGAGATACTTTATAATAATAGAGATATTACCCGTCTTTCGACCTATGAGATCATTCGGTCAGGAATTTCCCATGCACCGGAAGGCAGGCGAATCTTCCCTCATATGACGGTTTTAGAGAATTTACAAATCGGAGCCAGAGACAAAGAGTGCTTTAATAGAGAGGTTGACAGAATTTTTACTCTTTTCCCTCGTTTAAAAGAGAGGATGCATCAACAGGGAGGCACCATGTCAGGAGGAGAACAGCAGATGCTTGCCCTTGCAAGGGCCTTAATAAGTCGCCCTCGCCTCCTGTTACTGGATGAACCTTCACTAGGTCTTGCGCCTTTACTTGTTAAGCAGATTTTTAAGGCGATCAGAGAGATTAATGAAACCGAAAAAATTTCAATCCTATTGGTCGAGCAAAATGCTTACCATGCACTGCATCTTGCTCACAGGGGATTCGTTTTGGTCAATGGAATTATTACTCTTACCGGTACGGGAGAGGAACTGCTGAATAACCCGGAAATCAGGGCCGCTTATCTGGAAGGGGGAAGATGAATCTAAAAAAGCAGTTAGCAATCAGCTATCAGCAGTCAGCTTAGAAAGATGAAAACCTATGGTTTAAAACAGCATTCACCCAAAAACTAAGAGTGAGTTATTATGCAATACTTTGGAAACAGATAGCTGAATGCTGATAGCTGAATTTAGGATGAATATTTTTATTTATAATATACAGGAGGTGATTCATGACAAATATTTTCAGTAACAGAATTATTTCTTTTGGGTTACATTTTATTGGTGTATTACTTTTCTTTTTTATCTTTCAAGTGGAGAAAAGTTATGGTAAGGATATTACGATTGCCGTTCTTGGACCGATGACCGGACAGTATGCCGCATTCGGTCGCCAGTTAAGGGAAGGCGCCATCATGGCAGTGGACGATATGAATGCGGCAGGCGGCGTACTGGGGAAAAAGATACGCCTTGAAATCGGAGACGATGCCTGCGATCCAAAACAGGCTGTGGCCATAGCCAATCAAATGGTTAACAAAGGCGTTATTTTTGTTGACGGTCATTTTTGCTCGGGGTCTTCTATACCGGCTTCCAAGGTTTATGAAGAAGAAGGAATCATTCAAATATCTCCCGGTTCAACCAATCCGAAGTTGACCGATGAAGGTGCAGACAATATTTTCAGAGTTTGCGGAAGAGACGATCACCAGGGAAAGATTGCCGGAGAATTGCTGTCAAAAAAATTCAGAGATAAAAACATAGCTATTCTCCACGATAAAACTGCCTATGGAAAAGGACTGGCCGATGAAACAAGAAAAGTGCTGCACAAAAACAATAAACAGGAGGTATTATATGAAGCGATTACTGCAGGAGAAAAAGACTATTCCGCAGTGGTCTCTAAATTGAAACGCTATAAAACCGATATCGTATATTTAGGGGGGTACCACACGGAAGCAGGTCTGATTGTACGCCAAATGAGAGATCAGGGAGTGAAAGCAATACTTGTTTCAGGCGATGCCCTGGTTACTGATGAATATTGGGCGATTACCGGAGATACAGGTGAAGGAACATTAATGACATTCAGTCCGGATCCGAGAAAAAATCCGGCTGCCCTGCCGGTTGTAAAAAAGTTTCGTGAAAAGAATATCGAACCTGAGGGGTATATACTCTATTCCTACGGCGCGGTTCAGGCGTGGAAACAGGCTGTTGAAAAAGCAGGAACCCTTCATGTCGATAGAGTTACGGCTGCACTCCATAAATATACTTTTGATACAGTACTGGGCAGGATAAGGTTTAACAAAACAGGAGACGTTGCAGCCCCGGGTTATGTCTTTTATGAATGGAAAATGGGTACATATGATTATTATGAAGAATAAAAACGTTACCAGGTGACAAGGAACATAAGCGCTTACAAGAGATTATCCTGTTTATAAATTGACCTGGATTCTCCTTTAGTTTATACTTTATAGTATAAACAGAACCTTTTTAAGGTGATTCTATAAAACCAACAGCCAGGGATTTAAAATTTCATAAAAAGGAGCTTTTGGAAAGTGTTTTCCAGAGGTGAGGAGGCTATCATTATCTATCGAGGGACTCCTATGCGAAACTTGTCCTCTTTAACTTTGCAGTAGAAGAAGAAGTTTCAAAGAATCCTATGAAAGGAATATGGAAAAATCACGAAGAAAGTAAAGATGTATATAGTTTTATCGATAAACTGAGACAAGGTCGTGAAGTACGATCATTGATATTTCTTAAATAAAAATAACATACTATATAATCAGCGCTTATCTGCATAAATCTGCGACAAAAATTAATATTTATGCAATTACATTATCTTATACAGTACAAATTCCGTTTACATGTGAATCTGAAGGAGAATTAAATATGGGCATTACCAATTCAACGATAATGGTTGTGGACGATACAGAAGCGAATGTAGATATTCTGGTCGAGACACTTGGAGATACCTATGATGTGAGTGTTGCTCTGGACGGGATAACGGCCCTGGAAGACATCTCGGAAAACAATCCCGATCTGATTCTTCTTGATATAATGATGCCCGGAATGGACGGATATGAAGTCTGTAAAAGACTTAAAGAGGATGAAAAAACCAAAAACATACCGGTAATTTTTTTGACTGCCTTAACTGAGGAGCATAATGAAGAAAAAGGACTGAAACTTGGGGCTGTAGACTACATAACCAAGCCCTTTAATCCTGAGCTGGTCAAAACCAGAGTGCATAATCATCTCGATCTGAAGCATCACAGAGACCATCTGGAAGAGCTGGTAAAAAAGAGAACCAGAGAGCTGCAATTAACTCAGGAAGTTACTATCGAAAGTATGGGAACCCTTGCCGAATACAGGGATCCCGAAACAGGCGGCCATATTAAACGCACTCAGCATTATGTAAAACTCCTTGCCGAACATCTGAAAGACCACCCGAAATTTAGAGATTATCTGACGCTAAACATCATCGATCTCCTCTATATATCGGCACCTCTTCATGATATAGGTAAAGTTGGCGTTCGCGACAATATCCTGCTAAAGCCCGGTAAACTGACAGATGAAGAATTCGAGGAAATGAAGAAACACACTCAATACGGACATGACGCCATCATATCGGCTGAAAAGAAATTGGGAGAAAATTCTTTCCTGAGCATAGCCCGCGAAATCGCCTACACACATCAGGAGAAGTGGGACGGTTCCGGCTATCCACAGGGATTAAAGGAAGAGGAAATACCGATTTCCGGCAGACTCATGGCCCTGGCCGACGTTTACGATGCACTTATCAGCAAACGTGCATACAAGCCTCCATTTGCACATGAGAAAGCTGTAAGCATAATCGTCGAGGGTAAGGGCAAACACTTCGATCCTGACATCGTAACGGCCTTTGAAGAGCTCAAAGAAAGATTCAGAAGCATTGCTTTGGAGTTTTGTGATTTTGAAGAGGAACGTCTGATGCTGGAGGGAAAGACATAAAGTAACAGGCACAAGGTAACAGGCATAAGTTAAGAAAATTGTTGCTTTTTTTACACACAATTTCATTTATAAGGGCCTGTTTTAATTGACGATTTTCGATTGACGATTGACGATTTAAGGATTGTTAATTAATAATTTTTGATCCTGACGTTTTTCTTTGCGCTATTACGTTCTATAAACCTTGTATATATGTAAGATCGACAGGAAATTGTCGATGCAGGCTCCCTAAGGGCCTAAACAGGAGAAAGTTTTATGGGCGAGCTTTCTGACAGTAAAATTTTAGTAGTCGACGATACAGATACAAATATAGACATCCTCGTGGAAATACTGGGAGATGATTATGACGTCAGAGTCGCAACCGACGGATTCGGCGCATTGGAAGCGGTTTCTGAAGAGCCGCCGGATTTAATACTTCTCGATATCATGATGCCAGACCTGGACGGATATGAAGTGTGCAAAAAATTGAAGTCCCGGGAAGACACCAAAGATATACCTGTTATCTTTGTAACGGCAATGGGCGAGATAGAAAACGAAACCAAGGGACTCGACATCGGCGCAGTCGATTACATTACCAAACCTTTAAGCCCCCCTATTGTCAAAGCGAGAGTACACAACCATTTGCAGTTAAAAAAAGCGGGAGACGAACTGAAAAAGCAAAACGAAATATTAAACGAGAATATCAGACTCAGAGAGGATGTCGATCGAATCGCCCGTCACGATCTCAAAACCCCTCTTAACGCTGTGATTACCATACCGGATTTGCTGCTAAAGGAAGGAAATTTAAATCCCGAGCAATCGGATATGCTGAAAATGCTCGAGACTTCCGGTTATCGTATGCTGGATATTATCAACAGCTCTTTGGATCTATACAAAATGGAGAGCGGTAAATATGAGCTTACCCCTGTATCCGTTAATATTATACCTATTATATTTCAGATTCAAGGTGAAACCAGAGATATGCAAAACGCCAGGAACCTCTCTCTACACGTTCTGTCAGGAGGAAAAGAAGCCGGGCAGGAAGATAGCTTTGTAGTCAGCGGGGAGGAAATGCTCTGTTATTCTATGCTTGCCAATCTGATTAAAAACGCCATGGAAGCATCTCCACCCGGCAATAAAATAAATATACTTTTAAAAAAACAACCCGACCCTGTTATTCAGATACACAACCAGGGAGTCGTACCCGATGAAATTCAAGATCGGTTTTTTGAAAAATATGTAACTGCCGGAAAAAAGGGAGGCACCGGCCTTGGTACATACTCTGCGAAACTGATAACGGAAACATTGGGAGGTACTATAAGTTTCCAGTCATCTCCTGAAAAGGGTACGATCGTTACCGTTAAACTAAAGACAATAAGCGAAGTTGCAAAGGAAAAGCCAACCGATTCACCGGAGAAAGTCAAAAACGCCTTTTTAAATAAAACGATCACCATATTGATTGCAGACGATTATAAGATAATGCGCACAACCATTATGGGTATTTTAAGACAAATGGGATTCAGCCGTTTTTTTAGTGCTGAAAACGGAAAAAAGGCCGCTGAAATTGTGAGAACCGAGCAGGTAAATCTCATTATATCGGATGTGAATATGCCTGAAATGAGCGGTATCGATCTTTTACGGTATGTAAGAGAGAAATCGACGCAAAAAGAGGTTCCCCTCATTCTGGTGACAGGAGAGTCAGACAAAAAAACCGTTCAGTCCGCATTACAACTAAAGGTAAACGATTACATCGTGAAACCCTTCTCATCGGATGTTTTGATGAAGAAGATAGAAAAGGTTTTTACCTGATCGTACAGTGGGATCGTCACAATCTGTCAACACATCTCGTGACTAACCCAAAAAAACACAATCACATTCACCCATGACGAGGCTCACAATCAGATTACATCAATATCTGACTGTCTTTATAACGAATTCATTTACTCCCTTTGGCCTCTTGACAACAACCTCATCGTCTTCGCTCTTTCCCAAAACCGCCTTTGCCATTGGTGAATCAATACTGATGTACTCTTTCTCGGGGGCTGTCTCATCAGGCCCTACTATGCGGAATTGGGAGGTATTTCCGTATTCATCCTCAATCTCAACCCATGCCCCGAAAAAAACTTTCGAAGTATCGCCGGGTTTCCTGTCAACCACGGTCAAAACGTTCAGTCTCTTCTGTAGAAAACGCATACGGGAATCGATCTGTCGCAACATCTTTTTACCATAGATATACTCCGCGTTCTCAGAGCGGTCGCCCATAGCGGCAGCCTCGGAAACAGCCCGTACGATCTGCGGTCGTTTTGACTTCCAGAGATAAGCGAGTTCTTTGCTTAAAATCTCGTACCCTTCAGGTGTAATGTAATTCGAGACCTTTCCTTTTATTTGTAATGGCTTTTGCATGTTTTAAATAGAAACGGCTCTGTCGGGATTTTTAGCCTCCTGTAAGAAGAAATAACACTTTTGAATGAGAAGGGAATTTTTCTGAAAATATCTTTAATTGTAAATATGACAAAGCAAAATTATTACAGGAAGGATTTAATAGTAAGCAGTAAAACACCAAAACCAATACCGCTCACTATCCACTTAACCATTGCCAACTCAGCTTTGACTACTTTTAAGTCACTGTCTATCCGGTCAAAGCGATTCTCATAATCCGCAATGGATTGAGCCGCAGCCTTGGCTTTGTCATCCGGTGCTCCGGCTGCGATGAATGCCTCATAAACCTCTGTGATCATTGTACTCATCCTTTTAAATTATCTTTTTTTTGTCATTTCTGTCAATGCTTTACAGTTTCTCTTTCAAAGGTCATGGACGTTTTCCGTAAATAGACTCATGCGAACCGGAAGCAGCAGTAATGTCCCGCCAAAACAAGCTGAAACTCGTAAACTCAAACACCACCTTGTTTTTGCGGGACATCACAGCTGCTTCTAACGATTTTCATGCTTTGTGGTGACTGGGAGAGTCATGGACGTTTATCCCGAAAATAAGCCCCAAAAGGACTTTATTTAAATAACCACGAAGGTCGCGAAGGTGAGCACGAAGAAAAAACTTCGTTCTTTTCGCGACCTTCGTGGTCAAAATATTACGTAATTTTTATCGTCAGCATCGTGATGTCGTCGTGTTGCTCTCTGTTTCCGGAAAATGCCGTTATTTCCTGATGTAATAATTGAAGCAACGCGCCGACGCTCTCACTGTTGTGCTTTTTAATCAGACTCTTCAGCCTCTCTTCCCCGAACTCCTCTTCATCTTCGTTAAATGCTTCGGTTACGCCGTCTGTATACATAACCAGCAAATCTCCGCTTCCCATTGTTATACTCTCTTCCTCTATAATATAATCATCTTCAATCACTCCGAGAGCAATACCTTCCGATTCCAATGCATGGATCGTGTCGTTCTTTTTATTGTATAGAAACGGCGGATTATGGCCGCCGTTAGAATATGTAACCAAACCGGTGTCCGTATTCAAAATTCCGCAAAAAACGGTCACAAACATACCTGAATCGTTATCATGACTAAGGTCTTCGTTGACACGTCGAAGAATCTCCCCTGTTTTTAAAATCTTTCCAACTTTGGCCCTGATTAGTGTTCTCGTAATAGCCATATAAAGAGAAGCAGGAACGCCTTTACCGGAGACATCTGCAATGATAAAGAAAAGATGCTGTTGGTCCATAAAAAAGAAATCGTAAAAATCACCTCCAACCTCTCTGGCAGGTTCCATAATCGCAGAAATATCGAACTCCGATCGTAGGGGGAAAGGTGGAAATATTTTAGGAAGAATTCCCATCTGAATATCCCTTGCAATGCTCAGTTCGCTTTCTATACGCTCTTTAGCGGCAGTGGTATCGGTAAGATCTTTGATATACTCCTTAAGCGACAGAGTCATATGTTTAAAGGACTCCGTCAGTTCACCAATTTCATCTCCCGATTTGATCTCAGGCAAAGTTGTATCCAGATTTCCCGATGCGATTTCACCGGCTGAAGCAGAAAGAAGTCTGATCGGTTTTATTATGGAGTTGGAAATAAACACAACGGCAGCTACGAGGAAGAAAACTCCCAAAATGCCTATAAGCAGCATTTTTCTGTTTAATTGTGTAATATCGGCCATAAATTCTTTTTTGGGAAACATAACCCCTACGGACCATCCGCTGGAAGGAAGGGGAGCATAATAAAGAAAACAGTCGCTTTCTCTGTTATGGCACTTAGTGGGAATAAAACCACTGTCCCCTCTGAGCATCTTCTTTCCAATGCTTCTCAATTCAGTCGACTCCTCCGCTTCCGCCATTGTAAATATACTTTCATTCATAATTAACTTATTATCTGTATGGCTCAGAAATGTTCCGCCCCTTGACAGAACGAAAACGAAGCCGCTTTCGAAAATCGTGTGAGAGGAGACAAGATCGGTCAGCTTATTCAAAGATATATTCGCAGCGACAACGCCGAAGAATTTTTTAGCACCATCGATTTCACGAAAAAAAGGTACTGAATAGGTTATCACAGGAAGTCGAGCGCCTTCCTTATCAAAATAGGGTTCCGTCCATACGGGACGACTAAGCTCTTTTGGTAACTGATACCAATCCTCATAAAAATATCTGTACGATTCGCTTCCAGGGAATGTAAACTTAATCTTATTGTCGTATCGAAAACTGTAAGGTGCAAAATATAGCTTATCGGGTTCCTGCTTAAAAGGTTCGAAAGCAATGGCGACACCAAGAATTTCTTCATTTTTTTTCACTATCTGTCCTGTAAGATCGATGATCTTTTCTTTTTCCATTGGGGATTCCTCAAGAGAATACGCTATATTTTCGGATACTTTGCCTACAGTGGAAAGAAGAGACTCGATCTCCTTTGTTACGGCAAGCGCCAGATATCTTGCATTTTGCTCAGTACTTGCATAGATCATACTTTTCGACACCTTATAATTGTAAGCAAAAAGGATCGCGAAAATACCCAGCACACAGAGCGTTGTAATGAGCGCCAACTTAAAAGCCACGCCATGCTTACTCTTCATGGGCAACCTCCACATAAAACTTAGTATAGTCAGGAATTCTCCTGATTATTTTGGCTTTATGAAGTGCATCTGCAAGTCTTGTATAATCATCTTTTTTCAAATGTCCCGGGGTGCTGTTTGAAATTTTGGGAAACACAATATCCTTATAATGTTTTAGCATCCACTCCTGATGAACGACACCGGCAGGCATATTATGCAAAAGCATTTCCTTTATAACAATTTTTATTGACTCCTCAGGATGATCAAAGGCATACCTCCATCCTTCCAAGGTAGCGGTAATGAAGTTTATACAAACATTACGATCAACCTTTTGTTTGGATTCCATTATATAAATACCGTCGCCGGGGAAATCCAAATCCGATTCATCCATAAAAAAGATATTTATATCTTCAGAGTCAAGACCGGATGATAGAAGCAAATGATAGGTATTATATAATGTCGCCATTATCGAATCAACGCCGTCTCTGAGGAAAAGCGCCGGCGAGCGAGAGTGAGGAAGGACTGTAATGTTAATATTATATTTTTCGGAAAGTAACCGAGGCAAATAGTGGATTTTATCGGCATATATCCCTAACGTTCTGTTATGTAAATCAGTAATTCTTGAAATACCGGAGCTTTTCCCGGCAACAATCATTAAAGCTGAACTCTGAGCAATTTGAGACAAATTGATCAACTTCACCCCATTCGCCCTTAATTGTATTGCAGAGGGCAAAGAGACAATGGAAAAATCTGCTTTTCCCGATACGATAGAGTCCGTTGACATGGTGTCTGAAGAAGTATGTACGATCCTGGTTTGAAGAGCATGCTTCTCATATATTCCCAGCTCTCGGGCGACATAGAATCCTGCAAATCGAGCCTGCGGACTCATATTGAGAGTTACGGATACCTCTTTCCGCTCTTGTGAAAACAGAGCATTAGTGCTGATTAGGCAGAAGAAAAGAAGTACAATAAACCTGACAATTATTCCATGAATCATTATATTAAACCTTTTTATCCCGAAAATAAACTGATGCGCACCGGAAGTAGCAGCAATGTCCTGCCAGAACAAGCTGAAACTCGTAAACTCAAACACCACCTTGTTCTGGCAGGACATCACTGCTACTTCTTAACCATTTTCAAGCTTTGTAGTGCCCCGGAGGGCCATGGATGTTTGTCCCGACAATGGACAACCACAAAGAATGTAGGGTCATACCTGCGTGTCTGCCCCGGCAGAGGTTAACGAACAAACGCACTGGAGTACCGGCACGCAGCCTGGGCGAACACACAGGTTCGCCCTTACCAATATTGTTTAATATTTTCATGCTTTGTGGAGAACCGAAGGTTCATGGTCATTTGCTTAAAAAAGAGTCGATTTTATCTTTAAGTAAACTTTTTTCTATCTCTCCCTTCCATGAAAGAGCAGGATTGATAAAAAATACAATCGTCGGATCAACAATATTATACTTTAGATACTTATTGCGCACCAGACTTTTTAATGATGATTCAAGTCTCTCATAGGTAATATTAAAACTGCTTATAAGCTCCTTTGAATCTGTTGTTGCATAGTTATTGAATTTGATTTTGCTCACTGCAAAAAGCAGTATTCTCTTATCTAAAGCAGTAATATCACTGTTTTGGGAGAGTTCAAGCAACAATGTCTGAGATGATGTGACCCTGTCCGATCTTTCTTTTACTTCTTTGATTAATCCTTTATTTGATGAGATAGAGAGTACTCCTTTGTTAAGAAAAGCATAATTGTAATATCCGTTATGCTCGAGATAGTACTGAAGCCACCGAATCTGCTTACCTACGGCATCAAAAAAAAGAAGCTTTTTTTCAATCCAGACTCCTGAGTTAATAAGTTTTAACAGGGGGTCAAGGGGGATATTTTTAATTTCAGGGATGTCGGGGACCAATGTTCTCTGAAAGGGATCTCGAATATCGATAACAAAACTGTTGTCCTTCCTGCTTTCTTTAACAAAAGTATCGAAATTTACAAGACGCTCAGCAAACTCTTTATTAGGAAGGATGTTATCTTTAATCGCAGGAGTGATTCCCATAAGTGTCGCCCTTTGAGGATGTGCGTTCATCCAATCGAAAATTCCGCTGTCATAGACGAAAACATTTTCAAAACCGAGAGATAAAGAGAGTTGAGAGGCTTTGTAACTTTTTGCACAGGTATGACCGTTACAATAAAAAACAAGGGGCATTTTGTCTCTTTTGTCTCTAAGTGACGTTAATTTTACACCAAACGTTTTCTTGTCAAAGGGCAGTAAAAAAGCGCCGTTAACATGGGCCACATTGTATTCGAATTTCGATCTGACATCGACAATTAAAACATTGTCAAATTGTTCATCAAGAGCTTTGGTTGTTATGGGTCGTACTTCAGGATATTTTTCCCGCAAAGGGAAAAAGTCGTTATCTGTCAAAGCGAAAAGATCAACAGAAAAAAGAGAAAAAACAATAATCAGGAATATACAAAATATTGTTGACCGGCGCTCTTCTTTGATATTCATAGCAGGAAAATAACACAATTTTCAATGAAAAAACAAATGATTCACCTCTTAATGCTGAAAAAACAGATGATAGAGTGGAAGGGATTCCGAACATTCTATCATCTCATCTTCACGCCGTCTTTGAACGAATAATTCGCCGGAGAGCCGTAAGTATTCATTATTTATTTCAGTCTTCAGCCTTGTAAAACCTAAGTAGCTACAAATTTACTTAATATTAATCTCTCATAAATTGGGCGTTCTATATTGATTTCCTACCTTATATTTGACTAATGTAAAAAAACTTGCAATTGAACCGAAATGTTGACAACTGTCACTTAATGTATTACTATACATGAATGATAATAACATTTCAGGTAGTCGTATTACACAGATTTGCTATAATGAGTAAAGACGGCGAATAGTTTGATATGCCAGAGGAATCTTGCCCTTTAAGTCGCCGGAGACAAAAGAATGATCAAATTCCACCACTATTTTTGATTTTTCCAGGTTGGTCCCGTGAAGGATGATGAGAAATTCTTCGCCTTCTTATCTACCGAAGACGTCGTCATAACCTTATACAATATTTGATGAGCTCAGCAGTCTTTCTCCGCAGGCTTCAAACCTGCACCCCCTTTTCTAAGGGTGAATAAAAAAAGAATTTATTTTATTACCTCTTCTTATTGAGAACATACCAACCCTGCACTTTTTAAACTACATAAAACACCTCCTTTGTATAGATAATTCGATATACACCAAATTAATCTTGCAATTGATTTAGCTGTTTTTAGCCAAATTACTGAATTTTTGACATATAAATATAATAAAAATTAGCGCCGTTCCCGTAATCCTCGCTAAAAAAGTCTGCATGATCCGGCCCATGCCCGGTATCATACACCGAGCATGGAGGAAAAGATTAATTCACAACGTCGATGGTAATGGAGTCCGTAAAGAAAATTCCCTCTTCACCGTCATCGTCCATCATTCCGTTCATTATTAAATCCACTATAAAATAGAAGGTGTACACTCCCACATCCAGACCATCGGGATGCGTACCGTCAGCAGCGTTACTAAGTACTGTATAAGGCGTTTCTATAGGAATAAGATTTCCCTGCCACGACGGATAGTAATCGTTGTACCAAAAGCCTGACCACTCTTCAGCGATTTCTTCATATTCCATATCAAAAGAGTACCAGCCAAAGGGCCCCTCATACATTATCCAGAGTTCTCCAAACTCTCCTTCGGCAGAACCGAGATCCAGAGTAACGGCAATCTCCAGGGCTCTGTCCTTCTTAATCAATATGTCGAAATCTGCGGCATATCCGTTTATATAAATTTCAGGCGCAATGTCGCTCGCCGTGACCAGATCTTTAGTAAAAGTGGCGGTCACTGCGATATCTTCGGTCATATCGATGACACATTCATTATCGATCGTAATAAAGGCGCACCCCTCCATCGACCAACCGTCAAAAAAGCTTCCCATATCCGGTGTTGCCGTAAGAGTCAAAGTTGTATAGGAAGGAATCGAGTCAGTGCATGGATCAGAACCTGTGCATTCCCCTCCGGTGAAACTATTAGAGACAATCCCAGTACCGTCGCCGCCGTCCATATTAAGAGTGAGAGTGAATTCGCCGGCCCCGGTTCCTCTGCCGTTAAGAGCTATAGTATCCGAGGTTCCGATATAGTTGGTTTTTATAGACAGAGAGGCGTCATTTATTGGACCGTCTGTGGGACTAAAATTTATTGTAAAGGTGCAAGAATCGCCCGCAGGAAGGGGATTGTCTTTGTCACCTGAACAACGGGGGCTTATACTCTCGATTAAGAACCAAGATGAATTGTCACCTGTAATTTCCAAAGAGTCAATAATCAAATCCACAGTACCGTCGTTAGTAAGGGTCACCACTCTATTCTCCGTTGTACCGGAATTGACATCGCCAAAGTTTATGGAATCATCAGAAAGGGAAAATTTAGGCAAAGCACTGTCATCGTCGAGCTTCTCAATAAAGGACATGGCATCACCCTTTGGGTCTTGATGATCTCCACAAAAGATATATCCTTTGTCTTTGGTTTGTTCGATAAAGTGTACCGAGCTGTTGCCGGCTTCAACTATTTCTTTATCCCAAACCATATTACCAAGGCTGTCCGTTTTTACAATATAAATATTTTTATAATCAGCGTCAGCAGGAAAAATGTCTCCTCCAATCACAATGCCTCCATCTGCTGTCTCTTGGGCGGCATTTGCTGATTCAATACGACTGCTTCCAAAGGTTTGATCCCAGAGCTTATTCCCATCGCTATCAATTTTTAATAAATAGAGATCATTATCGGTATCGCTATAATTCAAACTCCCGCTCAAAATATATCCCTTGTCAGATGTCGGGCTTATAGTCGATGTGGAAGTCGCACCTTTTTCATTTGTTATTATTTTTGTCCAAAGGATTTGCTCTTCAACAGTTGACCGTTCGGGATCGATTTTTGCGAGAAAGATATCGGACGATTCGGCGTCTGTGCTTGTGTTTCCTGCGACAATAAAATCTCCATCGCCGGTCTCGACGATAGAGGTTATATCCTGACTATCGGACTCATCTATTTGTATTGTCCACTCCACAGTAACACTGCCATCCGTTACAAAGAGCTGTTGAATATATGGATCATCAAGCCCGTCAGATGTATCTTTCATAACCCCTGCAACAACATAGAAAAGAGAAACACTCTTTTGTCCTGTGGAACGAGGAGAAAAAGCGATATCTATCGTACAGCTCTCGGAAGGTCCGATTGTTAGCATGGAACATGTATTATTCAGTACGACAAAATCCCTCCTGTCGTCGCCGTCCAGATAGAGCGAGCTCACTATATGACTCTCACTGCCTCTGTTTATTATTGTAAATTCACGGTATGCCGTGCTTTCTCCCGGATAAACCTCTCCAAAATCGTAAGAAACGGGGGATATCTCTATTCCTCCTTCAATTGCAGAAGGCGTACAGCCGGCCATATCGAGAAGTATCTCATCAGGCACCAGAGCGTAATCGTATATTCTCACTTCATCTATAGCGCCTTCGAAGTCCTGATCCAAATCCCAACAACCGCCCGGACAGTCCTGTTCTCTTCCGAGCCAAAAACCGCTATCGTCAATAGACAGAGTGTCTGTAGCAAGTATATCTGTGCTGTCGAGTTCTCCGTCTATATATAACTTTACAATTTAAGGTGTATTTACGACAAATCTTCTTTAATCATTTCTCACAGTCGATATTTTTACACCAGGTGATTTTCGGACCGTTAAAAGCAATTTCTGTATATAAAACCTGTTTTTCGTGTAAAGTAATTACTCACAGATTTACTTTCGTGTGCAGGAATTGCACAGCATGAAAAGGAATAATAATTAGGTCACAGAAATCAGTGGGGGAAGTATTTAAATTTGGGTTTTCGATTAGTAGACACGGGCATAGGAGCAAAAGCTGTATTCATGAGGGTTTGCAGAGATTTTTAAAAAATAGCGTGTAAAATATAGAATTAATTAGAAAATCAACGAAACATGATCTTCTTTCTCAAAAGAGGACGTCCTTTGGAATATCATATGAATTCAGGAGAGAAAAACCAACTGGAGAGAAAATAGATTGAATACAGGAACTCCGTATTATTACCATGAAAGACAGCTTTCCGGAACATATTCGAGCTTTCCGGTTTGTTTCTCGGACTAGGCTGTCCAGGCTATACTGAGGTGTTTTTGTTGTAAAGTCTATCTGTGATTTTTAACGGTTTTTTTGGCAACTAACTGAATGGAATATGATTGCATTAAAAAGGAATGAGTGTAAAAAGGAACCGGCTAATAAGGTTCAGTTCCTCTTTACACTGTCTCTGAAGGTTTCGATTTTTTCTACTACATTTTCTACGACAGAGGAGTGGAGAAACAGGACAAGCCTCTCGAAAATCTCTGTTTTATTACGAAATATTCTCTGCTCTATGAGATTTTCCGAAGCAGACTGCCAGAGTTGATGAAGGTCCTCCGAAATTGTGAAGGCGACACCTCTGTTTTTTATATTTCCCTTGCCGTTATTCATAGTTATCGCTCCTTAATAAATGATCAAAAAAGAAAAATTATATCACAGAGAAATAAAAAATGGCAACAGGAGGTTTCATACGGGTGTACAGGCAATACAGTAATTAAATAACCGATAAAATTTAAAATGATCGATTGCCACCGGCAGTTGCGATATGATATCATTCGTTTTATTCTTACTTCTTTATTACAACTATTGAAAATAGTGAATATTCACTGTCAGTAACAGCGCCTTAAGTGAATGGTATTGAGCGAAAATATAAAAAAAGTTTACATTCCCGCTGCATAATGAGATTATGAAAACAAAGAGATTCAATGTTCTGGTTGTAGATGACAGCCAGTCTGTCAGAAAGTTTGTGAGAGACGAACTTGAACAGTTGCAGATAGATGTAATCGAAGCATCGGACGGACTTGATGCAATAGAGCAAATTACAACAGATAGACCGGACCTTATAATAACCGATATAGAGATGCCCCGTAAAAACGGCATAGAGCTGTGCAGGCACCTGCACTCCCATATTGAGACGCAGGATATACCGATTATTATTATAAGCGCCCTGGAGACTGACAGGGATATTGAAAAAGGGTTTGATGCGGGCGCATCCGCTTATATACCGAAAAGTGAAATACAATCTACCTTAACCGAGACCGTGGAGCGCGTTCTCTCTCAAATATCTGTCGAGGAGAAGCGGAATATACTGGTTGTTGACGATTCACAGGCGATTTTGAACATGCTGCGCGATTCTCTGGAAAAGAATAATTTCCACGTTACAACAGCCTGCGACGGATACGAAGCCCTTGAAATACTTAATTCCCTTACAACAAAAACCAGTATCATCTTAAGCGACATCAGCATGCCGAATATGGATGGTTTTCAATTGTGCGCAAAAGTGCGGAGAAATCCCGAGTGGAATAAAATTCCCTTTGTAGCCATGAGTACTCACAGGGACAAAGAGTCCATACAACGCATTCTTTATTATGGAGCAACAACATTTATCATGAAGCCCTTTAATATGGAACAACTTATCGTTCTTATTAACAAACTCCTCTCAGATGTCTTTCTCGCAATGTTTCACGATAAAGAACGTTTAAAAAGGGAACAACAATTGCTTATTTCAGCGATTACAAGCCTGATTACAGCCTTGGAAGCTCGAGACGCTTATACAAAGGGTCATTCGGAAAATGTATCCTCCATGGTAGAGGAAATTGCCAAAATGGCTTCCCTCCCGCCGGATAAGCTGGAAAAGGTAGTAACCGGCGCACGTTTGCACGATATCGGTAAAATCGGCATTCGCGACGATATTCTGTTTAATGACGACGATTTTACACCGGAAGAACTTCTCAAAATCAAAGAGCACCCCGTCATAGGCGCAAAAATAATCCAACCGATAAAAAGTCTTTCCGAAGCCGTTGATATTGTTAAATATCATCATGAAAGATGGGA
Source organism: Candidatus Magnetocorallium paracelense (assembly GCA_029001845.1). GTDB lineage: Bacteria > Nitrospirota > Thermodesulfovibrionia > Thermodesulfovibrionales > Magnetobacteriaceae > Magnetocorallium > Magnetocorallium paracelense. The sequence goes on along the minus strand of JAREWP010000101.1, from coordinate 80,474 downwards.
CGGCAGCGGTTATCCCGACGGACTGAAGGGAGAAGAGATACCTTTTTGGGCCAGAGTTGTCAGTGTGGTAGACACATTCGATGCACTGACATCGGACAGACCCTATCAAAAATCGAGATCGTCGGATAAAGCCATAGAGATTATCAAAAAGCTCGAAGGCATTCAGCTTTGCCCCAAGTCAGTTGAGTTGTTCATGCAATGGGCAAAGGAAAGGGACCTTGTAACGAATCAGTAGTCAGAATTTGAAATCAGAATGATTAAAGAGCAAATGACTATGGTCCTCCGGGCTGTCACAAAGCATGAAAATTGTCAGAAGCATTCGTCTATTTTAGGGTAAACCTTAAAATTATCAGGACAAAAAATATGAGACCCGAACTTACACGTAAAGAGATAAAAAAACTTACTCTGACTTGTATAAAAAACAACGATTTTGAGGGAATCATTGCATTGTCTAAAAGAGATACACGTGTTTTGAGTATTATTATTACATATACTTACGATAAATCCACGGACCTTTGTTGGACCGCCATTAATCTTGCAGGAAAACTCATAGCCTATATTGGGACATATGACCTGAAAAGGGCGAAAGAGCGTTTGGACAGACTTGTCATGGGAATGAATAAACGCAGTTATGTTGTATCATGGTCATCACCTGAGATTATCGGAGAGGCTGTTAGGGAGAACCCCGAGCATTTTGAAGAATATATACCGATTTTAATTGCCTTTTCACGTTCAGATACGGGAGAAAACATCTTTCTCGCCGGTATCATTCATGCTTTGAGCAGAATTATTGAAAAGCACAATAAGTATTTAAGTGGCGGAGTGTTGGCGATAATTGACGGAGCATTGAAAAGCAATTTTCCCGAATGGGTCGCAGCATCTTTGATCGCATCGCGGCGACTGAACCTCCATGTAGACGAAAATATTATAAACGACATAAAAAACAACTCAGCCACAGCTTCCGTCTATTACAAAGAACATATACGCATCCTTCCTATTAACGAACTGGCCATGACATTGAGTTTGACTTAAACAGTAATTTCTTTGTAATATTAGCGTTTATCGTCAATTAGTTCAGAAATGGATAATATGTTCTTTACTGTCTCTGTGATAAAATAATCAGACACAGATAAATAATAAATTTAATCTTATATAAAGGTAATCAGATAATATGAAAGTAATTAATGAGGAGTTCAGAGTCAGTACAAAGGGATATTGTGATTTGATAAACATTACCGGACATATATCGAAAATTCTCTCTCAAAGTAACCTGCAAAGGGGAATCTTAACGGTCTTTGTCGTTGGTTCTACCGGTGCGATAACAACTTTTGAATATGAACCGGGGCTCAATCAAGATATGAAAGAGTTCTATGAACAGATAGCACCTGTAAAAAAACGCTATCATCATGACGAAACATGGGGGGACGCCAACGGATTCAGCCATGTACGGGCCGCTTTTCAGGGCCCTTCACTAACAATCCCATTCGATAAAGGGGCATTAACTCTTGGCACCTGGCAGCAGGTCGTACTTACCAATTTCGACAACCAACCAAGGAGCAGAACGGTCGTTGTGAATATGATTGGTGAATAGCATAAAGCCGTTTTCACTTTAGAACCGTAAACTCACTCATCATTTTAATCAATAGTATTTAGGAGGATTCTATGGAAATCGATGTGACTAAGCCGACAGAGGATGAACTCAACAGTAAAGGTACGTCGTCATGGCCTGTATGGGAGAAAGAGGTATCCAGATTCGACTGGCACTATGACAGCACAGAGGAGTGTTACCTCCTTGAAGGAAAGGTAACTGTCGAAACCAAGGACGGCGACAAAGTAGAGTTTGGGAAAGGCGATTTTGTAACATTTCAGCAGGGACTGTCATGTACATGGGACATCAAGGAGCCGGTAAGAAAACACTATCGCTTTAAAGATTAACCCGGCTGTAACTCACAGGCAGGTAGTTTGATCTTTTGCTTCAGCCTTTAGTCCCTGAGTAGTTACCCGGACTTTACTACAGCAATTCTGCTATACAATACAATACCGATCACTCCGCCTGCACTATCTGCAATCAGATCGGAAACCTGAAAGTGTCTGCCAGGTACGAATAATTGATGAACCTCATCGGACAGAGCGTACAAACAGCAGGCTGTAAGAGCTGCAATAAAATAGAGTCTCTCTTCCCTTATGCTGCCGGGCTCGTTGTATGTGCCGTGTATCCCCCTTTTAATTAAGAAACCGAGTATACCGTATTCAATAACATGGGCAGCGGTGCTCGCAAAATCCGGGGCGCCGGGCAGATCGTATTGCGCAATGGAAGATATCAGGAAAATCAGCCCGGCCCATCCCGCCACAGGCCCCCAAAGAGATATAACAGAATAAAAGCTCATCAGATATCGTTATGTCATTTTTACGGAACTGAAGATAAAAATAACTTGTTTAAATAGCACTGACAATTATACAATAATAGGTGCTTTTAGTACCTCAACGATCCATTACGCTTTTCTATGCAGTGAATCGTACGAAAAGAATCGATGTTTCTTTTCTTATGCCCGTTGCCTCAAACCATCTTATGTGACCACTTACCGGGTCAGGTTTTTTAATCATGAATGTAGACTATATAAATCCTTTTCTCGTTACTATAATCAATATCCTTTCAACGATGGCCCAGACAGAGGCCAAACCGGGTAAACCGTCCGTTAAAGAAGGCAGCTCTGCTTTTGGCGATGTAACAGGAGTGATCGGACTGACCGGTGAAAACGTGAAGGGCTCCTTTTCCATTACATTTACGGAGTCCTCTATTTTAAGCATAGCGTCAAAAATGCTCGGCGAGAAAATGGACACCCTTGACGGTCAGATTGTAGATGTCGTGGGAGAGATAACCAATATGGTTTCAGGCGGCGCGAGAAAATTGCTTGCCGAACAGGGGAACAAGTTCGAAATGGCATTACCATCGACAATAATGGGCAAAAATCATACAATTGTCCATTCCGCAAAGAACGCGGTTATTGTCCTCCCCTTCGAGACAGAGGACGGTGACTTTTTTGTTGAGATATGTCTTGACAGCTGAGGAGTTTATACTTTTGCTCCCTGAACAGCATAATACCGGTGTCTGCGACGTAAAGGAAACTACCGGGACTCTATTCTGACGCGTCTGGTGTAAGGATTGTAATCGATTCCTATAGAAGAGTCGGAGTCTTTAAAATAGGCCTTAAATATACTGTTAAGCCCTTGAGGTCCAAAAAGCAAAACCACCCTCCCCTCTCTAATTTCGCCTTTTTCCTCTGTAATACACCTGTCTAATGAGGGCGCCGACATACTTTTATCTCCATCAGGTGTTTGCCAAATTACATATTTACCGTCAAAATCAATCGTCAGAGAATAAGTCTTCTTTCTGTTTATTGCCGTATCATTTAAAAACCCGATAATCGATGCCAGCTTTGTTGCTTGGTCTGTTCTTTTTTTTGTAAAAAGCGAGAATGAGGGGAATACAAAAGAAGCAAAGATGGATAATATAAAGATAACGACAATTATCTCTGTTAGAGTAAAGCCTCTGTTTGAAGTTTTTTCATTCAAGATTCCAATTGCTTATATCCGAATCGATTCCTTCGCCGCCCTCTTCACCGTCGGCGCCAAGGGAAATGAGGTCGTAATCGCCGCTAAAGCCGGGAGAAATATAAAGAAACTCGTTGCCCCAGCCGTCTTTGGGAATTCTGTTTTGTTCCATATAACCGCCGTCTCTGTATTTTGCAGGAACCCTGCCCGTTGCAGGCTCTTCGATTAAAGAGAGGATACCCTGATCAGTAGAGGGATAAAAACCGTTATCCAGTTTAAATAATTTCAGTGCGGTTTCAATGTTTTTGATCTGTATCTGTGTCTCCGTAATTCTGGCGTCATCGGTTCTTCCTATTATTTTAGGGGCCACAATGGCGGCAAGAAGACTGAGAATAAAGACTACGACAATCACTTCAAGAAGGGTAAATCCGCCTGACCTCTGTCTGCTATAGCAGCTTATTTTCATTAAATCCCGATTTTAAAAAAAATTGACGATTTTCGATTGATGATTGACGATTTAAGGATTATCAATTCAATACCATTAATTATCAATTAATAATTATTAACCTGATGTTTTTCTTTGCGCTACTGCGTTCTATAAACCTTATATATATGCAGGACCAACACGAAATTGTCGATTCAGGCTCCCTAAGGGTCTATTATAGCATAATTTTTATTCTCTGGTATTTATCCAAAAGAGTATCCTCTTTTCATTATTTACTATTCTCTTGATATTCTGTTATTCTTAGTTTATGAAAAATGATAGATTACCTTTTGAGTATATAAACGATTTTTTGTATTCTGTAATTAAGCCCGATGAAACAAGGGGTGACAGTACATTCTTATTTTGTTCCGGCGTTAACATCAGTCGTTTTATACCGTTGACATCAGGGAAACACGGTCAGGCGTCGAATCCGGCATTCAGGGGATTACAACTAACAAACCACGAAGTTACCGCATTGGCGAGAAACAATGGCGCCGATGTAAAAATACTTAAAGCCGGTGACTGCTCCGGTCTTTCACCAACATCGCAGGCATGGTCTACTGAATCTCTTTTATTACAAAACATTTCCGAATCCTTTGCCGGTCAATTAGTTATTTTTTCGGTAACAACTCTTTTAAAAAAAATTATGTCCGTATGCCTTCCTGATATTGAGCCGCCGAAAGAATTTCTGCCGCCAAAGGAGCTTCAATCTTTTATAGAATCCTTGTGCGAACAACATGGCAGTCATAGAGAGACTCGTAACAAATCGGAGGTGGGAATATTAAAAAAGAATTATATCAAATACTGTTTAGATGGTCGATATCGTATTCTTTGCAGTAACTGCTCCGCCAATAACGAAATAACTCCCGACAGCACGCACGGTACCTGCGCCAATTGCAGTAATGAAATTATCATACATCGTTACCCTCTTGCCATTACGCCGATCAGAGGCAACAGTGTCACATCGGCAGTTGTAAAAGACAATGAAGGTATGCGTGTCGTATGCGGCAGTTGCGGCCTGACCATCTATGTCAAATGCGAAGGAGAAGAATCCGTTACCTGTATCGAATGCGGCATAGAGATAGAATATAACAGTTATGTCACTTAATACTGCATCGTCTTTTTTAACAGAAGAAAAAGTTTGCCGCCTTGCCCTGTTCTGTTTTCATCAGTCGCTAAACGGCTCATATTGCTTTAGAAGTTTGAGGAGCTCTTTTATATCGATCGGTTTTAAAAGATAATCCGTACAGCCCCCTTTATAATAAAGATCCATCACCTCTTTTGGTGTATCGACAACTGTCGTAATGATGACTTTTACCTCGTCCTGCTGTTTAATTCCCATTGCTCGCTCTTTTTCACGAATAAGCCGCAACGCTTCGATTCCATCCATTTCAGGCATTTTAATATCCAGTGTAATCAGATCGTATCGATCGTTTTGAGCATGGGCAAGGGAAAACGCCTCTACAGCCTCCTTTCCATTGACTGCAACATGACATGTGCCGTATTCGGAGAGAATGACATTTAACAACCGGCGACTTGTAAATTCATCTTCCACAACCAAGACTTTCATGTTACCTCCTATAGAACAATTCACAGAGTTCAGATTACTAAAGGTCGATAAAATTCAGGTAACACCTGAGCTATTTTGGGGCATAGCTCAGGTGTTACCTGAATTTTATCGTATTCTTATTTCTTTCAACACTTTTTCAAGTTCCTTTTTCAGACCTTCATACCTTTGTCGCGTTTCCGACAGGTTGCCGCTTTTAGCGGCAGCTTCCGTCTCTGCCGCTGCCTTTCTCATTAAAATGGCGCCTATGTTAGCGGCAGCGCCCTTAAGACTATGTGCTTCGCGCTCTGCAGTGACTGCATCATCATTTTCTATCGCTGATTTTAAAGCCTCAATATTTGACGGAACGCCTGTTATAAAAAAATCGTAGAGATCAAAAAGTAAATTCTCCCTCCCCGCCAGTCTCATAAGGGCGCCCTCTCTGTCTAAAATCAGATCACCGACCTCATTATTCTCTTCCTGTTCTGCTCGTATATGTCCGTGAATCGCAGAGGAAAGCTTTTTAAAACTAATTGGCTTTGATAAATATCCGTTCATACCAGCTTCTATGCATTTCTCCATATCCCCTTTCATGGCATGGGCAGTCATGGCAATAATCGGGATTTTACGATTTCTTATTTTATAGGTACTGTCAGAGCTGTTACGAATAATTCTCGTTGTTTCAAAACCATCCATTCCGGGCATTTGAATATCCATTAATACAAGATCGAAATCACCGTTCTCAAGATGCTTTAATGCTTCAGGTCCGCTTGAGGCTGTTTCAACGAAATGATTCTCTATTTGGAGCATTTCCTTTGCTATTTCAAGATTCATCGGCATATCCTCTACAAGGAGGATACTCTTTGGTATCTTACTTATCTCACCGATGCCGACGGGACAATCTGATGACCCGGCCTTTGCTGTATGTTGTTCCGTCTCTCGAAGCGCAGCATCAAATGTAGCTGTAAAAAAAACAGCTGTCCCCTTTCCTTCCTCACTCTTGATTTCAATATCCCCTTCCATGAGCTCTGTAAATTTTTTTGCAATGGCAAGCCCCAGCCCCGTTCCTCCGTATTTTCTGGAGTGAGAGCCGTCAGCCTGAGTAAATCTTTCGAAAACCGTCTCTATTTTCTCTTCAGGGATACCGATACCTGTATCGGATACGAAAAAAAGCAGTTGAATTTCGCTGTTTTTCCCTTTCGATCGTTTTTGTTCAACATCAATGCAAATAGAGCCGCATTCTGTAAATTTAATTGCATTCGATAAAAGGTTGATTAAAATATGTCGAAGAAACCTATGATCTCCTCTCAAAAAAAGAGGTATGCCGGAGTCAATATGAAGCTTGAAATCCAAGTATTTTTTTTGGGCCTGGATTTCAAAGGGCGAAAGTATTTCCTCCATGATCTCTCGAAAGGGGAAATCTGTCTTCTCTGCTTTAATTACACCGGATTCCAATTTCGTAATGTCCAGTACGTCATTTATAAGTTCAGTGAACTGAGTCGCCGACTCCATGATCATAGTAAGATATCTTCTCTGCTTCTCAGAGGTTTCGGTAGAGAGAAGAAGGAGTTCAGTCAGGCCAATAACCGCATTTACAGGCGTTCGAAACTCGTGGCTCATATTGGCGATAAACTCGCTCTTCGCCAGATTTGCAGCTTCGGCAACCGCCATTGCCTCCTTTATCGACTCATCGGCTCTGACACGTTCAATAATACCGGCAAGCGTATAAGAGAGTGCAAGAAAAAAATCTTCGTCTCTATTGTCCCTGTTATATTGATTATCAAGACAAACAACAAACACGCCAAGTGAGCCCTTTCTCGATGATATTGGTATATTGTAATAGGAGTAGATTCCGCAGAAAACCGATTCCTCGGATTTCTCATGTTTCATATAACTCACCTCACGGACTTCCGAAATTTCCCATTGCTGTCGTATCTTATGCACTATTGAATGACACAACTCTACCAACGGATGATCTCTGTGACGCATCGCCTTTAACAGAAGCTTATCCGAATTTCTTTCTAGAAGAAATACAGATGCCTGACGTATAGACCGAAGGAATGGAATATTAAACACAACATCCAAGAATCGAGTCAGATGTTCAGTTAATGGAATATCTTCCAATGAGCTTAATAGAAGTGAATTAATCGCCTTTTCCACGTGGTAACTTCTTTTTGTTTCGACCTCATTCTTATGTCTGTACAGAGCCAGCTCTATGGTGTTATATAAATCTTTCTCATTATAAGGCTTAAATAAATAGCCGTAAGGAGCAGTTTCTTTTGCTTTTTTGAATGTGTCGTCATCTGTATAGGCAGTAATAAAAATAACAGGAACATTCAGAAAGTTACGGATCCTGCCTGCAGCTTCTATACCACTCATTTCACCGGACAGATTAATATCCATAAGAATCAGCCCGGGCCTTTTCTCATCAGCTATTTCAAGAGCATCTTCGCCTGACTCCGCAGTACCGAGCACCTGGAAACCCATTCTTTCAAGCAGGGTTTCCAGATCAAGAGCGATTACTGCATTGTCCTCGACTATTAATATTCCAATATCATGCATCGTTACGTTCCGGCTGACCGCCGGTTTTTATACGCCTCATGTACCGCCGTAACCGATAGTCACTTTATTGTCTTCTACAATGACAGGAACCTGCCTCGCTCCTTCAGAGTACCTGAGCATCTCATCCATATTTTTGGCAGTCAAAGTTACATCGATATATTGCCCGTTCTCTTTATAAGCCAACCTGGCCTTTGTTGTATAAGGTCAACCCGATTTCCCGAAAATAAGCACTTTTTTTCTCATCACAAATACCTCCTATAGCAGTTTACGGTAAACGCATATGGTAACTACTCAGTTATAGGTGTATAGACTGAAGGCTGAAGACTATTAGGTAAAACAAGCGTTATCGATAAAACATCGAGTTTTTTATTGCCTAATACTCACAAGTCATTTGTTTTTTTGCTTCAGCCTTCAGTCTTCAGCCTAATAACTGAGTGGTTAGATATTAATAAACATTTCTCTCGTTTAAAAAAGGTCCGTATTTTTTGTCTGTGCCCAGAATATGCTCAGACAACCAATTCTTCAGGAAATCCAAAAGGTCATAGGATAGAATGGTTTTTCCTTCATTTAGATCTTTTTGAAAACCTAATACTTCCTTTGTCAATTGATCATGCTCTTTTTTGTGCATTTCATATTCCGGATATGAATGTGTCTTCATTAATGCCTCTTCCGTACGAAAGTGATTGGCGACATATTCGACCATACCGTTGATTATCCTGACTTTGCCTTTATCGTCATTTGTCTCCATTAAGCGATATAAATCATTTATCATTCCCACGATTGTCTTATGTTGTGAATCTATTTTACCTATGTTTACACTTAATTCTTCATTCCACTGCAAGAAGCCTTCATTCAATTTGAATTGATCGACAAGATGAAGCAGATTTTCCGAATAAACAGCGAGGTCTGAGAGAGAGTGAGACATTTGATCTATTTTTGAGGAGTTATCATTAGACACTGTTGCGATGCCTTCAATATCGCTATGTATCTGTTCCGATACGTTTGTCATTTCCTCGGTAGATGTGGCTATCTGATTGACCATTGTTTGAAATTCATTGATAGTGCTTACAATCTTCTGTAATGCTTCCCCTGCCTGAACAGAAAATTCAACACCGGAATTCACACTCTCACGGCTTTCGCTCATCGACTTTATAGCCTTTTCCGATTCATTTTGTATGGCCTTTATCATATCTGTTATTTCTGTCGTTGCAACTGCCGTCTTTTCTGCAAGCTTTCTCACTTCATCAGCTACAACGGCAAATCCCCTGCCTTGCTCTCCTGCTCTTGCAGCCTCTATCGCTGCATTGAGAGCCAGCAGATTTGTCTGGTCTGCAATATCGTTTATTACATTGACGATCTCTCCGATCTGGGCGGAACGTTCTCCCAATGTCTTTATGATCATGGATGAGGCTGAAACAGAATCGGATATGATATTCACTTCGTTGACGGTTTTATCGACAACTCCGGCGCTGTCCTGAGCAGTGACAAGAGTGACGGAAGAAGAATCGGCTATACTCGAAGCATTGGCGGCTATATCAGCAATAGAACCGGACATCTCAGTTGCAGACGCTGCGACTTGCGCCGTTTTTTCACTTTGCATCGTGATGCCGCTCAAGATTTGTTCGGAATAAACACTTAACTCCTTGCTGCCGGAAGCCACTCTGGTTCCTGCCTGCTTTACCTTCACAATAAGATCATGAAGTTTTTCTAAAAAAGCATTGAATTCTATAGATAACTCTCCTGTTTCGTCTTTACTCACGATTGGCAGACGCCTGGTCAGGTCTCCTTCACCGCGTGCGATAATTTTTAATATATCAACGATATTAAGTAATGGTCTTGTAATTGTTTTAGATGCAAAGAAGCCATAGATAGTTGCAATTATACCGTTAATCAGCAAATTAACGACTATTCCCGATCCACCTGTAAGGTTCAGGCCTCTTGTTACCAAATACTCTCCTATAAGTATTGCTAAAATGACATTGGTAAAAATCGCTATTTGTATCTTAGCGCCTATTTTAAGATTATTAAAAAAACTAAACATTGCTGTCTCCTTTCTTTTAAACTTTTAATTTGACTGCATTTTCCTTATTAGTTTACCCCTTCTTAATCATATTTTGCTACAATAACATAACTACTTAGGTTTTTAGGCTGTAGACTGAAGGCTGTAGACTGAAGGCTGAAGGCTGAAGCAAAAAATCTGACGGCTTGGGGGTATCGGCCAATAAAATACTTAGATTATCGATAGCATGTTTTACCTGATAATCTTCAGCCTTCAGTCTATACACTTAAATAGTTACTAAATCTTTTTATCTCCAAAATTATATTGGAAATCATAGCCCTTCTTTGAAACCGGGATTGAAAAATATTATGGACAGAGCTTCCGATGAAAGTATACGTATACTCATAGTAGATGACAACACTCAAAATTTACATATTCTCGGCACTATATTCAAGAAAGAAAATTATAATGTTCATATAGCCAAAAACGGTGTCCAGGCAATTAGAATAGCTGAAAACGTACGTCCCGATATCATACTGCTTGATGTAATGATGCCTGAAATGAATGGTTTCGAAGCTTGTAAACGCTTGAAAGAAAACACCATCACCCAGGATATTCCCATAATTTTCATTACAGCAATGACAGATGCAGAGAGTATAATAAAAGGTTTTGCAACAGGCGCCGTGGATTATGTTACAAAACCCTTTAACACCGTTGAACTGACAGCACGCGTTAAAACTCATCTGGAATTGACGAGGTCCAGAAAGGAGATGAAAAAGCTTACTCTTATGCAGGAACAAATGTTGATACAGCAATCAAAGATGGCGACAATGGGAGAGATGATTGCTCTTATCGCTCATCAGTGGCGTCAACCATTACATGCAATCAGCCTGTTTGTACACGACTTAAAGGATGCTTTTAATTTCGGCGAACTTAATAAAGAGTATATTGAGCTGTCTGCTAAACGTATCGGCGATCAAATACACTACATGTCTGACACTATCGAGGATTTTCGAAATTTCTTTACACCGGGTAAAGAGAAAATAACTTTTGGTGTGAATACGGCCATAAGAAAGACATTATCTCTCGTAAATAAGCAACTAAAGAAATCAGGAATAAAAGTAAGCCTCTACTGTAATTATGAAACAGTTGCAAAGAAGCATCCTGAGGACTATTTACCGGAAGTCTGTATTTGCGAACCTGACATTCCTGTAATCGGACACCCCAACGAATTTAAGCAGACAGTCCTTAATATCCTGAATAACTCAAGGGACGCCATTGAAGAGAGAATAAAAAAGGGCCTGTTAAAAAACAATGAAAAGGGAGAGGTCACTATTGTACTTTCAAAAAAAAACAATATTATCCTCATAGAGATAAATGACAACGGAGGCGGTATACCCGACAATGCTATAGATAATATATTTGATCCTTATTTTACGACAAAGGAATATGGCGGAACCGGTATAGGGCTTTATATTTCAAAAATCATTATCGAGAGGAATATGAAGGGAAAACTATATGCGAAAAATCAAGACAACGGGGTCTGCTTTTCAATCGAACTCCCAATCTGCACATAAGGGTCGGTCAAAATTCATTCTCATAAAAAACCTAAAGTTATACATTAAATTTAGTTGCATTTTATAATGATTTTGTGTTATTTTCAAAAATCATAGATTACCACATATTTGATTATGGGAAGAATTCTGAAAAATTATGTAGATTTCGACAAAAAAAAGACCAGAATAGCTTTAGAAATGGGCACTTCCCTGGAAGGCAGGATACAAGGTTATGATATAATTCTTAAATGCCATGTAGTAGGGATGAAACTCGATGACTATATAATTATAAAAATCCCAAAACAAATTTTTGTTAAAAATTTCCAACAGGCCCCTCCTGACGGTAACAGTTTTATTGGTAAGTTTACAAACAGCGGAACAATCTTCGGCTTTACATCCATTGTAATGGGTTCTGTTACAGAGCCTGATATTCTTTTAATTCTCTCTTACCCCTTTGATGTCAAAGAAAAAAAACTCAGAGCCCATCAACGGGTAGAGTGTTTCCTCCCTGCGAAACTCAGTATTGCAAAAGCAATAATGGACGGTCACATAACAGATTTGAGCAAAGGCGGATGTAAATACTCTTTAAGGACGGATAAACTGCTGAAATCCGGTGTTGTTCTTGACCTGGAGAGTATTAAACTCAGCTTTCTCATGCCCGGAATAAGCAGCGGAGTTTCTATTTATGGAGATATAAAGAAAATTACAAGAGATAAAGAGATGGTTGAGTTTGGAATACAGTTTATGGATGTTCCGCCTGACATTGAGGAGATGATATCGGAATTTATAGAGAGCTATGAGGATTGATAAGGTTTTACAGTCATGATTGATACGAAGAAAGCCGGTAATAAACTGTCCGCAGAGACGGGTACGCATGTCGATATCGAAGTCGGGAAAGACAAGATCAGATTGAAATGCCTGCTGGTAGGTATAGAGCCCGGTAAATACCTGATTCTGGGTAGTTTAAACAAAATTCATATAAACGGATTGGAAAATGCTCTTGTTAAGAATGCTTCCGTAATAGCAAGATACATTCACTCCGGCCACATATATGGCTTTGAAACAGAGGTTTTAAATTATATCTCCAAACCGGTATGGCTGGCTTTTTTTAAATATCCCGAAAATATAGAAGAACATAATTTCAGAAAATTCGAGAGAGTCGATTGCCATCTCCCTGCAAAAATATCGATAGGTTACACATTTCTAAATGGCTCTATAATAGATCTTAGTAAGGGCGGATGTCTTTATACATTAAAAGCCGACAAAGTAATCAGCATGAAAATGCTTAATGAAATGAGTTCGGTAAATTTAAAATTACACCTTCCCGGAATGGAAGAGGAGTTGATTCTTAAAGGCAGCGCCAAAAGCATTAACAAAAAAGACGATATTATACGTATCGGCATTCAGTTTGATAACTTTGAAACAGAGACAAAGGATATGTTGTACAGTTTTATCGAAACGGCTTTGAACTAACCCCGAGACAAAATACTTCCCCGGCTCTCCATAAAGACTCCTTTGAAAATTCTCTTTCATGCTTTATCCCGAAAACAGGCAACCACAAAGAATGTAGGGGCAGACCTGCGTGTCTGCCCCGGCGCCGGCTAACGAGCAAACGCACCGGAGTAACGACACGCGGCCTGGGCGAACACACAGGTTCGTCCCTACGAATCATCATGAATTATTTTCATGCTTTCTGGCGACCCGGAGGATCATGGACGTTTATCCTGTTGAAACATTTTTTTTACAAAATTTAAAGTCAAATAATAATTAGCCGATTTAAATAGTGTTATGAATCGGAGGAAGAGAGAGATGCGTTTAATTACATATCTATGACATTTACCGTACTTTATGAAAATTAAAGAATTTTGCTATAATTCACTTTATAACACAACATAATCAATACGTAATGGAGGATTAATTTACTTGGATATTGCAACAATCATAGGTTTAGTCGGCGGATTCGGCTTGATTATTGCGACCATAGTGATGAACAGTCCGCTCAGCGCCTTTATCGATGTTCCATCGATTACAATCGTTCTGGGCGGTACTGTTATGGCGACTCTGATCATGCAGAAATTGAATGTTGTTCTGGGCTCTATAAAAGTAGCGATGAATGCTTTTTTTCTAAAAGAGACAGATCCTGTGGATTTAATCGACAAAATACTGAATATATCGAAAGTACTGAAAAAAGAAGGCGTTCTGGCTCTTGAAAATATGGAGATAGAAAACGAGTACCTTAAGAGATATATCAGAATGGTAGTTGACGGCATACCCGGTGAAGAGATTGTTCATACAATCGACAGAGAGACCATGTCTATTGTCAAGCGCCATGAAGTGGGGCAGAAAGTCTTTAAATTCATGGCCTCTACGGCGCCGTCGATGGGAATGATAGGTACGATGATAGGTCTTGTTACAATGCTGCGTTCTCTTGATGATCCTTCTGCGATCGGCCCTGCCATGGCTGTCGCCCTGCTTACGACATTTTATGGTGCAATCGTAGCTTTTTTTGTTTGCGGGCCTATTGCCGCTAAACTGGAAGAGAGAACGTCTGCGGAAAAAATCGTAATGACTATAATAAGAGACGGCGTAGACCTCATGATTAAAGGACAGAGTATAATCACTTTGGAAGAAAAACTTAATTCCTTTCTTGCTCCCACCCTGAGAAAACCTAAGGATTAATTGGTAAGGAGTAGACGATGGCTGACGAAGAAGAAGAACAACAAGCAGAAGAGGGTGCTCCGGCGTGGATGGCCACCTTTGGAGACCTTATGTCTATCCTTCTTACATTTTTTATCCTCTTACTCTCATTTGCCGAAATGGATGAGACCAAATTCAAAGACTCCCTCGGTTCCGTTCAAACGGTTTTGGGTATTCTCCCTACAGGGCCCGGATTTTTCGCTCATACAATGAATCCTCTGGAGTTTACTCTGGAGCCCATACCGATTTCCTCTTTTAGAGGTACAGACAGGAAAGGAGAAGGCGAAAAGGGAATGGCAAAAGAATCTGAGGATTTGCAATTAAAAAGCCAGATAAGCGAGGTAGTGAAGAATTATATAGAAACCAGTCAAATGAAAGACGAATCGCTTTCCGATTCCGATCCGGGAACGTCACAAGCCTCTGCCGACGTACAAGCCATGATGGAGGAAATTGAAAAGGCTGTGGAAAAGTATTACGCCAAGCAAAAACAACCTGCACCGAGCAGATTGGAACAATTGAAAGCAGAGCTGGACAAGCAAAAGAAGCTCGATACAAATGAAGCCATAAAAGACGAGTTGGAAAGAATGATCAACAGTAAAGGACTTGGCGAAGATGTCTCAGTAGAGTCTACAAGCATGGGAATTGTAATGAGAGTAAAGGGAAAGATATTCTTTGATCTGGGCAAAGCGAACCTGAAAAAGCAGTCCAATGAAATTCTTGATAAAGTAGCGGAGATCATTAAGGGTTCAAAAAGAAGAGTCGGCATTGAAGGCCATACAGATAACCTGCCTATTAGGAGCGGTAAGTATGCATCAAACTGGGAGCTCTCTACGGCCAGAGCCTTTTCTACATTCGCTTATCTGAGAGACGTTTCTAAGATAAATGCGAAAAATATCAGCATTACAGGCTTTGCCGACACAAAACCGGTAGCTTCAAACGCCACGTCAGAGGGAAGATCGAAAAACAGACGTGTAGAATTTATTTTCTACTCAAGGTAGGGGGACTCTCTTTCATACTTCTATACAATTCATCCTGATTTTCAATTATTGAACCATTCAACATTACGATTTTGCCCTTAACCATTGTCATAACAGCTTTTCCCTTCAGCTCTTGATTATTGAAAGGGCAGTTTCTTCCTTTTGATTCAAAAGTATCGGGATTTACGGTCCAAATTTTGTCAGGGTCGATAATTACAATGTCTCCATTGGAACCGACAGAGAGAGTACCTGCGTTCAGACCAAAAATTCTTGCCGGGTTCACTGCCATCTTCTCTATGGCCTCATAAAAAGTGATAACACCGGTATGCACAAGAGCCGTAAGAGTAACACCCAGAGAAGTTTCCAATCCGATAATTCCAAAAGGGGCCTTATCCCAGGCTTGATTTTTTTCATCGATCGTATGAGGTGCGTGATCAGTTGCAATAACATCGATAACTCCGCTTTTTAAACCATGAACTAATGCCTCTCTGTCATTGTCAGTTCGTAAGGGAGGATTTACTTTTCCATTACTGCCTGTTTTTTCGATCACCGCATTTGTCAGAGTAAAGTGATGTGGCGCCGCTTCTGCTGTTATCGGTATCCCCTCGGACTTCGCTCTCTCTATCACCTCTACCGATTCTCTGTAACTAATATGAGAGAAATGAAGAGCACAGCCAATCTCTCTGTTAAGCTCGATATCACGCTTTATAAACTCACTCTCTGACGTATAAGGCTCCCTTTCCGGCCTGCCTCCCTGCTCTTTGAGATAATAGTCCGAGTCTTCGCAGTGAGGACTAAGGGGCAACATATTTTCCTTTGCATTTATCAAAGCGGCTTTCATGAGCTTTTCGTTGCCTACAGGATTGCCGTCATCTGACAGAGCCGAGGCGCCTGCTTCTTTCAATGTATCGACATCGGTCAGATACTCTCCTCTCAAACCTCTGGTAACGGCAGCCTTTGTATGGACATTAATAATCGCATTTTCTGAGGCGATATGGAGAACTTTTCTTACCATATCTGCGGAATCTATTGGCGGCATCGTATTGGGTTCGCACACCACAGTGGTGAATCCACCCATAGCGGCGGCCCTGGAACCTGTTTTGATAGTCTCCTTATGTTCGAATCCGGGCTCTCTGAAATGGACATGAACGTCTACAAGCCCCGGAGAGACAACCATATCCCTTGCATCAAAAGTCAGGATGTCTCTGTTTGAGGTATTGACCTTTCCGGAAATTTCTTTAATTTCGCTATTTTCAATTAAAATATCCAGGACATCGGCTCTCTTGTTCGCCGGATCAATAACCATCCCGTTTTTTATCAATATCATCATACTCGTATCACCTTTTCATAATCGCAATAAAAACATCTATACATATTCTCCTCATCATCGGATTTAAGGAATTTATTTTGCACATTTTCCTCGCCGGCAGTTATACAATTGGTATTTACACATTGTTCGTTCATTATTATGCCCTTTTGTTGATGAGGTTCCAACTTGATATCGAAATCGACAAGCCCCAAAAACATAGCGATAATCGCCATACGAATGGGGATACCATAAGCCGCCTGTCTGAAATAGGCAGCTCTTTTATCGTGATCCACATCATAGGAAAGTTCATATCTTCTTGGCAGCGGATGCATTACAATTGTATCCTTTTTGGCCTTTTCAAGGAGCTCCTTGTTGACCAGATATGACATAAGACTTTTATAATTGCTCTTTATTCCCTGCATACGCTCCATCTGTAATCGGGTAATATAAACCGCATCAAAATACTCGATGGGAATCCGCGGGAAAAGCTCATCACTCTCCTTAAGAATCTTCTTAGCGGATTTCGATTTTTTCGATTGCATAATATTCGTCATGTATAACACATCTTCGGAATTCATTTTTTCATCGAGTTTGGTAAAATTTTTTATTACAACTCCATACTTGGATTTAAGCCTCTTCTTTACGTTTTCGGGAAAGTCGAAATCTTTTTGAGCAACGGAAAAAATAGTTGCGCCGAATTTCGCAAGACCGTATACAAGAGAATGGACCGTTCTGCCGTATTTTAGATCTCCGCAAACAGCAATCTGCAGGTTTTTGATTTCTCCCTTTTCTCTTCGAAGTGTATAAAGATCGCAGAGAGTCTGTGTCGGGTGTTCATAGGAACCGTCTCCGCCACTTATTATGGGGACATCGGAATTCTCTGCAGCAAGCAATGTGGAACCATCTTTAAAATGACGTAAAACAATGAGATCGGC
The DNA here is from genome assembly GCA_029001845.1 of Candidatus Magnetocorallium paracelense. Taxonomy (GTDB): domain Bacteria; phylum Nitrospirota; class Thermodesulfovibrionia; order Thermodesulfovibrionales; family Magnetobacteriaceae; genus Magnetocorallium; species Magnetocorallium paracelense. The sequence goes on along the minus strand of JAREWP010000101.1, from coordinate 62,857 downwards.
ATAGTGCTGGAGTACTTTTATTGTATCGGCAAGAGATTCGCCTTTTGCCGCAGACGATGTAGTAACTGTATCCGCAGAACTGATAACACTCCCGCCGAGTCTGTACATAGCGCTTTCAAAGGACATTCTTGTTCTTGTACTTGGCTCATAGAACATAGTCGCCATAATCTTTCCCTTGCACAAATCGTTTTGATGGCCTTTGTTGAGTTGTTTGTCAAAGCTGTCTGCAAGGTTGAAGATATCTTCGATCGTTTTTTTGGAGAGATTGTCAATGGAAATAAGGTGCTTCGCCAAAATTCACCCCCTTTTTTAAAACAAAAGCCTTCTCCCTGTTATCGAAAGAAGGCTTTTGTTAATTATTTCCAAGAGAAAGCATTGTCAGGCTTAACATAAATAATGGTTATTTAAGCATATTCAAAGAGGATTTTTCAATAAACGGATTATTAAATCAAGCTGTTGCAGGAAATGTTTTTTTAATAAAAATCCTATCCAATCAAGTCATTACTACCAGCAAAGCCGGTAGCTTGATTAGTCCTTTAAGGACATTGTTACTGATTTCCCTTAAGGGATTACCTATTGAACTCCTACCCTTTTTCCTAAGTTAAACGTAAAAAGGCTCCAAAATTCCTCTTTTAAGTTATTTGAATCAGTACGAATATCGTAATCAGGATCATTGAGTGTAAAATTAACAGCCACAGTTTTTATTTGTTTAGTGCCGTTATAATTCGTAATTGAAAGATTGCCTGATTCAATATTCATTTCTTCTACATAACCCTTATCTGCGATCAATCCACCATTGGATGAATAGTAGTTCAGAGAACCTGAAGAATTTTGAAAAATCAGAGTATTTCTTGATACAAAAGTAGGATTAGATAAAGAATACTTTTCATTAACAAAGTGGAATTTGTTATTACACAGCTTCCAAACATCACGGTAATTTTCAGTTTTAATCCTATCACAGCCTCTTATGCCGGCTCGATATTTCTTATTATTAGAGTCAATGACACCATTTGCAATCACGTCTATTAGCTCAAGAGCCTCCATGTAAAGTTTCAACCTGACTTTTTCGGCATTTTGAAAACTTAAGGTCTGTACGTATATTTTTGTTAAACCATATAAAATAATTGACAGCAACAGCATTCCAACCATTAATTCAACCAGCGTAAAACCATGGTTTTTATCTCTCATACAGATAATGCCTCTGTTAATCATGATTATTTTCTTACTACAATAGTTTTTAAAACGAGCTCTTCTTTTTTGCCTAATGCTTCATCCTCTACAATTCTATTATCACGCCACCTGTAAGGATAATACATTTTTAATATCAGGCAAACTGCATTTGCTCTGTCCAAGGTAACACACTCAGTACCTTTGACACAGAGTTTACAATCATTTACACTCCTTTCTTCCCACTCGATTTTCGCTGCAATATGACGTTGTTTATCGATAAAAACTGAGTTATAAGCATTTGAAATATCTGGATTATAATAAATCTCTTCCCAATCATTTATACCGTCAAGCACGTCAAATGGGTTAGTTATTACTAATGATCCGTTGGCTATACAGGAAGAGTCGAGCATCCCATTTCTGTATATGTTCAAGGTTTCACTGTTCTTGCCATAAATATCCTTATAAAAAGGATTATTAAAACCTTTACACCATCTGTAAAGCGCAGACAAACGTTCCATCTGAGAATTAATAGAAAAAACTGCACGTTTTTTTAATGTATTATGAAAAAACATCCTTTCAATAACATCTTCTGTTAAAATTATCACTAAAAGGAAAGTGCCAATAAGAAGAGTTGAAACGAGAATCTCGATAAGGATGTAACCGCTATTCTGATTGTATTGTCCCGGCTTCACTAAGAAATCCTCTCTTTTCAATGCCATCGCTCACCTGGTAAACATAAACGAAAGGAGGATCATATCCCTCGATTAGTCTTTTTTTGTCAGGATATATATAAATTGCAAGCTCTTTAGAAGATGACTTCACTACTCTGCATAACAACCCCTCCATTCGCTTAATTCCAAGCTTTTTAAAGGCAGAATCCATATTCTTATTACCAAAAGGAAAAAAATCTCGATGTTTTAAGAACCAGGCTTTTTCAACTTCATAAATATCATTGCTAAAATTAATCATATCCACTTTTAATTTAGGAATTACATAAAAGTTTGAATAAAAAAAGTAAAGAGAAGCGCACAGAATTATTAATAAAGACAAAATAGTCAATGTTTGTGTTAAAACAGAACCTCTAGTCATCGTCAAATACATCACTTACGCTTACTCCCTCTTGCCATAGAATATATCCCTCAAAACTGTTCAATCCGCATTTATTGGAAGATGCATCACTAAGACCGTTTTTAGGCGGAGGCCAACATAGTATAACCCTGTCCCCTTCTGACCCTATTTCATTTGCCTCCTTTTCCGGCTTTACCCAACCATCAGAATTCGTATAACCTGATTGCTTTTTGCAGTATTTTAAACCATCATAATAGAGCCAACCATAAATTCTAAAGTGCCAGCTTTCTAAGTCAGGCATACAATTATTATTACATTCAACTTGATAGCAAAAATTTATAGATTCTCTCAAATCAACGCCCAAGGTTTTAAAAAGCGCATCCTCATTAACATTTACACCCTCATAATCACCAAAATAACGACCATTTTCTCGTAAATACCTACGTTCAGCAGCAGCAATAGCGGACATCATAATCTTTGCCTCTTCTAACCGACTTGAGATTATCTGACGTTGATAACTCGGAACAGCAATGGTTAACAATATTCCGATTATTACAATCACAACCATTAATTCTACTAAAGTAAAACCTTTTTTGTTCATAAAATAACGAATTCTGCTATTTACATCTAAACTACATTCATTGTAAGGATCGTTTTTTACGGAATCTGATAATATACTCCTTTTCTCCTTGAATAGTTTTTTCTGACAAATAGACACGGTCCGCTTCAATCATGGTAATTCTTCTATTTGAACCTGGAGGGTAAAAATCTCCAACGCGCACGACCTTTCTATCAATAGTAGCTTCTTTAGTACCGGCAGATATACCAATAGATGTTAATTTATGTAACCATGTAAGATCAATGATAGGAACGTACTGGTCTAAATTTTTAAAAGGATCTTGAAGTTCTTTTTTATTTATGTAGTCATTTAAGCGTTTAAATCTTTCAGCTGATATGGAATAATCATGCCTGAAGACAGAAATAAGGAGAGTCACAACATTCAAAGGCAGCCCTGCTTCCATTTTATATGGATGAATCGATAACTCTCTAATATATATATTGATCTGTTCTATCTCCGCGATAAACTTAAGAAATGAGTGGTAATCAGAAATAACCGATAGTTTAAAAGTATTAGGCCATCTTCTGTCCTGTGTCATTTTATAAATGACAACATCGGCATTAAAAGCAACATCATTGATTCCCCGTAAAAAATCCTCAATAGTATCATTTTTTTGAAGCTCTGTATCACTATTCTTTACATTTATGTGTCGATTCTCTGCTGCAACTTCAGATCGGCTCTTTAGCTTTTTAAAATAATTAATATGACTGTTTATTGTGTTGTAGTTATTTTCTATCGGTAAATAAAATAAAAAATATCCTGATAGCAGCATGATCACTGCTAATACTACAATACTAATTATTATTCTTCTGTGCTCATCCATAAAAAATAGACTATTTTGACTCTCAGGGTAATTATATCTAATGCCTTGTTATGTGATTCATTATTTCTCAATATTGAGTGATTTAATATGCAATCTTACTGCTTCTATCTATAGTAGTCCTCATATGACTTGATGCTCTTTTTATAAAATAGCCTATAGTAATTAATTAAGTCCTAAGTAGTATTTTTTAGTATCAGGTCATATGAGGACTACTATAATATTCTTTGAAAAACATCTTCTTTATGATTCATTTTATTTTGAGGGTGATCATAGGTAGCTTCAATAATAAATCGTATTATATTACCTTGCCTTTCATCTAATGATATGTCTCGAACATTAAGCTTTGTTAAATTTTCATTGAATTTTTTATTTCTTTTTAAACGCTCCATGTATCCTGCGACTTCAGAAATATGATTTTCAAATAAGGAGAGAGTAGCACCTTCTACTGTTAAAATATTATGTAACAAAAAACCGCCCTGTGACTCTTCTTCAATGGCTTCTATATATATATCTGTTAGCCATAAAGGATGCTTAATTTCCTCTGAAAGTGCAATCATCTGTTCAGCCCAAACAATTTTATTTGACACATGATATTTACCCTCAGATGATTGGGTATGCTTTCCTTTAAGAGTAAATTCCTCTTGGATATGATAAAAATGATCCACTTTCATTTTGTACCGCTTCTTAAGATTTGTATATTGAGAAAGAAAAAACCACATCACTATTACTACTAACATGAGCATTAAAAAAATCTCACGCTTACTCTTAGCCCCAAGCCGATCAGTCTCCGTGTTTTCATCATAAGACTTCATAAAGGAACTTGCCAGGCGATCTAGTAAAGTATATTTTTGTCTGTACGCTCCTCTTTTGTTCATACTCATTGGCGCCCTTATTTTTTCAAATTGTCGTTTACCTGTGCTATAGCTATACATTACACGACTTACTTTAATCAAAGGCTCTGTCGTGCCTTTTAATAAATTAGGCACTGAATCAAACTCTTTGCCTGCTATATAAAATACAGGGTCAAAATCCAACACCTCCTCTTTAAATAACCCATAAGCTATTTCATAACCACATAAAACTATTCTTTCTAAAGGTTCTCCCCCTAACTGTTCTCTATAATAAATTAATGTCTCATTTATTGACTTATTAATTGAGTAGATGAAAGGATCGATTACTTTACTATAAGCAGTAGAACGTCCGATTATTCCTTTAGAAAATATGAGAGATAAAGCAGCTTGATTAGAAAGTCCTTCATCTTTTAGACCTTCAAATACTTGACGCCAACCTGGTAAAAATGAACGTACCAGACTTGGCCTGCCTTTGCCGCCTAAAACTATTGATGTACAATAAAATCCGGGAATCAGTATACCAATATTCGAATTGATTAAACTTTGATGTAATGCCATTAAGAAAATGCATGGTAGAGGAATAAAAGACTCTATGGAAAAAGCTGCTTCCGGAATGCTCCTAAGTATTGTTTTTAAAACACCTACCTCTACTGCTGCTAATAAATGATAATCATCACCACTATTATCATTACGTAAAGGAAGTTTAATTATAGAAGCAGGAGGACTCAGGAAATGAAAAAAGGCAGACAGGTGCTCTCTATTTTCATTTCCAGTTAATCTGACTATTTTATAAAAAAAATCGGGTTGGTGAAGAAGAAGTCTAATCGAATAATGCTTTTCTTGCGTAAATAAAGTCTTTAATAAATCATCAGTAGTCGAATCACTATCAATATCTACTCTTCGAGACATGTTGATGGAAACATCTGAATCAGACTCCGACATCCAACAGGAAGACATGCCTATGTATAAAGAAATAATTTTATTTTCAACATTTGTAACGTTACAATTGATTATTTTAGTACTGAAAAAAGGCAATGCAATCATCTCCATTGCCACGACGTAACAGTGGCCTCTCCTTTTGCTATATTAATACCCACCTTCAATTCAGATAATAAACGGTCCTTGTTGGTTGACATTCTCACCTCAGAATACGCACAAAGATGAGAAATCTCATATGACTCTTGCACTGAATATATCCACGTATCCACTTCTCTAAAAAAATTGTAATCTTCAAATTCCAGGAAATTATTACATGATTTTGTGTATGTTCTATTGGATTGCCTGCATCTGGAGAGAGCGTAATCAAGTTCCCCGGCCATAGCCCAATAGGATCTTACTTTTTTAAGTGAAAGTTCTGCTTCATGTGAGGTATTTAAAAGCACATAAGTTAAAAATGATCCAATTCCAAAGAAGATGATAGTTAGGAGAAAAATTATGGAAATGCTTGCAAAGCCTTTATTGATGTTTTTTGTAAAAAAAGTATTCATTCATTTATATTTCTGATACAAATAGGACAAAAATCAGGGATAAAGAAAACAGATGCGTTTTCATCAATAAAATATTTCTTATAAAAATGGTCATCATCAAAATATACTATTTGCTCAGGCCTGATACCTGCTGAAGAAGGATTACTTAAGAAATATATGCATCTGTCGTTTCCCCAACTAATACTTTTTGCCATTATACATATTCCTTTTTCTTTATCAGTCGTAAGAAAATATGAAAAATTTGTTGATTCTGAAAGGTCAAGCTGTGGCATATATACTGCGAAACTTTTACTACCTTTTTCTAATATCTCCTCACCCTCATTGGGGTATACTCGATTGACATCCTTATAAGCTTGCGTAACTTCTGCTATTCTGCTTATGTTTCTTATAGCCTCTGTTGCTTTTGCATCTATGATAAATTTAGAAAACCTGGGTATCCCTATGGAGGCTAAAATGCCAATTATAGCTATCACTACCATTAATTCTACTAAGGTAAATCCTTTTTTTAAATGTTCTTTTAACATAGTCTTAAAAATATAACTTAAACTCCTCTTGCTACACTACCCATTTCAAAGATAGGGAGAAATAAAGCAATTAATAATAAACTAATAATCATACCTATCAAAATTGTTAAAATAGGATTGATAAGACCAATGATAGACTGTATTCTATACTCTGTCAGTTTATCATAAAAATTAGAAGCTGAAAACAATAATCTGTCCAAAACACCACTTTCTTCACCGGACGAAATCATTTGTAAAACAATTCCGTGGAACAGCCCACTTTCTCGAAAAGCATATGTCAGGCTCCGGCCTCTTTCCACAAGAGATGATGCCTCTATAATAATTCCTTCTATGTATACATTCCCTGAAGCAGGGGCTGCAAGATTCAGAGTTTTTATTATAGGAACCTCGCTTTGTACAAGTACAGCCATTGTACGAAGAAACCTTGCAATAGCCAAACGGTAGAAGAAAGAGCCGAATATAGGAAATCTTAATCTGATCCTGTCAGAAAGCCAACGACCGTCAGGAGTCTGGATATACAACCAGTATAAAAACAATATTATAGAAACTGTTAAAACCCCCAAATGCCACCATTGTTCCACTGCATATGCAAAGGCAATAAGCCATTGAGTAGGCTTTGGAAGTTCACCACCAAAGGTATCATACAAACTTCTGAAATTCGGAAGTATCCAATATATTATTACTGCCATCACAATAATTAAGGCAAAAACAAGGAATAGGGGGTATGTGACTGCAGATGACACCTTTCCGATAGTTTCATGGGTCTGTTTGAGATACTTTGCCAGTTGCTCAAGGGAGACGTCAAGGCGGCCCGAATTCATTCCTGCTCTAACCATATTCACATAAATAGAGCTGAATGCCTCAGGATAGTCTTCCAATATATCACCCAAGTCATGTCCAAGCTCAAGGCGTGCAATTACTTTATTAAGAATACTTTTAAGCTTTTTGTCCATGATCTCGCTCGCGAGGGTTTCAATTATCTGCAGGAGAGGCAGTTGGGCAGAAACCATAGCAGCAAGCTGCTCAGTAAATATAACCAATGTACCACTATTAATTTTTTGGAAAGGAAGCGAAGTCACTAAAGCTCCACAAGGAGGCGGATGACTTCCTCAATGGTTGTTACCCCTTCCTCTACAAGTAAAAGACCATTATCCTTTAAGCTGATCATCCCCTGAGCTTTCGCAAGCTCCCTTATCTTAGGTTCATTAAAAGGTCTCTCAAGCATAGCCATTTTTATCTCTTCATCGACTTCAAACAATTCCAAAACTGCCCTGCGTCCGTAATACCCGGTCTCCCTGCAATGAGAGCAGCCTCTGCCTGCCTCATATTGATTATCCACATCTATCTCAATTTTCAAATCGTTGAGCTGTTTTTTAGTAACTCCCTTTTTTTGCAACTCTCTGACCACCTTTTTGCCCGATATTGTCTCTCTGCACATCTCGCATATTACTCGAACCAGTCTTTGAGCCATAGCTATGCTCATTGCAGAGGCCAAAAGAAAGGGTTCGATGCCCATATCTAACAAGCGAGCCATAACTCCTACAGCATCATTCGTATGTAGAGTGGATAAAACTATGTGTCCCGTAAGAGCTGCTCTAACGGCAATTTCGGCAGTCTCACTGTCGCGAATTTCGCCTACCAGTATAACGTCCGGGTCCTGTCTCAAAATGCTTCTTAGAGAAGAGGCGAACGTAAGGCCGATTTTTTCCTTTACCTGTAACTGATACACTCCGGTCAATCGATATTCCACAGGATCTTCGACAGTGACTACATTCAACCTCGATACATCCAAACTGTTTATGGCCGAATATAAAGTAGTGGTCTTACCGCTTCCAGTGGGGCCGGATATGATAATCATACCATAGGGTGCTGCGATACGTTTTTTAAGACGCTCGAGATCACCAACCTGAAACCCTATGCTGTCAAGCGAAAAATGGAGCGCACTCTGTTCGAGAAGACGGAGAACTACTTTTTCGCCACGCACAGTAGGGAAAGTCGAAACGCGAAGGTCTATAGAGTTTCCACTAATCCTAACCCCAAAACGCCCGTCTTGGGGCAACCTCTTCTCTGCAACATTCATCTCAGAGAGAATCTTAATACGTGATGTAACCTCTGGATGAAGTTCCATTGGAAGCATGTACTCCTCTTGTAACACGCCATCAATACGTACTCTTACACTCATGTATCTTTCGCCTGGTTCAATATGTACATCCGAAGCTCTTCCTTTTACTGCCCTGTAAATAAACCAATTAATCATTGTAGGAACATCAGCCTCTTGAATATTAAGGGACAAAAACTCTTCATTTTCATCTGTGAACTCTATTATTTTTAACGGTTCTTCTTTTACATCTTTTAATGCCGATGCCGTTACGCTCAGACGCTGTACAACATTTTTAAGAGCTGTCGGATTTCCAAAATGCCAGATCAAAGGGTACCCTTTCAGATGCTGTGAGATGAAGTCGTACATGTTTAAATCGAATGGATTGGATGAAACGAGATTTATAGCTCCATTACTCCCTCCCTTTTCCCATGCTGGGACTATCGGAAGAGTCTGCGAGCGTAGAAACACTGCATGATCTCTTCCAAGTGGAAATTCCACTAAAGATAGAATTTCATCAGCAGATTCGAAGTATTTACAATTCAGCCAATATGCAACCTTTTTATAAAAATCAGACATAAGCATGTTGCCTGATTCAAAGATTACTTGAAATAACGATGTACCCTGGTCCTGTGCTGTTTTATATAGACCAAGTAAAAGATCATGTCTATCTATTATTTTTTCTTCTAACAAAAAACTTGCAAAATGATTTTCTCTTTTTTGAAAATCAGGCAAACGTGGAGATTCAGGTTGCTTCAACTTATGTGGTCTGCTAACGGCCTTAGTTTCCTCTTTTACAGAGGCTGCGATTTTTTTTGGTGTGTGTGTAACTGTTTCCTCATTAATATATGGGCTGGTGATTGTGTTATCTTCTTCTTTATTTAAACCTCTCTCTTCATGGAAACTATATGGACTTATTCTCTCCTCTTCATTTGAGCTTATTGTTTCTATATTATCGTATGAAAGTGTTTTTTCAGAGTTCTCGGAAAGCATTTTACTATTTTCCTTATTACCATTCTCTAAAGAGTTTGAATTGCCAGATTCAGTCATTTAACTCCTCATTACTTAATACAATACGAAAACCTATATCCGGTTCACGTGTGTCTACAGATGCATGTCCTCGAAAAGAACATCGCGCCTCATCTCTATAACTCCGAAATCCACCGCCTCTCATCACCTTATGTTTACCTTCAAAAGGCCCTTGAGGATCTTTTCCACCCATTGGTATTTTCGAATAGCTCTGAGGATCATACCAGTCCAAGCACCACTCCCTTACATTTCCAGCCATATCCAAACACCCGTATGGGCTCGCTCCCTCAGGATACAAGCCTACAGATGTAGTAGCATTATGGAAAAAATCAATATTTGCTTTTGTATTACTAAATTCATCTCCCCATGGGTAGGTTCTGCTGTCAATTCCTTTAGCTGCCTTTTCCCACTGCGCCTCAGTTGGAAGTAAACCTCCCATCCATTGACAGAACGTCATAGCCTCATCCCAAGTAATTCCAACCACTGGATGTTCATCCTTCCCTATTACCGAATGATCCAACCACGGAGGTGTTGGAAAAGGAAAGCCAGTACTTTCCAAGAACTCTCTATACACACGGTTGGTTATCAAATTTATGCTGATCCTGTATTCTGACAGAAAGACGCGTCTTTTGGGGCGTTCAGCATTGCCACACTCCTTTCTCTCACTGCCTAAGTAAAAATGACCCTTTGCAATTGTAACAAATCCATCCTTAGAAATTTTATTTTTTTTAGCTAAATGCTTAAACAGGGCCTCTTGCTCGTCTATTATGGATACATCCTTCAATTGATTATACAGTTCATTAGCTGACAAAGGACGGTTTTCTGGCTCATATGATAGAAGAGAACGAATCAGTTGATCAAGAGAAGCTGGCACTCTGGCATTATAGTTATATAGAGGTGAAATTTCTTCAACAGGAACACATGGTACTTTACGTATTTTGGGGAAGTTGTATAAAGAACAAGGAGGAAGCTTTCCTGTGAATATCAGGTAAGCTAAAATTCCGAAAGCAAAAAGATCGGATCGACCGTCAACTTCATGAGGTCGTTCCCACTGTTCAGGAGCCATATAATGAAAAGTACCGCATTTTTTATTATCAGGGGAATCAATAGATGGTAGTGCTATACCAAAATCAAGGAGAACCGGGGTTTCTAACTTTCCATCTTTTAACATGACATTTCCTGGCTTGATATCCCTGTGCACTATATTTTCATTATGAGCAACAGATAAAGTATAGGAAAGCACTCTCAGCATTTCTAAATATTTCTCTGTCCACTTCCATCTGTTTTTTCCCTCTTGTTTAAGCCATGAGCTAAGGCTACAACCTTCAATATAATCCATAACAAAACCTATTAAACCATTTGTGAAAGTTATCAAATCATGTACTGCACCAATGCCCGGATAACGTAAGCGTCTAGATATGACAACTTCCTTTCTAAGGTTATCTATAAGTAACTTGTTTTTGCTGTAAGATTCAGGCAATATCTTTATTGCAACTTCCTGATCAAGTTCAGAATCCCACGCTTTATATACCTTACCTTGACCTCCTTCAGCAATAAAAGTTAGTGATTTATAACGACCGATAGTACTTAATATTTGTTCAATTGAAGGATAATTCTTTTTATTATTAAAACAACGATTAGTAGAAGGAGTCAAAATTATATCTTTAGTGTTTTCAACATGCTGTTTTATTTTTTCTTTATCAACACGATCATCAATTGTAAATGTATCATTAGTGAAAAATATGTCGTTTGCACAATCTTCTTTGTCTTTATCTGGCATTACTAAATTTGCATTGTAAGTAATAGTTGCTTCATATAGGAAATCCTCTACCTGATTATTCTCTTGTTTGTTAAATGTCGCTGTATTTTCAGTAATAGTTGCGACATCATAACAGTGTGTAATACTATATTTTGATCTTCTGTTTAACGGTAAAGCATATTGAGCTACAGGAGCTTTATTGAAATTATTTGATCTTCTACTTACGAAAGGAGGAACAGTAGAGAGTATTTGCAACTCAGATACCGTTGATGTATCTGTCAATTGTTCATCAGTCGTTAACTCTAAAATATCTATACTACATTTTGTGTTAATATCCATAATCACTAATGTCCAAATATTGCTTCTAACTCATACGTCATTTTACAAAGGTGGATGTGATCCGCTTGAACGCTCAGTTCCTCTACTTCCACTAGCTCCTTTTGACGACAGAATCTATAGATATCCTGCCTGACTCTCTCCCTTAAATATCTTATAACGATATATGGGACAAAATACTCTGTGGTATTTACATTCATATATCGTGTGTGATACCTTACTAAATTGCTTTTCATTTATACCTCCCTTTCTCGATACCTTTCAGGGAGGTACATTATAACTACTATTACGCTTGAACCTCTTTAGGGTACCACTACCTTAGGTAGTGGTTTAAACCAATTAAAATTTAAAATTATTGAATCTAAACTATATACTTCTATGGCGAAACGCTTTATAATTACTCAATTTTTTGTTGTTTTTTTATCACGTTACTAATTTTCATGAAAACGCAAAAAGCTATGAGGCAAATTTTATAACAAAAAAAACTAAAACAAATTTTTTTTGATTATAAGGTAATGCTTATGTAAAGAAATAAAATTTTATTCCTTTACATACACATTATAAATGATTTATATTATATATAATACGGTATAAAAAATACAAAACAATAGACTTAAAATGATACTAGACATAATAGCTCATATATCACTAAACCCTCAAATATGGCTACCAATAATAGGTCCATTCACTTTTTTTTATTGTGATTTTAGATTAAAAAAGAGTTTCAATATATCATTAGACACATTAGGTGGCGATTTATGTGTATCAGCCCTTGGCATTGATATTTCGCAGCTTCTATCAATAATGATCAGTGATTTCTCTAATCAACAATCATCATTAACAATTTTTTTACCATTTCTCTTGGTGCATGTTATATCGTGGGTTATATCAATCTCTTTAGTTGCAAATGTATGCAAGTCCAACAATAACAGTTTTTACCAAGTAAAATATGTTTCAAGAGCAGACAAACTAAAAATTTTGCTTAGCTATTTTTTAGGCTCTTTTTCGTTTATTCTATCAATTAACGGTCTATTTATGCTTGACAAATAATTGAACAAATTACATCTTTTATATTCATTTCTCTCATTCGCAACAAACTATTTAATTTAATGCATTGTTATGGATATTGCATTCGCTTATATAATAATTTCTGTTTTAATATCTTTAATATTTGCCATAATTGCCTTACTTGTAAATTACAAATTAAACAAACCTCAAAAACAACCATTCACTAACGAATGGGAGCTTAAATCTTCAACAACACTAATTGGCAGGCGCCACAATGCCGACATTAACATCATAGGTCAAAAAGTTAGCAGAGAACATGCAATTATAGAGAGAAGAAATAGATCTTTTTTTCTCTCTGACTTAAACAGTAAAAATGCTACATTTGTTAACGCTCAACCAATAGCAGAAAAGTATGAGTTAAAAGAAAACGATATAATAGAGATTAGTAATATCAGATTATTATTTGCAGAAGGGAAACTAAAAATAGTGCCTTTAGAGGACTCATCTGAGGTCGATGGAAAAGAGAGGATGAGGTCTGAAGCTAAGACTGAGACTAATGATGCAGCAGATGAAGTAAGTATCATCCCAAAGTTAAACAATAAGGAAACAAATATAAACAAGAGGAAAAGCCAATGGGTAATAGAAGACTCTTGTATCATTGGAAGATCACATAGAGCATATATTATGTTAGAAAGAGAAGAGGTTAGCAAAGAACATGCAAAGATTGAAAAAAGGGGAGATGATTTTTATTTAACTGACTTAAGTAAAAACGGAACTATTATTAATAAAAAACAGATAGAGAAAGGTATAGAATACAAGCTAAATAACAATGATACCCTTAGAATTGGGAGAACAAAAATGATTTTTACAGATAAAACCTTATCGATTATTAATTAAACGCTTAATACTCCAACTCTATCTTCAATAACTCCGCTGTTTTTTCCAAAACCTCATCAGGATCAAAGGGCTTTGTAATATACATATCAGCACCACATTCCAGCGCTTTTTCTTTGTCAGTAATCTGCCCTTTTGCAGTGAGTATGATTATAAATATGTCTCTATAATTACCATCACTCTTAATAGCACTGCATACATCAAAACCATTCATCTTTGGCATCATTATATCTAAAAATATAATATTTGGCCGATTATTTTGAATTATATCAAGAGCCTCTTTACCGTCTACAGCAGTAAGCACCTCCACACCAGTCTCTTCCAGTTCCTCCAGCGCACTCTTCAACAGGAGTCTTACATTCGAGTCATCGTCAACGATCAGAATTTTAGACATTTTTATTCTCCTTTACATTACTTCTATTCTATGAATACTTAAGAGAAGCAGAATGAAAGGCAAGTATATTGATAAGTGTAAGATCATTTGCCGCAAAAGAATCCTTATCACGGCTTACTTTTATTACACCAACTGCCCTACCAGCTTTCTTAACAGGTGCGCATATCATCGAATAAATCATGTCGGGACCACTGACATATCTTGGGTCAGAAAAAACGTCCTCGATTAATTCCGACTCTCCTGCCAAAAACACAGCACCGGCAATGCCTTCTCCTGCTTTTAGCGGAATAACAGGGTCGTGCTTCACGCCTATTGAGACCAATATATCAAAGTTGTTATTTTTTTTATTATAAATTAATATAGAAGCACCAGACGCCTTTGTAATAATCGCCGCCTTTTCAATTAGGTAAGCAAACTTTTCTTTGAATGTTTTGTCAGAAGATAACATTTGCGCTACATCATGTATTATGCTAATCTCTGAATATCTTTCAAGAACTTCGGATGAAAGCATCTTTTCCTCATGCTCCTTATTTACAATATAATTGATCAATGAAGCTACAGCATTCACGCCTTTTTCACCTACTACCCATCCTACTACTTTTTTCTTCAAGGTTATACGATGCTTAATATATCTGTTATCACCAGCTTCCTCCTTCAAGTAAATAGCAGGATAAGAAACGTCACCCCATAGAAGGTCACCGCTTGCATCCTGTATCCCGACAGATATCCCAAGAGACTCATTTAAACCGTCAATCAACGAGGATACGTCCCTACCGGAAATTATTTTTTTTAGATTTATCGAATCACGCCGTCTTTTTTTCATCTTTCATATACAAAGGCAGAGTTATTGTAAAATCGCTACCTTTACCTAATTCACTTCTTACGTTAATATTCCCGCCGTGAAACTCAACAATCTCCTTACTTATTGTAAGCCCTAGTCCACTACCTTTAGGTTTTTCATTAAGTGAGTCACCTATTTGCATGAATTTCTCAAAAATTATTTTAGTATTTCCGGGCTCTATCCCTATTCCTTCATCTATTATGCTGATAATCACACTTTTTGTATTATAAACAGCCTTGCATTTCACAGAACCGCTGTTAGTAAATTTAACTGCATTTGATAGCAAATTAATTATGACTTGTATTAATCTGTCTCTGTCTCCAATTATCTCCGGAAGTTCTTTTTCTATCTCGATTATCAGGTTGAGTTCTTTCTCTTTAAAAAGAGAATCCATGGATGCCACTGCCTGTCTTATAACATCGTCAATAGAAAGAGGTGACATATTCCATTCTATGTTCCCTGACTCTATCTTAGAGATGTCCAGCATATTATCTATCAAAGAAGTAAGTCTTTTGCACTCTGCAACTATTATGTCAAAATAACTCTCAATATTTAGTATCGATTTTTTATTTAAAATTCCATTATTTAAAAGCAGTGGAAGGGTGAATTTCTTAAAACTCTTACGAATAATTTTAATAAATCCATAGATCGATGTAAGGGGCGTTCTTAACTCATGTGAAACATTAGATAGCAGATCCGTCTTGATTTTATCCATGGCTCTGAGCTTTCTGTTCGATTCCCTGAGGTCCATTGTGCGTACTTCAACCAATCGTTCCAGCATGATATTAAAGTCTTCAAGCTGTTTATTGACCTCGCTGAGACGTAAAGTATATTCCTTTTTTGCGTCCAATCCGGTGTTAATGGCATCGAGCATGTAATCTAAAATACCTCTTCCTGTGTTATTTGTTCTCCCGAACTCGTGTTGTATAGACTCGATATAGTAAGAGTCGTCTTTCATGCGGTTAAAAATCTCTCTGAGAAAATATAAACCTGCATTGGGATTATCTTTAAATTTTGCCTTAAAATCTGTGTTATCAAACCATATGAACTCAGAATCGGCAAGAGCACTTACGCTCGCGGACCGTGTTTTTCTGTTGAACAGACACATTTCACCGAAAAAATTGCCATCTGAAAGATTTTTTATAAAAATTTCCTCGCCATTATCTCCGTTTCTGTAAATTCTTACAGATCCCGAAAGGATAACAAAAATTTTATCTCCTATATCGCCTTCCCTGATGATAACTTCATTCTTTTTATACTTAACGAATTTTGCTATAGACAAAGTCTCATCAAGTTCAAAATCCTCAAATTCAGAGAAGAGTTCAATCTCCCTTAATTGTTTTTTATCCATATATTTGTTTACTGTACAGTCTGCATTTTAATATGAGATCAATCACAGTACTTGGGTTTTCTGTCAGTAGTCATAAGGTCAGGCGCAGAGGAAGTATTCATACGGGTTTGCGAAGATTTGTAAAAAGGCGTGTATTTTACGGATTACGAGCCTTTTTGATCGCTTAGTTTCGCAAACACGAATCTTTATTGGCCTCTCTGATGCTGTGCCTATTTTGGGACTTTTCACTGAAAACTCAAGCAGTTGCATCCTATCAAATATAACTAAAGTGTTATGCATCACTTTTTAACAAACTAAGAACTTCAAATATTTCCAGAAAAGTCTTATTCCTTGATATAATAGCATATATAAAAACAATATGTAACGAGTTAAATTATAAATACAGAGGGTTTCTTTCAAAAGGAGCAAAAATGTTTAAAACGACTACTCTTCTGTTTTTTTTATTCATATTGTTTACTTATAATGACGCAAAAGCCATCGATATAGGAGAGGTGCTGAAATATTCCATTGACAACGATAATAAAGAGATGTTGCAATTACTCATCAAAAAGAAGAGGAAAAGCATAGATGAAGAGATGTTGAGTCTGGCGTTATCTAAGGCAGCAGCCAGGGAGAGTAGCGATATACTTAATTATTTAACAGAACAATTCCCCCTAAAAAGTATCAATGTGCTTTCAGATGCACTGACAGCAGCCGTGACTTACGGTAAGATCGAGAATATCTCTTACCTGTTAAACACAGGCCTCCATCCTGACAAACAGAATCGTTTCGGAGATTCTCCTCTTATTACTGCGATAGAAGGTGAATTCAAGGATAAAGAAAAGCAACAGGAGATAGTTTTATTGTTACTGAATAAAAAAGCGGACCCCGATATTAACTATAACAAATATGGTCTGACAGCTCTGAGCATCGCCGTTTTTAACGAAAATAAAAATATTGTGGAACTTTTATTGTTTAATGACGCCGATATTAATAAACCAAATAAGGACGGAACTACGCCGTTGATGAAAGCTGCCGTGAAAAACGATATAGAGATGGTGAGATTTCTTCTTAATAGAGGGGCGAACCCTCTTATCGCCGATAACAAAAAGCGTACGGCGTCGATGATGGTGAAAAAGTACACTTCTGTCTGGAAGTCTCTGATAATGGAGGAATTGAAGAGAACACCTGAAGAAATGATTTCAAATACAGATGGTTAACGACTCATGTACGAATCCTATTTCAAATTCACTGAAAATCCATTCTCTATTACACCTGATCCCCGTTTTTTATATATGAGTCAATACCACCAAGAGGCATCGGCACATCTTTTTTATATTCTGAAGGGAAGCGGCGGCTTCGTTTTACTTACAGGCGAGGTGGGAACCGGCAAAACGACTGTCTGTCGTCATCTGATCGAACATCTTCCGGATAAAATAAACTTTGCATTAATCCTTAATCCCAAGCTTACAGTAACGGAACTTCTGGCAAGCATTTGCGACGAGTTAGGAATACCCTATGAAGAAGCAAATATTTCGTCCAAAAATCTTATTGATAAATTAAACCTCTTCCTCCTTGATTCACACAGAGCAGATATGCGTACAGTACTTGTTATTGACGAGTCTCAAAACCTTAGCACCGATGTTCTCGAACAGATTCGCCTTTTAACGAATCTCGAAACGCACAGTCAAAAACTTCTCTCAATTGTTTTAATCGGCCAGCCGGAGCTCAGGGAAATGCTAAGCAGGCACGAGATGAGGCAATTGGATCAGAGAGTAACCGCACGTTATCACTTAGAACCCCTGAATGTACAACAAACCAGGGAATATATACATTACAGACTTAAAGTGGCAGGCTCCTCAGGTTCCTTATTCACCAAAAAGGCGGAGCAGATTATACACAACCTGACCGGAGGCATACCCAGGCTGATTAATAATGTATGCAATCAAGCTCTGCTCGGCGTCTATGCCGAAGAAAAGAATGTAGTTGATTCGGAAGTCGCCAAAAAAGCTGCAAAAGAGGTATTAGATAAACCCGTAAAAAACTCTCCTCCTTTAAGACCTGCTTTTATAGTTCTTTTAATTTTTACAATAGCAGGCGCATCGATATATCTGTTAAAAGAAAATTTTTATAACCTTTATATTGTAAAGAACGATTCTATGACATCTTTACAAACCGGGAAGAGAACTGAAATCCATAATATTACTGCCGAGGAATCCATAAAAAGTCAAACAAAGAGGGAATCAAAAACATATGAATTTTCCGATATGAAAGAAGTCGATGACAATCATATCAGGATTAACAGCGAAGATAATGAATCGGAGATAACATTACAGGACGCCTCCAATATTACAAAGAACAATGATTTCATCCTGCTCTTGGACAATTCTAATGGGGCATTCGACAGGGAATCCGCCATTTTACATTTAATTTCTAAATGGCGAACAGACTATACGCCACGTAATGGAGTGAACCATTGCGAAGAAATAAGATTTTACAGTTTAAACTGTCTCGATATTAAAGGAAATATTAATAGTATTAAGAATTACGACCACCCCTGTATGATCAAATTATATAATAATAAAGACAAACCCAGTTATCTTGTAATAACAAAAACGACGGGATCTGATTTAACATTGGAATCTAAAAACTATTCACGAGAATTCAATATAAAAGAGATAGAGAACTATTGGTTTGGAGAGTATACTATTATCTGGCATTCAGGGGAATTAAAAAGCAGAAATTTGAAAGTCGGTTCAACAGGCGATGACATAGCAACGATAAGAGAGAAACTAAACATTATACTCGGGACCAATGCCGATACCGAAAAGGAATTACTTTTTGATGAATATCTTGAAAATCGTGTAATCGATTTTCAGATTAAAAATTTTCTTAAACCCGATGGAATCGTTGGCCCCAAAACACTTGTACTCATGAATAAGGCTTTAAATGACCCTTTCACACCTTTCCTATCGAAATCTGATACAGTATTGCAGAAGCCGGGAAACGACCTCATACCATGATATTCATTAAATCAAATGAAGCTGTCAAATGAGAGAATTTTCTTTAACCGATAAGTCAGGAAAACGATGTCTTACATTCTGGATGCATTAAGAAAAGCAGAAAACGAAGAGCGAAAAAAGGTTGCACCTGTTCCATTAGAGATTTTTGACAGACCTAAACAAAAAAAAATTTCCGCCTTTCATGGAATCGGATTAATAGTGATTATAATCACACTCAATATAATTATTACCGGAAGTTTTATCTATTTCAAATCACCACTTTTTAATGACCGTGCAATTGATGTCAGTCAGATTTCACCGGAATCGGTTTTAACCGGAACGGCTTTAACCGAAACTCCATTAAAAATAAATCAAAACAATATTACCGTTAATAACAAAGATGATGTTTTACATCCTGTACAACATGGTGAAAACACGCACACTTCCAAGATACGCTACATCTATTCTTACAAATCAGAAGTGATAGGTGTAACAGACGGTTGTCAGATTGACATAAAACATGAAGATCGCATAATAAAAACAGTGTTTGCAGACATCCTTTGTTCAGAGAAAAGATCGATTTTTGGCAGAGTAGCGAAGCGCTTCACTACAGACAGAATATTTCCTAAAACCGTTTGGATCCGTGTTGTAGAACAGAGAAGTTCAAACAGTATCGTTGCAGATGTATTTACAGAAGATAAACAAATTTTTTTAAATTCCTCACTTGTTTCCGAGGGACTTGCCGGTTCAGTGGGAAAGAGATTCGCCTCCGAGCAATTGGAGGCGATAAAAAAACATAGAGGTATGTGGTCTGCAAAAATTATTAATTAATTTAGCATGGCGAAACTTATTATTTTAAACAGAGAATCGAAAGGTTTGGAGTTTATACTTTCAAACGACACCATAAGTCTGGGCCGTGACGATTTCAACGCCATAACTTTTTCTGACTCTCAAATATCTCGGTTCCATGCTCGAATTTATCCTGCCGGTGACAGCTATATAATTGAAGATACAGGAAGCTCAAACGGAACGTTCGTAAATAAATTCCCAATTACGAAGCACCTTCTGGAAGAAGGTGATGAAATTCAATTGGGCCGCACGCTTATCTCGTTTATCTCATTATCTGACAATGCAAATCCTGAATTGGAAGACTACGTATCACAAAGAGAACTCGATATAGATACTCAAACCTTACATAATATTACAGATAGTTTCTCTCTGCCGCCTGATGATGTCGACCCCTTGCTTGCCAAAGTAAAAGACAATGACGCCAAGGAAATCCAAAATGCTTATATACGTCTGAAAACTCTATATAGAATAAGTAATGAAATCGGAAAAATCGATCACCTCCCTTCTCTTCTTATTAAGATACTCGAAGTAGTTCTGAGAATTACAAAGGCTGACAGGGGATGCATTATGCTGCTTAACAAAAACATGGGAGAAGCAGGACAATTTCGAGTTGCTAAAAGCAAGGATGACAATGACCCTGCCGAGATTACAATCTCAGCCTCAATTATCAACGAAGTATTAAGTTCCTGTAAAGGACTTCTGACAGTCGATGCAATGCACGACGAGCGTCTGATGCACTCAAAAAGTATCATAGCCGATGAAATACGCGCAGCAATGTGCGTCCCTCTTATGACTAAAGAAACTGTACTTGGAGTGATGCATGTGGACACTAAAGGAAACATTCATGCCTTTAATAAAGATGACTTGGATATGTTAACTATAATCGCCAATTCCGTTGCTTTGGTTATCGACAACGCCAGGCTTTTTGGAGACCTGAAAAGAGCCTACCATGAACTAAAAGAGCGACAGGCGCAACTTATTGAATCCGAAAAAATATCCGCGTTAGGTCATCTTGCAAGCGGGATCGCACATGAAATTAACCATCCTTTAACAAGTATAATTGGTTATGCATCCTTAATTAATAAAGGCTTAACGAAAGGTAAGACCGATGAGAAATCATATAAAAAGTATGCTATGTTTTCAGATATCCTTAAAAAAGAAGGCATCCGCTGTAAAAACATTGCTCAGGATTTACTCAATCTGGCTCGTAAAAAAAAGACGAATATGACAGACACCAATATCAATGATGTCATTGACGCAGCATTAGGCATAGGAAGTTATCATCTCAAGAAGACAAATATAAAAATTGAAAAAAACTACAGTTCCGATATTCCACAGATTACAGCTGATCCAAACCAATTACAACAGGTTTTTCTCAATTTGATTATCAATGCAAAAGACGCTATAGCGGCAGTCGGTAAGGAAGGTAAATTAACGATAACGACAAGAACAACAGAGGACAGTACTGCCGTTGAGGCGCTTTTTCAGGATACAGGTACCGGGATCAGCAAAGAAGTTATTGACGAGATGTTTAAGCCACTTTTTACTACAAAGTCCGAAGGAGAGGGGACCGGTCTCGGTCTTTTCGTTAGCGGAGAAATTATAGAAAACCATAACGGTTCAATTAATGTAAGAAGCGAGGTAGGCAAAGGAACTACCTTTACTGTAACCTTACCGCTTGCTCAAGCTATTTGAACCGCATATGCAGCTACAACTCACAAATCCACAACCTTCTCCTGATTCCTTATAAAATGAATATGATCCTCTATCAATGCTCCGTCATAGGGCATCATCTCCTCAAGTCCGAAACGTTTTGCATATTGAGAGGTAAATCCGTCGCAAATAAAGCTCATTGCGCAGAATCTGCAACTGTCGCTTTGCCTGAAGCTGATCTCCCTGGTGCGCATGCTCATATAGAGATGAAACTCTTCTTCATTGGCAACCAGTTTCATGAGCCTGTCAGGCGCCTTGCTTGAAGGGTTGCGGGTATGCTCGGAAAACCAGCTGCAGAAATCCCACTCATGGGAATCGTAGCTCAACTGAGAGTAGTTGTAGCATTTATTCTCATGCCTCTTCATCATGCAAAAGGGGAAATACCTGACATTGGCTTCGAGACCAACCTCATCACAATAATCGAGTGTTTCCAGCAAATAAGGACTGATTTCGGAATGGGAAGCCTGAAAGTCGATATCCATTTTTTCAGCCCATTCGTAAAAGGGATTATAACTGATATAATTAATCACTCTGGCATTGTTTTCATAAGCAAAACAGGCAATTCCTTTTAATTGTTTTTTGTTAACCGAGGTCATTGTGCAGTTGGCTCTCCACTTCATATCTATGGAATTGAGATTATCCACGGCAGCAACAATATTTTTCCACCCTCCCCTTTTCTTTGTAATCATATCATAAGTATCTCCAAGAGCGTGTATGGAGCAAAGAAAATCGTAAACTCCGTGGTCTTTAAGAGAGATCAGCTTATTTTTATCTGCAAGAGCCTGCATATTCGTTATCAGGCTGGGAAGAATGTCGATAGAGCGGCAGTAATCCAAAAGCGGGAGGATATGCGGGTACACGGTAGGTTCACCGCCTGTAATATCGATACGATTATTATTATAAACACTTTTATAAAGGAGTGTGTCTCTTTTACATTCGTCAAGGGAATGCCACTCTTTTGACGGAGAGTATGCATAGTAGCAGAATACACAGCGTATATTGCACGGATATCCGACATAGAGTACTCCGCGTTTTGTTAATTCCCTGTTTTTTGTTTTTTTCGGCTCTTTCCTTTTTACACATTGCTGTTTCGTCTCTATATCCGACAAAATCTCATTATTAAAGCCGGATTTTGTACTCATTCTTTTCGCAGACTCGACAAGCCCGCCAAAACCGATGATTTCAATATGATTATATGTATCCTTTAAAATGCTCTTTAATACGGCTCTCGTCTCCATTTCCCTGTCGATTTCAGTTAATACAACAATATCATAGGCATGTGACAGCTCTTGTAATGATTCCGGGCTCACTACTGTTATTCCGTGGAAGTTCTTTCCCAGGACTTCCGCATTATTGTCAGCAACAACACTTACATTCTCTTTAATCAGGGACATTAGAGAATTCGCCAACACCCCGGTTCCGAACAGTGCTGTTCTTTTTCCGGAAATTATACTTTTCATTGTGCCTAATATCGTTACAAATGCAGCGTTTTTATCGGGATTATTCTCGTCGGAACGGCCGGATGCAAAAGAGACAAAATCCACCTCCAAAGGTAGCCTGTAGGGCTCAAAGGGGTTAATCCTGTTATGAAAGGATGTGACGGCAATTTCTCTGTGAAGCGCACCGGAGAGTTTTATTTGATTGTATAGAAATATCTCGGCAGATTGTTTTATATCGAGCCACTCACTCTCCGGCAATTTACTGCAATACTCTTTTATTTTCTCCATAGAAAAAATAATAAAATAAAAATCGGAACTCAACACATTGTCCGGGTTTGGCGTAACATTCACAGTAACCTGCGCCATATCATAACCTTTGTATATTAGAATATGTGCAGCCTCTTTAAAAACTTTCAGGTCAGCCTCTTTCCTGAAATCCGGCAGCCAGATAAGATAATCGTAACCATTAATGCGAAAGTCCTCCATAAGAGCCGCCTTTAACAGATCGACCCCGCGATTAACATTATTCTCTCCATGATATCGACAACATGTACTGTCATTGTGAAAAAAACGAGCCAAATCACAGGCTGTTGCATTATATATACTTATTTCCTTGTGGCTCAATTCTTTTTGACAAGAAAGAGCGACCAATACTTTTATATCTTTAAAAGATTTCATTTCTTTAGCTGCCTATCGTTCGTCTCATGCTCTATGTCTGTCACCTCTCTTACGCACGACATAAAGCAGATATCTCAACTCCTCTCCCTTTAAAAAAAACTCGGAAGCACTAAAGACAGAGACAGAAACAATAATTGTTACAGAGAGATAAAGTGTTTTGGATAATGTATCTCCCTCCATACTCCATGCCCTTGAGTTTATCATAAACCATCCTGCAACTGCCATAATTATTGACGAAACTGTAATTCGTACAAAGGATTTGACTATTCTGCGGGTATCGATACTTTTCAGTTTCCTTTTCAGGAAATAAAAAAGGAGGAAAAAATTCGCTCCAGAAGCGATTGTATTGGCTAAAGCCAGACCTCCGTGTTTAAGAGGAGTCATCAATGCAAGACTTGCCGCTATATTGATTAAAAGCGAAAGAGCGGCTATTTTCACCGGTGTTTTCGTATCCTGCATGGAATAAAAAGTTGCAGTCAACAGCTTAACTCCTACGATTGACCAAATACCTAAAGAATAAAAAAATAAAGCATATACAGTACCCTTTGTTCCGTTATAGTCGAATTCCCCTCGCTGAAAAAGAAGATTGACAATCGGTTCTGCCAGTACAATCAGACCTGTCATGGCAGGAATGCAAATGGCGAACAACATCCTCAATGAAAATGAAAAATCTTCCCTCATGCCGACAAAATCCTTATTGGCGGCATAGGCTGACAGAGTGGGCAAAACAGCCATGCTCATGGCTACTCCAAAAATTCCTACAGGGAAGTGTATTAAACGCATAGCATAATAAAGATACGTTACGCTTCCTGACGGTAAATAGGAAGCCAAGATAGTACTTATGAAAATATTTATTTGTGTAATAGACAAACCCACAGTAGCAGGCAATACAAGTATTCCGATTTTCTTTAAACCCTGATGGGTGAAATTAAACAAAGGTTTTAAGGAGTAGTTGTTTTTAAAAAAAGAAGGCAGTTGAGAGAGAAACTGAAACAATCCGCCAACAGTAATGGCGATAGCGGCGAGAATAACAGGTTCCTTAAAGTAAGAGTAGAAAGAAAGGATAATTATAATGATGATGATATTAAACCATGCCGAAGCCATGGCGGGAACGAAGAATACTTTTTTTGTATTCAAGGCGCCCATTACAAGTGCGGCAAGACTTACAAATAAAAGAAATGGAAACATTATGCGTGTCAGATGCACTGTCTGATCGAATTTATGAATGTCAGCTTTAAAACCGGGAGCTATAATTTCTACCAGTAAAGGAGCCGCCCATATTCCGAGCACGCACAGAGCACCGACAAAAAGAAAAATAAATGTAAATGTAATTCTGACCAGCTTCCTTACTTCAGCATCGTCTTGAAGTGTTTTATATTCTGTAAGAACAGGGATCAGAGCAGAGGACATTGACCCTTCGGCAAAAAGCTCTCTCAGAAGATTTGGAATTCTGAAAGCGACAAAAAAAGTATCTGAAAGCCCTGTTGCGCCGAAAAAACCGGCGATTATCATGTCCCTGATAAAGCCGAGTATTCTGCTGATAAATGTGGCAAGCGACATCAGCGAGGCGGAACGGACAATTTTCTTCTTTTCACTCATCAGGATTATAAAGAATAACAGACGTTAAAGCTGAAGGAGAAATTCATGTAAGGCATAAGGCAGCGTACTCAAGGTATATGTCAGGATAATTTTTACTCCCTCTCCCCCTTTGAAGGGGGAGAGGAGACTTCTCGGGAATTTAACGCTATCGGCAGACTTCATAAAAAATTGAAAATTCCTGTACAATCAAGTTGCAAACTTGAACCTGAGTCTTGGAAATAATCTTTTATTTCAACAAAAAGCCCTCACTGATCAATAGCATCAAAATCCTGGAAAGACCTTCACTTCCAAAGGTGTGTTGTCTTTTAATGTGTCTGAAGCAGAAAGAATACCCCCATCTACATATTCAATATTAAAATTTCCAAAGCCTGTATGAACAAGGGTTTTAGCGTCAGCAGGGCAGCCGCCTTCACACCCCGCTACGCCTCTGATCATTCTTGCCACCAGTTTTTCTATTCCCAGGGTCGAAATATCATGGCCTGCCTCATTTGAGGCATTGATAACGTCCTTGACTGCTTTGTCAACATCAAAATTAAAGGGATTGTCCACTTCAAAACTAAAAGACTCGGATCCTACCTGAATATCTATATCCATTCATTTCCTCCTTACGTTACGCTGCTTATGATGCGATTTTATTCGTTTACAGTCGGCAACTCGCAGCTACGTGCTGTTTTTATTTTAAATTAACCGGACAATAGGAAATTTAGATTATAATATCATGGATAATTTGTCAAGAAGTCAAAACGATGAGCAAGTACTTTTTCGCTTCCCATGTTGACCGGGAAGGAAGAATTGATTATAATGGAAGCAAATAGTCCGAGCTCGCAACGTTCTTTTCTGCTCCGCCGACGGACTGTTCGGGAAACAGTCCCTACATTTATTATTTGCACCTCAACACCATTCATATAAGGGGTGAAGCACCTTCCGACGGAAGCGGGTCATGTTTGAAAAGGCGCAGCGAAGCGGAGCCTTCGAGTTTAGCCGATGAAGGTGGAAAGTGCTTTGCTCCTTAAGTTAATGACATTGATTTACACCTAATATATTGAACTTAGAAATACGATATTACGAAAGGAGACTATTAATGAACGATAAAGCAAAAACACTGTTGTTCACTATTTTTGTTAGTGTATTTTTTTTAAGCGCCTGTTCATCTATTAAAGAGAATAGGGAAACTCTTTACCAGACCTCCACGATAAACGCTCTCCTTGAGGGAGTCTATGACGGTGAAATGACTTTTGAGGAATTAAAAGGCAAAGGAGATTTCGGGATAGGAACTTTCAATGCCCTTGACGGTGAAATGATTGCCCTAAACGGTCTTTTTTATCAAATCAAATCTAACGGCCTGGCCTATGAAGTCAAAGTATCTGAAAAAACGCCTTTTGCCCTAGTCACATTCTTTGACAGTGACATCTCTCTGAAAGTGAACGCGCCTCTCGAGATTGACGAGATCGAAAAACTACTTGATTCATTGCTGCCTTCAAAAAATTTGCTCTATGCCGTAAAAATAGAAGGCGCCTTTACATACATTAAGACAAGGAGCGTACCGAAACAGGAAAAACCGTACCCGCGACTGGCTGAAGTTGTAAAGCATCAGTCTCTTTTTGAATTCCACGACAGCACAGGTACAATCGTGGGATTCAGGCTCCCGGACTTCATCAAAGGAATTAACGTGCCACGGTATCATTTTCATTTCATAACAGAAGAGCGAGACAGGGGCGGTCATGTACTTACAATGACATTGAAAGACGTCAATATAGAGATAGACAAAACAAATAGTATGCATATCCGGTTGCCCGATAATGAAGAGTTCGGCAGCGCCGGGATATCCAAAGACAACTCATATGAATTGGAAAAGATAGAGAAATAGACACGACGATGGCGGATAAGAAATATCACATAATTGAGCAAATACAAAACAGCCTTAAAAGCACCACCGATTTTCCTGCAATGTCTCATACAATCAGTCTTGTAAGTAAACAGGCATCCCTTGGAAGTGACACATCGATCACCGAACTGACAAATACGATATTAAACGACTTCGCCCTGACAAATAAACTGCTCAAAATCGTAAATACCGTATTTTTTATAAGATTCCAACATGAAGGCAGAATATCGACCGTTTCAAAGGCTGTTCATATACTTGGTT
Organism: Candidatus Magnetocorallium paracelense; assembly: GCA_029001845.1. GTDB lineage: Bacteria > Nitrospirota > Thermodesulfovibrionia > Thermodesulfovibrionales > Magnetobacteriaceae > Magnetocorallium > Magnetocorallium paracelense. Next base: position 35,200 of record JAREWP010000101.1, on the reverse strand, counting down.
ATATGCAGGTCAGGAATTCGGCTATTTCACTGATGCTTTTTGAAAATCTGCAAAATAAATCTATGGCTATGGAACTGAAAGATACCTTTATCATCACCCTGCTGAGCAGTACAATAGCAAAGGAACTTTCAAAAACCCTTAACTTTGACAATATAGAAGAGGCATTTATCTGCTCTATGTTTCACAATCTGGGAAGGCTCCTGGTAACATTTTATCTTCCGAAACATAAAAGGGAGATCAAGGAGATAATACGTAACAACAGGGCGGACGAGTTCACTGCAACCAGGCATGTTCTTGGTCTCACGTACGAAGAACTGGGAATTACTTTTGCCAAGGAATGGCATTTTTCCGATGAAATACTTTATACGATGCAGCGTAAAACCGATAAAGAGTTGCCAAAACCCACAACAAAACTGGATATGTTGCTTTGTATTACTTCATTCTCGAACAAGCTCTGCTCTGTACTGAACAAAGAAAACCTGAGTTCAGTTGAAATACACAATCATGTATCGTCACTGATAAACGATTTCGAACACTGCTTTAAAATTTCAGAGGATACCTTAAACAACATACTGGAATCGTCTATTTTAGAGATTGAAGGATATGCAAACGAATTTAGCATGGATATAAGGAAAATTCCTTTTTTAAAAAAAATGATCTTATTTCTTAATGGAAGTCAGGTCAGGGAACCAGAGGGAGAAACAATCTTCGAGAGCATAGAAATAACAGAAGAAAAGAGAGATAACTATTTAGATGTAGACGGAATAAAGCTCCTTAATCACACGAATAATTCCTTTGCAGAGGAATCCTCCGATAATCCTGATACAATTCTTGCAAGAGGAATCCAGGAGATTGGCTCTTTTCTCCTAGGTGATTTCTCTTTTAATGAAGTATTGCGAATGGCCTTGGAAGTGATGTTCAGAGGCATGACATTTCAGCGGGTGTTTATATGCATTAGAAAGACAAAAGAACAGATAATGGAGGGACGCTTCGGATTTGGTAAAGATGTAGATGAAATCGCAAGGAATTTCAGGTTTCCAATAAGCAGGTCATCTGAGGACGTGTTCAACATGGCTCTTTCTCAGGAATCCGATATACTTGTAGATGACGTAAACGATATGCGTATCAAACCTCGAATTCCAAAATGGTATCGAGAGCTTGTTGATGCAGAGACCTTTATCCTCCTCCCTGTTATAGTTATGCGAACTCCGCTTGGCCTGATATATGCCGACAAAAAGTACGCCAATGAGATAGAGATTCCTCCTCAAAGGTTGAGCTATTTAAAGACTCTTAGAAACCAGTCTATCCTTGCGATTAAGCAAAGGATGTAGGAGATATTCATGAGCGCTTCGCTTTTTTTCAAAAAACATACGATGTTTTTTGACATCACCGACCATGAAGCGGACTATCTGAGTAAAAAATCGATTCCCTTTCGTATAAGGAAAGAGAGTACGATTTTTATGCAGGGAGATCCCTCGGATTCGATTTTTTTTCTTGAAAGAGGGATGGTAAGGATATCAAGAATCAATATTGAAGGCAAAAAACTTACTCTTGACCTCATCGAACCGGGAGGAGTATTTGGAGAGAACTCACTTACAGGAGAGAGAGAACGCAGTTCATCCGCCGATACTGTCGATGAATCGGAAGGCTATAAAATGAGAAGGTTCGATTTCGAAAACTATCTGAAAAAAAGACCTGATATTGCACTTAGCCTTTTAAAATTAATAGGAGACAGACGTCTATCAATGGAGAATCTCCTTGAAGATATGTTGTTTATGGATGTGCCATCGAGAATTATCTCTTTGTTGATTAAATATTCCGAAAAAGGAATCGTAAAGCTGCCACTGACACATCAGGAAATAGCTGATATGTGTGGCACCACAAGGGTGTCTGTATCAAGATCGATTTCCCGATTCAGGCTTGACGGCCTGATAGAAACAAAAGAAGCAAAAATAAAACTTCTGGATATGGAGAGGTTAAGGGAGTATATTTAACTAAAAAAAAGCATTTAGCTGTCATCTGTCAGCTTTTTAATCACAACAGCTTATGAGAGATATTCTACACACACCTAAGGTGACGCCTTTTTTTTTGCATAATGTCAGAAATTTCCCAAACTGAAGGCTGACCGCTGATAGCTGACAGCTGTTTTTTTAAGTTAAATGGCAAGCATTTTGTCGAGAGCTTTTTTTGCGCCTGAACGTATCTCCTCAGGAACCGATATGACATACCGCATCTCTTTTAAAGAGAGATAGAGGTGATTAAGGGTAGTCTTTTTCATATTGGGGCACACCATATCCCTTCTTAACGGGTGGAATACTTTACCGGGATTTTCTTTTCTCAATCTGTATAACAGTCCGATTTCAGTGCCTACAATAAATTCAGTGCCTTCATCTTTTTCACCGGCGAATCTCAGCATCCCTGAAGTGCTTGTGACATGATCGGCAAGCTCAAGAACATCGATTCTGCATTCCGGGTGCGCCATAACAAGAGCTCCGGGATGTTTCTTTCTTGCATTTTCTATATCTTCCATACGTACTCTGTCATGGACATGACAGTAACCGTCCCAGGAAATAATCTTTTTTGTGGTGTTCTTGGCGGCCCATGCAGACAGATTTCTGTCTGGCGCGCAAATGACTTCATCATCGGCAAGAGATTCTATAACCTTTACGACATTGGCGGATGTACAGCAAACATCGCTTTCAGCCTTAACATCGGCAGTTGTATTCACATATGTGACAACAGGAATCCCGGGAAAGCGGGATTTTATCTCACGAAGGGTAAATTCTTTTGGGAAAAGGTACTCCGGGGTATCTTCATATCCGGGGAAAGAATCTCGCAAATCTCTGGGAAAATCAACGGTTATCATATCAGCCATTGGACAAAAGGCGTCCTCCGCAGGAAGAAGAACCGTTTTTTCCGGAGAGAGTACAGCAGCACTTTCAGCCATGAAGTTTACTCCGCAAAAAACAATTACATCGCAATCGACTCCAACCGCATTACGGGCAAGTTCAAGAGAGTCGCCCGTGAAATCGGCAATTTCCTGAATCTCGTCTCTTTGATAATTGTGGGCTAAAATAACAGCTCGTCTTTCTTGTTTGAGCTTTAATATTTCGTCTTTAAGATTATCGGAAGTCATAACACAATTTACCTGACCATATCGCCATGAATACTGACATTGGTATACAATACTCTGCCGTCAGGAAGAGATACTTTATATATTTTTCTTTTAGAGGAACGTCCGCCTGACACTCTGCTGACATCGGGATAGTAGTATTCGCCTTTATATTTTGCAATGACTTTTCTTATGTAAGCTTTTGTTTCATTATAGGGAGGGACGCCACCGTAACGCTCTACCGTCTCAGGTCCGGCATTATAAGCTGCAAGAGCCAGTTTTATATTGTTGTCGAATCTGTCAAGTAAATATCTCAAATACTTAATACCGCCGTTAATGTTCTCCACCGGATTTCGAGGATCCTTTACGGAATATAACTTAGAAGTAGCCGGCATCAGTTGCATAAGCCCGACAGCTCCTTTAGGGGATAGGGCGTTTGGATTCCAGCTCGATTCCGCCTCTATAACAGCCTTTACCAGAGCAGGTTCCAAATTGTTTAATGTAGAATACTTCTCAACAACCCTTTCCAGCTGAATACGACTTAACTCTCCCCCTGTTTTGTAATAAGCTAAATGGTTTGCGTTTTTTTTAAACTCTTTTGGCGAATCAGTAAAATAGATATCGCCCTTTTCGTCGGTGTATTTAAAGATTTCAGCTTCTGCAATGGGAAAAAATAAAAAAAGAGATAAAATGATTATTAACGGCGCCATAAGAGTATGTCTATTAGAAGGGAACGAAACATGAGGCGGAGATGTGAGGCTCTCTGTCATTTTAAAAGATATTATGGACAACAAAAAAAACGACACACAATCTCTGCCTCATTGTTTGGGTCTATTTCTTTTTAATAAAAAAAGATATGGTGCTTCCTTCCTCAGTTGTCTCCATAAGCTCATGTCCGAGCCTGTTAAGGAGAGCCGGGATGTCCGACTTTGAACCGGGATCTGTTGAAATTACCTCAAGTACTTTACCTGAATCGATTGCGTCTAAAGCCTTTTTGGTTTTTAAAACCGGCATGGGACAATTTAATCCTTTTGTGTCTAAAACTTCGTCTGCCTGAACTGCCATATTTACCTCCTAAAAATATAGTATAAAAATTATTTGTACAAATATTTTGCTACTACTATTAAACTAAATCCCGCAAAAATTGTCAACCCCAAAACAATGATTAAGGTCTTATACTCTTTCTACTTATTTTATGCTAAGATAATAAACTAAAAAGCAGTCAGGTATCAGCGATCAGCTTTCAGCTAAGGAAAATAGCGATATTTTGCAAAAATAAGCATCACCTTACAGGTGAAAGAGTTTTGAAAAGTAAATCTTTCCAATTAAAAAGCTGACAGTTGATGGCTGACGGCTAAATGCTTTTCAATGTTGTAACAACATCTATTCAGGCATAAAATGTGTAATTTCTACAGGAAACTCAGTATATCTGGCAAGCTTCTCATAGGAGCCCTGATGTTCGCCCTTCCAATAGCAGTGCTGGTTTATTTTATGAACATCAGTTTCGATTACGATATCGAAATAGGACGCACTGAGATACGTGGAAACAACTATTTGAGAAATGTTGTATTTCTCCTTGACAGGATATCCGAATACCGCCTGAAGCACTTCTTTAATAAAGTTGCTGAAGATGACTCACATGATTCCGGGCAAATCGATAAAAGCATTAACTATTTAATAGAGGCGCACTCAAAGCTATATGAAAGTTTTAAAGTCAGAGGTAAAAATCATGCTAAGATATCTCACGGCTATCTCGACCCTCATCAACTAAAAAAAATCTGGAACGATTTAAAAGACAACCCCGCTGACCAGATACACTATAATTCAATTATCACAGCTCTGCGGAGCATGGTCTCCCATATTGGCGATTCTTCAGGTCTCACATTGGACCCCGTACTTGACAGCAGCTATCTTATAGATGTTCTGATTAAAATAATTCCAAATGAGAATATACGAGTCGCAGACATTCTATTTCAGGGACTACACAAAAAAAACATAAAAGGTCACTGCGATTTATCAGAGTATGACAGAATCGGATTCAGGATTCAGTCGGAGCTTCTCAGAAAAGATGGGCTCGAAAGGGTCGTTGAAAGTTCTTACATCAGTCTGACAGAGGACAAAAATTACTATTCGTACAGCCCCAGTCTGCATAACCGCTACCTGCCGGCCTTAAAAAAATATACCCGCGCCGCCGCCGAATTTATAGACCTTATCGAAAATCTCGACAGTAATAACATGATATTATATGGCGATGAATTTCTAATGGCGGGAAGCAGAATGCGCAAGGCCGGTTTTGATCTTTTCACTGTAGGTTCAGAGGAACTGAACATTCTAATTGAAAAGAGAATTAAAAGCTATAATAACTGGAGATGGCTTGGTATTATTTGCAGTCTTACAGCCATTGTACTGGCCTCTTTGATGATCTATTCAATTTCCAGGGACGTCACGGATCCGATTAAATCGATCATTCAATACACAAAAAAAATCAGCAGCGGTGACTATAATGCGGTACCGGACAACTATTTCTGCCTTGAAATGCTTTCACTTTCCATGAACATTAAAACAATGGTCGAAGAAATAAAACACAGGATGGGCTACAGCGACGGGATACTGAACAGCATAGCAACACCATTCGTTGTAGTGGATACGGAAGGTCGTATTACATTTATCAATAAAGCCATGAGTAATATGCTAGAGCTGGATAAACAGCCGCATGAATTAACAGGAAATGACGCCGGAGAGATGTTTTATGATGCAGTTGACGAAAGAGACTTTCTGAATGAGTGCCTGAACAAAGGGAGGTGTCTGAAAAATCTCGAAATAGAAATTCATGGAAAGAAGGGTACAGGATATCATGTCAGTATACATACCTCACCGCTTCATGATTTTGACGGAAACCTGATAGGAGCCACCACCTTTGTTATAGATCTCACTGACTTGAAGCGTCGTGAAGCTGAAATATCTGTTAAAAACAATGAAATAGTCAGACTTGCAGCGTTCCCAAGGGAAAATCCGGCGCCTGTCATGGCTTGCGACCACAATGGTAACATCACATATCGTAACACAGCGACGGAAAATTTCCTTTCCAATATGGACATGGAATCGGATAAGAACTTTCTTCCCCGTAATCACAAGCATATTATTCAGGCCTGCCTGAAAAGCGGCGGCAGCAAAAAAAACATAGAAACAGAAATTAAAGAGAAAGTTTTATCCTGGCATTACAATCCTCTGCCGAGCCATAATATCGTCCACATTTATGTAGAGGACATCACAGAAAGAAAACTGCTTGAAAGACAGCTCAGACATGATGCATTTCATGATACATTAACTGGACTGCCCAACAGGGCGCTCTTTATAGACAGGCTTGACCTGACGCTGGAGCGTGCGAAAACAAATAGGGAAACACGTTTTGCAGTGCTGTTTCTTGATATGGACAGATTCAAACGCATAAACGACAGCCTCGGTCACAGCAAGGGAGATCTGCTGCTGAAATCCATAGCAAAGAGGCTGTCCAAAGTCCTTCATCCCGGAGACACAATTGCAAGAAACGGAGGAGATGAGTTTACAGTGCTCCTTGAAAATATCAATACCCCTGAGGAAGCTCTCAGAACGGCCGATACTTTAAAGGAAGCTCTTGAGAAACCTTTCAAAATTGACGATATCGAAATCATTGTGACAATGAGTACGGGCATCTATCTTGGCACAGGTAATGAAGAAAAAGCCGAAGATATTCTCAGAGACTCCGATACGGCAATGTATGGTGCAAAAGCTGCAGGCGGGGCAGGCCATATGGTGTTTGACGAGGATATGCACAAATCATCGCTTAAACGTTTTAATTTGGAGATAGAACTGAGGAAATCGGTTGAGAACAAAGATTTTATTGTATATTACCAACCCCTTGTATCGTTGCAAAAGGGATATATATACGGTTTCGAAGCCTTGGTGAGATGGAAACATCCGGAAAGGGGTATCGTCTCTCCCGGAGAATTTATCCCTCTCAGCGAGGAGACAGGATTGATTATTCCTGTTGGAAGAGATGTATTGAGAGATGCATGCCTTCAAACAAAGAAATGGCAGACACAGGGATATGGCGTCAACAACCTCTTGACAATAAGTGTGAACCTCTCAGTAAAACAGTTTAATGATTCAGGGCTTTTATCGGACCTTGATGGGATTTTATCCGATACCGGTTTGCACCCGGAATCTCTGAAACTTGAGATTACCGAGAGCGGACTTATGGAAAACGCCGACTACATTATGAATCTTCTTAATGAGTTTAAAAGGAGAGGCATAAAGCTTGGCATAGACGATTTCGGAACCGGCTATTCCTCTTTGAGTTATTTACATCGTTTTCCATTCGACACATTAAAGATAGACAGGTCTTTTGTTATGATGATGGAAAAGGACGATCAAAGCCTGGAAATTGTAAAGACAATTATTTACCTGACACACGCTTTAAAGAAGGATGTAATAGCAGAGGGGATAGAAGAGCTGACTCAGTTGAAAAGGCTTAGAGAGCTGAATTGCGAATATGGTCAGGGGTATTATTTTGCTAAACCTCTGGAAGCGGAAAAAGCGGAGGAACTTTTAAAAGGAGACCCGAAATGGTATTAAAATTTTGTTCTTTTAACGTAAATTCCATAAAAGTAAGGGTCGGGCTTGTTTTGGAGTGGCTGAAAAAGAGGGAGTTCGATATAGACATTCTGTGTCTTCAGGAACTCAAAACACCGGAGGATAAATTCCCCTTTGATGAATTTGAATCGGCCGGGTATTCATCTTATGTCTTTGGCCAAAAAACATATAACGGTGTTGCTATTTGTTCCAAAAGACCTTTGAAAAACATACAAAAGGGAATCGATAACATCCGGTTCGACGAACAAAGCAGAATCATTTCCGCCTCTCTCGGCGATATCCGTATTATAAATATTTACGCCCCCCACGGAGATATTAGAGGCGAGGAGAAGTATAATTACAAAATGTGGTGGTACAAGACCTTTATCGAATATATTCGCTTGGTTTTTTCCTCTTACGACAAAATAATAATTACAGGCGACTTAAATATAACGACAAACGATATGGATGTATATGATTCTGTGCTGTTAAACGATACCATTGGAACCATGCCTGAAGAACGGGAATTACTAAACGAACTGAAAGAAATCAGTCTCATCGATACCATGAGATATCTATATCCTCACAAAAAACAGTTCTCCTGGTGGAGCTACACAGGAGGCGCTGTATGGAAAGACGAAGGGATGAGAATCGACTATGTCATGTGCTCAAAAAAATTGCTCAATGCTCTTAAGGACAGTGAAACTGATTTATGGCCAAGAAAAAGACGCACCCCGAAACCATCGGACCATGCTCCCGTGATAGCGACATTTATGGAAGAACAACCAAAAAGTTAATGAATTTCATAATAATAACAAAGCTTAGGACAGGCGAGACGCCTGTCCTAAGCACAGAAATTTCTCTATGGTGATCCAAAACTTAAAAGTCCGTCCGAAGGACGTTAACTTAAGGTTAAAACCGGAATCAGTGCTGTATCATAGGAATAGAGTTATAATCCGAATGAACCCTGAATCAACACCAACATCTTACTTATGCCTTCTGCCTTCTGCTTTATCCCCTATTACCTTTATTACCTTATGCCTGTTTATCTTTTAACAAAGGAGATCATATTCCCGCCTGTTTGTTTCGCAGAGGAGGAGGGACTCCTCGCAGTAGGCGGCGACCTTTCTATCGAAAGACTGCTTGAAGCTTACTCCCTTGGTATTTTCCCCTGGTATTCAAAGGGTTCCCCTGTTATGTGGTGGTCACCTGATCCCAGACTCGTCCTGTTTCCCGATGAATTGAAAATCTCCAGAAGTCTCAGGCAGGAAATAAAGAGGGAAACATTTCAGATCACAATGGACACGGTATTTGATGAGGTCATAAAACGCTGTGCCGTTATAAAAAGGAGAAAAGGCGAAGAGACATGGATTACAAAAGAGATGATCAATGCATATATAAGACTTCACAATGAAGGCTATGCTCACTCAGTGGAGTGTTGGCATGACGGAAAACTGGCAGGAGGTCTTTACGGGGTTTCACTGGGTGGAAGTTTTTTTGGAGAATCGATGTTTACGGAAAAAACTAATGCCTCAAAAGTCGCACTTGTCAGTCTGACCGGATATATCAAGGACCTGGGTTTTCGTATAATCGATTGTCAGGTAAAGACAAAGCACTTAATGAGTCTCGGCGCCAGAGAGATTCCACGAGAGAAATTCTTGAAAATCTTGAATGAATCGCTTAAAATTCCCGATTATAATGGCAAGTGGCAGTGGAAAGAGTAAACGATCATCATGCAATATCCTGGGGTCTGTCAATATCTCTGAGAGTCGGTAAAAGAGAGAAGGTTTTCTCACACTTGGCGATCTTCTCTATTGTCTGCTTTAGAACAACATCAGTTGACCAGGAAATATCGATAAATACCTCTTTAAGACACTCCTTCATGCCAATCAGATAGTAGCCGCCGTCCATGGCCGGCCCAAGTACTATGTCACAGTTTTTCAAACGTTCAAAGCCCTCTCCAATAATCGATTCACTGATATCCGGTATGTCGGTGCCGATTACAATACACCTTTGAAAGCCCGAAGATTTTATAAAACATATGCTATTATACATCCTCTCTCCCAAGTCAGCCCCTTCCTGTGGAAAGACTTCGAAGCCGAACTTTGAAAAAAACGCCTTTCCCGAGTTGGGAGTATAGGAGATAAAAACGGATGCATCCTTAATTGATGACGCAATAGAAAACGTGTTTTCTAGCAATCCTTTATAAAGAGCCATACGTTCAGATGGAGATAAACAGGGGCTAAGCCTGGTTTTAACGGTTTTGGGATCAGGCTCTTTAGCGAAAATCACTAAAGCCTTATCGTGTTTCATCGTATAGAGCATACTGTAAAGGGCGCCTCATCTTACATTATCGAAATCCCGCCCGTCATCTGCGAGATTATAATGCAGGACATGAAGGGAGAGCGATGTATAAAAGATTTCCGTTGCGGGATATATTTATGCAAGGATATTTTGGAAAAGAGGAGAGCCGATATGGATTCTCTGTTATTGGACGGCTCTCCTTTTAGAAGAACTATTTTCCGGAAGCAGTTGCCGTGGAATAGAGACCCTTTGCCGTCTCAAGTACATTACCTACATACGACATTGTCTCTTCATTTAATTCAAGACCCATTTTCTGCATATCCTTAAGTAAGGCTTCCCACTCTGCATGATCCCAGACACCCTTATTCTTCTTTATGAATTTGATTATATGGTCCGAAATATCGGATACAGCATTCTCGATCCCCTTGGTGGCGGTAAGGGATTCATAACATGTCTTCATTGCGTCCATTGCCGTTCCAACTGTGTTTTTCATCTCCTCATTAAGCTCGAGCCCCTTTTTCTGTGCATCAGTAACAAATTCCAGCCATGTATTGTGATCCCATGCACCCTTTTGCTGTTCCACGAATTTTCCGGCCATTTTAAATAATTCTTCAAACTGATTTACGGCTTTTTTCGTTGCCATTATAGTCCTCCGTTTAATGAATTTTATGCCTCAATGTCTGAGCCATTAATAATAAATGTTTTCCTTTGTAAATCGTTTTATGCCTTACCGGCGCTTCCAAGAACGTTTTCATTCTTGTTTTTGATCATTTTAACGAGCTCTTCACGGGCCGGCCCGAGATACTTACGAGGATCGAATTCACCGGGCTTATCTGCGAAAACCTTTCTTATCGTTGCTGTAACGGCCAGTCGTCCGTCACTGTCGATATTAATTTTACAAACAGCCGATCTGGCGGCCTTTCTGAGCTGGTCCTCGGAAATTCCTACTGCATTATCCATCTTTCCGCCAAACTTATTGATTGTTTCGATATACTCAGGAATAACCGATGAGGCGCCGTGTAATACAATAGGGAAGCCGGCAATTCTCTTTTCGATATCTTCGAGAATGTCGAACCTCAGTGGCGGAGGACTCTCTCCGTCAGATAACTTAAATTTATATGCGCCATGGGAAGTGCCGATCGAAATAGCCAGGCTGTCAACACCGGTCTTATTCACGAATTCCTCGACCTCTTCCGGTTTTGTGTAATGACTGACCTCCGAGGAAACGTCGTCTTCTATTCCTGCAAGTACGCCAAGCTCACCTTCTACGGTAACATCCTTTGAATGAGCATACTCCACTACCTGCTTTGTTAGTTCGATGTTCTTATCGAAAGGATGGTGAGAGCCGTCGATCATAACTGACGAAAAACCGCTGTCAATACATGATTTACAGAGTTCGAAGGTATCGCCATGATCGAGGTGCAGAGCGATGGGTATGGAACCTCCCATATCCTTCATCATCTCTACAGCGCCCATGGCCATATATCTGAGAAGAGTCTGATTTGCATATTTTCTGGCGCCGCTTGAAACCTGAAGTATAAGCGGTGACTTTGACTCTGTGCAGCCGATAATGATAGCCTGAAGCTGTTCCATGTTGTTAAAGTTATACGCAGGAATGGCATAGCCTCCGTCCATAGCCTTTTTAAACATCTCTTTTGTATTTGACAATCCGAGATCCTTGTAACTTACATCACCCATTAAAAACCTCCGTCTTTATTTTATTGCAATCATAAATGATTGACAAGCTTCTAACAAATATTAATTAATACCGATAAATTTTGTCAATAATCGAACAGGATATTTTGAGTAACAATTCACAGGGATCACGGATCGGCAGCCTGTTTTGCAGGATATTCACGAACACTCGCATTCTACACACTGTTTAATGTAGTTTTGCCTGTAATGCTTTGAAAGGTAAGGAGTTATCGATACCTCTTACGAAGTAGGCAGAGTTGAAGGTAAAGTTGAGGGGAGAAGAGAGAGACCTGGAAATAGCAAGGGAGATGAAAGATGCGGGAGAGCCGAAAGATAAAATTTTCAGGTTTAACGGACTGACAATAGACGAGTTGAATGGAATCTGAAAATCCCACTTTAGATTCTCCTGACTACCACACATTAAGAACGTATTAATTAATTTAAAGCAACTGTATACCAAGCACCTCTTCTGCTATTTCCATAATGTCGTTTGGATTAAATGGTTTTGTCATATACAGGTCGGCGCCAACGTCTATGCCTTTATCTTTATCGATTTTTTGCCCCTTTGCAGTGAGCATTACGATATAGACATTATCCAACTTAAGCTCATATTTAGCTGCCCTGCTTACTTCATAACCGCTCATCTCGGGCATCATTACATCAAGGAACACCAGTTCCGGCTTATGCTCCTTTATTATATCCAGACCTTTTGCACCGTTTTCAGCAGTTAAGATTTCGACATCATAGTCCTCAAAATCTTCAAGCGTTCTTTTTAAGAGATGTCTTATATTTTCCTCGTCGTCCACAATCAATACTTTCGCCATTAAAGCCCCCTATTAATTATGATTAAACATTCAATGCCATTAATTAAACATTATCTTTCACAGGAAATTCGATAATAAATTTGCTTCCCATACCTTCTACACTCTCGGCCCATATTCTGCCTTTGTGTTGCTCCACTATTTCTTTACAAATAGGCAGGCCAAGTCCTGTTCCGGCAGGTTTATTTTTTATAATATCTCCTATTTGTAAAAATTTTTCGAATACTTTGTCAAGTTTATCTTGAGGTATACCGATTCCCTGATCCTCCACTTCGCATCTCAAGAAGTTTTGTGATGCTCTCAACCTGTATGCAATAGTTCCATAATCGGTAAATTTTATTGCATTACCCAGCAAATTGGTGACAACCTGAATCAGACGATTTTTATCGCCGATTAAAGTAAAATCGCCCTCTCCCACATCAGAATGTATTTCAAGCCCCTTTTGCTCAAAAAGAGACGACAAAGAGTTTAATGCAGATTGAAAAACCTCGCGAATATCGACATCTTCCTCCTCCCATTCAACCTTGCCGGCTTCTATTTTGGATAGATCAAGAACGTTATTTATAAGGGCTGTCAATCTTTCCGATTCATTTTTTATTATCTCTATACTCTCACCGAGATTCCTTATGCCCCGCAAGGCTTTTTTGGGGGCATTGTCCATGTTGATGAGTCTGACACTTGCAAGGTCTTTTTGCATTACAACAGTGAATCCAAGGATAGAAGTTAACGGTGTACGAAGTTCATGGGACACAGTGGTAAGAAAGTTGGATTTAACCTGGCTGGCTTCTTCGGCAGCTTCTTTTGCTTTTAGTAATTCCTCGTTTATACGTTGCAACTCGCATGTCCTCTGATCAACCAACTCTTCAAGGTGGTCTCTATGCTTTATCAACTCCTCTTCAAGTCTCTTACGTTCCGTTATATCCTCGCAACTGGTTACGACGGCAAAGGGGGTGCTTTTTTCATCATATACAAGATTAGACATGAGTTGAACAGGAAACACCTTACCATTTTGCCTGACATTTGTGCTTTCCCGTCTCCAACTGTTGAGTTGCTTTAACTGTTCCAAAGACATGGGATTCCATAATTTTTGTTGAGAAAAGACTCGAACCTCTTTGCCGATTAAAATGTCTACACTATCGAATCCGTGCATTTTTGCGTCTGCCGTATTGGAGTACATAATAATACCCGACAAATCAGCTATAGTTATGCCTATCTGCATGGTTTCAACAGCCATTTTCAGCATTCTCAGGGTTTTATCAGCCATCTTTTGCTTGGTTATATCACGCAGAATTTTCATATGCCCGATGAGATCGCCATCTTCGTTATATAGAGACGATGCCGAAACGAGCATGGGAAAAGAGCGGCCTTTCTTGTCTATGCCATTAATTTCACCGCTGAATTTTCCATCCCTTTGAATTATATCTTTCATCTCTTCAAGGGTGTCGGATTTTTCGAAGAGCAGGTCAGACTCCCTTTCGAGCACTTCTTCCAGTGCATAATCGAAAACTCTTTGAGCAGCTCTGTTAAACTCTGTCACCCTGCCATCGGTATTAACGGCTACAATCATATCCATAGAGCTTTCAATAATGTTCTGAGTATACTTTTGAGCCTTGTTCAATTCGTTTTCAAAGTGTTTCCTGTCGCTTATATCGTAAGCAATACAAAGAAGTCCCTCAGGATTACCTTCATTATTATGAATCGCGGAAGAAGAAAAGATAACCGGTGCTTCTCCGCCTTCTTTAGTTCTCAACGTCATCTCCGATTTTTTGTTTCCTCCGATTTCTATCATGTAATTAACCCACTCCTCCTTAGACAGAAAATCGTCGAGTACGACTATTTCATCGAATGACCGGCCTCTGAGTTCATCCACACTGTACCCCAACATCTTACATGTATTATAGCTTATGTTCCTTATTTTGGCGTCTCGTGAAATAATTAAAAAAGTGTCCAAAGTAGAAATAATTGTATTTAAAATTATATCGTCCATTTATCAATATTTTATGTAACTACTTAGGTCTATAGACTGAAGGCTGAAGACTATCAGGGAAAGCATGCGTTATCGATAAAACTTTGTTTTTTATTGACCGACACTCCCAGGTTAATTGATATTTTGCTTAAGCCTTCAGTCTTTAGCCTAAATGCCTGAGTAGTTACTATATTATTTACTGTGAAGACTCAAAAGCTTTTCGTTTCTCTGCGATCGTCTCTAAGGCGGAATTATATATATTGCTTAATCTTTTTACACCATTTGTCTCAAGATCGTTTGCCAACGTATCTGTGTTTATATTAATATCGGCAAGAGATTCCAGAACACTTAAAGCCTCCTCCAAGTCTCTGTTAACGCTTCTCTCTACGGCGCCCTGCTCTTTAAAGCTTAACAACAGCTCTTCAGTCAAAGCAGCGATAGTATTGGGACCAATAAGCTTTTCCGCATAATAAATACTACTGTATGTTACATTTTGCATGGTCATATCGGACCATAATATTCTCTGAATTTTGGCGCCCTTTGCTTTAAGCTCCAAAAACCTGTCTGATGAAAAATGTGTAACCGTTGCCTGATACGCCGTTTTTGCATTCGCTACGGCAAACCTTCCCATCAACTCTTTTATCCATGCCTTTTCATCGGGATGATTGGAAACATTATATCTGTCTCTGAGAAGTTCGTCTGTGCTGTAGTCCAAGGGGCTGACACAAAAACCTGCGGCAGAGACAATACCCTCTATCTCTTTTCTCTCCCTTACCCGCTCTTCAAGCCCCTCCATGTAAGCGTGAATAACATCTTCATATCTCTTTATGGAATAGATATTGGAGCAGCAAACATTATACCCCTCTGCTATGAGTTGCCTGAAAACGTGTAAACCTTCCAGGGTCGCATAGATATTTAACATTATATTCTTTTTACCGATTCCGTTAAACAACTCTTTCGCCTCTCTTATGGTATGCTCCGTATCGTGTAAAAAAGCAGGATCCGTCCCGATACAGACAAATCCGTCAGTTCCGCCGGAAGCTTCATAAACAGGCATTAACGACTCTGCTGCATTTATGGCATCGTTTGTCGCCAGTTGCAGGAAAACATCTTTGTCAGAGAGATTACTCATCACGAATAGAGATTTTAAAACCTCATCATAGTCATTACTCTCTTTTAAAACGTTTAGTATAGTTTCACGATTCAATATCACACCTTTGACAACGTCACTGTCCACGGCCTTCTTTAGTTCGCCTGACTTTATGCTCCCGCTGCCTGTATCGTCCAGCCATATACTTTGTCCGAATTTTTGCAATTGGATCAAAGGATTTCTCTTCATAAAACCTCCATTATTTCATGTAACTCCAAAGGGGCTTATGTAATAAATCATTAGAGAATCACACACCCCTGTTTCAGATCTGCCGGCAATCTCACCACAGACTTTACATTATATGATAAATCATGTGTAAATGAAAACTGCCGGACAGTTCATCTCTGACAAAGGTTACAATTTATCGAATATATATTTTATAATATTCGAATCAATACAATTAACTTAAGGGGTGAAGCACCTTCCGGCGGAAGCGGAGCCTTCGAGTTTAGCCGATGAAGGCGGAAGGTGCTTTGCTCCTTAAGTTAATGACATTGATATTCGAATTATTCCAACAAACATCAAAAAAAGGAGGTACCATATGATAGTAGGTATTATATCCGATACGCACGATCATATTGACAACATTAAGAAAGCAGTCAAATTGTTTAACGATAAAAATGTCTCTCTCGTTCTTCATGGAGGAGATTATACATCTCCCTTTTCATTGCTTCCTTTTAAAGACTTAAGGGCGAACTTTCAGGGAATTTTCGGAAACAATGACGGAGACCTGTTAATGCTGAATACTCGCGCAGAGGGAAAGCTGCACAAACAACCCTATGAATTTACTTTAAACGAAAAAAAAGCGGTCATGGTTCACGAGCACTTCAGCGTAGATGCACTGGCAGACAGCGGGCACTACGACATAGTAATCTACGGCCATACGCACAGAGCTCTTTCCGAAATCAGAAAAAAAACGCTTGTCATTAACCCCGGCGAATGTGGCGGCTGGCTTTACGGAAAGGCGACGGTCGCTATTTTGAATGTCGAAAAGATGGAGTGCGAGATAGTTAATTTATAAAAAACGCAATCTGAGCTCTGCCTTATCGATTCTTGTCAATCCCCTGTTCACAGCATATTCGAGGATTTCAATATACTCCTTCTTTGTAATCCGTCTGTTTATTGCAGGCTCTTCCATTGCTTTGTAACAAGGGTGATACTGATCCATAATATTGATATATGTATCTGTCGAAATTTCATCTGCTATAAAATCCACCAACTCTCTGCTTCCTCCGATATTATCAGGCATTACCAGATGTCTCAAAAGGAGCCCTCTTTGCGCAAGCCCCTGTTTGTCAGTAATAAGGTCTCCGGTCTGTCTGTGCATCTCCTTTATTGCATCGGATGCAATCTCTTTATAGTTCTCCACCAGAGAGTATTTCTGTCCGTAACGGGAGTCGAAATACTTAAAATCAGGCATGTAGATATCGATAATACCGTCAAGTATTTTGAGTACTTCAACAGACTCATACCCCCCGCAGTTATAAACGATGGGAATGGTAAGTCCTCTTTTAAGAGCGTATAAAAGAGACCTGAGTATCATGGGAACCTGATGAGTAGGGGTTACGAGATTTATGTTGTGGCAGCCAGATTCCTGTAAATCCGTCATAATAGCGGCGAGTCTTTCACAAGATAATTCCATACCCTCTCCCATGTGGCTTATACTGTAGTTTTGGCAGAATATGCATCCCAAATTACATCGTGCAAAAAAAACAGTACCTGAACCTCTCCTTCCGGAAAGAGGACTCTCCTCGCCAAAGTGTGGACCAAAGCTTGAAATAAAGGGAAGCGATCCGATTCCGCAATATCCACCATTTGACAGAAATCTGTCAACACCGCACTCCCTGGGGCAAAGCCGGCATCTTTTAAGACAATCTTCCGCTTCTTCGACTTTTAAAATAAAATCCCTCTCTGTAAATTTTAAATATGCAGGAATAAATTCATTCATTTATTTTAATCCTTTCCTAAGCCTCTCTTTTAAATAAGTAAACCTCTCCATCGGTTTATTATTATTGATTGCTATATGGAGCGCCTTTTTTGTTCCAAGTAACAAGACCAGCTTCTTTCCCCTTGTCATTCCCGTATAAAGAAGATTTCTTTGAAGTAAAAGATAATGTTGCGTATGAACAGGCATAATCACAACAGGATATTCACTCCCCTGAGATTTATGCACGGAAATGGCATATGCCGGAACAAGTTCATCTGTATCGATAAAGTCATAACTTACTGTTTTACCTTCAAAGCTTACTCTGATTTCCATATTCTCGTTGTCTATAGATAAAATTCTGCCCATATCTCCGTTATAAACCTCTTTGTCATAATTGTTTACAACCTGCATCACCTTATCACCGCTTCTGAATAACTGCCCTCCCCTGTTTAGTTCATCACCATCGGGATTCAACGCATTGCGAAGTTCAACATTCAAATTAGAGGCCCCGATTGCACCCCTGTGCATGGCAGTTAAAACCTGAATATCTTCTACAGGATCGAACCCGAAGGTATCGGGAATTTTTTTGCTGCATAACACCTTGATCTTCTCGACTATTTCCTGAGGGTCATCTATGTCATAAAAATAAAAATCCTGGGGTCTTCCCTTTTCAAAAGAAGTCTTTGGTTTCTCTCCACGATTGATCTTATGGGCGTTTAAAACGATAAGACTCTCCTCCGATTGTCTGAATATTAAATCAAGCACACATGTTTTTACAATATGAGAATCAATAATGTCCCTTAACACATTTCCAGGCCCCACAGATGGAAGTTGATCGATATCGCCGACAAAAATCAGCACGGCCCCGACAGGCACAGCCTTAAGCAGATGATACATCAACGATGTATCCACCATAGAGGTCTCGTCGATTATAATCAAATCGGCCTTTAACCGGTTGTCTTCCTTCTTTTTAAACCCTCCCGCCTTGGGGCTGAACTCAAGTAGGCGGTGTATCGTCCTTGCTTCATGACTTGTGGCTTCGGACATTCTCTTTGCAGCCCTGCCGGTAGGAGCGGCAAGCATGACTTTGGCGCCGTTATGTTCAAATATCCTGATGATAGTATTAATAATCGTCGTCTTACCTGTCCCGGGACCGCCTGTTATGACAAGTACATTTTCACAAAAAGCGGCATTAACGGCTTCTTTCTGATTTGCAGCAAGAGTAATGCCCTGCATCGAGCTTGACCACCTGACAGCTCTGTCGATATCCCTGATTTTTAATTTGTGTTTCTCTTTGGACAATCGGAGAAGATTATCGGCAATCCCTTTTTCTGCAACAAATAACCTTGCAAGATAAATTCTCTTTTTCTCACTTGACGAAAGCATCCAGTCATAAACAAGTTTCTTTTCGGATACAAGAACGTTTATGGCTTTTTTAATTATCTCCGCCTCTGTATCAAGTATTTTCCTGCACTCAGCGACTAACTCTTCAAATGGATAGTACACATGACCTTCTGCCGTAAGTTGTTGTAATACATATAAAATTCCGGCCTCTGCCCGTATTTTCGAATCTTTGCGTATTCCAAGATTTTTTGCTATTCTGTCAGCACTTAGGAATCCGATGCCAAAAATATCCGAGGCCAGACGATAGGGATTTTCCCTTACAATCTCGATTACATTGCTCCCGTACTCTTTGAATATCTTAGCCGCATATGCAGGGCTCACTCCGTGCCCCTGAAGAAAGAGCATGACATCTTTAATCTCCTTTTGCTCTTCCCAGGCGTTTTTAATCATCTCTATCCGTTTTTCACCTATGCCTTCGACCTCGCTCAATCTTGTTATCGACTTTTCGATTATATCTATCGTCTCTGTCCCAAACTTTTGGACCAGACGTTTCGCCATAACCGGGCCAATCCCCCTGATCATACCGGAACCGAGATATTTTTCGATTCCCTTTGCCGTAGCAGGTATAATGGACCTGTACGACTCCACCTTAAACTGCTTTCCAAACCTTGGATGATTACTCCATGAACCACTCAGACTGAGAAATTCACCGGCATTAACAGATGGCATATTTCCTGTAATCGTTACAACGTTTTTCTGTCCCTTAGGGATCAACTTAGCGACAGTAAACCCGTTTTCTTTATTAACAAAGGTAATTCTCTCTAAATGTCCCTGAATCTCGATATTCATTATCCAGCTAAATGCTCACCTTTTTTTTATTATTATAATAATATATCATAAGTTCAGCTTTTTTCATTCAATCCCTACAAAATTATCACTCCTGGAACGTATATGTGATTATGCCGCAAACATAGCAAAACGCACCATGATGTTAAATCAGCTCCCTCCGACCTGCTTATGGTATAATTAAATCAATATGAAGGCGAAATATATAAACCCCTATACCGATTTCGGCTTTAAGAAGCTCTTTGGAGAGGAGGCGAGTAAGGATTTACTGATAGATTTTCTCAATGAGCTCCTGCCTCCCGTACACAGAATCAAAGATTTATCCTTTAAGAATTTGGAGCAGCAGGGGAATATCGAAACAGAGAGAAAAGCCATCTTTGATATACACTGCGAGAGCGAGAGGGGTGACCGATTTATAGTTGAAATGCAGAAGGCGAAGATAAGATTTTTTAAAGACAGGGCAGTGTTTTATACGACCTTTCCCATCAGGGAGCAGGCTGAAAAGGAGGACTGGGATTTTAAGCTGACTCCGATCTACTGTGTGGCCCTACTGGACTTTACTTTTGATGACGACAGGGAGAAGAAGGGTTATATCAGCAATGTACAGTTGAAGGATCAGTATTGTCAGGTTTTTTACGATAAACTGACTTATATATTTATAGAGATGCCCAGGTTTAACAAGAACGAAGAGGCGCTGGAAACGCACTTTGACAAGTGGCTCTATTTTTTAAAGCATCTTGAAGAGTTCGATAAGATACCTGATATATTCAGGGAGGAGATATTTTTACAGGGATTCAGGAGAGCCGAGATAGCCGGTTTTGACGAGAAGCAGTTGGCTGAATATGAAGAGAGCCTGAAAGTATACAGAGACCTGAAAGGAGTTATCGATACCTCTTACGAAGAAGGGAGAGTTGAAGGTAAAGTTGAGGGGAGAAGAGAGAAAGACCTGGAAATAGCAAGGGAGATGAAAAAAGGCGGAGAGCCGAAAGATAAAATTCTCAGGTTTACGGGGTTAACAATGGAGGAGTTAGAAGAAATCTAAAGAAAACGGTTAGCGCTCCCTTGCCTGTCTAAATGTATTACTCATAATAATCATTGACAAGAGTCACTTGGAAACCATATTATTTAGAAGATGAAAACAGAAAAACCACTCTTTTTCGTAACTACTTAGGTGTTTAGGCTGAAGACTGAAGGCTGAAACCAATAATGAATATTCTCGGCTCCTCGGCCAACTTTAAGGCATAATATTTTACCGATGTTTTTGTTCATACCTGATAGTCATAAGCCTATCTACTGAGTAGTTACCATTTTTCATTTCTGTATAGCAAAACCAAGGAGGTCTGCATTATGATTAAAAAACGACTTTTACTCTTTTCATTAATTTTGTTTCTCTTTCCTCTTTGCGCAGAGGCTGAAGAGCTTCAGTGGGCAGGGTGCGGAATTTCCAAAAAAGCTTTTATGAAGGAACTGGCCTCTGCATATAAAGCTAAAACCGGAACAACGATTAACCTGAAGGGAGGCGGTGCAACAAAGGGAATAAGACTTACAGCGGCAGCTAAGACCGATATAGGCGGCGCCTGCAGATTCAAACTGGACAGACCGGAAGAGAACAACACACTTATGCACCATGTTGCATGGGACGCCATTGTCTTTATTGTTCATAAAGACAGCCCTGTCGATAATATAACGACTCAACAGATAAAAGATATATTTACAGGCGCGATTACAAACTGGAAAGAACTGGAAGCTCCTGAGGCCCCTATAAAATTATTGATCAGAAAGGGAAAGATCAGCGGCGTGGGATTGACACTAAGAGAGCTGGTGTTTGGAAATCCCGACCAGGAATTTACTTCCAACGCTGAAGTTAGAAAAAGCACCGGCCCCATTGAAGTGGAGGTTTCAAGAGACATCAATGCTTTTGGAGCAAGCGGTAACTCAAGCGCCCAAAGACGTAAAGGAATTAAGAGATTAAAAGTCGACGGAATCGCACCTACAAAGGAGAACATCATGGCCGGAACTTATCCTTTTTACCGCCCTCTTTATATCGTAACCAGGCAGGAAATGAGCGACCAAGTCAGACAATTTATAGATTATGCGTTAAGCCCGTACGGGCAGGAGGTTATCGCTGCTCAGGGTACGGTTAATTTAGCTGAGGGGATGAATCTGAAATCCGCCTATAAAGGAAGGATGTAAATCAAAATTTTCGTTATTTCATACCGGTTTGCCAGGTTGGTTATGTAACGTACCGAATAAAGATGAATAGATACACACGTTCAGGTTTTCGGACCTGAACGTGTGCTTTATGAGACATTACTTTACTTCTTCATTTCACAGGTATCTTAATAATAAAGGTAGTACCCTCCCCTTCCACACTGTGAACAAGGAGTTCTCCTTTGTGTTCCCTGACGATTTTATGGCTGATTGAAAGGCCCAGACCGGTGCCTTTTCCAACAGGTTTTGTCGTAAAAAAGGGGTCGAATATCTTTTTTTGCAGTTCTTCCGGTATTCCCTTACCTGTATCACTGATATCGATCCTGATCGTATCGTCTTTGACAGCCGTTTTTATTCTGATCTCTCCTTTACCATCTATCGCCTGGCAGGCGTTTATCAGGAGATTCATAAGCACCTGATTCAATTTCGCACTATAGCACCTGACAAGAGGAATATCACCGTACTCTTTAACAATTTCGACTCTGTCCTTAAATTCATGATACAGCATGTTTAGCGTAATATCTATCGATTCATTGATATCGGTATCGATTAAATCAGCAGCGTCTAATCTTGAAAATGTCTTTAAGTCCAGAATAATTTTCTTGATTCTGTCTATGCCGTCTTTTGATCGTTCTATAATTATAAGGACTCTCTCCTTGACATAATCAAAATTTATCTCCTCTTTATGCCTTATTATGGCAGTTCTGCTCTCTTTGGGGAGTTCTATTTCTTCATAAGCGTCGAGCAGACCAAAGATTCTGGATATAAATTTTTGGAGGTTCCCCATACTGGAATTGACAAATCCTAAAGGATTATTAATCTCATGCGCGATACCGGCAACCAATTGTCCAAGTGAAGCCATTTTTTCGGACTGTATCAACTGATCCTGACTTTGCTTCAGTTCTTCATGGGTATGTTCCAGTTTTTCGAAAAGTTCCTGTTTTTTATTTTCCGCCTTCTTACGCTCCACAATCTCCTGTTTTAACTGTTCATTCGCATCAGCTAACTGACTTGTACGCTCCCTTACGAGTTCGTCAAGATTCTCGTTAATCTGTTTCAGCTCTTCTTCCATTCGTTTCCGCTCTGTAATGTCTTCGCAACTGGTTATAATCGCAATAGGCAGTTCTTCGTCGTTTCGAACAACAGTAGACATCAACTGAACAGGAAAAGACCATTTATTTTTATGCATATTTACGCTCTCGCGCTTGCACACATCGTTTTTAAGCATCTCTTTTAAAGGTAATGTATCTTTTCTGTTTAACGGGGCCAAAACACTCACGTCACGGCCAATTAATTCATCTGCCGAGTAACCGTGCATTTGCGCCTCTGCTTTATTCATATAAATAATGTCGCCTTCAATGTTTGTGATTGTTATGCCCAAATCCATTGTTTCCACAGCTCTTTTTAATAAATCCAGTGAAAACAGCAACTTATCTTTGGATATGACAAGTTCTTCTTTTTCTATCAGTTCGCTGTATGACCGTACTGCGCATATAACGGCAGTGAACAGTTTTTCAGTTGTCAGTTCGCTTTTAGTCTTATAGTCGTTTATGTCATAATTGAGAACAACTTCATCTTCCGGTGCATATCCCGGTTGTCCGGTTCTGAAAATTATCCTCACCGATCTGTTCTGTAATGTGTCACGTATATACTTCGTCACCTGGAGCCCGCTGTCGTCGTCTTCCATGACAATATCCAAAAGCACCAGAGCGATATCGGGATTATCCTTAATTAACTGCATTGCCTCGCTGCCGGAATAAGCACTAACAAAACTCAGGTCCTTGCCTTTGAAAAACACATCTTTTAAGGCCATTTTTGTAATATCATGGATCCCCTGCTCGTCGTCGGCGATCATTATCTTCCATGAATCGACTTTATGACCGTTTTCCTCTTCTATCTCGTCGGCGAACTTAAGTAATTCCACGGTGCTCCTCTTCGTCTTTTAATAAATTATCGTAACTACTCAGGTACAAGGCTGAAGGCAATAAACCTGATTCGTTACGAAATATAAAGAATATCAGAAGAGCTGCAAAAAATCAACCTAAAAGGAATGTAATCCACAAACAAAACACTGTCATTATTGGCAGGTGCTACCGGGAAATCCTTCAAATCACTGATAATATGAAAATCTCAGATAACCTCTTTAAATATACAGAGTCCTGACACCTGTTATTTACAATAGCCTTGAAAATAAACTAAACTAGTAGCATTACGAAAATTCAACGGAGCCGGAGTTTCAAATTATACCTCAATCTGTGATAATCCGGGTTAAGCTGCTAAAGCAGCGTTTTAAACTCCCTCTCCCCCTTTGAAGGGGGAGAGGAGACTTGAAGGGAATTTCTTCGAAATTCCTTAAACCTGTTTGGTGACCGCTTACCGGGTTAGGTGTATAGACTGAATACCTGAATCGTTACAAACTTTAAAAGGAGGAACATAACATGTTTAAGTCATCTGGATATGTTATATGCGCTGTATTATTTTTACTGTTGAACACATTTACTATTACCATAACAGGAGCGGAAGAACTAAAAAAAGAAAGCAAAAAGGATCACTCCCCTACTCTGTCACTTAACGAATGCCTGACCATCGCTCTCGAAAAAAACAGACATCGTCAGGTATCCCTTGCTTCCATTGAAATAGCCGAATCGCAGCACAGGCAGGCCCTATCTTCCTATTGGCCTCAACTAACCATGGTCTCATCGGCTTCCAGGAGAGACGAGGCCCCGAACTTTATATTCCCATCGGAAAGCTTTAATCTCTTTGGCATGGACATCCCGATAGACGAGAGAGATATCAAACTCATGGGCAGAGACACGCTTTTCACCTCTATGGACCTTGTATACCCTGTTTATACTTTCGGAAAACGCTCCGCTATTACAAAACAGGCTGAGATAGGAGTAAAAGTCGCCGGCGAAACATTGAGACGAACAGACCTTCAGGTTGTTTACGATGTCAAGCGCATGTATTACGGTTCCGTACTTTCATCGGAACTCAAAAAAATAGGTCAGGAAACACTTGAACGGTTTGAAATAACGCTCGAGCTTACAGAAAGTCTTTACAAAGCCGGTTCAGGCAGTGTGAAAAAGACCGATTACCTGGAAACACAGGTTATTGTATCGAGCATGCGCTCGATGCTTGAAATGTTGAAATCAAACGAAGAACTGTCGCAATCAGCATTGGCCAACGCCATGGGACTGGAGTGGAACAGCACGGTAACGCCTTTGGAAAACAATATCCCCTATAACCCCTTTCATGGAGAGATGTCAAATCTTGTGACTGAAGCATATCGATTCAATCCTGACTGGAAGAGTCTTCAACTGGGTATAGAGGCAACGGAAGCAAAGATAAAAGAAGCCAGGAGCGGCCATTTCCCTATGATAGCTTTTACAGGCAATCTTTCACATATCGAGAATTCCTATAACGACGGATTGGTTAACAGCAATAATAAAAGGTCTTGGAGCATAGGTCTTGCATTCGAACTGCCATTGTTTAATGGGCTTCGAACAGTTAACGAGATAAATGAAGCAAAAGCGCGTTTAAAGAAAATAAAGCATCAGGAAGTACTTCTCAAAGAGGGGTTGGCCCTTCAGATCAAGAGCATATTCCTGCAAATAAGACGTTCTAAAGGTCAGATCAGCGCGACAGAGGAAGCCCTTAACGCAGCGTTTGAGAGCAGGAAGCTCAATAATCGAGCCTATCAGCACGAGTTAGTAGAGACAGAGGACGTTATTAAAGCGCAATTACTGGAGTCTTTTATTAATGCTCAACATTTAAGAGCTCTCTATGAGCATGCCGAAAAACTTGCACAACTTAACTTTGTAATTGGTAATAAGGTTGTAAAAGCGATAAGCGAGTGATTTCTGTTCTAATTTATAGTGATGGTAACGGAAGCGATAAAAACCGGACAAAAAAAGGGGTTCTGTTTTTACTCTTTTGGCTCTTCCTCTTTTTTCCTATAGAGTACCTTAACGCCAAATCAGTTCCTGGTGAGGCCGGAATCTCCGAAATGGTCGACCCACCCAGATTCTCCTTAGGTTATATTATTAAGCAACTTGTTTTAGGAGATGTCAGCGAAGAGGATCTCTTAACTGCAATGGAGATTTGGTCAAAGGAGCTCGCCAAGGAAGTCGGTTTCAGAAGTGAAACCCATGTTTTCAACGATCTTGATTCTATGGTAAAAAACTTTAACCAAGGAAAAATTGATATGGGTGGTGCATCGGGGCTGGAATATCTAAAGATTAAAGAGAATATTGAATCCGAGCCCGGTATCGGATTTGTGAGGGACGGGAAAAAGAGCGTTAAATATATGCTGCTTGTATCATCCGACTCAGACATAACCGATATTAAAGAACTAAAGGGCAAAAAAGTAGCATTAGTCAAAAGAAACGACCTCTCCATTCTTTTTTTAAATACAATTCTATTGAGAAACAAAATGGAAGAGGCCGATACCTTTTTTGCTAAAACACTTAAAAAGGATCACTTCTCTCAAGTGATCCTTTCGATCTTTTTTAAAGAGGTCGATGCAGGAATTGCAACTGACATCGCTCTTGATATTATGTCCGAACTCAATCCACAGGTTGGAAAGAGAATTAAGGCCATTGAGATTTCTCCGGATTTGGTTGAGCGCCTGGGATTTTTTCATAAAGATTTTAAATACAAAGAAAAAGTAAAACACCAGTGTTCCAAAATACATGAGAGCGCCAGGGGAAGACAGTTTTTAATTCTTTTTAAGATCGACACCTTGGCCCCTCTTTTACCTTCTGATTTAAAATCCACAGAGAATCTTTACAATGAATATCGAATACTTAAGAATAAAAAAAAAGAATAGCCCGGTAAGTGCAAGAGCTTGCCTTGTTCTCGTATTTCTATGGTTTTTTTTTCTCTTTTCAGACCTGACCTGCGCCAATGCGCAAGAGGTTGATGAACCTCGCATTGTTATCGGGCTCTCTACAAAACATATCAGTGGTATTGTGCTGGCAGATGCTAAAATAGCTATGGAGATATGGACCAAAGAACTGGCCGCCAGGTTCGGTATTAAAGCGGAAATGCATTTTTATGATGACTTAAATCTCTTAATCAATGATTTCAACACAGGTAAAATCGATATAGGGAGCACGGCGCCGGTTGATTATATCAATATCAGGAATCGTCTGGCAGAGTATGAGTTGGCCTATGGCAACATGAGAGGCGGTAAAAAGACTATCAGATATCTTCTTTTAACAAATGTTAATACCAATATTTCAAATATTGCACAACTAAAAGGCGGCGCCTTGGCGGTTAAAAGAGAAAATGACCTTGGTCTCGTATTTTTAAATCTTCTCCTTCTCCGAAATGAATTTGAGGAGCATAACATTTTTTTTAGTAATATCATCGAGAAAGATTCTTTTTCAAAAATCATACTGGCTCTTTTTTTTAAAGAGGTTAGCCTTGGCGTTGTCACTGATTTGGCCTTTAACACCATGAAAGAACTGAATCCCCAGGTTGGAAAAAAACTCATGACACTAGCCGCCTCTCCGGAAGTGGCTCAATATATCTCATTTTTCAGAAAATCCTATAAACATAAAAAGAGAATTATGGACGCCTTTTTGCAAGTCAGAGATACACCGAGGGGAAGGCAGTTTTTAACGCTCTATAAATCTGAAGGATTTCCGCCTTTACATGAATCCGATGTGAAAACCTTGGAATCTCTTGTTCATGAGTATAATGATCTTAAAATGAAAAACTAAAAAAAACATTTACAATTTCAGCTTTAATTATGACATCCAAGCATTTAACAACATCTTCAAAAACAGGTTCGAGACGGTTTGGAATATTCTCTCGAATTTTTGCAATTATCTTTTTTCTTCTTTTTTTTATAATCACCTTCTTTGTAGCACTTACCATCCCCAAACACCAAGAGAATATTTTAAAAAGCCTGGTAACACAAGCTAAAAGTATCTCTTCCTCGATCTCGCAGATATGCAGTATCGCCATTATTAAAGGAGAATACAGCTTTATCGTCACACATAATATGGAAGTTGTAGAAAAAAATCCGGATATTCTCTATGTTATTGTTGTACGAAACAACGGTTTTGTACTTATACACACAAAAGAAGAGTGGACACAAAGCGACGCTCCCGACCCTGAGTGGCTCACTGATTACGACTTGGATTACAAGGGGAGGATATATTTTAACCCTCTTGTAGACCGTGAAGTTTTTCACTACTCCTATCCCCTGGAATCGTCAGGTATAGAGTGGGGATGGCTGCATATCGGTTTATCTATAGACAGCTATAAAAAGCAGGTTAAAACCATGTATATGACCATAGGGATTCTTGCCCTTTTTTCTCTTGCCTTTGGCGCCATAGGCGCTTTTCTTTTTGCACAACAAATAACCAGACCTATATTGATGCTTAGAAATACGACAATGGAAATTATGAATGGTGATTTGTCGGCTCGTTCGACTGTATCGATAAATAACGAAATCGGAGATCTGTCATTCTCTTTTAATGAAATGTCAGATAAACTGCAATACACGATTGATGAAATAGAAAAAGCCCACAAAGAGCTTCAAAGCAGCCAGAAACAACTGGTGGAATCGGAAAAGATGGCTTCCCTGGGTCAGTTAGTGGCCGGAATCGCCCATGAGATAAACACACCTGTCGGTATCGGTGTAACGGCATCTTCCCATTTAAAGAAGACAACATCAAAAATTAAATCTTTGCTTGAAAAGAACGAAATGACCAGATCCGCCCTGGAAGAGTATTTCGAAGAAGCGACTGAAATCAGTAATATTATTTTACAGCATTTAAACAGAACCTCCGATCTGGTAAAAAGCTTCAAGCAGGTCTCTGCAGATCAGACAAGCAGGGATAAAAGAAAATTCGATGTCAAGGAGTATCTTGGAGATATTATTTTGAGCTTGCGTCCGAAACTAAAAAGAACTTCCATCGTAACTCAAATAAACTGTCCCGATAGTATCATACTTGACAGCTACCCCGGCGCCTTTGCTCAAATAATCACAAATCTCATAATCAATTCATTAATACATGGATATGACGACGGTGAGAATGGTATTATAAGTATTGATGTCACCAATACCGGCGATCAAGTGCAAATTATACTCAGAGACAATGGAAAAGGAATTCCCCGTGAGAACCTTGGAAAGATATTCGACCCCTTTTATACAACAAAGCGTGGAAGTGGCGGCACCGGACTGGGGCTTCATATTGTATATAATCTTGTAAGTCAGAGCATGAAAGGCACGATTACATGTGAAAGCGTTGAAGGAGAGGGCGCCGGTTTTATTATTAAACTACCGATTACAGATTAGTGTCATGTCAAGCCTGATTTGTCATTTCGACCAAAGTGAGAAATCTTTAGCCGTTAGCTTCTATCCCACCGTTTAAGATTTCTCACTTCACTTCGCTACGTTCGAAATGACAGATTGCTTACGTCAATTAATGCTTGACACAACATTAGAGTCTACGTTAAATACAGTTTCACACAATTCATCCTAAAAACGGCAGTCAGCGATCAGCCTTCAGCCAGCTGATCGCTGACTGCCGAATGCTGTTTTTTAAACTCATACTTAAACAATTTAGGAGGGTAATTTGACCGATTCGGATAAAATCATATTCGCCAGTGAGAGAGAGCAATCAACTGAAAAAGAGAGATGGAAAGTTATGATTGTAGACGACGATGAAGGTATTCATAATATAACCAAAATGGCTTTAAGAAAACTGACCTTCGAAGACAGAGCGTTGCACTTCATCAATGCTTATTCAGGTAATGAAGCCATCAGACTGATGGAGGAAAACCCCGATACGGCGCTCATATTTTTAGATGTCGTAATGGAGGACGAAAGCGCAGGTCTAAAAGTTGTTAAGCATATCAGAGAGGAGATAAAAAACAAATTTGTCAGAATAATCCTACGCACAGGTCAGCCCGGTCAGGCGCCTGAAGAGGATATCGTAGTCAATTATGACATTAACGACTATAAAACCAAGGATGAACTCACTGCCGACAAGCTCTTTACTTCAGTAATTTCGTCTCTTAGAGCCTACAATGACATTGTCACGATAGATACAGGCAGAAGAGGATTGAAAAAAATTATTGAATCTTCCGCTTCTCTTTTCAAGCTGAAGTCTATGGAAAACTTTGTTTCCGGTATCCTTGAGCAATTAATCTCCATTCTCCGTTGTGGCAATGATGCTCTCTATTGCCAGACCACGGGCTTTCTCACCGGAGAATGTGATAAGGAACTCATAATCCTGGCAGGCACCGGCATGTACGAGAGACATACAGGCAATAAAGTTGAAAATGTTGTTGGCAGCGATATATTAAAAGACATTAAAAATGCCTGTGAAAACGAAGAGTGTTTGTATTACGATAACCGAAGCATTGTCTTTTTCAGAAGTAAAAGCAAACTAATCAGCGTCGTTTATGTGGAAAAGTGTGGTTTACCCGATGAGTGGGACAGGCAGCTTCTTGAATACTTTTGTTCCAATGTTTCTGCTGCATTCAATAATTTATATTTGAATAATCGTTTCAATGACATCAAAGATGCTGCAGTGAAAGGCATTGTAAGGATAGCCGAACTGAATGCCGGCAGACCCTGTGACCCTGCGAATGGTGTTGGAAAGACAGCTGTCGAAATTGCAGAAAAGCTCTTTGAGAGAGGCAGATTCATACAAGAGATTGACGAAAAATTTTTGCATATGTTACGTTCCGCCTGCAGTATATACGATATCGCTAAAATCGGGATACCTGAAAAAATTATCAAAAAATCCGAGTCACTGACATTAGAGGAGTGGGAGGCTCTTCTGGAGCACTCTTCATTTGGAAATCAAATTATACTGGAAGCCGCCGATAAAGTCATGGATAATAATTTTCTCCATATGGCCGGAATAATCGCCAAATACCATCATGAAAAATTTGATGGTACAGGATTTCCCGGAGGACTGAAAGGTAATGAAATACCATTGAGCGCCAGAATAGTAAGTGCGGCGGTTTTTTATTCCACTTTGATTTCCCATAGATTTGATGGAGAACCTTACAGTAAAAAAGCTGCGCTCCAATTCATAGAAAGCAAATCCGGCGAACATTTCGATCCTGAAGTGGTAGACGCATTGATTGAGCTCAAGAGATGACAGATATTGATCGTATCTACTCATCAATAATCGACTTGGCCGAATCTGACGCCTGCCTCTGCATATACAAAAAGAAATGCAATGGAAGCTGATAGGATACGCAAGAAGTTAATCGATTTTCTCAATGACGATATCGTATGAACCTAAAAAAAAAGCGGTCAGCTATCAGCAATCAGCTAAGAAAAATCAAAGCGTTACGTCAAAAACAGCACTCACCCAAAAAGGAATATACCGGTTAATGTGCAAAACATTGAAAACAGAGGACTGACAGCTGACTGCTGATAGCTGAATGCTGTTTTAAGGATGAATAAAACGATATTATCTGCGCCTGAGCAGTTAAATAAAAAGCTCCAATCACTCTTTAAAAACACTCCTTTCCTCTTCCTCCCTTCCTTAATCTTCTTCCCGGCTCTCATTCTGCGAATAATCTACCTTTACCAGGCCTACCCGACCCCTCTGTACTCAGGCATTGCCATGGATTCCAGCGAATACAAAGCAATTGCCGAAGATATTCTTAAGGGAAATATCACTTCCCCGGACGCTGCTTTACTCAATCCGCTTTATCCCGTTTTTCTTGCCCTGATCGAACTTCTTACTGGCGACAACCACCTCTTCGTTTTAATCGTTCAAGCTGTCATTGATTCCGTAAGCGCAGTTCTTTTGTATATGACAGCGACTATGCTTTTCAACAGATATACCGGTTTTATAAGCGGCCTTTCTTACGCATTATATGGTATCGCCATATTCTACACCGGACTTCTTCTGCCTACAACGATAGTTATTTTCCTTACCACTCTTTTTCTCTATACCCTTATATCCGCCGACATCTCCCGTATGCCTTTATTCTACATGATTTCCGGTATTGTATTTGGCGTCATGGTTCTCGGCAGACCCAATTCATTAATTTTTCTACCTGTTCCCGCCATTATGCTTACAATTGGAATTATTAAAGGTTCCGATAAGCAAAGAGCCATAAAGTCGCTTATTCTTTTTTTTCTTGGCATTCTTCTCATACTTTCACTGATGAGTACAAGAAATTACATGACTTCACAAAAATTATCACCTTTACCGTCACATGGAGGGATCAATTTTTACATTGGTAATAATCTCGATGCCAACGGACTCTTTATGAGCCCTCACGGAATATCGGATTCCCCTATAAGTCAGATTAAGAGTTCGATCTCATATTTTGAAAAAGAGAGTGGTAAAGCAACCACTCCATCAGAGGCGTCACGATATTTTTGGAAAAAAGGAATGAATTTCATTATTGAACAACCCTTGGAAGCACTGAAACTCTATTTGAAAAAACTGCGTCTCTTTTGGGTGGACAGAGAGATTCCGCTAAATATCGATTATAGGGAAAGTAAAGCTTTTGCGCCCCTCTTTTCTCTGCCTCTCATATCTTTTGGTATGATTACGCCCTTTGCTCTGCTTGGTATTATTCTCTCGATTATAAATAGAAAGAGAATATGGGTGATAGGATTTTATCTTCCTGTTTTTATGTTATCAGTAATTCTCTTTTTTGTTTCTGCAAGATATCGACTGCCTGTCGTACCTGTTGTCATAATTTTTTCCTCCTATTCCATATATTCATTTTATGAGTTTATTGGATCAAAAAAAATTAAAAAGCTGATTATTTCATTTTTTTTTCTTCTGATCTTTGGCTATGCATCCGTTTTAAACAGCAGGTCATTTGTTTTTCTGCCTTCTGCAAACCATTATAATACAATAGGTAAAGTGTACTTTGAGAGTGGTGATTTAGATATGGCAAGATTAAACTTCGAAAAAGCCATCTCTGTCGACCCTTTTTTCGACAAGGCTCGCTACAATATGGCTTTGATTTACGAAAAGACCGAAAATTTAGATCCGGCTCTCTATGAACTGGAAGAAGCAGTTGCAATTAATAATAAAAATGCCGCCTATTTTGGACTTAAGGGAGTCTTATATTTCAGGAAAGGAATGACAGACAAGTGTATTGTCGATCTGAAGAAATCTTTATCGCTGTATTCCGGCAATGCCGAAGTTCATATGAACCTCGGAACCTGTCTTGCCGTTAAAGGCAGGATGGATGAAGCTGTCAGAGAATTCGAAAAGGCAGTCGAAACAGATCGTGATTATGTTGAAGCATATTATAATTTGGGCCTGGCGAAAGCGAAGCAGGGAAATATGGATGAGGCTGTTATATATACACTCAAAGCATTGGAATTGAATCCGGCTTACAATGAAGCGGCGATCAACCTTGGGCTTCTCTACCTTAACAAAGGCGAATTCGACAAGGCAGTTACACGATTCGAGGCCGCTCTCTCTGTAAGGCCAAAGGATTTTGAGGCGCAATACTATAAAGGTCTAGCCTATTTTAAAAGTGGAGATATAGATCGGGCTTATGACAACTTCGATCGGGCATTGAAAATAAATCCCCTATTCGAGCCGGCTAAAAAAGCGATAGAGCGAATATGCAGCATGCAAGGTAAGAATAATTGCTACTAAAGCAACATAAGTTATAATAACTAAATAAAGCATTTAGCTGTCAGCCATCAGCTGTCAGCTTTTAAATTGCAACACTTTACTGTACAAAACACTTTCACCCATAAGGTGAAGCTTAATATTAGCATGACATCAATTCTTTCCATGGCTGAAGGCTGACCGCTGATAGCTGACTGCTGTTCTTAGTTATACGAAGTTTCATCTTTTTACGACCTGGCGGAAGATTGTGAAAAAAATCAGAGATTTAATAATTATATTCTTAATTACCTTTTTCCTCTTTGCTGCTCTCGAAATTGCCGCGCGCATATTTACATCTTCTCCTGAAAATCAAACATACAAGGACCACAGTCATCTTATCAATGTTCTTGGTATTCCTTCATTAAACGATATCCTGGAGAGCGACACCTATTTATTTTGGAAATTGAAAAAAAATATTGTCGATTATCGCATTAAAGGTCAAATCGCAAAGGATCGCCTCGATTTCAAGGTTACTACCTTTGGCAACCATCTCAGATCCGCCCCTCTCTCTTCAACTAAAGAGGAAATTAGAATTCTTGCTCTCGGCGACTCCTGCACATTCGGTGTAGGAGTAGATAATAAAAGTACATGGCCTGCTTATCTTGAAAATTTTTTCTTACAAAGCGGTTATCATGTCAAGGTAATCAATGGTGGAGTGCCGGGTTACTCCTCTTTTCAGGGGTACAAATTTCTTAAAAAAAGAGGACTCCAAATGAAACCCGATATTGTAATCGTGTCGTTTTGGTTTAATGACGGTCAAAAGTGGGCGAATTCATCGGATTTCGATATTGCAAAAAAGTTAAAAACAGATAGTCTGTTAGCGAACATAAGATTATATACGCTGATACGTCATTTGACGGTAAAGCATAAAAACAAGCAAAATGTCTCTTCCCTCAAAACGAACAGGCCGTCAGCAGAACCGAGAGTAAACTTCCTCCAATTCAGAGACATATTGGAGGATATATATACCATTAGTACTGAAAACAATATTGCTCCCTATTTTATCATCTGGCCCTTCAGGCCGCAGGTTATGGAGAAAAACGGGATGCATAACGATTATCAGGCGATAATCGCTGATCTGTGCCTTAAAGAACAACTGAAATGTGTCGACCTGGTCCCCTCATTCATAAACAAAAGCGAGAATCTCTTTATCGATGTGATCCATGCAAACGAAAAAGGAAACATAACAGCAGCCGAAGAAATATTCAATACTCTTTTAAAGACATACAATTTTAGGTGAGCATTCTTTAAAGAACGTTTAAGATTTAGTATGGGGTGGCATGGATAAACTTGTTTAGACCTGTACTCCCTCTCCCCCTTTGAAGGGATGAGCTTTACCCACCCTTAACGCCGTGGGTGTCAAGGGTCTCCCTTGGGCGGAAGAAGGGCATGAGGATAAGACTTACGTATTTGAGGTAATGGTAAATGTTTAAAAATGGCATACATATCCACTGCGGTGTCCAGTCGCTGCAATCCTCGCCAGATACATTCCGTACCCGGCATGCCGTCTCTTTTACGCCCCAAATGTCCACCTATCGCTCCCACCATTACTATCGCCTGCTTCATTGTTGGCTGCTCTT
>JAREWP010000090.1 GCA_029001845.1 Candidatus Magnetocorallium paracelense | reverse complement strand
GTACCTTACCGCACCCCCTCACCCCAACCCTCTCACCCTTCAAAAGGGGAGAGGGAGTAAATCGCTGCTTTCGCAGCTTTATTTTAAAAAGTCAGCGCATATTTCTATATGCTTAAAAGCCTTATAAATAAAAGCTAAAACTGTGACAATCAAAAATATTAGTGCTTTTTTGCCCACAATTTCATTTATAAGCGACTAAAACAGCATTTAGCCATCAGCTATCAGCTATCAGCTCTTTAATCGCAACACTTCATGGTTCAAAACAGATTAGGTGAAGCTTATTATTGGCATAGCATTAATTCTTTCCTTAGCTGAAAGCTGACCGCTGACACCTGACTGCTGTTTTTTAAATAAACTCTTATGATGGAACTTCCGCTATAAAAAAGATTTCTTATAAATTCTGTTTTTTGAGTTATAGGGGTTGAAGAAATCATTTTCGCCGCCGGGGAGAATGTTTTCGCTTTCTCCAAGCATGAGAAATCCGCTCATGTCCAGCGAATCCTTAAAAAGTTCGAGAACTCTGTTTTGCAGGTTTTTATTAAAATATATTAAGACATTTCTGCATATGATCAGTTGAAATTCATTAAACACACCGTCAGAGACCAGACTGTGATTGAAAAAGAGAATTCGCTCTTTTAACGTCTCCTCTATTTTTACATAGCCTTTGTTAATTTCAAAGTAGTCGCTAAACGTCTTCTCTCCGCCGCTTTGAATATAGTTGTTTTCGTTAAGATTCAGGTAGTCCCTAGGGAAGATGCCGTTTTTCGCGTTTTCAAGGATAATCGTATTGAAATCCGTTGCGTATATCCTGCTCTTTTTCAGAAGTCCCAGTTCCTTCAGGATAATAGAAACGGAATAGGCTTCTTCTCCGCTGGAACAACCGGCGCACCAGATTTTTATATGGTGATAAGAGGCCAGATATGGAAGAATATCATCACGGAGCATTTTGAAGGATAGGGGATTTCGGAAAAATGTAGTTGTATTGATGGAAAAATCGTAAAAAAGTCTCTCAAAGGATTCTCTTTTCGAGAGCACAGAGAATTTAAAGGCGTCAAAGGAGTCAAAATTCTCATTCGCCATAGACGCGCCAATGCGTCTCTTTAGAGTATCCCGTTGATAATCCCTGAAATCATAGCCGTATGTATCGTATATGGAAGCAAGAAACTGATTTAGTTTCTCCTCTGCGCTTATTTCATTAGACTCAAGAACCGACGATATATATTCCGAGATTTCATTGCAGGACATAATATAGTCATATGCTCCTCCTAAAATGGCATTTTCCGGAATCTCTCCGGCTTCGCATTCATCGGGAGTTTCTACTATAACTGTAGAGTTATTCTCTTTTACACTTTTCATGGTAGTTGTTCCGTCTCTGCCATATCCGCAAAAAAGAATGGTCATAAGCTCCGGGCCGTACTGAATAGAGAGGGATTCGAACAATACATCAATGGAAGGCCTCGAATAATTCACTCTCTCCTCCTGAGTCAGATATATGTAGTCGCCAACAACAATTGTGTGGTATCCCGGAGGGGCGATATATAGTGTTCTTTTTTGAATCAAAACATCGGGAGCGGCGTATAAGACCTTATAGGGCGTATGTGACTGTAGTAATTTATCGAGTATGCGATTTCCTCCCTCGCCAATATGCTGAATTATAAACATTGTGATGTCGGACAAAGGGATTCTTTTAATGACAGAAATGATTTTTTCCAGACTGCCTGCAGAACCGCCCATTGCTATAATGCCTATATTTGTATGTAATGAGGGTGAGGTCGTCTTTTTTTCCTGTAACAGGGAGTTGCTTATATGAATCCGTCGAAGGTAAGATGTCAAAATCCTGTAGCAGGTGTGAATTTTAAGATTTTCACGGGAGTATTGTCTCCGTAGAGCAGCGAGCGTGTCGATAATGTCGACAGGGAGAAATCTGGCGTCGATAAAGTCTATCTCAAGAGATCGGTGTTTTCCCTTAACAGCCTCTCTAAACAAAGACTGCTCTCCTGCTGTAGAGAGGCTCCCCTTAACCACCAGTTGCCTGACATCCTGATTATCATGTACATGTATACTCACTTCTTTACAGATATATTAAAATGAAGCCTGGAGACTTTAAAGCTGAAAACAGCCATCAGCTATCAACCATCAACTATCCCCCTCCCCTTTCCCCAGCCATGCCTTTATTATTCTTACTAAAATATCGTAATTAACCGGTTTCATTATATAGTCGTCCGCTCCCGCGGCAATGCATTTCTGTTTATCTTCTTTCATTGCTTTGGCAGTGAGAGCGATGATGGGGATGTGATCGTATTGCTTATCTCTCCTTATATGACCGATCGTTTCATAACCGTCCATGACAGGCATCATTATGTCCATGAGAATGAGGTCGATATCTTTATTGGATTTTAATATGTCAAGGGCCTTTTTGCCGTTAAGTGCGTGGAGTGTGGCCGCGCCTTCATCTTCAAGAGCAGAGGAAATAACAAAAATATTTTTGGGATCGTCGTCAACTATTAGCAACTTTTTATTGGAGAAGGCTTTTCCACTTTCACTTACGCATGCCGGTGCGGATTGGTAATCGTTATTACTTACTCTGTGAAGAAATATATCAAGCTCTTCGCTCAGCCTTCTGTCGGAAGTTACTGTCTTGGCGATAATACTGTCTGCCAGTTTTTTTAACTCAGCCTCTTCTTCCTCAGGAAGCTCCCTGGCTGTGTATATAATGACAGGTACGTTCGGACTATTTTCTTTAATATAACGGCACAGTTGCAGTCCGTTACTCTCTTTGAGATGAAGGTCGACAATAACCGTTCCGTAACATCCGTTACGAATCTCTTCTATCGCCTCTTTCGTCGACGACACACCTCGGGTTTCAATACTTTTTTTCCTTACCATTTCCAGAATATGCTCTCTCTGAACCTCGTCGTCCTCCACGACAAGGATGCACTGTCCTCTGGTGTCTGTTAAACCGGAGATATTATCGATTATTTTTTCAATAGTTTCGTAGACAACAGGCTTTTGCGTGAAACCAAGAGCCCCAAGATCTTTAAACAGCGGATCATAATCCCTTGCAGAGACAATATGTACTGGGATGTTGGCAGTCAGCGGCTGCGACTTCAACTCACGGAGCAGGTCAATACCGCTCATATCGGGCAGGCCGAGGTCTAATATGATCCCCGCCGGTATATACCTGCGGGCCAAAGCGATTCCTTCTTCGCCTGTTAAAGCAATGAGTACTTTGAAATCTATTTTATGTACATACTCTTTAATGAACTCGCAAAATCCCCTGTCATCGTCAATAATTAATATGGCTTTGTCCGATCCGGGGAGATCCTCTCTGTCATCATTCACGGGATTGATTATAGAATCATTCGATTTGGCGTATTCCCTCTCTCTTTCCACCGAGTCGTCTGAATCTGTGACGGCAAGAGGAATGTAAACACTGAATTCACTGCCGGCTCCTGTTTCACTTTTTAGTTCTATTCTGCCTTTAAGAAGAGATATCAGGCTCCGGCTGATAGATAAACCAAGCCCCGTGCCTCCGTACTGCCTGCTAATAGAGCCGTCGAGCTGTTGAAAGGCGTTAAATATGATTGTCTGTTTTTCCTCGGGTATGCCGATGCCTGTATCCTTCACCGTTATTTTTACAGGCATGGCAGGATCGTCATTTTTATCCAGAATTAAATCAACAGAACCTTTGTTGGTAAATTTAAAGGCATTGGAAAGAAGATTTCTTAATATTTGGGATAACTTTTCGGAATCGGTTTCGATTGTCCCTTTGAGACGATCGACGATTTCGAATTTCAATCCCTTCTCCCTAGCCGTCTGTTCGAAAAATCCGAACAGTGAATCAGTCAGTTCGCTTGTATGAATTTTTTCAATATTGAGGGTCATTTTACCTGATTCAATCTTTGAGAGATCAAGGAGGTCGTTTATAAGCCTCAAGAGCTCCTCACCTGAAGAATGGACGACTTTGAGCTTTTTCACATCGTCATCACTGAATTTTCCGTTTTTATTGTCGCTCATTATCTTGGATATCAAAATAATCGAATTCAAAGGCGTTCTAAGTTCGTGAGACATGTTAGCCATAAACTCGGATTTGTATTTACTGGCGATCTCAACCTCTTTTGCTCTCTTGTTAAGTTCCTCTCTGGTCATAAGCAGCTTTTCATTCTTTTCCTTAAGCTCAAGAGTCTGAATCTCGAGCTGCTCCCTCTGTTCTTCAAGTTCTGTGTTGGCCGATTCCAGTTCCTCGCCTCTGACCTGGAGCTCTTCGTTCGCTCTCTGCGATGCTTCCAGGAGCTCCCTTACTTTGGCTGACTGTATTGCAAGGGAGATGCTTGTTGTCACGACTCCGACGGAGGTGTTCAGAAAATCCTGTTTAAGTTCTCCAAACTCCTCGTGGGAACCCAGTTCTATCACCCCTGTTAATTCGTCTTTGTCAAGCAGCGGGTAGGTATAGGTATTTAACGGCGGTTCGTTTGTCGTACCGGTGGAAATGACAAGATGATCTCTTTTGATATTTTTTAGGAGTATAGGCGTCCGTTGAAGCGCAACCTGACCAACCACGCCTTCTCCGAGTTTGAAAGTATCGGACAGCGCCTTCCTTTCGACAAAGGCGTATGAGGCATGCTGCCTTAAAAGCTCTTCATTTTTTTCGTAAAGATAAAGTGCGCCCACTGCCGAGTTTGTATATTCGGAAATAAAAGCGAGCGCTCTTCGGGCTATCTCGTCTTTGTCAAAGGCGCCGGTAAGGTTGTTTTTTAACTCATTGATCCCGTCTTTCAGCCATGTCTGCTCTTTATTAAACTGTCTGCCTTCGATAAGTTTTTCAGTCATGGCGCGCAGGGTAATGGCGAGCTCGTCTTTGTCGCTTTTAGGTTCTATTCGAATCGTGTAGTCGCCTGTGGCGATGTGGTTCGCCTGGTCCACGACATCTCTCAGTGTAGAGATCATCAGGTTGATGGAGTTCCCCAGCACATCTTTTTCACCCCTTGTCACGATTTGTTTTGAAAAATCTCCCAGAGCAATGGCCTTTGCAATTTCGGTGATTTTCTGCAGGTTGTCGATCATCAAATTTATGGACTTACCGAGAAAATCTTTATCGCTCTTAACCAGAATCTCAATCGAGTAATCGCCCTGAGCCACTAATTGAGCGATATCGGAAAGTTGTCGAAGTGTTTCTGTCATATTAAGAAGCGCCGTTCCAAGTTCATCTTTTTCTGAAAGAGGGCGGATATTGGAGGTATAATCCCCCGATGCTATTGTATGGGCATGCTTAATCGTTAACGTTATATTTTGTTGAAGTTGATAATAGGAGGTAAGCATATCGCTTATTTCATCGTCTGCTTTATACACGATTGTTTCTCCGTCTATCTCGCCTTGAGAGAGCTTTTTTAATTTATCCGTTACAAAAAGGAGAGGCGGGACAATTTGTCTGAAGAATCTTCTGGTTACAAAAAAAATGAAAGTAAGCACTGACAGTAAAATAATAAGAAAGATAAGTGTCAGACCACGGAGTTTTACAAGTGCTTCACTCTCGTCTGTTTCACTGTACAAAAACCAATAAATATCTTTGCTGTCATCATGGGGGTAAATACGTTTAAAGCTGGAAATGACACCATCAACAGAAACCATATCGTCAGTGCTCGATGTTATGGCTTCATACAGAGCAGGTGAATCCTGCTTAAGATTCATATCGTGTCTCGATTGCTCGCCAAAGAGTTTTTTGCTGTCATGGTGAGCCAGATAAAACCCCTCTTTGTCTATGAGGTGTATATGTCTTCTTACAGTCTCGTTATAAGTATCCATCGTGTCTTCTCTCTCTATAAGCTTCAGAAACCCCTCTGCATAAACAGTCAACACAATAACGCCTTTATTTATATTGTTTCTGTCGATAACAGGGGATGCATAATGTATGACAGGTGTGTAAGGTTTTTGTATTACCCCCTCTTCTTCATGTAAGAGTATATCCGATGAAGTAACTTTCTCTTTGCCGCTACCGAAAGCAGCCTCTATAAAAGGCGTTTCATTTTTATCTCTCAGAAGCGCACGAGGACTTATTAATGCCTGCTCGGCACTATTATCATAATTTATTCTGATGTGCTCACTGCTGTCTGCTGAGAAGAATTGGAGGCGTTTATAAATTTTCCTTGCTTTTATAAATGAACTGAATGTTGTAATTGTTCTTCTGTACCACTGTCCGGCCTTATGATCTTCACCTATTTCATCCCATTGAATGTATCTGTTTAAGGCGTGATTATCGGTCAGAAATCTTAGATCTTTTGGTATCCGGCTTAAAAAGTGG
Organism: Candidatus Magnetocorallium paracelense; assembly: GCA_029001845.1. Classification (GTDB taxonomy): domain Bacteria; phylum Nitrospirota; class Thermodesulfovibrionia; order Thermodesulfovibrionales; family Magnetobacteriaceae; genus Magnetocorallium; species Magnetocorallium paracelense. Next base: position 231,678 of record JAREWP010000090.1, on the reverse strand, counting down.
TCGATATCGTCTGCAATATCGAAGATTTTCTCCTTGTTGGATATCGTCATATTCTCATAGTATGCTTTTGATGCGCTTCTGTATCCGAAATATCCCACTGTGGAAACGGAAAAAAATGTAATGGTAGTCAAAAGGATAATAAGCTTCCTTCTGATGCCTTTTTTATAAAATGAGTTTTTTGAAATCATAACTTATATCTGTTATCAGTGATCTGAGATCAGAGAATAGAATGAGATAAAACAGCCCTTCGATTTTCCGTCAATCCAACGACTTTATCAGTTTTAGTCTCCTTAAAGCCCAGCCTAATATTTGTTGAACATCTCCGGGTACTTTCCTTTCATAATATTTGGCCGGTGGAGTAAATGAGTGCCTGAGCCCAAGGTACGCCTTTATTGTTTGTAATTCCGCCAGTACGATGATTGACATTTCAAAAACATCGCCTGGAACGATATTATCGGTTCTTAATGACGAAAAGTCAATTCTGTCTATTGCCGCCGGCAACTGAAGACGCTGTATTTCTTTTAAAAGAGCCAGTGCGGTTTCATAGGAGTCAGCCGGTGTGGAGTCCGCTTTTTTCCCGGGAGGAATTGTATCGTCCGCTATGTTTAATGTGTAGATAATCAGATTGACGTCATCAAGAATCCTCATGACCTGAGCAAAAACGTGAGCAGGCGCAAAGGCCTCTCCGTTTATAGTATCTAGCCTGTTCGAGACATAATTAAGTTTGTTAAAAACATCTATCGGAGAGCGGTTGGAGAACTTTTGGTTTCTTTTTATAGTCTTATTTATTCCCAATCTAAACTTCAATATTTTAACTTCCGTTATTATACGCTCTGTCTGTTCATAGACAAGTACCGGAGGGATATGTTTTAGGGGCTCAATTGAATTAACGGCAATAACGGGAAGATCATGCTTATTTCTGAGGATGTTTATTTTTACCAGCACTTCATAGGTCTTTTGCCACACATGACGGGGTTTCAGATTCGTATCAACAACTCTTGGCGTTATGGCGCCGGTTATTCCGAAATGATTTCCAATAAGGTCCAACTCCCTTGCGATTAAATCTGCATTGCTATAGACGTCAGAGGATGTGATATGGTGCTCAAGAGCAGAGCTGATATCACAGAGTGCGATGGTTGTGATGAAAAATAGAGTAGAAAATATATATTTGAAGCAATTCATTCAATAAACCTTTTAAATCTATATCGAATTATCCTAAACAGCATTTAGCAGTCAGCCAACAGCTGTCAGCTCTTTAATAATTGCAACACTTTATGGTTCAAAACAGATTCACCCATTAGGTGAAGCTTATTATTGGCATAACATCAATACTTTCCCAGGCTGAAGGCTGATCGCTGACAGCTGACTGCTGTTTTTTGGATTATAGCATGTAAGAAGAAAAATTTACGATAGCGCCTTGTTTTTTGTGCTTTATTACATAGCTTTTACAAGAAAACACATACGTTGCTTAATACATGCCGATTGTTTATTTAAATTTACTGATTATCGGTTAAAGTAAATAACATTTTACTTGTTTTTTTTACATAACAAATATGATTATAGTAGTTGTTCGTGAGTTATAAATCACACGTTAGGCACTGTCGTTTTACAACATTAAAATAAAGAAAGACAGGATTAAATTTTGTTTTATTCTGTTAATCCTGTCAAAAAATTTCGTGCATAGCAGTTAGAGAGATAGTTAATACCGGCGAATAGTCAGTTTTTCTTAGAAAAATTAAGGAGGGATTTTGTAACAATGCAGATATCCGACACCATAAAGAAAAATAAAAAAGTACAAGTCGCCAAAGTTCCCACAGGCATCGAGGGCTTTGACGATATTGCCCATGGCGGCATACCGAAAGGCCGTACAACTCTTGTTTCAGGCACTTCCGGTTCCGGCAAAACGGTGTTTGCCATGGAATTCTTAATCGGAGGCATTCTTCAAAATAACGACCCCGGTGTGTTTGTCACCTTTGAGGAGACGCCTGAGGATATTACAAAAAATATGAGCAGCTTTGGCTGGCCTTTAAAACAATTAATTAAAGATAAAAAATTGTTATTTGTCGATGCCTCCCCTGTTGAAGACGAGTCTGTGGAAATAGGGGATTATGATTTGAGCGGTTTTATATCAAGGGTTCTGAATGCCGTTAAGAAAGTAAATGCCAAAAGAGTATCCGTTGACTCCATTTCGGCATTATTTTCAAGGTTCAGAGATCAGGTCGTGATTCGTCATGAACTCTACAGGTTAGGCTCGCAGTTGAAAAGAGTCGGTGTAACGACAATATTGACGGCAGAGAGAATTCTGGAAAAGGACGGACAAATCGGAAGGTTCGGCGTAGAGGAGTTTGTTTCCGACAATGTGATCCTTCTTCATAATTATCTGGATACGATCCGGGGCGACAGAAAACGTTCCGTTGAAATTCTCAAGTTCAGGGGAACGACTCATGAAACACAGGACACGCCACTGTTAGTGCTTGAAGACGGCATGCATGTCTTCCCAAGACCAAGACCCACGTACAAAGGGCATATGTCTTCAGATGAAAAAATTGCTTCCGGCATTCCGGGACTCAATAAGATGCTTTTTGGAGGAATCTACAAAAACTCCACAAATCTCGTTACCGGCGCCTCCGGGACAGGAAAGACAGTTTCTGCAATGGCTTTTATTATGGAGGGGGTTCGTCAAAAGGAGAAGGGAATTTATATAGCCTTTGAGGAATCCGCTGAGCAGCTTTACAGAAACGCCGAAAGCTTTGGCTGGGATTTGAGAGGTGAGGTGAAAAAAGGGAATATTCGGCTGTTTACATCCGTACCGGAAGAGCTGAAAGCAGAGGAACACTTTAAACGATTTCGAGATATTGTCGAGGAAGTCGATGTCGATCGATTCGTGATCGACTCGTTGTCCGCTCTTGAGCGCATATATCCGCCCGACAGATTTCGTGAGTTCACAATAGGGCTAAACGCTTATCTGAAGGGCAAAAAAGTGACCACCATGCTGACAAATACCACGACTGCGCTTTTGGATGTTTCCCAAATAACGGAAACTCACCTTTCTACTGCAACCGATAATATCATTCTCTTAAAATATATTGAGCTTGACGGCCATATGAAAAGAGCCATCGCACTGATTAAAGCAAGAGGGTCCGATCACGACAAACAGGTTCGCGAGCTTATAATAGACAGTCACGGCATGTCAATCGGGCACCCCTTTTACGGTGTGGAAAACCTGATGGCCGGCTCGGCGAAAAGAGTGACAAAGATACCTGAGTCCGTGGCCAGAACATCCAGAGAAATCGATCGTCTCAGAAGTGAATATGTGGACGGGAAAATGGGCAAAGATGAGTATGAAAAAGAGTTGGCCAAGTTGAGAGTGGATCAGAAAGGCGCCGAAAAGGAGTGGACGAATAATATTTAGTCACGAAAATCCACCCTGTCATATGGCAACCAGGTTTTAGAATCCGATTATACAAGCTTATAGACGTTCATATGCTCAAATAAATTGTCGGATATCATAAAAACAGATAAATTACAGCGGAGCATCTATGGAAAAAGAGCAAAAATTATTGTTTTTTACGACTAAAAAATCGATTCATTATAATTTCGACCTTAATGAGGTAAAAAAACTATTGGCGGAAATAGAGAAAATATCGCCAATTAAGTTAGAAATAATCGATATAGATGCATATCCCGATAAAGCCGAACAATACAAAATTGACGCTTTACCGGTAATTATTATGGACAACAAGAGGTTTATAGGAAGACCAAAGGTAGAAAAAATACTGCTCTACCTTCAACTTGGCAGTTGATTGGCGGGCGCTTTACAATCTTACACATACAGTAAGAAAAATATTGTGACCCTTTTGCGCTCAATTTTACTTATAAGGGCCTAAGGACTAAGTTCGATAATGAATTTAGCGCCTTTTTGTGTATTTTCCGCATAAAGGCGGCCTTTCATATTGTTTTCAATGATTACTTTAGACATATAAAGCCCTATCCCCGTACCTTGTCCCTGTTCCTTTGTTGTGAAATAGGGTTCAAAAATCCTGGAAAACACATCTTCAGGCACACCGCCTCCATTGTCCTCGATTTCAGTAATTATTTTGTCATCTCTATTATAAATTGTGATTGAGATTTGTCCGTCACTCGAATCTAAGACACCCTTTCTCCTTGAGTCAAGGATTGCGTCTTTAGAATTAGATATGATATTTACAATCACCTGTTTAAACTCATTGGGATAACCTTTAAAAGCGAGAATACCTTCGATTTCACTGTCAAATCGGACTTCTATGGAATTGTTTTTAAACATCGCCGACAAAATCGATAAAACCGACTTTACCGATCTCACAATGCTAAATGTCTCTCTCTCTTTTGTACTTTTAAAAAAGTTTCTGAAATCGTCTATCGTCTGCGACATGAACTCTATCTGACCCATGGCGGTACTTACTGATCTATTAATATAAGCATTATCTATCTCATCATAATCGCTTGCATCGCGAAGATCCTGAACTATAAGCCCCAAAGCATTCAGGGGTTGTCTCCATTGATGCGCTATTGCGCCTATCATCTCGCCCATGGCAGCCATCTTGGACTGATGCAGCAATATCTGTTCCTTTTCACGTCTCTTTTCAATCTCTTCGATTACCCTTTTTTCGAGGTTTCTGTTAAGATGTTCCAGCTCCTTTTCCTTTTCAAAAAGTTTTAAATAGAGGTTGATCTTATTCAAAAGCTGATTGTCGTTGATAGGTTTTGTTATATAATCGATAGCTCCTGTTTTATAACCTCTCTTTAAAAACTCTTCGGCCTTAAAAACGGCAGTTATAAAGACGATAGGTATATCCCTGGTTCTCTTATTGGATTTAATAAGAGCAGCGAGTTCAAAACCGTCCATCTCAGGCATTTTTACATCGAGAAGTATAAGATCGATCTTTTCTGTAAGCAGTATTTCAAGGGCCTCTTTGCCTGACAGCGCCTTTCTGATCCTGCATAAGCCGGCATCGGATAAAAGAGCCTCAAGAGTCAGTAGATTGCTCTCTCTATCGTCTACGCAGAGTATTTTGTACCTATCGTATAAATCTGATGTCATAATTACTTACAAAGAAACTGTTTAGGCCCTTAGAGACTCTCAATCATCAATCATCAATCGACTATAGCTTTTCAATATTCACATCCACAATTCCTTCGGCTACCCAGCCGGCGCCTTTTTCCTTGAGATCGACTTTGAACCATTTATTACCCTTTTTATCCCTGGCTACGCCTAAAATCAACAATCTGTCGCCTCTCTTTTTAAAGGCGATCTTTTCTGCGTCCACACCGGGTAATGCCCTTATATTGGCTGCGAATGTCCTGACAACAGCGTAATATACATTTACTTTAGCGGAGTCGACCTTATTATTGTCCTCCTCTTTAATAATATCGCTCTTTCCTTCCTGGCGTGCAGATTCTTTTGAAACACTTGGAGGAGGATGTAACGGTTGAGCCTGCTCAGCAACCGGGTAAGATGCTTCTGTTTTTTTTTCGACCTCTTTAATGATATCGTTGCCTGATGTAGTGAAATTACTTTCATTGTCGGACTCTGTATTGTCAGGTGAAGGAGATTTTATATCGACAGCTTTCCCGGTATCCGCGCTTTGTGGAACCGACTCTTCTTTAATACCTCCGGTTCTGTCTTTATCGATCAATGCATCTTCAATTCTCTCTGCTTTAACATTTTCTTTGTTCTCGATGATATCTTTATCGGAGAGCTCTGAGTTTTCCGCTTTTTTTTCGGATTGTTCCGGAAAATCCGTCTCCAATCGTGTATCCTTCATAATTCTATTAACGGCGACATCGTTTCCTGCCGGAGTTGTGGGTTTCTCCTTTATAAATCCGAAATAAAGGCCTGATAAAATTATTAAAATCGGAGCAAGCACAGCCAAAGTCATGAGTATTTTGCTGCCTTTAGAAGCAGAGACCTTGTAATCGATGCTCTTTGACGCATAGGCAACGTGTTTTTTCGAAATGATATGACCTTCGTCAAGATAGGCTGACATAAGAGCCCTGTTAGAAAGTATATTTATATTTCTTGGTACGCCGCCTGTTAACTTATAAACAACGTTTAAGGCATTATCGTCAAACTTAACCAACGTTCTTCCTGCCTGATTAAGCCTGAAGTTAATGTAATTAACAGTCTCGCCCCTGCTAAGAGGAAAGAGCTTGTGTCTTGTTATGATCCTCTGGTTGAGCTGCCTGAGATCGCTTGCACGCAACCTGGCGTCAAGTTCGGGCTGCGCAATGAGTATGATATGGAGGAGCTTGTGATCATGAGTTTCAAGATTGGAGAGAACTCTCAACTCTTCAAGCGTCGGGAATGGGAGTAGTTGGGCTTCGTCTACAATTATTATTACTGTCTTGCCTTCATTGGATTTTTCTATGAGAAAATCCCTGAAATATCTCATCAAGTCGTTTTTGTTCGTAAAGCCCTCATAATTCAGGCCAAAATCATCAAGCACCGCGCATAGGAAGTCATCGGGAGGGAGCTTTGATGTAAGAACCATGGCTGTCTCCGCCTTATTCTTCCACTTTTCGAGAAAAACTTTTAAAAGAGTGGTCTTCCCTGTCCCCGGCTCTCCGGTGATAAGAGAAAAACCCTCTTTTTGCTGAACGGAATAATCCAGAATACTCAGTCCCGTATTGTGACCGGAGGAAGGGTAGTAATAAGCAGGGTCAGGGGTTATTTTAAAGGGATCCTCTTTAAAGCCGTAAAATTCCAGAAAATCGGACAACTATCGACCTCCCACATTGGATATGAGATTAAATACAGGAAGAAGGAGACTCACTATCATGACGATAAAAATACCACCTACAACGCCCATAACAATCGGCTCTATCATTTTCTCCATCTTATCCGATATATCTTTGAGTTTCTTAAGGTAATAGTCGGAAAGAAAACCAAGCTGTTCGTCAAGGCTGCCGCTCTCCTCCCCTACTTTGATCATCCTGACAAAGAGACTTGGAAAAATTGAGTGAGATTTCAAAGAATCGCTGACACTGTTGCCGGACATGATAGAATCGCTTACTGAGTGTATGGCGCGTCTGAAGACTTCGTTGCCAATCACATCCTCCATGAGAGTCAGAATTCTGTCTATCGGCACGCCGGCAGCCACCAGTATTCTCATCTGCTCGGAAAAGAGAGCAAGGAGTTTGTTGTAGGCAATCAGTTTAATAACAGGCAGCCTAAGTGTCATTTGGTCGTATGCATAGAGAATAATTTTATTTCTCTTTGCAATTTTAATAATCAAAGGAATCGCAAAGATCACTCCCAATATAATATACCATTTCTCTCGCGCCATGTCGCTGCCCGCTATTATCAATTGCGTAATCAGAGGGAGTTCCACCTCCATGCTTTGAAAAAGTTCGACCAATTTGGGCATGACAAAAAATATCCAGAAAAACATGGCAATAAGAGTGGTGGCCACGGCAAACAACGGGTAGATCACGGCTTTTTTAACGGCAGCCGTAAAATCTTCTATCGTCTGCAAATACCTTGCAATCTCCTGAAGGCTGGAATCGAGTCTGCCCGTCTCCTCTCCAATCTTGATTAACCTTAAAAAGATATCCGGGAAAAGCCCCTTTTCTTCAGATGCCGCAGAGGAGAGGCTTTCTCCCTGTGTCACCCTCCTTTTGATGGACAGTAGTTTTTCCGAGAAGTATTTATTGTCCGTCGATCTGGCAATATCGTCTATAGAGGTCGTTACAGGAAGACCGGCTTTTACCATGATTGCCATATTATTGGCGAATTCCATGATTTCAGGTCTGGTGACACTTCGTTTTACAGTTATCCTGCTTAAGGCGGTACTAAACGAACTCCTCTCCCTTACAGAGAGGACAAACATCCTGTATTCCTGTATCAGTTCATAAAACACAGATATATTCTCTGCATCCAAAACGCCACGCACGATTTTACCTTCTCTGTCTATGGCTTTATACACAAATCCGGCCATTCAGCCTACCACCCTCTGAACTTCCTCGATTGTCGTCACCCCTTCGATTACTTTTGCTATCGCATTTTCTCTCAAAAGCTTCATTCCCCTGCTTTTTGCATGTTCCGTAATATTTATAAGAGAACTTCCCTTTGAAATAAGATCTTTAACCTCATCATCTATGACAAGTATCTCGCCTACCACGTTTCTTCCGATATATCCCGTTAAACCACAGGTTTCACATCCCGATCCTTTATATGACAATGCTATTTTTTCTTTAACTCCCGCAAACTTCAGATAAGCCTTCTCATCTTCGGTAGTCTCATACTCATCCTTACAGTAGGGACATATCTTTCTTACCAGCCTCTGAGCAACAACAGCAGCAAGCGAGGTGGCCAGGAGGTCTTTGTCGAGTCCGAGATTCAGTAATCGTGGTATGGATGAAACGGCGTCGTTGGTATGCAGAGTGGAGAGAACCAGATGGCCTGTAACGGAAGCTCTGACAGCAATGCCCGCCGTCTCTTCATCCCTTATCTCGCCAAGGAGTATAACGTCCGGGTCCTGCCTCATAAAAGATCTGCCGGCTATATTGAAGTCGTAACCGGCTTTGGCGTTTACCTGAGTCTGACGGATAAAAGTAAGCCTGTACTCAACGGGATCCTCTACTGTGAGAACGTTTTTTTCCAGTATATTCAACTCTCTGAGAGCCGAATAGAGAGTCGTGGTTTTTCCGCTGCCTGTGGGGCCTGTAATTAAAATAATACCATTCGGTTTTTTAAAAAGATAATTAAGAACAAAATTTTCATCGGCGCCGAAACCCAGCGTCGATATTCTCAATATTCCCGATACATCGCTCAACACTCTGATAACGATATTTTCGCCGTGAATAGTAGGAATTGTGGAGACTCTCATATCGTATTCTTTATTCAAAAAAGAGAAGCTGATGTGACCGTCCTGAGGCTTCCTCTGCTCGGCAATATCCATTCCAGCCAGTACTTTTACTTTGGAAGTAATTCCCGGTTGTGCGGTTTTGGGCAGGCTGTGCCCGTGTTGAAGGATACCGTCAATACGGTAGAAAATATTGATCGTATCCTTTTCAGGAGAAAAGTGAATATCCGTGCTGTTTCTGCGTATGCCGTCCTGCATTAAAAGCTCGGTCAGTTCGGAGACAACAGCGGAGTTTGCAGATGAAGAACTTCGTAAGTCTTTGAGTGCGTCTTCTATCTTTTTTGTAATCGGATTTTCAAGAAAGTAGTAGGCTTCCTGAATCTTCTCCTGATAACTGTGGGTATCGACGATGAGAGGTTTAATCTGCATCTTACTTACCTTGGATGCCGTATCTATGGCAACGACATTGCCGGGGTTGGTAAGGCCTATCCGGAGATTGCCCTCTGTCACGTTAAGAGGAATGAATCCCGCTCTTTCGGCAATATCTCTGTCAATCAGTCGTAAGGCGTTCTCCGAGATATTAAACTCCTTCAGATCGAGAAACTCGATTTCAGCCTGATCGGCCAGTACCTGCGCTATTTCCCGGGAAGAGACAAAACCAAGATTTTGCAGTGTCTCACCCATTAAATCTCCTGTCACCTGCTGTACAGCCATAGCGATTTTGATCTTTTTATCGTCTATAAAGTTCTTTTCTTTTAGTAATTCTCCTAATTTTTTTTTACTCATAATATTTTCTGTTCATTGTGATCAACGGCCGGTTGAGAGCATGCCAAACCTTTTTCACCGATCCCTGACCACCGACCTCTGTAAACAGTCTTTCATTATTTAATAATAGTCGGTTTAATCATAACCGCCAGTTCTGTTTTTTCCTTTCTCTTTTCTCTGCTTTTAAAGAGGTGGCCCAATACGGGAACATCGCCCAGCCCGGGGACCTGATCATCCTGTATATCCTCTTTATCGGAAATCAGGCCGCCAATAACCACCATTTCCGTATTCCTTAATTTTACTGTTGTACTCATCTCTCTCAGATCTACTGTGGGCAGAGAGATCATCGTAGCGTCGGAGCCGCTTCCGCGAATCTCCCTGTCCTCTATGCTTACGAGGTCGGAGATGATTGGAGTGATAGTCAGGAAAATCCCTCCATCTCTGTTTATATAAGGAGATATGCCAAATATGATGCCTGACAGGATGTTACCGGTTTCAACGGTAAATGTCGTCTCGTTTGTGTCCGAGTCCATGATCGTCTCTACCTTGGATATGAATCTCACATTTCTTCCAACGCTCAGCAAAGCGGTTTGACCGTTCATAAGGCTTATTCTCGGGTTGGATAAAATCGTGACCTCTCCCTTGGTTTGTATGGCTTTCAGAAGGGTGTCGAATCTGTAGCCCGTTAATCCGATGGAAAGGTTCTGGGCGTCGTCGGTAAAAAGGTTTGCAAAATTCTCCATTCCGATTGTCAGTTTATTGGCCTCTCCCACATCTATAAATTCGGTAGAATTCCAGTTGATTCCGTACTGCAACCCGTCTGTCAGTTGAATTTCCACTATTTTCGCCTCTATAAGCACCTGCCTGTTCAGGGACTCTCTGATTGTGTTTAAAAAGGTTTCCACCTTTTCAAGCTCCTTTTGAGTGGCAGTCACGACGATCGTACCTGTTAATCTGTTAATACTGTATGAGGGTTCGGGCCTTTCGACCGGCGGAGACGTCCTTGTTTCACGAGGTATATTCCCGGTTGTATCGGAAGCAGGCATATAGAAATCCATTATATTGGGAATACCTTTATAAGTCGGTTTTTGAGACTGACTGTTATTGTTACTTTCGGAATTTTGTTTATTATCCGACGTCTTATCCTTCGATAAATTGAGCAGGTTCGCAATGGTGTTGTCTATACTATCCCAGATTTTCAACGCCTCTTCATCGCTTTTCCCCTTCATGGAGACCATACCCCTGATGTTCGTATCATTGTCATCTTCATTTCCCGATGTTATTGCGCCTCCAAGAATGTCGCCGCCGACATCGATGTTATAATTATTAATCACAACGGGCAGACCGAGTTCGAATATTTTTGTATCCATCGCCTTAATGGTAAGAATATTGCTTTTAAGAGAATAAAAATAATCCACTGAAGATAAAATAATCTCAAGTGCGTCTTTTGTCTTAATGTTATTCAATGTAACCGTAACAGGCGTTTCCGGATCGACTCCCCTTTCCAACACCATATTCAGGTTGGCGACTTCCGATATCACACGCAACACATCTCTCAGGGAAGAGTTGCTGACGGAAATAGAGACAAGCCTGCTGTTCAGGGGAGAGATGTCCTCGGATAGCGGTTTGAATGGCATGGGAGCAATATTTAAAGGAGGAGGTTTTTTTTCAACCACTACCCTCTCACGATAGAGAACATCGTTGTCGCCCTTAAAATCGCGGTCGTTTTTTTGAGGTACATAGGTTCTGTCAGATGCGCAGGAGAGAGAAATCAGGTAAAGAATTACAATAGATAAGAGGTATTTATAATATTTCATATATATTTGTCCTGCACCATACTACTCAGGCTTAAAGCTCTCTAAATGAATCCATCTCGGTCTGTCCCCGACAATGAGAAAGACTCTCTTTTTATCGATCTTTTTTACCTCATAACCATCCAGTGTCGAACCTTCTTTAACCAATACACCATTTATGACAGCATATCTCTTTTCATTTCCAATCACTATAGCAGTGACAGAATAAGATGCTTCATCAAATTCAGGTTCGCCTGTCAGGTCTAAACCGGGAAGTATTTCCACAGGTTTAGGCTGTTCCGGAATCTCCGGAATAGCAAATGTAAAGGGATTGTTAAAATCGACAGCCATTAACTCAGCCGGTTTGTACTCAAGTTTTTCAATGAATTTTTTAAACATCTTATCGGGCTTATAATTGAGTATTCTACGTTCCGTTGCAGTGAGCTCCATTTCCAGAGGAATGAAGAGGGCTAAAATCCAGGCCAATAAAAACAGGGCATAGGGCAACGATACAATTATAACAATTCTCTTATCCATTAATCACTCAAAACGGAAGGGAAAACCATGTTGCCGACGATCATGCAACGAAAAATATCCATACCGCCTGTGTCATCATCATTGTATGTATAGAGTGACATCGTATTTAACTTGAAAAAAGGAAACGTCATTGTTTTCAGGTAAGCCAGAAGTTCGATCAATTCACCGTATCTGTTCAGTGGAAATGTCATTTCAACGGGGAGGGTTACTTTATCATCTCTTTCTTCAAAGGCGATTATGGATATTTTTACATTCTCAAAGTTCGATTTCAATTCGTCGATATTCAGCAGAATCATCTCCCTGCCGTTCATCTCCAGGAAATTGTCCGGAAGCAGCGAATCGAGGCTGTTTAAAATACTCTCTCTGTCCTTAAGATCGTTAATCATTTTAACGAGATTTCTTTTGATAATACCTATTTTTCTTGTGGAATGAGAAAGTGTGTCATTATATTTCTTGATGATCATTGCAGGCATAAAGGTGATGAACAGTATGACACCGGCGATAATGCTCCTGAGGGCGACTTTTTTTAGATGGGTAAAATAGAAATCCTTCATTCCATTATCTTTTTCATCAGGTCGTCCAGTTTATCCGAGGGATCGATCTCTTTCATTTTCTTCAACTCCTTAAAAGCGTCGCTGAACTGAGACTTTCCTCTATCTTTAGATTTTTCAATACTCCTGATATTTCTCTGTTTTCTTTTTTCATAACTTTCAAGGAGCTCCTCTTTGATGCTTTCGATATCTTCCTCTTCATCGGCCGACACAAATATTATAACCATATTGAACCACTTACGGCTCAGATCGAACTCACTCACTATCAGATTGACTCCTTTAATGCCATACAACTGCTGTTCCAAAGTCTTCACCCTCTCCTGCATACCATAAAACCCGTCAGTCTCAACAAGACCGTTGATTTCCGCAACTGCGCCTCCCTTGTGGGATATCCAGTCAAAAAAATCGAAAACCAAACCCTCTGTGTCTATTTTTGAGAAATCGGTCAGAAAATCCTTTGGATTTATATCCTTTGATATCTCAGTCAGGAAGTCCAGTATCTTCGAATGATCTTTCATTAAGGAGCTTAACTGCTTATTCGTCTCGATAGCTTCGGAAATATCGCTGCGAAGTTCCCTCATCTGTTCTGTCTTCTTTTTCTCGTTTATAATATACGTACCCTTAATGCCGCAATAAACAATCAATACCAAAGAAAGCAGTAGAAAGAGAAAAGAAATATACCTGAAGTAGGATTTCAGACGACGAAAAACCTTATACTCCTTTGTCAAAAGATTAATATCGACCTTCCCGCCCGACGGCATGACTCCCTTTCCGGCGCATAACGCGCTTATGGCCATGATATTTTCATTAAAGGTTTCTCCGTCCACTCCTGTCATCATCTCAGGAATGCCTAGAGCCAGCATTGGGGGAAGAGGAGCAATTAAAGGAACAGTCGCTTTAAAGCCGCCCTCCCTGAAACCTGCAACGATTATGTTTTCAGGCAGCACTTTAAGATTTTGTTTGCAATAATTGATGGTCATATCGAGATTTTGAATATCGTAATCAGCCAGTCCCTCTTCAATGGAAGGATAGGATCGTGCGAAAATGACATTGTTATTTTCTATGAGAATGATATGCTTTTGTTCGTCCGTTTCGATAAGCAGTAAAGAAGTGCTCTTTGCGTCACTCAAAAGGAAGGGAATTGTACTTATGTTATGATAAAGGGAAGAGATGTTTTTTCCCTTTGATGTAAAAAGTTTAATTATTTCGTCTATTTGAGAACGTAAAATAGTGAAAACCGCATATTTATGTTGTGACATACCGGGGTCCGCCGTTTCACCAAGGAAAAAAAAGGTATTGGAAAAAAGAGTTTTATTGGGATGTAACTTTCTTACCTCCGATTCCAACAGAGGTGTGACGAATTTTCCCTTTACTGGCGGAATATTGATGATGTCAAGATTGAAGTCGTCAAAGAGGGATATAATAATAAAATTGTCATGGTCTTTTTCATTGAGGAAATCCTTTAATTGATCTATGTCAAAAGCTTTGATCTCATCGACAAAATAAGCGCCGCCCCTTTTATTTGCAAACAATACCTTATATTTGTCTTTGCCTTCAATACTGATTACAACTTTTTTTCTCATTCAGATTTTTTATTGGCCGACGCACTCAGGTCATTTAATTTTTTGCTTCAGCCTTCAGTCTTCAGCCTAACACTTGTATCGTTTCAATTTGACAAAAATCACCTGAATGAAATCCCTTCAAGTTTAATACGCCCCATAACTCTCAAAATATCCGCCTGCCTTTCCAAATCTCCCGTAATCAGTCTGATATAAGAGGCGTCCGCCGGGAATCGACCGGCTGTCGGATCGATCGCCATCCACTGTCCTGTATAAACTTCAGGCCATGTATGATAGTAAAAACTCCCGTCACTATATAACAACCCCGCCGACATTCTTGTCGGAATACCTGCTGCTCTGGACAGGGCTGTAAACAATACGGTATGTTCATTGCAGTCGCCCTTAAGAGTTTTTAGGACATCCGTTGCCATTGGTATTGTAATAGCAGGGGATTTCTTTATATTTTTGTAAACCCACTCATAAATAAGCTTGACAGCCTTGTTTTTATCGCTCTCTCCTCTGACTATCTCTCTTGAGAGATTCATAATATTATTGTCAGCGGAGTTTACAAAAATGGTTGGACTCAGGTATTCATTCATATTTCCCGATCCTGCCTGAACGTCTCCTTTACTAACGGATCGAATGCCGGATTTCCTCACCTCCAGCATATCGCCCTTCAAAATCTGCCTGTCTCCGTTAAGATCAAGGCCCTTTATATCGACACCTGAAATTCTGACTTTCAGATACTCCGTATTCTCAGGAAGAGTAAGATTAAACGGTATGGAAGAGCCTGCCAACAGGTCAAGCGAGGGACGGCCCGGCTGTACGGCGTCATCGGGGTCTTCCTTGACCAGGGTGTAACCAATTGCGCTTTCCTCCTTCAGTATCTCTCCATCTTCGGAATACCATATATAAAATTCCATTCCCCTGAAATCGCCTCCAACTTTATAGGCGCTCTCTTCTATGCCTGCTATCATAATATTTTCACTACCTAACACTTCCATTTTTAACTCCCCCACGGACATGATCGACGGATCGAAAACAGGGAGTGAAAGCCTCTTGCCCTGTGAAAACTCATCTGTGAAAACAGAGGGTAAAATAGAAGTGTTTAAAGAGGGAATCTGTGTTAACTCAATCGACCTTGAAGATTTATTACCAAGTGTATTAATATCGATAAATAATGTCATATCCGCCACCTTCCCCTTTATATTTATGTCAACATCGGATTTAATCGATAAATCAAATGAAATAAGTCTGAGTTCATTATCCAGTATCCCCTTTATCGATGTCTCTACGTTCTTATGTTCCCCTAAAACACTCATATTCAGGTTCATGATTTCTTTGATCTCATATCCGTGATCAACAGGAACAATATTCCTGTGAGAATATCCTGCTTTTTCTCCATGAAAATAAATCCCCATCCATTGGTCCTTGAAAAAGCCTGAATCACGAGGAATAGCAGTTAACGAAGAATCGCCTGCAAGGTAATGCCTCTCCACAAGCAAACCTGTCAATACAACCCACGTTAAAACTATAAAAACCTTTATGAATACAGAGAGGCCTGAAATTCGTCTCATTTACCGGAGCCTCTCACATCGATCTGTAAAAACAGGCGCAAATCCCTCGATTTGAAGTCTTACAGGACCATATACACTGCCTTGCACAGTTTTTTGAGTTGCTGTTTCGAGATCAACACACCTAATCTCTTCAAGATCGCCAAGCCTGTCTTTCCATTCCTTCGGCAATATCATATGAGATGCGCCTCTATCGATTAAAGCGTCTATTCTGATTTTCTTCTCTTTATCAAAAAGATTCGAGATAGTGACCGATGCGGTTATACGTCCCATTCGTTACCTCCCGGTCGTTTCAGTCAACATTTCATTGTAAACATAAAATAAACATAGCAAGTTAAACAAAGAAAAAGCAAGAACGATTATGACAACACGAATATTCCTGGGAAACCAAAGCGAAACATACTGAACGAGTCTGAGTATCAACAACCATATGAGTTTAAAACTTGCCTAATATTCTATAATAATACTATACTCGCAAGCTACATATTATTGGATAATCAATACCATTAACTTAAGGGGTGAAGTGTTTTCCGACAGAAGCGGGTCATGTCTGAGTAGGCGCAGCGAAGCGGAGCCTTTGAGTTTAGCCGATGAAGACAGAAGGTGCTTTACTCCTTAAGTGAATGACATTGATTGGATAATAACGATTAACCGATCTATATCTTAGGAGGATTATATGGGTATTCCTATTCTTTTCGGCAGATTTTTGGTAAGAGAAGGCAAAATATCCGAGCAGGATTTAAGACAACTTGTACAGGTACAATCGGAGTTAAACAGTTCCTACGCACTTGCAGCCATCGAAGGCGAGTTCATTACAATTGACGAATTTAAGAAAACACGTTCCTTTCAAAGAGAAAAATTAATTAATTTCAGAGATGCATTAAAGGAATTACAAATTGCTGACGATGAAAAACTGGCAGGCATCGATGAATCGATAAGCAGTAACAATGTCAGGATCGGAGAACTGCTGGTGCAAAAGGGCATACTCTCCGATGAGGAGCTTAAACAGGTTTTAGCAGATTTTAAGGAAAGAGGAACGTTAGCGACAAAATGAAACTGCTTTCTTATTTATTCCTTGCAGCCTTTATTATAATACATGTAAACCTTTTCTTTTTCCCGTCAAACCTCTCTTGTCAGACAACTGACACCCAAATCGATGTAATGCTCATATTGGACAGCTCAGCCGGGATGAAAAAGACAGACCCAGATAATATCAGAAATTCTGCTGCTATATTGTTCCTGTCGCTGCTAAGCAAAAAAGACAGAGCAGGAATTGTCAGTTTTAACGATAGAAGTCAAACGATAAATACTCTGACCCCGCTGTCAACGGATGAAGATAAAGAGAAACTGCTGAATTCGATTAATGAAATCGTCTCTGACGGAGATTTTACCAATCTATATGAAGCAGTGAGAGCAGGTTATGAAGCATTCGCCTCAGATACATATCCGAGAAAAGGTCAACCTGTTGCTGTTCTTATGTCAAGCGGAAAGATGGATACCGGAGATCCCGACAGGGATGCACAATTAGTAGATATCCTGCAAAGTGATCTCTTAAAAACGGTAAAGAAAAAAGGCATACGCATATTTACCATAGCCTTTACCGAAAAGTCCGATAAAGTGCTTTTGAAAGAGATTGCAGATACAACATTCGGAACCTTTTACCTTGCCTCCGGTCAAAAAGACTTACAACCCACATTCATTTCCATACTGGAGCTGTTAAAAACGCCCAACAAACTGCCTGTCATAGACGGTTCCTTTGAAATCGATGTCTTCACAGACAAGATCACTCTGATGGCCACAAAAAAAACTCCAAAAACAAAGATACAACTGCTTTCTCCCGGCGATATAAAGCATACGTCAAGTGAGCAAAACAAAAATTTCAAGTGGCGTGAAACCACATTATTTGATATGATCACAATTAAAAACCCGACTCGCGGAAAATGGAAGATACTCTTCAGTAAAGGGAAAAACAACAAAGCCTATATTGCTACAAACCTGGAGCTTATATCCAGTCTTATAGAGCCCTTATACCCTGTAAAGGAAAAGATAAACATAGAAGTGTGGATCCAAAAAGACGGCAGACTTCTGGAAGAGAAAAGCCTTCTCAGAAGAGCATTGGCTTATGCCCATGTACACCTCCCTGACGGAGATATAAAGAAAATGGTTCTCTATGACGAAGGCAACGATATGGACAGAAAAAAGGGTGACGGTATTTTTTCCCATCTCTTTAGGCCTGAAGAGGAAGGAGAATACAAAGTTACACTTGCCATAAAAGGGCTTACATTCGAAAGGGTTATAAACAGGACGTTTCATGCCATTCCAAAGAACAGGCTGAAGGAGATAAAAAGAAAAACAGCGACTCCAAAAGTAGAGACAGAAGAGGCGGAGGAAAATCTACAGGACGGCGCAGATGAGAACATTGAGAAATTTTTCTCGTGGAAAGAAGTTCTGATTAAATTTTCGATAATTAATATTGCCCTCCTCTCAATATCATCACTCTTTCATGTCGCTTACAGAAGATTGACCTTTATAAGTAAATTTGTCAATAAACTCCTGAAGAGAAAGAAGAAATGATTAAGATAGATCCGCTGCTGTTATTATTTATAATTGAATTTTTCTTTATCTTCCTCTTTCTCTCTGTCTTTTTCTTTAAAAGATCAAAAGGAGGGGGAGGCGGCGGAGCCGGAGTGATCGGAAGTGACGACTTCGAAGGGTACCTTGAAAGCGAACTGGCCGATTTGGAAAGGGGACTGGATAAGTTTAAAGGAGATTCTCAGGGAGAGAATAATCTGGAGACAATGACAGAAAAGGAGCTTCATCTGATCAAGCTGCAGTTTGCTGAAACGGCGCTTACCGGTTACAGGAGGTGTGAAGGCAATACGGAAGAATTCTGGAAAAATCTTTTTAAGCATTTTACAGATCTTTTTAAAAGCCAGATTTTAAGAATAAAGAGGCTGGAGCAACAAAAAGCACAAGCACCTCAGCCTGCCGCGCAGTCAACTCAACCTTCTGTTCAGGTTGATGACAGCCTTGAGTTATCGGACACGGTAGCAATCACCGATTCCGCCGGATTGGCTGACAGTGCTGAAGTAACTGTGCTGCAAAATAAGTTACACGAACTCGAAAGCGAATCAAAAGAACTCAAAGAAGAGCTGAAGCGTAAAGAGGAGGACTATAACCGCCTGAAAGATAACTACGATACCCTTGACCAGGAGTATATTACACTCTACAAAGAGACAAAAGGGGAAACAGGCTGGTCAACAGCCATGCAGACAGAAGATGAGTGATCATAAAAAATCCCTCCATTCCGTTTTGAGATAATTCAGAGCACCGTAATCTGTCAAATCAAGCCTGACAGGAGTAATTGAAACAAAACCTCTCTCAACGGCATGAAAATCGGTATTGTCTCCGGCTTCCCAAACAGGCGTTCCCCCGCCTATCCAGTAATGTTTCCTCCCCCAGGGATCGAATGTCTCGGAAATTGAACCGTCATATACTCTTTTGCCCTGAACAGTGAATTTCACACCACAGATTTTATCGTATTCCACATTCGGAACATTCATATTAAGGAGAACTCCCTTAGGCAATCCCTTTTTCAGAATTCTCTCCGAAACTCTTGAAGCATAAAAGGAAGCCGTCTCAAAATTAAAATTTCCCTCTCCAGCAACAGAGACAGCCAGGGAGGGAATACCGAGAATAGTACCTTCAATAGCTGCCGAAACAGTTCCGGAGTAAGTGACATCATCTCCCAAATTGCCTCCGTTATTTACACCGGACACTACCAGAGAAGGAGTTTCTTCAATAATTTTTCCAACTGCAATGGTAACACAATCTGTGGGAGTGCCATTTACTGCATAAATATCTCCGCCCATGGAAATCGGCCTGAGTGGTCTGTGCATCGTTAAAGAGTGGCTCGAAGCGCTCTGTTCTCTTTCAGGAGCAACAACAATTACCTTACCCAACTCTTTTAAAGCTGTATAAAGGGCCTTCAGCCCCGGTGCGTTGACTCCGTCGTCATTTGTTACAAGAATCGTCGTCATATATCATGCCCTTGGGTGATATTTATTATACTCCTTCCTCAGCCTCTCTGTAGAGACCTTTGTATATATCTGAGTTGTGGAAATACTTGCATGGCCAAGCATCTTTTGAATCGAACGTAAATCGGCGCCTCCTTCCAACAGGTGAGTAGCAAAACAGTGTCGTATCGTGTGAGGAGTTATTTCGATCCCGGCTTTTTTGCCATAAGCCTTTATCGTCTGCCAAAATCTTTGCCTTGTCATCGCATTTCCCCTGTTGTTAAGAAATAGAAAAGGCGAATGTCCCTCTTTTATAATCTTCGGACGCAGTTCTCTTAAATACCTCTTAATCGCTTCCCGTGCCCGTTCATTTACAGGAACAAGCCTCTCTTTGGAACCTTTGCCAACAACTCTTATAAATCCGGCTTCCAGGTCAGTTCCGTCAAGAGAAAGATTGACAAGCTCGCTGACCCTCAGCCCTGAAGAATAGAGCAGCTCGAGCATGGCGATATCTCTGATTACATATCTTGCCGGCACCCTGGTTTTCAAAATGGAGAGTATTTCATCAAAGCTTAGTGCTTTGGGTATCTGTTCCCACTTTTTTGGCGGGTGAAGATTCTCGGCGGGATCGTCATCTCTCTCCTTTTCAATAACCAGATATTTGCAAAAGGTCTTCATCGCGGAAACAAATCTGCCGATAGAACTCAAGGAATATCCCCTGACACGCATATGATCCATGAAATCAACGATATCCTCTCTTACAAAATCTTTATATGTATTATTTCTTTCTACAAGGAAGTTAAAAAAAGCGACTAAGTCCAAATTATAAGAATCGAGCGTATTCAGAGCAAGCCCTCGCTCCACATTCAAATAAATTGAAAATTTCATCAATATATCGTCGGACATCATTTTAAATTACAGGGCAACAGGAATAAACATCCTTTTTGCTCAGGATCACCACAAAACATACAGATTATTCATGATGATCCCCAGGGGCGAACCTGTGTGTTCGCCCCGGCCGCGTCCGGTGCTCCGGTGCGTTTGTTCCTTCGCCACCGCCGGGGCAGACACACAGGTCTGCCCCTACATTTTTTGTGATTGTCTATTTTAGGGATAAACGCCCATGACTCTCCGAGTCGCCACAAAGCATGGAAATGGATAGAAGCAGCAGTAATGTTCCGCCAAAACAAGGTGGTGTCTGAGTTTACGAGTTTCAGCTTGTTTTGGCAGAACATTGCTGCTGCTTCCGGTGCGCATTCGTCTATTTTCGGAGTAAACAACAGCGTGCAAAATACTTTGTATTATAACTTTTTCGTGATTACTCAAGTAAAGATATCTACTTTTGATATTCATTTTATATTCAATACTCCCAATGATTTATTCACAATTGAAAAGAGCCATTGCCTCTTCCGTGTAATTACCATTTTCATTATAAATAAAAAAAGGCATTTCCAATGTAAACTGAGAGCCCCCCTCTTTTATGGCTTCAATAATAAACATCTTTGCTTCGGACTTTCGGTTGGAGTGAATGAATCTGACGCGTTTAGGTTCCATGTTATGGCGTTTCAACTCCTCAAGAACCTCTATAAAGCGACTTGTACTATATATGAAGGATGCCCTGCCTTTTCCTTTCAACATATAGAACGCCGATTTAATCATGGAAGAAAGGGACAGCATAATCTCATGCCTTGCAATCGCCTTCTCGTTGAGCGGACTCACTCTACCGCTCACAGGAGTTCTGAAAGGCGGGTTAGAAACAATAAGATCAAAAGAATTCTCCTTAATACCTGACGTCGGAATGTCATTAATATCGATTCCAAGAATTTCGACTCTCTCCGTTAATGCATTAAGTTCGATATTTTTCATAGCAAGCGCTGCCAGTTCTTTCTGTATTTCAATTAGCAATACACGAGATTTACTATACTTTCCGGCCAGTAAAATACCAATAATACCGGAACCGGCGCCAAGATCAGCAATCTTCTCCACGTTTTTCTTATTTACAAAATCAGCAAGGAGAAGGGAATCGATAGTAAATCTGTATCCCTTTTTATGCTGCGAAATCTTAATATTTTTAATAGAGTCGACAGTGACTTCCATCTTTTTAAAACTAATAGTCAGAGCTTCCTGTTAAGTAATGAACCGGTTTGGTGGATTATATCATAAATAGTAACTACTCAGGTATTTTAGGATGAAGCAAAATATCAAATGACTTGGGAGTATCAGTCAATAAAAAACTCAAAGTTTTATCAATAAAGCAAGCTTTACCTAACAGCCTTCAGTCTATACACTAAGTAGTTTAAAAAACTATTGAAAAGATGATAAGTGATTTGTTCTAATAATACTCCTGACTGTAGATGCATAGAAAGGAAAATCTGTTTTTGTTATGAAGTTTCTCACTGTTTTACTGCCTCTTTTAATTATATGTAACGGTTGCCTCTATACAAAGGGCGCAATGCTGAAAACGAGCGTTCTGAACAATGAAGCCGATATCGGCGGCGAATTAAGGCTTATCATGTATGGCGGTAATTATCTCGAAGACCTTGAAACACTTGCCTTTTTGGATATTGAGGGCGATGAATATGAGTACATACCCTATGCTCCCGATTTTTTCTATGAGATTGAAACTCATATAGGTGCAGAAGAAGCATTGCACAAGGCAAAGGAATTTATCGGTTTTCACGGCGCCTATTCCCACTATTCCGTAAAAGGTATTTTAAACGAAAAAGGCAATATCACAGGCTATGAAATAAGACCCTATTATATGCCATTGATATACGGAGAGCCGGATGTTCTTGAGGTATATTACAGATCTGAAGGAAATGGTAAGGTGCTAATTTATGTAACTCTAAAGAGTTCAGTAGAAAGAATAGTAGAGGGAGACGGTTTCGGACACCTAAATGGAGGGTATGACTAATGCAACCAAGTATCTTTTATCCCGAAAATAGACAAACACAAAAAATGTAGGGGCAGACCTGCGTGTCTGCCCCTGCGGTGGCGAACGAACAAACGCACCGAAATACCGACACGCGGCCGGGGCGAACACATAGGTTAGCCCACGCGAATCATCATGAATAATTTCATAATACTTTTCCCGGCCCTGCCTGCGGACTTTTCAGACGATCATATCGATAATCGATGACTTCAGAGAAAAACCGGAAACACCCTGCTTCTCTGTCGTCTGTTCCAAAAGACTGCTTACAGTAGAAGAGAGCGATTCAAATGCAGATGACTTGAATAGGCTGTTGATTTCCGAAAAAGAGCCTGATGCGAATATAGAATCAATCAGACCGGTGTCTGTTAATAGAAAACCTGTATTTTTTGCAGCATTAATTGTGGAAAAAGAGGGTGTAAGAGATTCGATGGAGTTGACTGAAAAGTTGGATTTAAGTATGGATTCATTTAGAGATGGCTGAGAAAGAGCAGAAGAGGAAAGGTTATTGTTACCTATACCGTAAACACTGCCTGCCAAAGAATTTAATATACCGATATCTGACAATCCGGCCATAACAGTTTCCTCTTATATAATCTTAGGGTCTGCGCAAAAATAAATTACCCTCTTTGCATTTCATACTCATATCATATTCGACTGAATTTCAATCGCAAAATGCTCAAAAGAGCTCTGCTATTCCTCCGCTTTTGCTCAATCAGTTCAGCCGAATATGATACAATTCTGAACGCCAACAGACCAATTTATTTTTGCGCAGTCCCTTATAGTATCGTAGTAAAACCGGCTTGGAGCAGCCTGTTTCATGCATAGGTTAATAAAAATACTTTATCATACCAACAACAACTTGTCAAGGAAACAATCCGGCAAATGGCCGTAACCTGAACATCAATACCATTAACTTAAGGTGTGAAGCACCTTCCGACGGAAGCGGGTCATGTTTGAGAAGGCACAGCGAAGCGGAGCCTTCGAGTTTAGCCGCTGAAGGCGGATGGTGCTTTGCTCCTTAAGTTAATGACATTGAAATGAACATCAGGGAGAGCCGATAAAAAATATGTAAGCGCCTATTCTATCATTAACAACAATTCAGAAAAGTCGGATATCACAAGATCGGGCGCATATCTGGCTTCAGCCCTGTAATCTCTCCAACTTTCATTATATTTTTCTCTGTCTACGGAATAAAGGGCCGCCATTAAGCCTGCCGACTTCGCTGTGTCAATATCTCTGACAGGATCGTCTCCGACATAAAGAACGGACCGGGGCGACAATTTAAAAAAATCCAGGACATGAACGAAAACACCGGGATCGGGCTTCTCCATACCGGTGGACTCAGAAGTTTCGATATATTCGAAAAGATTCTCGATGCCCATAAAACTCAATACCATTGCAAGGCCAATCATCCTGTCGTTCGAAAACACACCGAGCCTCTTACCTCGACTCTTTAATTCAGCCAATACTTCTCCTGCTGCCTGACAGTGTCTGTCTGCTTTTATAAAATCTCTCAAACCGTTTCGGAATTCTCTAAGCAATTCAGGCCCCAAAAAGCAGGCAATTTCCGGCGGAACGTTAAGATTTCGTAAGGCATGCTGAATGATTGGTTCCTCCTGTGAAAAATGGCCGATAAAACTATAATTCACGACTCGGTTAGACAAAGTCCAGGCATCTGTAATACGTCGGGAGTCGTATTTTAGACCGTATACTTTAAACAACTCGGTAAAAGGGCCTGCTTTGCGCTTCATAATATCGGCAAAGGGATCCATGATCAGTGTGTTACCCTGATCAAAGACGATAGCATCTACATTTAACATTTTCAAACCTATTGCAAAAAAAGAACCTTTAGTTTACCATAAAACACGATACCAATATTTTAGATGTCGCCTCTGATTTTCAGACGCGATTCAGTCAGATGCCTTTACCGGCGTAAATTTGCCGTCTCCAAAATAAACGAAATAACGGGAGAAGTACTTAACAGACAACAAACATCAGAACAGACTCTTCCCTCCGTAAAAACCGACAGCCGCACCGATCAGAGCCCCCGACAGGACGTCTGACAGATAGTGTTTGGAGAGGTACAACCTGCTGAATGCGATAAGCAGGGCTGCAATCAACAAAAAAGGAATCAAGTGTCTGTAATAAGGACCGACAACCGTTAATATTAAGAAAGCTCGCAAACTGTGGTGAGAAGGGAAGGAATATCTGTTCCATGGAAACAGAGCAGCTCCATAAAATGTCGGTCTTTCCCGCCTGGTCATATATCTGATGATAATTATACTTAATAAACCGATAATCTCACAGAGAATCAACTGCACTGTAATCTGAGTCTCTTTACCTGTTGTTGCTAAAAAAAGAAAGCCGTAAATGATGCACCATAGAGGTCCGCTTCCAAATGTCGTTATGATTTTAAAGACAGTGTTTCCTCTTGATGTTCTAAGACAGTTGATGGATTCGTTTATGTAATGGTCCGCTTTTATGATTGTCGAAGAAGGAAAATTCATCTTTTAACGCTCTCTCCTATCGCCCTGAAAACCCCCTTCACAACACCTGACAGAAGATCGTCTGTCAATGCATTGGGATTGATATATGCAACGAATCCGGACCTGGGCTCCAGGTTAAGAGAGAGGAAAAGGAGTTGTTCCTTTGATAACCCCTTATCATTCACATCGAGAGTTCTCAATTCATTGACTAAATTCTTATTAGCATTGTATCCCCCTTCAGGTCTGATTTTAATCTTCAGATAGCTTTCAGGTACATTGTATTCCTCCCCGTCTGCTATTGAAAAGGCCCTCTCCCCTACTCTCTTCAGCAGATCGTAATCCATAATATCTGTAAGATACCCTCCTCTTTTTCGAAGGAGCACCTTATTCCTGGATATTTCCACAGGCTCGTCTATATAAATAAGTGCGTCGAACCATTCGATATTTTGTGTTCTAAGCAGCCTGTGATGCTCGTAGATTGTTTTGTTTACGGAAAAATCCAAAGGGCTCTCCATATCCATGTGGTCTAAAGACAGAGCATTCATTCCCAATTCTTTGGCAAGTGCGTATGCAAGAGTGGTCTTACCGCTGCCCGGGACTCCGTCAACAGCCAGACGTTGAGGATGCAGCGATTTCAAGCGAAAAAGAGAAACGATAGATTCCACCTCTCTGCCAACTTCTTTGGAATCGACACGATTCTCTGCCTCGCCTGTCGATATCCTGCTTATCAGAGAGTCCAAAGTAGCTTGTAAACCGGGCTTGCCGGTTACAGTCCTGACGATTTCGACGCCGGCCTCTTTCATCGCTTTTAAAGCAATATCCTTTAATTCATACTTCATTTTCATAAAAAAGCTACTATTTCAATTGACGATTTTCTATTGACGAATGACGATTTAAGGATTATGAATTAATAATTATGGATGTTTCTGTTTTTTAGGATGATCTTTCGAAGAAAATTATAGGAAATAGAGTTAAGAGGTTGGTTCGTCGATAAGACCGGGGAAAGCGTTTTTTACACTTTCCAGATGTTCATTATTAAAATTTTTTCCTTCAAGTACGAGTATCAGCGAAAGGAGTGTTTCATCGTTTATTTTATAAGTCCGGGCCTTTTTGGATTTCATTTTTTGAGCAATATTCTTTTTGGCGCTTCTGAAAGTAAGGGGTTTTTTTACCGGCTGAGGTTTCGATCCAGCCTCTGAAAGCGCCTTGAGTTCATTTTCCAGCACTTCTCTTTCACTGCCGGCAGGTGCATCGAGTACTGCTTTACAAATCGATTTGGCCCTTGCCCAGGACAGCTTCCCCTCTTCAAGGAGTTTTCTGAGTCGATGATCCATTCCGGGGGCATAGCGGATAATCTCTTCTATCCACGAAACGCTTCTGTCTATAAATCCCGATATCCTCTCCTTTGACCAGTTTGCATTATTCAAATAGATCACAATATCGAAGAAATCCGTTATCTTCGTATCAACTCTGTCTGCATTGAGTTTAAGATTAAGGGCTTTGATTTCGTCAAACTCTCCGCTCACGACTCTGACATCGACTCTGTCGAAATAACCCGGATTCTTCCTTCTTATACCGTTAATGGCGGCAATACGGTGGAACCCGCCTATCAGATAAAACTCATGTGGTTTCTTTTCCCATACGACAAGGGGCTCGAGAAGACCGTTTTTTAAAATATCCTCTTCATAGTGAGCAACCTTCTGCATGTTCAGTGACCTGTGATTGCTGATATCGGGATGTACCTGAATTTTATGAATTTCCGTGTATTCGTATCTCTTTGTCGTAAGCATATCTTAATGGATAGAAGTTAAAAAAAAATGCAATACTTTTGTTCCTACAACTATTCGTCTAATATACTTTTATTCTTCACTATAGATTCAATTGTGCTGAGAAGATCCATTTCGTTAAATGGTTTTTTAAAATAAATAAAAGGTCTGTTTTTGCACATTTTATCAAGAAGAGGAGCGTCGGAGTGGGCGGTAAGATAGATAAAGGGGATATTGAATCTCGATCTGATCTCGTTTCCGGCTTCGATACCGTCAAGCTTACCTGCCAGCTTTACATCCATGATTATAAGCTCGGGTTTCTCTGTTTCAGCCAATGTAATGGCTTTTTCCCCAGTAGAGACAACGGCGCAAACATGGTAGCCCGCGCTTTGGAGGGCCATCTTAATATCAGTTGCAATAATGCCCTCATCTTCGACTACCATAATTTTTGTTTTAGTCATCCAGGAACTCCCCACAAACGAAACAAAATGAAATTACTATAACGGTATTGCACTATAAACTTATCATAGAAGCACTAATTTTGTAAATAGTTCATGTCCATAAAAATAGGTGAAAAAAAGGGAAGGATTGATTCGGGAAAATAAAAAGGAGTGTTTATGCATCTCAATGGCAGTGAAAAAATCAATTTAGAAATCACTTCTCAACAGGAGTTTATCCGCACTACCTGTTAAAAACAGCATTTAGCAGTCAGCCATCAGCAGTCAGCTAAAAAAAATCAATGCATTACGTTAAAAACAAGGTTCAACCGAAAGTGATGCGCCGGTTGTAAGGCAGTGGTTGAAAACAGATAGCTGAATGCTGATGGCTGACTGCTGTTTTTAGTTTAATTCTCCTCCCCTTATGCCGGAGGCATGGCGGGAAGGTTTGTATTGAAGCTTTTATCCCTCCTTTTTTTTGACAAAAGCAGTAACTGCCACAGCCAAAACAAAAACTATTCCGATTCCTATAATAGAAGGGAGAACCCAAGGCGCATCGGCTTTATTTTGTAAATGCCTCGATGCATTTAAAACATTACCTCCAAAAGCCTCATTATTTACGATAAGAGTTATAATGGAAATGACAAGTGAATACCATACTGTCTTCATTTTTCCTCCTTTTGTTGTTAAAGTAATGAATAGTTGCTGAATTTGAAACGATTATTTCGAAAAAATTGTTAATTTATCTTACTATCGGCAACTTTGATCCATATCTTTAACAGCAACCAGGCTGAATCAAGAAAGTAGTATACGGATTTTTCGCCCCCCTCGCATAAAAAAACTACTACCCTTTCAAGCTATCTTGAATCCGCTTATTATAGTATTTAATTGACTCGACAGTGCATCAAGTTCTTCAGCGGCATTTCTTATATCTCCGACACTGCTATTCGTTCTTTGTGAAGCAGCAGCTATCGTATCGATGTCGCTGCTGATTGTCTCGGCAGTCGTGGACATCTCCTCAGTTGCTGCTGCAATATGTTGTACTTTCAACTGTAAGTCATCTACACTCTCCACAATGGTCGCCAGTGCGGCTCCGGCCTCTGTGGAAAGGTAGGCGCCTTTTGTCACACGTTCTCTGCTCTCATTCATTGATGTAACAGCATTATTGGTTTCCACCTGCATCTCTTTGATCATTCCCGTTATTTCAGTAGTTGCCTTGGCAGTACGTTCGGCGAGTTTTCTTACCTCATCTGCGACAACAGCGAACCCCCTGCCCTGTTCACCTGCTCTGGCAGCCTCGATAGCAGCATTTAATGCAAGCAGATTTGTCTGTTCGGCTATCTCGTTGATTACATTGATAATTTCACCGATCTCCTTTGAACGTTCGCCAAGCGAACCGATCGCTTCAGCGGATTCAGAAACAATTCTGGCAATCTCCTGCACTTCTCTCACGGACTGATTCACAACATCTGCGCCGCTTTTTGCAACCATCAGCGTATTGTCCGATGACAATGCAATATCTGAAGTGTTTTGTGCTATATCGACAACAGTCTGTGACATTTCGGCTGTGGCGGTAGATGCCTGCTCGACCCTCTCGGTTTGGCTTTCCACCATGTCCGCAATTGTACCGACAGTGGATGAAAGAGCTTTTGAAGAAACACCTACCTGACCGGATGTTTCCGAAATGTTGTTTATTAAACTGCATAAAGAAGATTTCATTTTATTTACAGACAACATAAGAGTTCCTATTTCATCATTACTATTCGTCATGAAGTCAGCTTCGGTCATGTTGCCGCATGAGATGTTTTCGGCTCTCCTTGACAATTCATTTATTGGCTTTGTAAAAACAGACGTAAAGATGAAGGAGAGTAACAAAGAGATTACAAAAACGATCATGGCAATGATAACCAAAGTAATGATGAGCCTGTTGATCTGCTTCTTGTCAGCCTCTTCTCTGGCTGCCTTCATCTCGGCTATTTCACTTAAGTACACACCTGTTCCGACCACCCAGTTCCATTTATTGAAAAGCTTTACAAAACTCAACTTTTGCATATGTTCTGTAAGCCCTTCTTCAGCAGGCTTTGGCCACTCATAGCCTACAAAGCCTTCTCCCTTTTCCTTCACTATGCGATTCATCTGCCGGAAAAAGGGGATATTACCGTCAATCCCGGTGGCATATACTACCTGACCTTTTCTGTCTCCCCTTGAATAGACATACTCTGAAATATCCTCTCCTACAAGAGAAGGTACGACGGGATGCATAACCATCTTAATATCGCCGGTATTCTCCCGATTAAATGAGTGTATCCAGAAGTAATCCCTTTGGTTTGAGCCGTATCTCAATGATTTGATCATATCCGTAATGTCCGTTTTTAGCTTTGACTCAACACTACTCAAATAAGCACCGGTTCCTATTACCCATCCCCAAGGCTTAAAAAGCCTCACATAACTCAATTTGGGTTGATACTCGGTAAGCCCGTTTTCTGTCGGCTCAGGCCACTCATACCTGACAAATCCTTCATCCTTTTTTGAAACAATATGATTCATTTGACGAAAAAAAGGTCTCTTAACGTCAATGCCTGTGGCATATATAATTTCGCCCTTTCTGTCTCCCAGGGTATATGTAAACTCCGAAATATCAGTGTCGTTCAAAGCCGGCGCCGTGGGGTGAGTAATCATTGTAATATCAGAGGGAGCCAGCGGGTCAAAAGAGTGAATCCACACATAATCTGTTCCTCTTTCTCCAAATCTCAACTCTTTAATATACTCCTTTAATTCCTCCTGCGCCTTGTAAATTTCAATATCCGGCTCCGGTGAGTAGATTGCCTGATTATATCTGCTCTCAATATTTGAGTAGACGATATCGATGGCGCTTTTTAACTTATCTTCAACCATTTCCTTTATTTTGTCTTCGTCATGAGCATTCTCATAGGCAGTTTCAATCGCTTTAAAGGCAATATTCGTGACACTTTGAAGTTCCTGTTTTTTCTGTTCAAGTGCTCTCTCTTCAAAAGCTTTTATATCTTTTTGCGCCTTATCCTTTATAGTCCATATAATTATCGATCCCAGGAAAACAACAGTTATAATAATAACCAAAACCATCATAGAAAGTATCTTACTTCTGATACTCATATTCCCTAATACATTCAAAACAAACCTCCTCTTTTATAAATAGTGTAGAGCCCGGAGGATATATTATATGAATGATTCATACGAGAGCAAGCAGAAGTGGTGTTGGTGTGTAAAATTAACGGCGCCTTAACACGGTGGGTTTTAGTCGTTTATAAGTAAAATTGCGCGTGAAAAAGCAACAATATTTTTTTAATGTCAAAGTCCAAAATTCAAATGCCAAATGAATGTCAAAGCGCAAATGTCAAAAAAGGGATATGAGCAGGCTTTGACATTTAGTCATTTGGATTTTGTCATTTGTTATTAAAACGTTCCGAAAATCCTATTTGGTTCCGGTTATGCCGGGTTAGACATGATTCAAATGCATGCCAACGTTAAAACAAATATTATTACGCCTATTGCTGTTTTTAAGGCCGGTGAAAAATCATTTTCCTCTGACAACACTGAACATGCAGTGATCTGTCTACAGTAATAATGCCTGTTGCCTTTTGCCTAACCGGTTCACTGTATATAACTAAAGTGTCGCAGTAGTACTAATCATTTTATTGTAACTATTTATATGAATGTACTATATTAACGGACTGGTTACAGTTGAGAGATAAGCCGTGTTGTTTTATAATGTTATAATAAAATAAATCAAGTTAAGGAGATTGTCAGTTATCTAATCTGGCTGTATAAGAAAAACGGGGAATATTGAAAAGAATAATCAGAATTCCGATAGGAGTAAAAATATTTGGCCTTGCTTCTATTCTATTACTCATACTCGCTGTATTAGGCTATTATAATTCAGTTCGCCTGCGAGGAGTCACAATAAAACTAATGGAAGTGGCTGACTATTTGACTCCGCTTAAAGGAATCATCGCAGATATAGGCGTCCATACTCTTGAGGAAGAGATACATATAGAACGAATTCTTCGTCTATACGAATCCGACCCGCCTGATCGAAAAGCCATTGAAACAGAACTTTCCGAAATTCGAAGCCATGGAGAGATGGTCCGCAAAAAAATCATAAAAGCCCTGGAGTTATCGGAAAGTGGTTTGTCCTTTGTAACGACAAAGACTGATATAGTTTACTTTTCCAGACTCCGACCTCTATTGAAAAATATTGAAAACGAGCATAAAGCACTGCAAAAAAACGCTCTTGAGATGGTTTCTTCACTTGATAAGGGTTCCAAAGAAAAGGCCCGTATTCTGGAACGTATTTTGAAGGAAATCAAAGAGTCTTTGAATAATGAGATGAAATCTCTTTTACATGAAACGGAAGAATTTACAGAAAATGCTGCTCATTTAGTTAAAAAATATGAGCAGAACGTATTGCACATGAGTCGACTTTTAATTTTACTGGCTCTCGCGATCGGTCTGTTAATTGCGTTAGTTATTACAAAGGGTCTTGTAACACCTGTTAAGGCGCTTATAAGAGGTACAAGCGAGCTCGACAGCGGAAATCTCGATGTCAGGCTCTCTGTAACGACAAAGGACGAGATTGGTGAGCTTACAGAGGTTTTTAATACAATGGCTCATGAAATCGGAGAAAAGGAGAGAATAAAAGCCACATTCGGGCAGTATCTCGATCCCCGTATAGTAGACGATCTTATACGTCAGACAGGCGACATGGAAAATAAAAATGAAGAAAGGAGAGTTGTTACCGTTCTTTTTTCCGATGTCGTGAAGTTTAGTGCTATCAGCGAATTGTTGACTCCCACGGGCCTGGTAAAGCTGATTAATCGCTATTTAACTCTTGCATCGGAACCAATCACCAGACATCACGGCGTTGTCGATAAGTTTCTGGGAGACGGGATCATGGCGTTTTGGGGGCCTCCCTTTGCCGGTAATGAAGACGAACATGCCGCTCTTGCCTGTCATGCGGCATTGGAACAGTTTATTCAAATCGAAAAATTACGCGCCGCCATGCCGGATATGATGGGGTTTCGTAAGGGGCTGCCTGAATTCAATATAAGGATAGGCCTGGCGACCGGTGAGGTGTCTATAGGAAGCATAGGGCCCGAATATTCAAAATCATACACCATTGTCGGCGATACGGCAAAAGAGGCGGAATACATGGAGAGCCTGAATAAACTCTATGGAACATCCATTTTATTGACTGAGCATACTCAGGCGTCGGTAAAGGAAGTAATGGAAACAAGAAAAATTGACTACTTAAAAACCGGGATTAACGAGACTCCGCTTTTTATATTCGAGTTGTTGGGCGTAAAGGGGGAAGTATCCGCAAAAACCATGGAAATTCGCGATCTTTTCGAATCCGGTTTGAAGCACTGCCTGAAAGGTGAATGGGATAGTGCGGAGAGCAGGTTTAAAGGCTGCCTTAAAATCGACAATAACGACAGGCCGTCAAAAATCTATGCCGAGAGAGTAAAAGCAGTAAAGGAGTCCCCTTCAAAAAATAAATGGAACGGAGTTTGGTCGAATCTGTGAAATCTGAGAAAGCAAAAATATCTCTTGCCCTTAAAATCTTCGGAATAGCAATCGTTATGCTTACATTGCTATGCGCCTCTGCCTATATTTCATCGAAAGGTATTAAGGGGGCCAAAGACAAAATGGCCGATTTAAGCGACTATTTAATACCACTTACAAATATTATAAATAATATCGAGGTCAACATACTGGAACAGGAACTCTCTTTTGAAAGAGTTCTTACACTATATAAAATAAAGCCTGTGAACAGAGAAGCCTTAGATATTGAATTACAATATCTTCAAGAGAGGGGAAAGAAGGCGGACGCCGAATTGGAAAAAGCGCTTGCCCTGTCGCGAGGCGCTATAAAAATGTTTTACCGGGAGCAAAGTAAAAAAACTGTCAAGCAGATATTGCCGTTTCTGGAAAATATTAAAAGGGAACATAACGATTTTACTGCTTTCATACGAAAGGCTATGGTGATCACAAATGTAGAAAAAAAAGAAGGATTTGTTGAAAACCCGAATTTTTTAAGTAGAGAAGAACGTTTTAACCGAGAGATAGAAAATATCCGAGAACAAATTGAAAATCATACAGGAAATACGATTTCCACAGCTTTGGAAGATGAAAGCACTCTTATGATGAATATCGTACTATTAACGACGATGGCTTTTATTATGGGAATACTTCTTGCTTTTCTTTTTACACGAGGAGTAACAGGACCTGTCAGAAAACTTATGGATGCAATGAGAAGAGTAAAACAGGGCGATCTTAATGTAGATGTAAAAATAAAAACAGGCGACGAAATATTCCTGCTCTCTGTTTATTTCAGGAAAATGGTGAAAGAGCTTCTGTTTAAAGAGAGTATCATGAAAACGTTTGGGAAATATGTAGATCCAAGAGTTGTGAAAAGCCTGGTGAACGATTCCGAAGAGATTGAAACAGAAGGGCAAAAACAGATCATGACAGTTATGTTTACTGATATTGAAGAAGGGTATAAAATCGCCGAAAATTTCTCCTCCAGTGAATTGGTTCATGTAATGAATCGCTACTTATCTTTTCTTTCTGACCCCGTTTCCCGTCATCGAGGGGTTATCGATAAATTTATAGATACAACATTGATGTCTTTTTGGGGGCCGCCATTTATAAAAGAGAGCAACCATTCCATGGCCGCCTGTTCTGCCGCTTTAGAACAACTGGGTACAATGAATGACATCCGAGATTTAATTGCAGTGAATCATCTTGATTTCCGAATCGGAATAGCCACCGGCGCGCTAATTGTCGGCAATATGGGTTCTGACCAGGCAAAATCGTATACAGTATTGGGAGATACTGTAAATATTGCTTCTCGTTTAAAAGGCGCCTGCAAACAATATGGTGCTCGGATAATGATGACAGAAGAAACGATATCTATGCTTACAGAGGAGATGTTTTTTAGGGAAATCGATTTAATCAGAGTAGTCGGTAAGGAAGAGCCTGTTCGGGTTTTTGAATTATTGGGACACAAAGACTCTCTCTCCAATGATATTGTGGAGTTAAAAGATATTTTTGAAAATAAAGCACTAAGAGCATACAGAGAAATGGCCTGGGATATGGCATTGAAATATTTTAAGGCCTGCCTGAATATAAATCCCAATGACACACCTTCGACTGTTTTTATCGAACGAATCGACAGAATAAAAACAATGAATATAAAGAATGATTGGGATGGCGTGTGGAAATTGGAAATAAAATAGAATAGGTGTCTTTTGCTCTTTTTTTATTCAAAATTCCTCAAGGAAGACGGGCCAGCCATTTTTCGGCTGATATTACCGCTGTTTTTAAGTTACCGTTACTGTAGATTTTATATACATCTCTTTTATTAATTAATTGGACGGCAGGGACTTGGAACATATTCTGGAATTTAATCAGCGGCCCGGACGGTTCAATTTCACTCTGCTTGGTTTCAACTAAAATTATAGGAACGCCTCTGTCTGCAATCAGAAAATCGACCTCCTCTTTTTGCTTGTTTCTTACATAATGGAGGGAAAAGTCTCCCCAGCCGCTGTCATTCCAGTTGTTTACGGCACGATAAATCTCCAGAGCCACCATGTTTTCAAAACGAATCGGTCCGGATTCCACTCTTACATAATCCATCATATATATTTTCTTTCTTTTTGTTATAGACTTTGAAATTTTTGGACTGTATGGCGTGATGCTGAAGGTAAGAAAGAAAGAGTCAAAAATTTGAAGCCATGACTTGGCAGTGTCGAAAGATACCGAGATATCACCTGCAATATTATCTATAGAGAGAGGACTTCCCACTCTCGTCGGCAGCAGCGAAAAAAGAAGTGCTATTTGGTCGCTCTTTTTTATCTGTTCAATATCGTGTATATCCTCCCTTAGCAACTGTCTGCTGTAATTCCTGGACCAGATATTATAAAACTCTTTACTTTCAGATAAAAATGGTTCAGGAAAACCGCTCAACTCAAATAAGTGTTTCCATGAACTGCTCAGAAAAGCACCTTCTTTGTCCGATATAGAGAGCAGATTAGCCTTAAATTGCTTGAAATCGCTTTCAGCACCGGCCAATTCACCTATCGTAAAAGGCCATAGGTGTAACAAAAGATAACGCCCCGCCAGTGAATCACCTCCTTTTTTATAAAGATTCAATCGTCCGCTTCCGAGTATTAAAAAATGGTACTTATCGGCGTCTCTGTCATAGACTCCTTTGATATAGTTTTTCCAGTCATAAAATTTATGTATTTCGTCAAGTATAATTAAAGGTCTGGAAGAATCCCTGCGGTTAAGATTCTCATAAAAATAGGCGTTCTCAATGATCTCTTTTCTGTTTTCAATAATATCGTAATTAAAATAGTGCAGATTATTAAAAGCGGCGCCAATATCTTTGGCAAGCGTAGTCTTTCCGACCTGTCTCGGCCCTGCCATAAATATCATGGGTTTAAAGCGTGACAAACCCTTATAAATATTGTTGTAATGATTCCTTTTTATGGTAATACACTCCTTTGATTTACATTTTACAGACCCTACTCTGAATTCGTCAAGACTTTTTCCGAATGAACCGTGGAAATGAAAATTATGATCATTTGATAACAATCTTTATCGCTCCATTTTAAGTCCTGAATTATGTATAATAAAAGCACTACGAATCCTTCTTATTAAAGGTAACTCAATATTTACTTTTAAGGCCGGCAATGAGATATTGATCGTAAACCATGATACTAAAAATCGATAACACTGAGACAGATCCGGAAGAGAGGGAAATATCTTTTGAATTGGATTATCTGCTTTCTTTAACGACTAAGGAGAGGTTTGAAATGATGATTCAAAAATCCAATGAGATTAAGAAATCCCTAATTAGAAATGGACATAGAAAGCCTTTTGAGATTATTAAACGCGAATTCTAACAGATATCAGTTTAAAAAGGATGTGAAAGAATATGAGTAATGAGCCTGACAAAATTATTTATTCTATGATCAGAGTCAGTAAGTTTTATAATAAAAGAGAGGTTTTAAAAAATATATCTCTCTCCTATTTTTACGGCGCCAAAATCGGGGTAATTGGTCTCAACGGGTCCGGAAAAAGTTCGCTTCTCCGGATTCTTGCAGGAAAGGATAATGATTTTAATGGTGAGACCATACTCTCACCAGGCCATACAGTAGGATTTCTCGAGCAGGAACCGGAGCTCGATAACAACAAAACAGTTCGCGAGATTGTCGAGGAGGGGGTAAAGGAGACAATGGAGACTCTCAATGAATATAACCTCATAAACGAGAAATTCGCAGAACCCATGTCAGACGATGAAATGAACAAACTGATCGAACGTCAGGGAGCGGTGCAGGAAAAACTGGATGCACTGGATGCGTGGGATATCGATTCCCGTCTGGAGATGGCCATGGACGCACTCTGTTGCCCTCCGGGCGACAGGGCCGTAAAAATACTATCCGGCGGCGAAAGACGTCGCGTCGCCCTTTGCAGATTGCTTCTGCAAAAGCCGGACATTCTCCTGCTCGATGAACCGACAAACCATCTGGATGCGGAAACAGTGGCCTGGCTGGAACATCACCTTCAAAGTTATGCAGGAACCATTATCGCCGTTACCCATGACCGCTATTTTCTGGACAATGTGGCAGGTTGGATTTTGGAACTGGACCGGGGAGAGGGAATTCCCTGGAAAGGAAATTACTCCTCCTGGCTGGATCAAAAAAGAAATCGCCTGCAGCAGGAAGAAAAAGCAGAGAGTGAAAGACAGAAAACCCTGCAACGGGAGCTCGAGTGGATCAATATGTCTCCAAAGGGACGTCGTGCGAAATCAAAGGCTCGCATTAATTCTTATGAGTCTCTCCTGAATCAGGATATGGAAAAGAGTGCAAAGGATCTGGAAATCTACATCCCTCCCGGGCCTCGCCTGGGCAATGTTGTGATTAATGCAGACAACATAAGCAAAGGATATGGAGACAATCTTCTTGTAGAGGGAATGAGTTTCTCTTTGCCCCCCGGCGGAATTGTGGGAGTCATAGGCCCTAACGGCGCCGGAAAGACAACCCTATTTCGAATGATTACAGGCATGGAAGAGCCTGATTCCGGCATTTTCACAAAGGGAGAAACCGTTACGCTTGCCTATGTCGATCAAAGTCGCGATGACCTCGAACCGGACAAGACCATATGGGAAGTCATTTCAGACGGTGCAGATGTCGTACAATTGGCCAAAAGGCAGATCAACTCGCGCGCCTATGTGGCTCGCTTTAATTTTTCAGGAAGCGACCAGCAGAAAAAAGTCTCCATGCTCTCAGGCGGTGAAAGAAATCGAGTTCATCTGGCCCATATGCTAAAGCAAGGCGCCAATGTGCTTCTCCTTGACGAGCCAACAAACGATCTGGATGTTAACACCATGCGCGCCCTGGAAGAAGCGTTGGAGCATTTCGCAGGATGCGCCGTAGTGATCAGCCATGATCGGTGGTTTCTCGATCGTATCGCAACCCATATATTGGCCTTTGAGGGAGAGAGCAAGGCCTTTTGGTTCGAAGGGAATTACTCTGAATATGAAGCAGAGAGAAAAAAACGTCTCGGAACCTCATCGGATCAGCCAAGACGAATCAAGTACAGACATTTAACAAGAGGGTGAAACCGACAGACGCACAAATTAAATTGTGCGCAGTGCTGCACAATTTTCTATTGACTACAGCTTGCTAAAACAATAAATTACTTAAGAATTTGTGCAATTTGTGGTTGAAAAAAATAAAGGAGGCATAAACAGATCAGATGAAAAGGTTAATTTCTATTATGTTAATTTCTACCATTTTGCTGTTATTCACGACAATGATGACAGGCGCATGGACTGTGCCTGACACAGGACAGACAGAATCTTACACAGGCGTTTTTGGTGAGGATTCCGATTATAATATTAATCCCCCCTCTTTCACTGACAATGGAAATGGTACAGTTACTGACAATGTCACCGGCTTTATATGGCAGCAGGAGGATGACGGTGTAACAAGAAGCTGGGATGATGCTGTCAAGTACTGTGAAGAGCTCGACTTAGCGACTTTTACAGACTGGCGTTTACCGGATGTTGAGGAACTTAAAAGTATTGTTAATTATGGAACATACGATCCGGCAATTGACGAACGCTTTTTTCCGGGCGCCAACAAGATGACGATGTGGTATTGGTCGTCAACGAGATCCGCAGAGTATCCTTCGGAGGCGTGGTTCGTGGCCTTCTCCAATGGCGAAAGCCGCAGCGACGGCGCCCCAAACAACTACCGCGACACCTATGTTCGATGCGTACGCGGCGGAGAGTGAATTGGTAAGAAGGAGGTATTTATGCCAATAAAAAAAGTTAGTTTCTATGTGATCATCATATTATTGTTAACCGTCTGTCCATGTTTAAAAGTATATGCAGGCAGTTATACAGACAATGGAAATGGTACGGTAACAGATAATAACACAGGTTTAATATGGCAGCAGGAAGATGATGGGCTTACTCGTTATTGGGAGGAGGCTCTTACATATTGTGAGGATCTTGTCCTGGGAGGGGAAAGTGACTGGCGTTTGCCTAATATTAAGGAATTGTCATCATTAACAGACAGAACTGTATATGATCCGGCCATAGACAGCAATTATTTTTCAAGTACAGAGTCCTTTTGGTACTGGTCGTCTACTGCCAACGCAGGTTCGTTGAGCTCCGTGAGGCCATGGCTTGTGAACTTCTATAATGCCGAGAGCGACTACAACGGTCACTCCTTCTACGCCAATGTGCGGTGCATGCGTGACGGGAAGTCCGGTTTGTTTCCTTACTTGGATATTAAGGTAAATGGTTCTGACAGTGATGTGAGAGTATTGAAAGGGAGTGAATTGTTGGTGACAGTAACTCTTGATCCAAGAGATTTGAATGGAGAGAATGCTGATTGGTGGGTGTATGGTGTTTCTGATTCTCTGGGAACATATTATTATACCTTTGATCAATGGTGGACTCGTTCAGATATGCCTATACGCACCTATGGGGGGCCGCTTTTTAACCTTTCTTCATATACAGCGCTGAAAATTACTACCTTACCGGCAGGAACCTACACCTTCTACTTTGAGGTTGATAACAATATGGATGGAGTTAAAGACGGGACTTATAAAGATTTTGCAGAGGTTATTATAGAGTGATGCAGGTTATATATAGTTGAAATAATATACTCTGATGTTTTCCTATACATCTGAATTACAAATATAGAAGGAAAGACTAAAACACTTTATAATTCGGCACTCCTTGTTCGATATTCATTATTCCGGCTTTTTAAAAGAGAGGGATATATTTTTTTGAAGTATACATGCTCATGGTTGAGCCATGATTTTTCGATAACCTATTTCGGTGAATTTCCCAAAATGTAGCCGCAGGCTTCAGTCTGTGGCGGGGTTCGTTCATCTAACGGTACATGCAGGTTTAAGCCTGGGGCTACATTTTTTTACGACTCGACAGTACGTAAATCCGTATAAAAAAAAAATAAAAAATCCTGTGAATTCAAGACTATGTTTCATTTGATAAAACACCTTTAAAATTCATTTATAGTCCCTCCCTTTTTAGAAAAAAACTGTATCCTTCACCCTATCTTACACAACGTGCATAAAACTTATAGGACGACTTTTCATAACTATAATCATTACCATAACCAAAATATATGGTCCACGCTTTAGAGGCGTCGAGGGATGACGATGTCGAGGTCCAGAAGTAGT
The DNA here is from genome assembly GCA_029001845.1 of Candidatus Magnetocorallium paracelense. Taxonomy (GTDB): domain Bacteria; phylum Nitrospirota; class Thermodesulfovibrionia; order Thermodesulfovibrionales; family Magnetobacteriaceae; genus Magnetocorallium; species Magnetocorallium paracelense. Next base: position 191,657 of record JAREWP010000090.1, on the reverse strand, counting down.
AGGCCTCAGTGTTAGGGAAATAAGTTTCGTCCAAAGCAGGTTCGTCCAAAGAAGGGGAATAAAGCTCATAATCCACTATAGATCGTAATTCGTTGATATTTGGAAGTCGCCAGTCATTGTAACCCGCCAAGTTCAGTTCTTCACAATAGGTAATGGCGCTCTCCCACTTATGCTCCGTATCACTCATCTGCTGCCACATAAAACCAGTTCTGTTGTCAGTTACGGTTTTGTCACCGTTGTCGGTAAAATTATGGGCCCATACATTTAAAACTGATGTTAATGCGACTATAATAATTACTAAAATATATGCTGATCTCATTGACTGCCTCCTTATAAATTGTTTGTCCCTTTAATCTCCCCTGGTCCATTATAAAAAAAGAAGGGAAAATCTCTCTCCATTGCCGGAGAGGTTAGGGGTAGGTGAATCAAAAAAACACTCCTTACTTTTCCCGGGTTCTCATCTCACACAGAGCACATAATAATCCGATCCGTTAACAGAAGCCGTAACGGCGCCGTCCAGGAAGGAAACATTAAAAACTGAACTCCATCCCAAATGTACAGTAGATGACCAATAGTTCGCCGATTTCATATCAGGGAAATATGCGATGTCTACGGCGGGATCGCCTGTTCCGTAATTGACAATACGGGAAAGCTCTTTTATTGTGGGAAGACGCCAGTCCTCATATCCGGCAAAATAAAGTGCATCACAATATGGCTCGGCGTTAGCCCATATACGCTTCTGACCATCGTCACTTTGCTGCCACAAAAGGCCTGAATTGTTATCGGTCACAGTCCCGTCTCCGTTGTCTGTGTAAGAGGGTGGATTGATCGTATAATCGGAATCCTCTCCGAAGACGTCTGTATAAGAATCGGTCTGACCTGTGTCGGGGATTACAATCGTGTCGACAACGTCATCGTCATCGCCGTTATCGTCATCGACATCCTTTCCAATAACGGGACTTGCAAACACATTATTCTCCTCGTCCGATTCCGTGACGAGGTTATCGGGATCGATAAAAGATATTACATATTTACCTTCTACAATCTTACTGTTTACAACATTACTAATATTTATAAAGGCAGCATTACCACCTTCATAAAACCACACTGTTTCCTGTTTTACATACCTGTCATCGGAACTCAACACATCATCGTCGGACAAGTAAAAGTTAACTGTTGTTGATCCTGAATAAATCTTTGTCCCGTTGTTATAAAAATTAAGAGTTCCATCAATCGAGTATTTACCATTATTCAACTTGTCTGATGAAAAAAATAACCACTCACCTGTAAGATCGCTTATATAATCTTCATGAGAAACATCGGTGATCTCAAAATCCCAAATTCCTCTGCCATAGGTTCCAAACCTGGCCGTATCAATGGCCGGAACAAAATCTACGGAAAAATATTGTTGATCCGGCGCTGACAGGCCCCCAATATGCTCCCATTCGCAGTTTTCAACAAAACATGCATATGGACCTGTATCCGTTGCTGCAAACAGCAGCTCTCCCTCAGGAGTGATGGCCAGTTGATTTACAATCGTGTCCGGCATGCCGTTGCTCATATTCTCGAAATCAACGCCGTGATTGTCCGATTCAAATACATTATCGTTGGAATATCCGCTTCCGCCAATATAAACCTTACCCAACTCTACAGGAGAAGCGACAATAGTTGCGCCAAAGAGATAAAAACCCGAGACGCCGGTATCATAGTCCGACTGAGTCCAGTTGAGCCCTCCGTCAGAGGAATAGAAAAAATCGCCGGACATATTTAAGAGGTAACGGTAGTTGGTATCGATAGGCGAGTAGGCCATTGCTGAAATAGTGTCGTTAAAATTAAAATCTCCCTTTGTCCAGGAAAAATTGTTTCCGTCAAAAGTCCAACGATATAAGTAGGCGCCTGAGTCTTTATCTACTGGACGACCTCCTCCCATATAGACGGACAACGGATCGTCAGGATCCTCCATCAGAGGGACAAGCCATAAATTATCCTCCATCATACTGCTGAAATTATAGCCGTTGTTAGAGTCGGCAGTCGTAGCATTTTGCATAAAATAAAGAATACCGGGGTACACAAACCAAATGCTTTCTCCACCGTCTATCGATACGATGCTGGCGTCGTCTCCCGATATAATCTGCTCAAAATCGTATAATTCCCCTGACCGGTCAAATTCCCCTGACTGAGGTATAGAGCGTTGAAAGCCCTGATCCTGACTGCCGGCATAGATTATATCGGTCCGGTCTCTGTGGGTATAAGTGCTGTAGTACTGGCTGATGCGTAAGTTAGAGATGGACAGATTCGTGACATTTTGAATATCGTCATAAGAGATATATGTACCGCCGTCCGTATGGATGAGCTCATATTCGTTGCCAGAGCTGTCTCTGAAAACGTTTATTCCCGGAATGTCGCAGTGAAGCTTATTCAGATAATCGTCATAGTAATGCCACCACTCATAGTCGGGCACACTCCAGTTCCTTGCACCGTCGCGGCTGCTATGGACCAGATCGCAGGCGCCGCCGAAATAAACAAGATCAGGATCGGTTGTAGAAACGGCGAAGCTGTTTTTACCAAATGGCTTAACACCTTCTATAAATGAGCGGTACTCCCAGGTTTTTCCTCCGTCTTCAGATGCATAAAATTCAGTCCCTTCAGGTTGACCATCATAAGAATTTTTAGGGATAACGGCGTAAATAAAACTACCCTCTTTAATATCACACCCTGCCAGACGGACGCCTTTGTATCCATCGATATATGATGTGCTTAAAGAATCAGGAAGTTCTCCGACAAGCACTGCATCATCATTATCATCGAATCTATAGAATTCCTTATCCACAAGGAGAAACACCTTAGATTCTTCATAGGGATAGTAAGGCGCCCATAACGCCAGAGTACTGGATGAAGAAAAGCTTTTTATTTTGCGAAGGCTCTCACCCATGTCCACAGACTTATATATATCGGACTTATCTGCGAGTATATAAATATCATTCATTGAGTTATTGAGCACAAACCCGCTCTCGCTTCTCAAATTCTTAGTATCGACTTCTGCAGAATTCCATGTAAGTCCCTCGTCATCAGAGTAATAGAGGTTGTCGGAATCAAGAACGAGAATTCGTTTTCCCGTACCTTTGGGAATCACACGGACCATCATAATGTCGTCAAATTGATGTGGATCGCTGATGGGCTCCCAGTCATTCCCATTCAGAGTGGCCTTCCAAATAATACCGCCTGCGGAACCGGCGTAAATTGTACCGTCAGAGTATACATCGGCAGTATGCATCCTGCCTGCCTGGTTGTTGCTTCCCATTTCAATCCACTGTCCCGACAAGACACCTCTCTGATTAACGCTTTCATTGTCTAAGAACGATTGTGCCGTCGAACTAACAGACTTCGTTCCGGACTTCAGAGAAAAGGTCTCCACATTGGGTTCGCCCTTTTTAAGCTTCCCCTCTTCCTTAAGCGTTTTGATAAGTTTTTGACGCTCTTGTCTTATTTCTTGTCGTGTTTCCATGTCCATCGCCCTCCAGTCCACATCAGGTCCGTGACGATGACGCAATTCGAAATATTCCTTTCGATTTTGCTTAAAACGCTTTCTCGCCTCTCTGTCCATTGTAATGCCTGTCACTTCCGTTGGTTCGGGATACTCAAGGCATCGAACACATTCGGAACGGGAAGATTTTGCAACTTCCATAACTGCGGACATTGATGAATCTCCTTTTTTAAAATCCGTTGAACCACACCCGGAAAGCGAAAAAAGAAAAAAAGTAAAGATTAATCCGACTATCGCACCATTTAAAAATCCGTTCTTACATTTCATTTTTAATTCCCCCTTTTTGAATATGGAATGAACCTGTTATTGCCGATGAACTCATAATAAATTGTAACTGTTCACTGCAATACCATTAACTTAAGGGGTAAAGCACCTTCCGACGGAAGCGGGTCATGTTTGAGAAGGCGCAGCGAAGCGGAGCCTTCGAGTTTAGCCGCTGAAGACGGAAGGTGCTTTGCTCCTTATGTTAATGACATTGACTGTTCACTGCAATCTGAGGCCGGTTGAGGTAAAGAAGGTAAAAGGACTCTTTTATCGAATCTCATGAGCACCTGCCTTTTCAGAGCTCTTTATATGAAAAAAAGACAAATCTCTTAAAACAGAACACCGATCCCTGAACTCTGTGAAGCGTTACAATAAATTAAAAAATGATATCAGAATAAATTATAAAAGTCAATTACTATAATTACAGGGACAAAGAAGTTAACTCATAATTGCCCGTTTATATGATTTTTTGCTTTGGCTGTTTATTGAATCTCTTCAAACTTGTTTTTAAATAGTGTCATGTTATAATAAATATAAGCTCTCAATCGGAATTGTAACAGACTTGGCGTTGATTTTTAAGGAGGAGGTTTTTTATGAAACTGTATATTCGATATTCAATTTTGGCCCTTTTCCTTTGGACCTTGTTGATAATGTCGTCAGTATATTGGAACATCACCAATGAAAAGAAACAAACTCTGGAGCTTGCAAAAAAAGAAGCTCGCGCCAACTTTAATAAAGACCAGGCGTTCCGTTTATGGGCGTCCAGACATGGCGGCGTATACGTACCGCCTGACGAAAGAACACCTCCTAACCCTTATTTGACCCACATACCGGATCGTGATGTTATCACACAGTCAGGTAAATCGCTCACCCTGATGAACCCTGCTTACGTAGTGCGTCAGTTAATGGAGGAATACACCGAAATGTACGGAATTCGCGGCCGTATCACAAGCCTGAAAGTGCTGAATCCAAAAAATTCTCCTGACCTGTGGGAACAAATGGCGCTGAAAAAATTTGAGTCAGGCACAGAAGAGGTCATCGAGATTGTTGACATGGACGGTAAGCCTTATCTGAGGTTAATGCGTCCTATGTCTACGAAAAAGCACTGTTTAAAATGTCACGCCCATCAGGGTTATAAAGAAGGAGAAATTCGAGGAGGCGTGGGGATCGCATTACCTATGGAACCATATATTGTAATGGAAAAGAAAGAGGTCATGGCGATTTCTGCTCTCCATATACTATTTTGGATTATGGGAACCGCAGGCATCGGATTCCTCTTTTTTCATAGTACAAAAAGGTTGAAGGAGAGAATAGAGGCGGAAAAGTCTTTGCGTGAGAGTGAAGAAAAATTCAGGGTGTTTTTTGAAAGTGCTCCGGAGCTTTTTTATATAACCTCAAAGGACGGCACAATCCTGAGCGCAAACGCGACTGCTGTAAAGGTTCTCGGCTATGGGCGTGAAAAATTGATCGGAACCTCCATAAATCGATTTTACACCTCTGATTCGAAGTTAAAATTAGAGGAATTGAAACAGAAGTTGATTCATGAAGGTTACATTGAAAATGAGGAGATGACGATATTAACCCATGGCGGAGACAAACGAGACATTCTTCTCAGCATCAAGCCATTCATTGAAAAAACAGAGAGCGAGACAAACTCAATATACGTACAAAGAGACATAACGGACTACAAAATGCTCAACGAGGAGCTGTCTCAATATATATATACAATCTCACACGATATGAAAACCCCTCTCAGGGCTATACAAAACTACTCAGATTTTTTGTATGAAGACTTAGAAGAGTCCCTTGATGGAGAACAAAAAATGTACCTTCAAAATATGACCAGGGCAGTCAGAAAAGCAGAGAATCTTGTAGAGGATCTGCTGGAATTTTCCAGAGTTGGAAGAAAGGAACTTGAAATCATCGAAATAGACATATATAAATTCCTGAGCAACCTTGTCTCATCATTGGAGTTCCCGGAAGATGTTGAGATTACAATCATGGGAAAATTGCCGATTATAGAAAGCGATTTAAAGTTACTCAGGCAGATATTTGAAAACCTGATCATAAATGCAGTTAAATTCAATAAATCGACAAAAAAGCTCATAGAGATCGGACAGAAGACAAAAGAGAATCATAGTTGTGAAATATTTGTAAAAGATAACGGCATAGGAATCGATCCACAATATTTTAAAGAAATTTTTCAGGTTTTTCGCAGACTCCATCCCCCTCAGGAGTACGACGGTACAGGAATCGGGCTTGCCATAGTAAAAAAAGCATCGATCATGCTAAAAGGCTCTCTTCATGTAGAATCAACACCAGGAGAGGGCAGTACATTTTTTATAACCCTTCCAATAAATTTAAAGGAGGAATAAAACGATGAACACAAGACCTTTTGTAGTTCTTATGGCTGAAGACAGTGAGGATGACGTAATCGTTACAAAGAGAGCATGGAAAAAGCATAGCATCTCAAACCACCTTCATGTCGTATCTGACGGCGAAGATTGTCTCGATTACCTCTTTCGCCGTGGTAAATTCACGGACCCCACCAATTCTCCCACTCCGGGTATTGTATTACTCGATATAAAAATGCCTAAGATGGACGGTATTACGACTTTGCGGCATATTCGCGAGAATGAAAGCACCAGGAGACTGCCCGTTATTATGCTGACCACTTCAAAATCCGACGAGGACAGGATTAAGTGCTATGATCTCGGAGTCAATGCATACATTATGAAACCTGTGGGATTCAATAACTTTGCCGAAGCGATCAAGAATATAAACATATTCTGGCAACTGGTGGAGTTTCCGAATTAATGGAATTGAATTAATGGAGTAAACATGAATGAAGCTGCTGTTCCGATTCGAATCGCTTTAATAGAAGACAATGAAGACGACTGCCTGGCCTTTCACCGCGCATTTAAAAAGAATAACATACTTTGCAAGATTATCGACTACACAAGCGCGAATAAAGCCTTACAGGAGATTAGAAGCAATCCCTCTTTGTTCGATATCATTGTAACCGATCATGGTCTGCCCGACATGTCCGGCCTGGATTTTTGTAAAAGAGTACTTGCCGAGAAAATCGATTTACCCATCGTCTTCCTAACGGGAAGCGGCTCAGAGAAAGTTGCGGTAGAGGCGCTGAAAAACGGTGTCAACGATTACATAGTGAAAGATCCGGGCCGGGGATATATAAAATTATTGCCAATCTCTATTCAGGAAGTTTTAAAAAAATATAATGACAGAATCGCCAGAAAACGAGCAGAACTGGCATTGCACAAAAGCGAAGAGAGATACAGGAAGTTATTTGAATCCACGCAAGAAGGCATCATTACAATAGGTCATAATGGAAAGATATTGTCAGCCAATCCGGCTTGCGTAAAAATGCTCGGATACAATAATACAGAGGAATTAACTGGCCGGGATGTGTCGACTCTTTTAGCAAGCCCTGATCTCTGGGAATCCCTATTGAGAGAATTGAATGAGAAGAGATATATAAAAAATTATGAAATCGATATGAAGAACAAATATCATGCAAAAACAATAAACACTCTGTTCAGTGCAACAATACAAACAGATAGCGATGGAAAGATTCAAAGAGTGGAGGGAATGTTTACGGATATAACAAAGAGAAAGATTATGGAAAACGATCTCAGAGAACTAAACAGGAGTTTAGAATATCGAGTCAACGAGGAGATAGAAAATCGCCGTCAAAACGAACAAATGTTGATTCAGCAATCAAAGATGGCGGCTATGGGAGAGATGATAGGGGCGATAGCCCATCAGTGGAGACAGCCGTTAAATGCATTGGGAATTATCGTGCAGGATATCAGTGACGCCTATGAGTTCGGAGAGTTGGATAAAAAATATCTCGATGAGACCGTTAAAAAATCACTAAACCAGATAGAATTCATGTCAAAGACAATAGATGATTTCAGAAATTTTTACAGAACCTCTAAAAATAAAGAGGATTTCAATATAATCGAGGCGATAAACTCGGTAATCACACTGCAGGGAGCTCAGCTTAAACATAATTATATAGATATCATAATTAAGTCAGGTGAAAGTAAAGACTTGATTATTACCGGTTATCCGAACGAATTTAAGCAGGTAATCCTGAATATAATAAGTAACGCCAGAAGCGCTATTCTGGAAGCCAGGGAAGAGAGATTATTAGAAGAAGACAGTGGAGATATCTTAATAAAACACTTTAAGAAAAAAGGGAGCGCAGTTGTAAGCATCAGCAACAGCGGAAAGAATATTCCCAAAGAGATTATTGAGAGAATATTCGAGCCTTATTTTACAACAAAAAAACCATCTGAAGGTACAGGGATCGGTTTGTATATGTCAAAAACAATTATTGAAAAAAACATGGGCGGGATGTTTTATGTAAATAATATCAAAAATGGAGTTACTTTTACTATAGAACTGCCAGGGGCTCGATAGGAGAATTTGGGTTTGCTGCATTAACCAACATAACCGGAACTACTCCGGGTTAGCATATCCATAATTTGCCTGTGGCTTCGCATAAATAAACCAATCAGGGTTGATTGTGGGAACAGTGACGCTGTTATGTGTAAAAGGGACAAATTTAAACTGAACAGCTAAAAAGATGATTTCATAGTAATAAATCAGGCGCTACTACCAACAAGAGGCAGGTAACAGCGCCTGAATAAATTCTACTGGCATTCAGTTACTCTGTAACCTAAGATATGGCCAATCGTCAGCTCTACATTTATATGGCAGCCATAATCTCCGGCATCTACATATGGAACTGAGAGATTGCCGCTGTTATATACTGCAGTGAGATCTTCGCCAGGACAATAGCAAGAGACTTTCGTATGGTTCAATAAATTACCGACAGTGACCTCAACATTCTCATAACATCCTAAATGTCCGGCATTTACATATGGTATCGCAAGGTTTCCATTGTGATAGACAGGAATTTTTTGATTTTCACAGTCATCCCAATCCGAGTCGTCTCCTGTATTATCGTCATCCTCTTCATAGCCTATATAAATCTGATATACGCCGCCATAAAAATCGGCATTCCAAAGATAGGCGCCATCAAAGACTAAACCTGTAGGATTCAAGGCCGGGGACTCCAAAGAATCCAATATATTGCCTCCTATATCCAATTTATAGATTATCGCACTATTAAAATCAGCATGCCAAAGATAAGTACCATCATATGCCAACCCCCAAGGTAAACCGCCCTTAAAGGGTGAGTCAAAAGAGTCAATGATATTTCCACCGGTGTCTAATTTGTATATTTTATCATCACTATCGTCAACATTCCAAAGATAAACGCCATCATAAGTTAAACCCGTTGGATATGAACCGGGTGAGTTAAAAGAGAATATTACATTGCCGTTAATGTCTAATTTATATATCTTATCGTCGTCGGAATCGGCATGCCAGAGATAAACACCATCATACGCCAAACCCTGCGGACCGGTTCCGGGTACATTAAAAGAGGATATCTCATTGCCCTCCTTATCTAACTGAAAAATCTTGTAGTACCAGGCATCTGCATTCCAAAGATAAGTACCGTCATAAGCCAAACCTCTAAGGTAGAATCCGGGTGCTTCAAAAGAGTCGATTACTTCGCCAAGACTTAAACCGATATAAATTTTATATATTCCGCCGTAGTAATCGACATTCCAAAGGTAGACGCCATCATAAGCTAAACCTTGAGGGGTGGAACCGGGTGAGTTGAAAGAAGCGATAACAGCACCGTTGGTGTCCAGTTTATATATCATTTCATTGCGTGAATCGGCAAGCCAAAGATAAGCGCCATCGTATGCCAGTCCGGCAGGATCGCCTGCAGGTGAGTCAAAAGAAGCAATAACGTTACCGCCAATATCCAATTTATATATCTTACCGTCATCATCATCGGAATTCCAAAGATAAACGCCATCGTAGGTTAAACCTACCGGATTTGAACCCGGTGAGTTGAAGGTGGCGATAACATTACCCTCTGTGTCCAATTTATATATTTTTTTATCAATGCCATCGGCATGCCACAGATTAACGCCGTCATAGGCCAAGCCCAAAGGTCCCTTTCCGGGTGAGTCAAAAGAGGAAATCTCATTGCCCTCTGTATCCAATTTATATATCTTACGGCTGTAAACGGCTGCATGCCACAGATATGTACCGTCATAGGTCAAGCCGGTATGGTAATGGCTCGGCGCGTCTATCGTATCTATCACATCTCCAAGTTCTGAAGCATAGGCAGAAAAAGAAGGTAATAGTGTTGTTAAAATTCCCAATAGGACAATAAAAAAAATACTTTGTTTTTTCATTGCAAAACCTCCATACTTTATATTTTTGTAGAATAACAGGATATGATCATTTTCCGGGATTATAGTTTCAGTGCCATATTTATTCTATTTATTTTAACCTTAATCAAAAAATTAAAGAAACACGTAAGTTCTCAATAAGTTGAGGTAAACACCTCCTGCACCCCTTTTTTTAAGGGGGAATATAAGGATTAGTTTTAAATACCTCAACTTATTGAGAACTTACTGAAACACTGCCCAAAATACTTAAATATCAGAAATAAAAAATACAAAAAAACTATGCTAATCCTCATCCCTTCAAGAGGAGAGAGGGAGTGAAGAGAAAATAGGGACTTAATTAAAACAAAGGGGAGGCGCCATAGAACGCCCCTCCTTTGTTAACGAGACAATAAGAATGACTAATTTTGTTATAAAAACAGGTTTTGCTCATTAACATTATTAATCATCGTCGTCATCGTCGTCATCGCAATCCTTGTCTTTACCTTTGCCCTTTCCTTTGCACTCATCGCCATCGTCATCATGATCATCTTCATCCTCTATGACAGGACTTATAACGATATTATTCTCTTCATCAACTTCAGGAATGGCGTTGTCTGCATCGACAAAGGATAAAGCGAATTTACCCTCAACGATTTCAGCCTTAACAACACTTTTGACTTTTACCTCTCTTGTGGCGCCGTTTGAGTTAAAGTTTAGTGTCGCCTGTTTCAAGAACCTGTCATCTGTACTCAACACCTCATCGTCTGACAGATAAAAATCAATTTTGGCAGTACCGCTATAATGCTCGATTCCATTATTGTAAAAATAGAGTTTTCCCTCTATTTTAAGCTTATCATTACTCTTTTCTTTAACTGAAAATTCCTTCCACTCTCCTGTCAGGTCAACACCATCAGGAATCTCGTTATCATCATTGCCTCCATCATCATTATCTCCGTCACCTGTATCGCCATCGTCGTTATCTCCGTTATTGTCGTCCATCATACAAAGGTCTGCGACTTCACTATCGGAGAGAGAACGGTTGTAAATCCTTATATCATCGAGTGTCCCGTTAAAAGTGCTTGATTCCAAATTGAGCCTGCTGCCGATTTTAAGCATATTGTCATTGGAATCGATCGCCCCTGTTGCATCGAGTGACACTTCGAGCTCTCCGTTGACATAGAGATTCATTGCCTCGCCGTTATAAGTTCCCGCTATGCAGGACCACTCATTCAGAGCATAACCGTTTTTTCTCAGCTGATTTTGTCCTCCATCCAATGTAAGAGTGAAAATCAAATCGCCTGTTGCACTGGTAGATAAAGCGTAAGGATGAGTTGTCGTGGAATCACCAATCTTACGTACAATCGTCTGAGTCTTTTCCTCCATTGGAAACATCCAGGCGACAAGAGTAATATTCTCCGTTATATCGAGGCTGTCGCTGTCGTCTACGTCTATAGAATCGTCCACCCCGTCAAATGCAAATGCACTGTCGGGATTGCCATGTCGGTCTTCAGTCAGCAGAGCATCCACAACAGTTCCGTCATTACCGTTTCCACTCTCGTCAACGGCATTGCCATTAAATGGATAATGAGCAACCAGGGAGTCATCAGGTTCTGCCTCGACAATTCCGAAATCCTTAATAAACTCATTGTTGTCTTCATTACTTTCAGGAACAGTATTCACGTCATCTATAAACTTTGATACTGTTATATCGGCATTACAATCAGGATCTCCGATAAGCCCGCATGTTAGTCCTCCGGAGACTTCACATTCACCAGGGGCAGGTATGTTATAGGGATAAAGGGAATTAGACTGATAAGATTCGCCTGTATCCAAATTCGTCGTAAGAAAGGTAAACGTTTCATCTGACGTAGAATCACCGCGATTGCAAAATGTTGTATAGTAGTAAGTCTCATCCCTGGAAATGTCTTCCACTACAAGATCCACATCCGCCAAAACGACAGAAACCGGTACTATAGATAGAATCATGAAAAGAAACAGAGCTGTAAAAAAACAATTTTTCATTTTCCTTTTTCCTGACATCTGAAACCTCCTCTTTTTTATATGCTTAACATAAGGTTTTCAAAAATTAAACGGCAAATTACCGTTTCTTAAAATTTACAGCCATTTAAACTCACACCTTGGTAAAAATTCTTTACACCTCCTTTGTAATTCTATTTTAGAGTATTTTCGTAACGGTTCACTGTAATAAGAAGTCAGAGGTCAGTTGAAAGTAAAAGGGACTTGATTTATTGAATTTCATGAGCATAATTGGTTTTTCCATCCTTTTCGGAGTTCTTATAGTGAAAAAAAGACAAATATCTTTATACAGACCACCGATCCCTGAACTCTGTGAACAGTTTTGGATTTTCTTTATAAAAATCATCGGTATAAAGTAAGGATAAACCATAACCTCTTATCAAAGATGTGCTTTAAAACACATTATTATCCAAGTAAAATTTAATCGGAAAAAACGCCCCATCATACCTTATCTTTACCCACATTCTCACAGATATTGGGGTACAGGACAATAACTCTTCAAAACCTGGCATTTATTTGGTTTTACATCATTCCCGAAGTCCCTTTAGCAGCAATCAGGACACCTCGAATACAACTTATTACATGATTTATCTCCTCTCAAACAAAGGTGCATAATTCAAAGAAACGAAAAATTTCAAAGAACAGTTGAAATATTACGTAAATATTTATATAATACTTTGAAACTATTTAGACATTCCGAATTCAGGAGTCAGAATAATGCTGACTCCTAATTATTCATAATACTTCTATGAAAAAACGCTGGTTTGAGCAATCTATATCATATTGGAAAAATCAAAGTTCCCTTAGAGGACTAATCGTTTGAGGAGCTCGTCAGGTTGGTAAAACAACACTCGCTCGATATGCCTGCTCCCATATGGAATATGTTAATCTCGACAATCCTGTTTTTCATAGTGAATTCGAAAACATGGGAGGAGAAGAGTTTTTAAACACTTACTCAGCCGCCGTTCTCGATGAAGTGCAGAAAGTCCCTGTTCTCTTTGATCTAACAGAGTACTTAGCAATCAATGGGGGCAACTGACAGGGCAGCAATATGAAGGGATTATTGCTGCATAGTTGATAAAGCTGCTTTCACACTTTCATCCGGAATGGGAACTTTACCATATAAGGACCTTTGACGGAATGGAGGTAGACTTCTTTATCACAAACGGAGAAAAGGCCATAGCAATAGAAGTCAAACACTCTGATCAGGTCCATCCCCATGACGCCAGGCATCTTAAAAAAGTAGACGCCCTTACCGGAATAAATTCGATACTTAAAATTGTGGTTTATGAAGGTAGTGAAATAAAAGAATTAGGCCCCGGTATTGTCGGCATACCTGCTTATATTCTATTCGGCCAGGAATAAAACCTAAGGATGTTGATTCAAGGATATTTTTGATTGACTTGAAGAAAACATTTTTCAATATTATGATTTCATTATTGAAATCCTTATTATTTTTCTTTGAACCGGCATGAAAGACTCGCTGTGGCCACCCCTAAAAATCAAATCCCCACAAGATTCGACATATAGTCTGTTCCCTTTTGAAAACCCATCTCATCGAGCTGCTTCGTGATCTCTCCGGCATACATGGAGCCTATTACCACATATGGTTTGTTACTGCCATTTTGGTCTTTCAATAGAGAGGAAGGAGAGTGTATGGTGAGGCCCGAAACAGTGCCGCCCCATTTGTCGGGATTATTGTCGATATATCCCGATGCATGAATCCCCATAGCGTCAAGGGCGTTGAATGTGCTGACACCTCCTTTGCCTGTGCCCCAAATATAGACCGTTCTGGCGCCTGAGTGCGCTGACTTGATTTTCAGGAATATTTCTCTGTTCTTTTTTACCTCGTCTATGGTTATGAGGTGTTTTTCCTGCTCTATATCTGCATCAAAACGATCATGGGTAAGACCAAGACAGTTGGCATGTTCGATCAGCCTCCTTGCACGATCACAACGGATTTCATATGTGTTGGTTCTGTCGTGTGTGGCCCATCGGATATAGGCTTTGCTGTCCTTTGTGTCATAATTCACATTATAATCTTCCAGGTTATCCCATAAATAGGAACGATCCACATTCAGAGTGCAAATACTTACAATCTGTGAAATTTTAGGCGCAAGATCCGAGACAAGAGACATTGTATCTTTAAAATCATCTTCTCTTTCACCTGGGAAGCCGATAACAAGATTTAATTCCACTTTGATTCCGACCTTATGAAGCTTATCGATAAACTCCTCAGAGTCTTCTGCTGTAGAAGGTTTTTTCATAAGCTTCAGGACATGATTGCTGCCGGATTCAAGACCTATGATAGCTGTTATAAAACCTGCCCTCTTTGCTTTTTCTATCAAGTCCAAAGGCATGTTTCTTCGTACTGCAAAATTACCCGCCCAAGGAGTGGTGAAGTTGTTTTTAATCAGAATATCGCAGAGCCTGTCCAGAGTGGGATAATGGCCGTTCAGTAGAGGATCGTTAAACAACATAAATCCGATATCATTATATTTTTTATGATATAGCATCTCATCGGCGACATGCTCGGCCGAACGCCATCTGAATTTATGACCGGCCCGTACAATATCGTTACAAAAGGCGCATCTGTTAATACACCCTCTGCTTCCCATAATACCCAATTGACGCATTGGAAACTGATTCCAGTTTACATCTTCATAACGAGGCCAGTGGAATGTATCAAGATCGCGTATCAGACCCCTTTCTCCGTTAAAGACCCACTTGTCGCCATCGGGCGTATAGGTTCCGAGGTTCCTGTTGAGACCGTTTTCAAGGATATCGATAAGCGTCAGCTCACCTTCGCCTTTGACAATTGCATCACATACATCCTTTGGGACCTCTCTCTCTGCGTCCTCGTGAAAGAAAATCCGATGACCTCCGAATATAATGGTCTTCCCGGGATCGTGCGCCTTTAATCTTCTTGCCAGATCCACGGAAAAAAGTATATTGGTTTCAGTGAGGGAAAAACCCACAATAGGCGCTTTGATTTCAGAGAGGTCTATTTGATCAAGGAAATAGGACAAGTCCCTTGTTTTCCAAAACTGATGCTGGAGATTTTCCGTCCAGAGTTCGGGCGTATGGTTTTCCCAAAAAAGGCGTACATTATAATCCAGATATTGCGCTCTGAAGCCCTTTGAACGAACAGCTTCCAACAGATATGCAGGTGCTGTCCAGGGACGCATGACACCCCATCTGGGACAAAATATCAATGTAAAATCATATTCCGACATTTTTTTTCTTATAATAATGCAACAGAGATTACTCAATAGGATTAAATGATCCGTTCATTGACCTGAAAATCTTTGTAATCTTTAAAACCCTTTTCCCTTAGCAGCTTCTTTATCTCTCCTGCGCTCATAGAGCCGATTACCACGTAAGGGCTGTTTTCAGAATTCTCCCGATTAAATAATTTATCAAGTAAATCAGGAGATGACACCGTCAGGTCCGATACCACGATCCCATTTTTGTCAGGATCACTGTCAATAAAACCGGACACAGCAATATTCAACTCTTTTAATAACCTTTTCGTCAGAATGCCGCCCCTCCCGGCGCCCCATATGTACACAGGTCGATTACCTTTTAATTTGTTTATATTATGTATGCCGTCAATTTCATATAGTAAAGAGGGATCTCTTTTTATCATTTCCTCTCTGAGGTACTCGGATGTACTGGAAATCGTAGTGTCCATAAACGACGGTTCCGTAATTTTTCGCCTGAAATCATCATCCCAAACATAGCAGAGCGTGTCGCAGCCCGGACAGCCGAGCGGACCTGTGCCTTTGAGAATCATATTCATGTAATCGTCGCCCATAATCATCGATTCCACAGAATCATATCTTCTGAAGTCCAATACGGTTTCATACTTTCTCCAGTTGTAGTGATAACAAGGCAAAATATGCCCTGAATTATAAACGATCAAAAGCCTGCGAGGTACTGAACACATAAAACCGGGATGTAAATATTTTTTCCCCTTACTCTGAAGGGAAAGGTTACTATTCTCATATGACGGCATTTTTTCCGGTAAATACACCACCTTTCCTTTGGCTTCGGCTGACTCTCTGATCTGTATGATGGCTTTTTCAACTTCATCAACGCTTTCAGGCGGAATTTGAATTTCCGACTGTTCTAAAGGGAGATGCATTTCAACCGGTGTGAGGCCGTGCCACTCATAAGGTATATCCGAGAAATATGTGTAGATATCGTAAATAGAATGATAGTTACTCTTTTGTATGACAGTATTAAGGGCTACATTGACACCGCTGTCAGCCATCTGACGAAGATTGTGATCAGCCTTTTCAAAGGCCCCTTTTTTGGTTGTGATCCGATCATGTGTATCGCCTGTGCCGTGTAAAGAAAAAGTGACATGTAGATTCGGCAGGCCCTTTAATCTGTCAATATCTCTATTGGTTATTAAAGCGCCGTTTGTAATCAATTGTACGAATGTAATATTTCCATAACAAAGTTTCTCGATCAGATCGACTGTATAGTCGACTAAAAAAGGCTCTCCCCCGGAAACCTCGACAAAATGAAATTTTTTTCCAATCGCGAAGTCAGCCACATTAAAGGCCTCTTTTTTAGTGAGAGTGGAACGGCCTTTATCTCGTACAGGAACGCACATTGCACAGTAGAAATTGCATTTATTCGTTACATTGAGCATCAGTTTTCCATGCTCGAAATCGAAAAACCCCATGTTATCGTCTCCCATGCAAAGACAACTCCTTAGTTATGCGCCAGGTTTTCTGCAATTACTCTGCAACCTTTACATGGCCCCTCGTTTTTCCATATCGAATTCCTGGCCGAATCGAACTCTCCTCCCTTTATAATATCCATAATCGAAGCGTCTTTTATATTCCCCATTTTTACCGTTCTCTCACAGCACAAACGAATATCTCCATTGTAAGAGATGTGTATTCGTCGCCAGAGTTTGGAGCATATATCGTACCGCTCCCAAAACTCGTCAATATCTTCAAACTCGAACTCCCTCTTATTCTCAATGACATCTATTCCTCTCTCTTTACCGTAATTTTTATAGTTGGCAAACTCTTCTCTGTACTTCTCTGACACCGGGACACTTATAAGACAATTCGTTGTTTGATTTGGATGGCCAATGCTTATCGATATTCTGCCTGTGTTCATTTTCGACACTTTATCGATTAGTCGGTAATTACTTTCCCTGTTTTCGTTTAAAAAAACAGAAGAAACGACGATATGCAGGTCTTTGAGGATGAGGAGATTTTTTATTGTCCACCATGCCTGATCCCAGACATGAAAACCCATAATCTTGCTGACTGTTTCTCTGTCTCCTCCATTTAGGGAGATATTGACGACCCTGAAGGGGATATCTCTCATGATATTGATATCCTCTTCGTCGAAATTAAGGCCGTTACTGATTATTGAGAAGAAAACACTGTTGTGGAGGCGATGATATTTAAGAACCTTTTGCCATATCGAGCGGTCCAGCATGGGCTCATAAGCAAAACCGAGCCAGATCTCTTTTACCCCGACCTCGCATATCCGGTCCCATATTTCATCGGGCATTACTTTTTTCTCAAAAGCCCTTTCACCCTTCCAGATACCAAGATTACTGCACATTATGCATTGCAAATTGCAATAGTTCGTTAAATCGCATTGTATTACTCTCAGATCTACGTCAGGACAGAAGAGTTTCTTCATTTCCTAATCATTTCCTCTCGATTCCTTAAAACCGCATTCCTTATTGTTACAAAACACAGTGACACCACTCTTATTTTTCTTTTCAAGGATAAAAGAATTGCCGCAACCAGGACATTTCTCTGCAATCGGTTTGTACCATATTGCGAACTTACATTCAGGATAATTACTGCACCCGTAAAACAGCCTGCCCTTTTTTGATCTTTTTTCGGCTATATCGCCGTTGTCTTCAGGGCATTTAACCCCTGTTGTAAAAGATTTCGTAGTTTTGCACTCCGGATAGTTGGAGCAGGAGATGAACCTCCCGAACCTTCCTTGCTTTATTACCATCGGAGAGCCGCATTTTCCGCAAAGCTCATCGGTTTTTTCGACCTGAGGTTCCGATTTACCGCTTCCATTATCGTTTTCAAGAGGTTTGGTGTTTTTGCACTCAGGAAACCCGGAGCATGCAAAAAAACGTCCGTGTCTGCCCCATCTGACGACCATCGGTTTATTGCACTGCTCGCAGTTTATGTCGGTAGGTATATCTTCAGGTTTCATTTTACCGGGAGTTTTCAGAAACTTCTCTATCTCTTCGTTAAATGTGGGATAAAAATCGTCTATTACCTTATCCCACATTAATTCACCTTCTTCTATTTTGTCCAGCTCTCCCTCCATCTTTGCAGTAAACTTCAAATCTATAAGTTCCGGGAATCCCTTAACAAGTAAGTCATTAACAACGACGCCCAGCTCTGACGGCTTAAACCTGGACTCCTCTTTTAAGACATATTTCCTGTCTACAATAGTGGAGATTATAGCGGCATAGGTACTGGGTCTCCCAATTCCCTTCTCTTCCAGTGTCTTGACCAGAGTCGCTTCCGTGTATCTTGGCGGTGGTTGCGTAAAATGCTGCTCCGGTTTAAGGTCCATTAAATTAACGCTCTCTCCCTCTTTAATTGGCGGAAGAATTGCGGCATCGTCTCCAGTATCGTTGCTGTCTTCTTCAGAGTAAAGGGCTAAAAAACCTTTAAATTCTATTATTGTTCCTGTTGCTCTGAATATCGCCTTTCCTCTTGAATCATGAATCTCAAAGATCGTCTGTTTCATTTTGGCGGGCGACATCTGGCTGGCTGTAAAACGCTTCCATATCAACGAATAAAGCTTGAACTGATCTGCAGAGAGGAATTTCTTTATTGCAGAAGGTTCATACTCCTCGTATGTGGGCCTGACAGCTTCATGGGCCTCCTGAGCAGAGGCTTTCACTTTGTACTTAGGAGGGTTCTTGGGAACATACTCCTTTCCGTAGGCATTTTCAATAAAATTCCTTGCCCATGCAACAGCCTCGGGAGCCAGTCTCGTCGAATCGGTTCGCATATACGTAATTAACCCTACGGAACCTTTATCTCCGATCTCTATGCCCTCATATAACTGTTGGGCCAGCATCATTGTCTTTTTAGCGGAAAATCTGTATTTTTTAGATGACTCCTGCTGTAAAGTACTTGTAATAAAAGGAGGAGAAGGGCTCCTTCTCTTTGCCTTTTTTTCTATCGATTTAAGAATATAGGACTGGTCTTTAATATCATCTTCAACCTTTTTAGCCTCCCTTTCGGAGGTTATCAGGAATTTATTGCCCTTTGCAGATCTTTCGATAACGGTAGAGTCATTATATTTGAAAAGTCTGGCCTTAAACTGAGGAGGAAGACTTCCCTCGAAAAGGGCTTCCACGCTCCAATACTCCTCTTCCTTAAATGCCTCTATTTCACGCTCCCTGTCTACAATCAACCGTACTGCCACCGATTGAACCCTGCCGGCGCTGAGTCCTTTGCTTACCTTTCTCCACAACAGGGGGCTCAGTTTATAACCTACGAGTCTGTCCAGCACTCTCCTTGCCTGCTGGGCGTATACTCTGTTTTTATCAATTGCCGATGGATTTTGAACTGCCTCCTTTACGGCCCTCTCGGTTATCTCGTTAAATGTGATTCTGAATATTTCCGGAGCAGATTTCTTTTTCGCTTTTTTGGCATGTTCTGAAATTATTTCCGATATGTGCCATGCAATCGCTTCTCCTTCACGATCCGGATCAGGAGCCAGATAAACGTTGGATACTTTAGCAGCAGCCTCTCTCAGCTCCTTAATCACCTTCTCTTTTCCCGGAATAACGGTATATTTCGGAGTGAAACCGTTTTCGGTATCAACGCCAAGTTCCTTTTTTGGAAGATCCATAATATGACCTACCGACGCCTTTACAGCCACGTTCTTACCCAAAATCTTATTAATCGTTTTCGCCTTTGCAGGCGACTCGACTATTACGAGACTTTCTTTTAATTCCATAATATCCTCTTACCGTTACCAAAAATTATAGCGTAAATATCTTCACTGTCGAGATGTGCGCCTTCGATCAGTAAGTATGTAATGAATGTCTTTATAACATCAAGATCCTTGTCCTTTAAAACAGTTACATCGCAAGGCTTTCCCGTATCGCCGAGCTGAGCCGGAGTAATCTGGTCGTTCATTCGTAAAATGGCTTCATCAATGGAAAGGTCGTTTTCCACCATTTCAAATGCTATAAACTCCAAAAGACTCATAAATTTACTCTTCACATTCACCTCCTTTGCAAGACATGATTAACTAAGGCATACAAACGAAAGACTGAAGGCATTTAGATAAGGATACAACTATCGACAATTACTTTGTTCTTTCATTGGTATGGTGAATCGGAAACTCCGACTGTCAAAAAGTGAAACCTCTTTTAATGACAACCTGACAGGCGAAATTCACTTCAGTCTTCAGTTTAAACACCTAAATAGCAAAGACATATTAATATAACAGTTGAAATTTCTTTCCCTCAAGCTGCTTTACAATATTTTTTAATTCCAGGTTCAATAGTATCATAAGAACCTCCTTTGAAAACATCCCCGATTCTCTTATAATGTCGTCAATATGAATCGGCTCGGCAGACAACATAGAGCAAAGCCTGTTCTCTTCATCCGTAAGGATTATATCATTTTTACGGCTTTTATTAATAAACCCTTTGAGGGCCGGGGCCAGTTCCGATATAATATCGTCTACACTGTGCACCAGTTTAGCCCCCCTTTGAATCAGCTTATGAGTACCGGTCGTATTGTCGGACAGAATATTTCCGGGAATTGCAAAGACCTCTCTGTTTTGGTCCAATGCATGGTTGGCCGTTATTAGAGAGCCGCTCTTTTCAGTGGCTTCAATAACCAATACCCCAAGGGAGAGTCCGCTTATAAGTCTGTTTCGGACAGGGAAATTTTCTCTGGCGGGTTTTGTTCCCGGTGAAAATTCCGTCACCACGGCGCCGGCTTCCGTAATTTTTTCCAGGAGACCTCTGTTTTCAGGCGGATAAACAACATTAATACCACAACCAAGTACTGCTATCGTACGCCCCTGTTTTTTAACGGCCGCTCTGTGGGCTGCCGAATCGACTCCTCTGGCCATGCCGCTTACAATGGTAAAACCCGAAGCAGCCAGCTCCCCCGACACTTTGTCAGTGACACTCATCCCGTAAGGAGTCGCTTTACGTGAACCCACGATGCCGATGGAGAATTTATCCTCTTCAGAAAGACGCCCCTTTATATACAATAAAAAGGGAGGATCGAAAATCTGTTTTAAAAGTTCAGGATAATCACTGTCGCAGTACCTGACGATCTTCACTCCCGATTTCTCAAGCCACTCGATCTCTCTCTGCACATTATCCCAGTCGGAAAAGGAGGCGATTTTTTCAGCCCTTGCCTTCCCCACCTTATGTACCTTTAAAAGGTCCGGTATCGAGGCTGAGAAAATATTTTCCGGAGTACTGAATTCCGCCAGCAGTTTTTTTAATGTGTGGGGACCGATGTCCGGAATCCTTGACAGTGCTATCCAGTATTTCAGGTCAACATCATTATAACCGGAAGTTGTTATGAGCTCATTCCTCCGCTTTTCAATCTCAAGGCATTAAGCCTGATAAAACCTTCGGCGTCTCTATGATCGTAGACTTCATCTTCTTCGAATGTGGCAAGGTCAGCATTGTACAACGATAAAGGAGACTTCCGACCTGTCACCTGACAGGTTCCTTTGTAAAGTTTTAATCTGGCGACACCTGTCACATTCCTCTGAGTCTCGTCTATAAAACTCTGCAGCGCCTTTCTCTCAGGTGAAAACCAGTAACCGTTATAAATCATTTCGGCATAGCGATTTGACAACGAGTCACGTAAGTGGAGCACTTCTCTGTCAAGAGTCAGCGATTCAACGGCCCTGTGCGCGGCGTGGAGAACCGTTCCTCCCGGAGTTTCATATACGCCTCTCGATTTCATTCCGACATATCTGTTTTCCACAATATCGATCCTTCCCACACCGTTTCTGCCGGCAATAGCATTTAGCCTGGAAAGTATATCAAAGGGCGAGAGTGCTTTATCGTCAATTTTAACGGGATCGCCCGATTCATAATGTATCTCGATATACTCCGGTTCATCCTGTGCTTTTTCAGGCGATACAAGCATTGTGTACATATCGTCCGGAGGCGCGGCCCAGGGATCTTCGAGGATTCCGCCTTCATAGCTTATATGAAAAGCGTTTCTGTCCGTACTGTAGGGCTTTTCCTTTGTGACAGGTACTTCGATACCGTTATTCGCGGCGTACTCTAACAAAGCATTTCGAGAATTAAACGGCCATTCCCTCCAGGGAGCAACAATTTTAATATCGGGCTTAAGGGCGTAATAACCAAGCTCGAATCGTACCTGGTCGTTGCCCTTTCCCGTTGCCCCGTGAGAGACGGCGTCTGCATTTTCTTTTATTGCAATCTCTATCTGTTTTTTGGAAATCAAAGGTCTCGCTATGGAGGTGCCGAGAAGATAAGACCCCTCATAAACGGCATTGGACCGTAACATGGGAAACACATAATCCTGAACGAACTCCTCTCTCAAATCCTCGATATACACCTTTGAGGCCCCGCTCTTTAACGCCTTCTCCTCGGCTGCAGCGACATCCTCTTCCTGTCCCAGATCTGCGCAAAAGGCGATTATTTCCGCCTTATAAGTGTCTTTAAGCCATTTTATGGCTACCGACGTGTCCAGTCCGCCGGAATAGGCAAGAACAATCTTTTTCATAACGACTCCTTATATTTAACACTGCCACGACTTCTGTCCTGTCACATTTCAATAAAAGATATGTAACGACTCCGGCAGATAGACTGAAGGCTGAAGACTATCAGGTTAAAACACAAGTCTTGGCAAAATATGACGCCTTATAATTGGCCGGGGAGCCGAAAATATTCATTTTTTGCTTCAGTCTTCAGCCTAAACACCTAAGTAGTTACGAAAATATATTTATCAGGCCCCTGCCCCCTCCCGCCGGGGGAGGGGAAAATGAATACCGTGGGCTTTAAAAATTAGCATAAAAAGAGAGAAAATGCAAATCAGCGTCCTTTTTTCATTAACAAATCGATTTTTTCTTCCATATTATCGGACTTCATAATCGATGTACCTATAAGTACGGCATGGGCGCCTGCCTTTTCGACAAGTCCGACATCATCACAGGAATTCATGCCACTCTCACTGACAACTATTTTCCCTGGAGGAATATCTTTAATCATATCGAGGGTAGTGGAGATATTTACTTCAAGCGATTTTAAGTTACGATTATTTATTCCTATAATATTGCAATCGAGATACATCGCTGTATCGAGTTCCTTTAGATTGTGTACTTCAAAAAGCACGTCAAGACCCGTCTCTCTCGATATGGAAAGTAACTCCTCTGCCTGACTCCTGCTTAATGCCGCGGCAATGAGCAAAAGAGCGTCGGCATGAATCACCTTTGCCTCGTAAACCTGATACTCATCGAAAATAAAATCCTTTCTCAATACAGGACATGAAGCAATCTTTTTTACACCCCCGATATAATCAGGACTGCCGGAAAAATAGTCCTCTTCAGTAAGCACAGATATGGCGTTAACTCCCTTTTTTCGGTAAGCCTCTGCTATCTCTTTAAGGTTAAAGGTCTTTCTTATCAAGCCCTTTGAAGGAGAAGCCTTCTTTACTTCGGCAATTAACCGTATAGAATCACCATCGCCTCGCCGCACGGCGGCAGCGAAATCCCTCTCTCTTTCAGCTTCCTCTGCACGCTTCCTCATGGAAATTAAAGGTTCCTGACGCTTCAGGGAACTTAACCTCTCTTTCTTCCTCTCAATAATCTCTCTAAGAATACTCATTAAAGACTCCTCGATTTTCTATAAAATCAAACAACACATTACAAAATCTCTCAGGTATTTCAACCATTGGCGAGTGTCCGCAGTTTTTCAAAAAAACCATTTCACACTCATTTATCGCTTCTACCGTTTTCAGGGTACTCTCAGGAGGTATAAAATTATCTTCCGCTCCCTGTAAAAACAAAACAGGACAATCTATTCGCTCTGCCAGTCCCCGCCAATTCGCACTCTTCATAACAAGAGGATGCTCCATAAACACCTGTTCCGAGGCCGATGTTGCATCTTCCAAAATAGTCGAAAAAAACTCGTCGTCATCGAGAAAGGGCGTTACCGCCTTTAGTGCCCTCTCAAGTTTTTCCCTTTCATGCATCAACGCTCTAAGCTTCTCCTGCCCGAGATCATATAAAAGAGAAAAACCGCTCATCGATACCGAATCCACAAGCACCAGTTTTTCTACCATATAAGGATATAAAACTGCAAATAGCTGTGCAATCCCTCCGCCCATGGAATGACCGACAAGATAAAAACGCCTGAGCTCCAATGCAGTCACAAAGTCATGAACAAAATCGCTCAGATACTCATAACTGTGTCTTTTCCCTGTTTCAGGGGTTTTCCCACAGCCGGGCAAATCCGGGGCGTAAACCTCGTAACCCGCTTTAATAAAGGGAAAACACCTCCTCCACCACACAGAAGAGGCCAAATTACCATGCAAAAACAATAACTTCCTGTCTCCTCTGCCGGTTTTTAAACAAGCTGTCTTTTCTCCCTTTTTATTAATAATAAAATAATAATCCGATTCCATCACAATACATTGAAAAGCCCGAACACGATGGCGGCGCTATCTAAAACAGCTCAGTATTACAAAAAAGGGGTACTTTAACACAGCGCCGACGATTCCTCCAAGTATTAAACACCCATGACTCTCCGGGCCGCCACAAAGCATAAAAATGGATAGAATCAGGTAACGATAAGCCTGTTGTTTTAAGAGGAGCCAGGCAGGTAGGCAAAACCTTTGTAGTGAACCAATTTGCCCGCAGTTTCGATAAATACTATGAAAAGGAAGAGAAAGCAGTTACAGGATTTCGATGAACTCTTCGTAGGAAATAATCTTAACTTCCAATGTAGCAGCCTTTGCCAGTTTAGAGCCCGGGTTATCTCCTGCTATAAGCAAACTTGTCTTCTTTGACAGGGAAGAGGCGACTCTGCCGCCATTGTCAACTATCGTTTTCTCCACATCTTTTCTTGGTACAGGCAAAGTACCTGTTATAACAAAGGTCATATCCCGAAGAGATAAATTGACATCTTCGGTTCGATCGAAGTCAGGATTGTATAATGTAACCCCAATGCTCTTCAGGGCGGCGATCGTCTCGATATTCTCTTTTTCATTAAAAAACTTACTCACAGAAAGTGCTTTCTTTTCTCCCATTTGTTTAATGTCAACAATATCTTCGAAAGCAATAAAAAAGAGCTTTTCAATATTCTCAAATCTGGAGGCCAGAAGTTTAGACACAAACTCGCCGACATGTCTTATACCGAGGGCGAAAATAAAAACCGCGAGAGGTACGTTTTTCATACTTCTGTTAATAGATGCAATAAGATTATCGGCTGATTTATCTGCAAACCCCGGTATATTAATAAGGTCCTCCTTTTTAAGGGAAAAGATATCGGGAAAACCCCGTATAAGGCCCTGTTTATATAGTAATTCTACATTTTTATATCCCAGCCCCTCAATATTTAAAGCCGCCCTTGACGTGAAGTGCCGAATACGTTCAAGCAACTGAGCAGAACAAGTAAGACCTATGCACCTGAATGCAGACTCTCCCTCCTCTCTGGTTACATTCGAATGGCATACAGGACATCTTTGAGGCGCAGGGAAGAGAATCTCCTCTCCCGTTCTCTTTTCCTTTAACACTTCGATAATATGAGGAATCACATCTCCTGCTCTTTCAATAATTACCGTATCACCAATTCTGATATCTTTACGCTCTATTTCGTCCCAGTTGTGCAAAGATGAGCGTGAAACAGTGACACCACTGATTTTCACAGGCTCTAAAACAGCAACAGGCGTAAGAACTCCTGTTCTTCCGACTCCGATCACGATATCCGTAATTCCGGCGATCCCCCTCTGAGCAGGAAACTTAAATGCAAGCGCCCACCTTGGTTCTCTTGTTTTTACACCCAGTTTCTCTCTCAATTCAAAGTCATTAACCTTTATAACAAGACCGTCGATTGCAAAGGGCAAATCGTATCTGAGCGTTTCGATTTCTTTTATAATATTCAACGTTTCCTCTATGTTAGAGACCTTTTTTGTATATTCCGAAACAGGAAAACGTTTATTGGCCAACCATTTAATCAATTCCCACTGAGAGCTTAATGTCAATCCTTTTACCGCCCCGACTCCGTAACAGGTAATGTTAAGTCTCCGCGATGCAGCAATCGATGGATCGAGCTGTCTGACAGAACCGGCTGCGGAGTTTCTCGGATTGGCGAATAATGCTTCCCCCCTTAACTCTCTCTCCCGATTTAGTTCTTCAAAATCGTCTATATTCATATAGACCTCTCCACGTATATCTATCTCATCAGGTATGCCTCCGGTACTGTCTAACATTAAAGGAACGGACTTAATCGTCCTGATGTTTTGTGTAACGTCTTCACCTGTATAACCGTCTCCTCGCGTAGACGCTGTGATGAAAGAGCCCTTTATATATCTCAGTTCTATGGCAAGACCGTCATATTTTGGTTCTACAGTGTACTCTATATTGACCTGTTCTCCAAAACCAAGAAAACGCTTAACCCGCCTGTCGAACTCGATTACGGCGTCTATGGAAAAAACATCTTTAATGGAAAGCATAGGAACTTTATGCTCGATCTTTGTAAACTTTTCAAGAGGAGGGGCGCCTACCCTCCTTGTAGGAGAATTATCGGGAGATACGCCATATCTCAATTCAAGGGACTTCAATTTGTGAAAAAGAGCATCATACTCTTCATCGGAAATTACAGGAGAATCCAGGACGTGATAGTTATAAATGTGTAGATTGATTTCTTCTGCAAGTTTTTCGATCTCTCTTCTTATATCATCGGTTAATTCCTTCATACATAAATTCCCGCACAGTTTGGATATGGTCAGAGGTGGATGAACTTTATAAGATAACAAAAAAAACTATTTATATGATACCGGTCAAGCAGCAATAAAATGATTTTGAAGATTGAAGAATCAACAATTAATTTGTTATCATCTATGCATAAAATCCAAAAAGCATTTAATAGGAGGACCAGGACATGATAACCTTAGACGAACTTATCAAAAACGCAGCCAATTTTGTTGAGAAACAACAGGGAATGTGGGATCACAACGCTTGGCTGAACTTCATCTCCGATGCACAGAAAAAAGGCGTTCAACTTTCCGAAGAGATGCAGAGTTATATAGGCGGAATGCTGGAAGCAATGAAAAAAATCTATCAGACTCAGACAATGGAAGATTCTAATGCCGCAATATCCGAAACCATGGCAAGCTTATCTTCGCTTACAGCCGATTTTATAAAGAAGACCAAAGGAATATGGGACCATACCGGTTGGGAAGATTTTATCACCGAATTACAACAAAAAGGGATATCTTTAACAGAGGAGACAAGGGAGTATATCGGCGAAGTGCTGGAATCTGCAAAGGAGTTCTACAAAACCATGCCCGCCACAGAATTAACCAAAGAACCTAAGACAACCGTAAAAGCCTCATCAAAAGAAAAAACAACCGCATCTAAAGCAAAAAAGCCGAAGCCTGCCGGTGCGGCGAAACCTGTTAAGAAGAAAACAACCAAAAAAAGCACCGCCTAAACCCTGATCGTACAGAAGAGGCGATGGTTGTAGCATTGTGATGTAATCTCGGTAAAGAACCTCCGATCTGCGGAAATTGGCGAGATAATACAATTTCAATGCAAACGTCTATGGCCCTCCGCACCGCCGCAAAGCATGAAAAATATTCATGATAGCTCGTAGGGGCGAACCTGTGTGTTCGCCTCGGCCGCGTGCCGTTACTACGGTGTGTTTGTTCATTAGCCACTGCCGGGGCAGACACGCAGGTCTGCCCCTACATTTTTATTTTCGGAATAAACATCCATGGCCCTCCGGGTACCACAAAGCATGAAAATGGTTAAGAAGGAGCAGTGATGTCCTGATGAAACAAGGTGGTGTTTGAGTCTGCGAGTTTCAGCTTGTTTCAGCAGGACATTGCTGCTCCTTCCGGTACGCATCAGTTTATTTTCGGGATAAATATCAGCTCTTCTTGAAAATCACTCCTCTTTGGTGAATTCCTTTAAAGTTGGCAGCTCGGAGAGGTCCTTTAGACCAAAGTATTGCAGAAAAGTCTTTGTTGTACCGTAAAGCAACGGTTTGCCGGGGCCTTCTTTTCTTCCTGTAATCTTTACCAGTCTTTTATCGAGGAGAGTTTTTAATGTTCCGTCGGAACCTATACCGCGGATATGCTCTATCTCGGCCTTTATAATCGGTTGTTTATAAGCAATAATTGAAAGAGTCTCTACAGCGGCCATTGAGAGCTTGTTTTCCGTCGTCCTTTTCCGCATCTCCTTTAACCATTTTGCATAAATCGGATTAGACACCATCTGAAAACCGTTAGCGATCTCAACGATCATCATACCGCCCTGCCTCTCTCTATAGTCGACGATCAAAGACTCTACAAGGCGTCTGATCTCTCCATCGGGAAGCTCAATAATTTTTTTCATATCCGAAAGACTCAACACATCGCCGGAGATAAAAAACATAGCCTCTAAAAGCCCCTTTTGTTCATCTGTATTCATATGTCGAAGATAACAAATTCGAGAGCATTCCGTAAAGAGCCTTTTATATCTTAATCATAATGAAATCAGAGCATTTTTTGCTTAACAGCCATAACAGCCTGATTCCTCAAAGTTTTCAGCAGCGTCAATTGCTGTGGCTCGACATTTAAACAACCGGCCTTGTAATTATCGGCATAAATAATGCCCAGAGGCGTATTATTAACAATTAATGGAAGAATCAGCAGTGTTTCGGCTCTTATGGACTCAAGATACCATTTCGGTATATGGGGTTTTATATGGGGCAGCTTTACATCCTTGACATAAACTTCAGACTCTTTGCGTAAAGCAATATTAAAAATATCCCTTGAGTTCTCAATTTTAAAGCGGAATATTTTAATAATAAAATCTATATCAGCCCCGAAACCGAATCTGCCCTCCATAACCGGCGCCTGTGTATTTCTTATACAGATCAGAGCCCTTGTAGAGTTAAGACCGCGATACATTATCTCTAAAATCATACGTAATATATCGTTTATCGAATAATTGCCCAGAAGAGAATTCGTGACATCCTGAATTCCCACAGTGAGAATATTCTCCGGCTTTTCGTCTAACTCGCTAATACCCTGCGCGGCTGTTATATCTATTCCCTGATTGCACAATAAATCCAAATCGCTGCCCGAAGCGGGCATAACGGTTTCGGCTTCTGCAATATCGTCGATCTGCTCACCCTTTGACACTCTGCTCATTTTATGAACGAATGTACTATGCCTCAGATCGATCTTATAGAGGTTGGAATACTCATCCATTTCACGGACAGAGGAGTTCACCAACTCTATCAGCTCTTCTTCATCAATAATGAAACAGTTGTCGAATCTCTGTATCAGACTGTTTAACTCCTCTCTTTGCCTGTCCGGAGACCCCTCCATATTATTGACCATACTACTGAGCTCATTCGAAAAGGAAGTTAAAACACGAAACTGCATATCAACGGTGTCGGGAGTCTCTACTTTAGCAGTTGGAAGTTTTATCATGCTGTTAACTATTCTGTCAGGAAACTGCCATCCCTTTGCTATGCTTATTCCCAGTCTTGTATAAGAGATACCAAGTATTTTTTGTGCGACAATCTCTTCGTTTATTCCTTTTTTCATGGAAATATATTTTATTTTTTTCGCTTCCTCGGGAAGATAAAAGACAGCCAGCAATTTACCGAGATTATAAAACATGGCGCATATGAAGACATCCTCTGTATCGCTTATATCGACCTTACCTGCCATATTTCTGGCAATAATGCCGCTCATAAAGGACATTAGGATATTGTCCTTAACATCGGGCGATGCTTTTTGATTAAGCAAATGGTCGAAAAGTTTCATAGACAAAGCGATATTTCTTATCTGTTCGAATCCGAGGATAAAAACTGCACGTGAAATAGTGCTTATTTTCTCTCCAAGCTGAAACTGGCTGTAAAACACTGAATTTATAAGCTTGAGAATCTTATTTGACAGAGCGTAATCGTTAAGTATCGTATTTGTCAGATCCGTAATCGTAGCATCACTTCCCGATGATGTCTGTTTACTAATTAACTGCATCGTATGAGAAAACATCGGGAAATCGCCGTTTTCACGAAACCTCTGCTGTAATAAAGCAACTGTATTACGAATGTTATCTTTCATTTACCAAGCCCTTATTAAGAGTACAACGAGTCAGTCGGATTTGTAAACTATAGTTTATCCACCCTTGATTTTACATAACCGTAAAGTATAAAATTGTATTTAATGGTATTGATATTGCGTTATCAATATATTTTTCTACTGAAAGCCTTCAAACCTTCTGTCTAAAGTCATCACATACAAATTTAAAGGGGAGGACAAAATTATGGGTAATATTGTAAGGGTAAACATGAGTAACGGATCTGTAAAGTCCGAAGAGTTACCTGAAAAATGGACTTACTTTGGCGGCAGAGCGCTTACATCGGCTATCATCGGAGAGGAAGTGCCCCCTCTTGCACATGCTCTGGGAGAGGAAAACAAGTTTGTCATTGCTCCGGGAGCGTTAAGCGGTTCAACGGCTCCGATTTCAGGCAGGCTGTCCGTAGGATGCAAGAGTCCCCTAACCGGCGGAATAAAGGAATCCAATGCAGGCGGACAGTTAGCTCAGATTATGGCAAGGCTTGGAATATCGGCAGTCGTTATAGAAGGAAAACCTGAAAAGGACAAATTATTTACACTGATACTTAAAAAAGACGATTTCAGGCTCGAACCTGCTGATCCTTTTAAAAATATGAATAACTACGAGCTTGTAGAAAACCTTAAAAAAGAACACGGAGAAAAGAATACAGCCTTTATGACAATCGGAAGCGCAGGCGAGCGTCTTCTGACCGGCGCAAGCGTTGCTGTAACGGATCCGGAAATGAGACCGACAAGACATGCAGGCAGGGGCGGCGTAGGCGCCGTTCTCGGTTCAAAAGGAATAAAGGCAGTCGTATGCAATGACGCAAATACCGACATGAGAAAACCTGCCGATAAAGAGGCCTTTACCACAGCTTGCAGAAAATTCGCCAAAGCTCTTTCCGAACATCCCGTTACAAGCGAAGGCCTGCCTACATACGGCACAAACATTCTCTCCAATATAATTAACGAAGCCGGAGGATTTCCAACGAGAAACTTCACTACAGGACAGTTTGAAGGTACAAAGAATATTTCCGGAGAGAAGCAAACCGATCTGATGAAGGAAAGAGGAGGAATAATCTCTCACGGCTGTCACAGAGGTTGCGTTATTAAGTGCTCCGGTATTTACAATGACAAAGAGGGAAAATACCTCTCTAAAAGAGCTGAATATGAAACCGTATGGGCCTTTGGCCCCAACTGCGGCATTGATGATCTAGACGATATTACAAGACTCGACAGAGAGTGCGACGATATTGGTCTCGATACAATAGAGATGGGCGCGGCAATAGCAGTCGCCATGGACGCTGGTATTTGCTCCTTTGGAGACTCTAAGGGTGCGTTGAAACTTCTTGAAGAGGTGAAAAACGGAACCCCTCTTGGCAGAATCATCGGCAGCGGAGCTCTGATTACAGGTCAGGTATTCGGTGTCGAAAAAGTTCCTGTTGTAAAAGGCCAGGCTCTGCCTGCCTACGATCCCAGATCGATCAAGGGCATAGGAGTGACATATGCAACCTCTCCAATGGGGGCCGACCACACGGCCGGATATTCGGTAGCTACAAATGTATTGAATATAGGCGGTAAAGCCGACCCCCTGTCAAAAGAAGGGCAGGTAGAGGTATCAAGAAATCTTCAGATAGCCACTGCCGCTTTGGACAGCACCGGTCTCTGCCTCTTTGTCGCTTTTGCCGCCCTTGATAAGCCCGAGTGTTTTGCTGCTATCTATGAAATGCTGAACGGTTTTTACGGCATTAACATGACTGCCGACGATGTAGTTGCCATGGGTAAGGAAGTACTGAAAACCGAACGGGATTTTAATAATAGAGCGGGATTTACAAAACAAAAAGACAGGCTTCCCGGTTTCTTTAATAAAGTACCTATAGCACCTCATAACACTGTATTTGACGTCCCTGACGAAGAATTGGATCAGGTTTTTAATTTCTAACCGATTTTGATTGGATGGCGCGAATGAGTAAAGTATATACGCGCCATCCAATCTCCGGATTACCACTCTACAGCAAACTATAAATAATTTTTAACCCCATACACCCTCTCTCCCCTGCTTACATGACGAAACGATGAAAAAGGCATTCATAGAAACAACCGTCAATTGCAACATCTCATGCACGATGTGTATGAAAAATACAACGATTTCAACCTCCCCTTCCAATTCTCTTTTAAAAACCGACATGGACTACAATTTATTTAAAAAAATTTTAAAAGAGATATCCAAAATAGAATTTCTTTGTCTCAGTGGTATAGGGGAGCCGCTGTTACATCCCCGTATTATCGACTTTATCGAACTTGCACGAGAATCACTAAACAATAAGACAACAATAGGATTTAACAGCAACGGACTCCTTATCGATAACAGGACAGCTGACCGCCTTGTTCACAGCGGTCTGGACAAAATCGCAATATCCATAGATTCCACAGATCTCGATTTATATGCAAAAATTCGCAGAAACTCCGATCTTGATATTGTCCTTGCCGGCATGGATTCCATTATAAAAAAAATATCAAAAACACCGGGGACAAGGCTGATTCCCGGTGTGCAGATTGTTCTAATGAAAGATAACGTCTCCTTTCTTCCTGAGATGATACATTACTTCGGGGAAAGGGGAGTCAGATTTCTCATCGTTTCTCACATGTTGCCCTATGACATGAATTTGGAATCAAATGTAGTTTACGACGCAAACTCCGAGGGCGCTGTCGCTGTTTTTAATAAATACAGGAACGAAATCGAGGAGAAAAATATCACCTACAATTTCTATCATGAAATAATGAAAAAATTCTTAATCACAAAAGATGAGAGAGATGCAATCGGTGTAATAATGCAAATAATGGAAGAGGCTTCTTTCGTCGGAGAGTATGTAAACATCCGCAATATCCTGAAAAGAGAGGAGTCCTCTATTAATGAAATCGGAGAAATTTTTGACAAAACGGCTTGGATAGCAGATAAATATAATATGCAGATAGAACTGCCTGCCATAATCCCGAGAGCGGACAGAAGATGTGATTTCATTGAAGAGGAAAGTATTTTTATCGACACCGAAGGGTATATATATCCTTGTTATATGCTCTGGCATTCCTATACCTCCTTTATTCACGGAAGAAAGAAATTTGTAAAAAAGATGAGAATGGGAGATTTGAATAAGCAGTCGATCCGGGAGATATGGGAACAGAGGAAATTCAGAAAATTCAGAGAAGATGTAAGAAGTTATAATGTCCCATACTGCACGGACTGCAATCTCTCCTCATGTTGCGACTACGTGATGGCCGAGGATTTTCAATACGACTGCTCAGGCAACACCATACCATGCGGTGATTGCCTCTGGTGCAAGGGTATATTCAAATGTTTGTCGTCGTAAATCGGATTAATTCGTATCTGTGACGATTCTATAATCCTTACGCAGTACTTTTATTCCCGGGAAACTTCCCGTTATCTTCATAAACACTTCCAAAATTCCCCCCCTGGATTCCGTTTTTCACCGGGATGACAACTCCTCTTTGAAAATTCAGCGTCTTTTTGAGACTATTGACTCCTCTTACCCCCTGTGTCCGGTAAAAATATGAGTAAAGACAGACTCAAGGGGAGAGGAAACTCAAAAGGAATTTCCTCAGCTGAAGGCTCACACTGATTGCTTACTAATGGTTTTAGAAATATAATCCTACAAACAGCAGTCAGCCTTCAGCTAAGGAAAGAATTGATGTTATGCCGATAATAAGCTTCACCTTACGGGTGCATCTGCTTTGAAGCATAAAGTGTTGCAATTAAAGAGCTGATTGCTGATGGCTGACAGCTAAA
Source organism: Candidatus Magnetocorallium paracelense (assembly GCA_029001845.1). Taxonomy (GTDB): domain Bacteria; phylum Nitrospirota; class Thermodesulfovibrionia; order Thermodesulfovibrionales; family Magnetobacteriaceae; genus Magnetocorallium; species Magnetocorallium paracelense. The sequence continues at coordinate 157,406 of JAREWP010000090.1, read as the reverse complement.
TGCTGCTTTTAGATAATATCTATTGCCAAAATGTTATAATTCAAAACCTGACACAAAGAATTATTACATGTAAATATCGATAATTATAGAAACAAATGGATAAGCAGGAAGAGCTGAATATTCTTATAGTCGACGACAAAGAGGAGAATCTCTTCTCTCTTGAGATAATTCTTGAAAACCCGGGTATTACAATCATAAAAGCGAAGTCCGGAAGAGAAGCCTTGCTGAAGCTGATGGATTATGACTTTGCCCTGGTTATATTGGATGTTATGATGCCCGACATGAATGGCTTTGAAGTTGCCCGACTTATGAAAGCGAATCACAGAACACGCTTTATCCCCATTATCTTTATCACTGCACTGAATCATGACCACTCAAGGGTGCTTAAGGGATACGAAGCAGGTGCGGTAGACTATCTTCATAAACCAATCATACCGGAAATATTGGTGAATAAAGTAAAAGTATTTACAGATATCTACAACCAGAGAAAAAGAATCGAGTTTATCTCAAAGCGTCTCACTGAATCGGAGAAGAGATATCAAACGTTGATTGACGCTGCCGGAGACGCTATCTTCGTTGCCGATGCAAATGATGAAATTATAGTAGATGTAAATAAAAAGGCTGAGGAGCTTATCGGTTTTTCAAAGTATGAATTAATTGGTCTTCATTTTAAAAAGATACATCCCTCTGCCGACACAGAACAATACGAAAAACTTTTTCGAGAATGCGTAAAAAACAGGAAATGTTTTAAAGACGACTTATTGGTAAGACACAAGAACGGTGTCCATATACCTGTAGAGATTCATTCGACTGTAATCGATTTTGAGGGAAAGGAATTAATTATCGGCATCTTCAGAGAGATATCGGAACGTAAAAGAGTAGAAAAGGAACTGAAGGAGTACAGATATCATCTTGAGGAGCTAGTAGAAAAGAGAACAAGTGAATTAAAGAGAGTGAACCGGGAGCTTGAAAAGGAGGTGAGAGAGAAAAAAAGGATGGAAACGATTTTAAAGCGACAGACAACAGAACTTTCCAGATCGAATAAGGAGCTTGAGCATTTTGCCTATATAGCATCCCACGATCTTCAGGAACCATTGAGAAAAGTCTCTAATTTTACGGATCTCCTTGCAAAAAGGTACAGAAAGCAGATGGATCCTAAGGCGGATAAATTTATCGATTACATCATAGACGGCGCCGCAAGAATGAGAAAGTTGATTAACGATCTTTTGCTCTATTCACGAATCGGCACGGAAGGAAAGTCCTTTCAGTTAACCGATTGTTCGAAAGTTCTCGATATTGTAGAACAAAATTTACAGATAGCAATTAATGAGACCAAGGCGACTGTTACCAAAAATAATCTTCCTCGAATCGAAGCTGACGGCACTCAGCTCATGCAGTTGTTTCAAAATTTGATTAATAATGCAATCAAGTTCAGGAGTGATAAATCACCTCAAATACATGTAGAGGCAAAAAAAATTTTATACAATAAAAGCATGAGTAATAAAGGCGTCGAAAAAAGAGAGGGACTGTGGCTTTTTTCTGTCAAAGACAACGGCATAGGTATTCATCCGGAATCTTTTGAACGTATATTCATGATGTTCCAGAGATTGCACGGAAGGGGCGAGTACGAGGGAACAGGAATCGGACTGGCTTTGTGCAAGAAGATAGTCGAACGGCATGACGGCAGAATATGGGTTGAGTCCGAAGAAGGAAAGGGGACTACTTTTTATTTTGAACTGCCCGAAACAACTGAAACAGGGTAATGTGGGACCCACCTTCTGACTACACCACCTGACTACCCCACCCAACCCCCAACTAACCCACCTGCCTAACCCAACTAATGCAACTGCCCCACTTCAGTATCTTTCGAATTCACTGTCATCGTCGTTACCGGAACCACCTCCCATATCCAAATCTATTCCCTCTCTTCTTCTCTCCCTTATCGGGGCATGGTCTATAGTTTTTATCTCATTTTTTACGACTTCCCGCTTTTCTACACGACCTTGAGCAAGGGCGCTTTTGTGGGATACATCTTCAGTAACTCCCGTCGATGTTATTGCAGTGTTTCCGGTTTTAAAGAAGGAAATACTTTCACGGAGCATTGACGCCTGAGAATTGAGTTCCTCGGCAGTGGAGGCCATCTCTTCAGAGGCCGAGGCGTTTTGCTGAATTACCTGATCCAACTGTTGAAGAGCCTTATTAATTTGATCGGCACCTGTATTCTGCTCCATGGCGGCAGCGTTTATCTCCTGCACAAGTTCTGATGTTTTCTGTATATCCGGAACAAGTTGCGTCAACATTTCTCCTGCCTGCTCGGCCACCCTTACACTGGAAGCAGACAATTCGTTAATTTCACCGGCAGCGCTTTGACTTCTTTCTGCAAGTTTTCTTACCTCAGAGGCAACCACGGCAAAACCTTTACCATGTTCGCCGGCGCGCGCTGCTTCTATGGCGGCGTTTAAGGCCAGCAGATTTGTCTGTCTTGCGATTTCTTCAATTACTCCGATTTTTTCGGCAATCTCCTTCATGGCTTTTACCCCTTCGGTGACGGCCTCTCCGCTTGCACTGGCATCTTGTGCTGCTTTAATTGCAATTTTATCGGTTTGTTGCGCGTTGTCTGAATTTTGTTTAATATTGGACGCCATCTCTTCCATTGAAGAAGACGCTTCTTCGGCGGATGCTGCCTGCTCGGTGGCCCCCTGTGACATCTGTTGCGATGTGGAGCTTAATTCCTGACTACCCGATGCGACATTGTCCGATGCCGTTCTGATTTCTCCTACTACATTTTTAAGTTTCTCTCTCATCTCTTCCATTGCTTTCGCCAACATACCGATTTCATCTCTTTGCTTTACATCAAGAGTAGCCATAAGATCTCCTTCAGCAACGGATTGAGCGAATATAACACCTTTGACAAGGGGGGCGGCTATTGCCATGGCAATAAACAGGGCTGTTATCACAAGTATTATTGCAATAATGACTCCTGCTATTACAATCGATGTGATCAGGTTGTTAATCGGCTCTTTTACCTCTGCTTCATCTATTTCGGAAATAATCGCCCAAGTGGTTCCAAATATCTTCATTGGCGCGTAGGCCGACAATACGGGATTCCCGTTATAATCAAAGATAATCTTTTCATCGGATTTACCACTCAAGGCTTCCTTTGCCGCCTCAGTATCTACCCCGTTTTTTTCTACTGTTCCTGCAAATGAAGCCTTTACTGTATGACCTGTCGGATCGAGAAAAGAATCGGACCTCATTCGTTTTTCCGGCCCCACAAGGTATGTCTCGCCTGTTTTCCCCATTCCGGTACGTTCCTGCATGATTCCGTTTATAGCCTCAAGGGGTAATTGGAGGGCTATGATCATTTCTACATTTCCATTCTGTACGATTGGCTGCGCTACAAATGACGCAGGTTCTCCGTTACTGGGTTCATAAGGTGCAAAGTCTGCGAATCCGAATTGTTTTGTCTTTAAAACGTCCCTGATAAGAACGCCGAGGTTCGAAGCGGCATATTTACCGTCTATAATGTTTGTCTGATAATCCGACTCTTTAGCAACAGAATAAAATATAAATCCGTCGGGATTTATCAAAAAGAGGTCGTAATATCCGTACATCTGTTGATATTTGGCATAATACTCCTTTCCTTCTTTATCTACAGGACTAAAAGCCTCGGCCACATCTATTTCGGAAAGGATCGCCCAGTTGAGACCTTTTATTTTTACTGTACCGTATGAGGAGAGCACGGGATTGCCGTTGTAATCAATAACGACATCTTCTCCGGTCTTCCCGGCAAGGGCTTCTCGAGAGGCCTCGGTGTCAACTTTCCCTTTTGAGGGGTCGGTAAATGAAGCAATCACCGAATGGTGTTCGGGATCCAGAAATGAATCGGATCTCATCAGTTTATCCGCCCCTACAAGGTAAGTCTCTCCGGTCTTCCCGAGTCCCGATCTCTCCTGCATTATATTGTTGATCGCATCCAGGGGTATCTGTAAGGCAACGACTCCAATAACTCTCCCGTCCCGTATAAGAGGCGCTCCTATAAATGAGGCCGGCTCATTGTTGGAAGGGGGGTAAGGCATGAAATCAACTATGGAAGGACCGTTTAAAGCGTTCTGAAAAAGTTTTCCTATATTACTTGTATTTAGCGGACCCGTTATCAGATTCTCACCCAGATCCGATTCTCTCGCTACAGTATACACAACATCTCCCTCTCCGGAGATAAGGAAAAGGTCGTAATAACCATACTCCTCTTTATAGGAATCGAGCCATTGGGCATAGGCGCCCGCTGCTTCAAGCCACTGAGGTCCCCCTGTCGTTCCTCCATCATAGGAGAACGCATCGGCAAACACTTCCAAAGCTCTTATGGCGCTCTCATTTGTAGATAACACTTTTACATCACCGAATCTTTCGTTAAAGTACTTTTCGATTTGACTCTTTTTAATATCTCTGATCGCGGTCAGTTTTTTAAATGCCTCGGTGCGCAGAGTTCCGACTGTCTCAACAAGTACGCCGGTATCCCCTTTTCTTTCTTCGAAATACTTCTCTACCTGCGTCCTTTTAATCTCCCTGACAGCGCTTAATTGACTGTAAGATTTTTCCATAAGCGACTCTGTTGAGAGCCTTCCGGACCACCATCCCACAATAACAAGAGGGATCAATCCGGCGAGAAGAAAGAGGGTTATTAATTTAGGTTTCATTTTAATGTTACTTAGTCTTAACATATCTACCTCCGACTTTTTTATAAAGCTATGGTTAAAAAAATAAGAACATCTCACTAAAAACAGATGTTAATAAAAGACTCTATACAGGATTTACAAAATAAGTCATATTTTAAATCCAACAATTTCGGAATGATAATGTTCAACGTATACCTGTCATACCTGACTGTCAGCTCTTGTTACGTTTCGTATATCTTTAATCGCTGTATATTCTGCTATTAACAGCGCCAGTACAAGTGATTTCGCCCTGACAGATACTTCTGCCAGCATGAAATTCATAACTACTTCGATTGTTTTATTAATATCCAACGTCTTTCCCCCACATGCCGCCAGTCTTTTAACCTCAGACATGGCCAACTCCAAAGCTTGTTTTGCTTTACTTACATCTTCATTTGTTAAATTTAAATTATTTTCATATCTATCCATCTATGGCCTCCTGATATATCACTCTTTACTCAATGTCATTAACTTAAGGAGCAAAGCACCATCCGCCTTCAGCGGCTAAACTCGAAGGCTCCGCTTCTGTTGGAAGGGGCTTCACCCCTTAAGTTGATGGTATTGACTCTTTACTATTGAAATCGTTATTTATTTCTTCATCTCTGCTCTTAAAATGCTCTTCGTAAATCGGACAATGCAGATAATGGTTACCACAGTAATGTATGGCTCTCATGGCGGTAAGGCTTGTAATATTTGCGCAGTAACACTCATCAAAAGGATTGGAGACACAAGGGCATGCGTTATTTTTGAAGTTTGTCTTTTCTGTTTTCTTTCCCATATATATATATTATCTCTCTTAAAAAAAGTAATCAAGAGAAAAGTTTTTCTCTAAAACCTATATTTTGTGAAGTAAAACTCACTTGATTCAAAAGTAAGAGGCAGGTGTCAGTACTCAACCAGGCCGGATGATTGCCGGGAATGAGTGTAAGCCCGTTTCCGTCAAAGCTTTTGCGGCTTAACTGCCGAATTTAGGCTTTTAGGGCATCTGGATAGACAAAAAATTGTCGATATTGATATTAAGAAGGGATGTGGAACTTATTGGGTATATTTTAACGCAGAGGGCGCAGAGACAGCGCAGAGGACACAGAGAGCTTTTTTCTATCGACAATTTCCTGTCGATCTGGCATATTATAAAAGTTCTTCACAGTAGCAAAAAGAAAAACGTCAGGATATATAATTATTAATTGACAATCCTTAAATCGTCAATAGTCAATCAAAAATCGTCAATCTTGCCGGGTTAGGTTTATTAAACGGAGGGAGGTTACCTGGGATGTTCGATATTGATAAGTGCATCCAGAACTTTTTCGCCTTCACCGGTCAGCACATAGGCCTTGTCGTCGTCATGATCTATAACGCCCGCTTCCTTAAGGCTTCTCAAATGAAATACTATTTTAGTATGATCTTCTATATTTAAGCTTTTTATTATCTCAGAAAAACGCATACTCGATCTCATATAAAGCAGTTTGAGGATTTGCCTCCTGATGGGATTGGATAAAGTTGAAAAAATGTTATTCAGGTCAGATTCAGGCAAGGTTTCTTCAAATCCGGCTTCCTCGATAACTCGTTTTATAATTACCAGAAGCTCATCTATTCTAAATGGTTTTGCTATAAATTCGTTTGCTCCCTTTTTTATTGCCTCAACGGCGCTTCCAACAGTGGCAAAGGCGGTTAGCATGATTATTTTTGTTTTTCTGTTCGTTTTTTTTATCTCCATCATTGTATCGATACCTGAAATGCCCGGCATCATCAGGTCAAGCAATACGATATCGAAGTGTCGGGATTTAGCTTTTCCGACAGCTTCTTTTCCGGATGAAGCTTCCTCTGTCAGGTACCCCGATTTTCTTAAAATCCGTGTAAGTTGCTCTCGCAACTTTTTATCGTCATCTACTATAAGAATTTCTTTCATCTTCAGCTTGTATGTAATAATGAAAGGGTTCACGAAAATCGTGGCGGGAAATCAATATCAGACGAAAGAGCAGTTAGTTGCCTGTTGCCTGACCGGTTCGCTGTATATAACAACGTGTCGCTGTCATATTAACATCCTCTTTCTACTCAATGCATCACAGGAAGCATAACCGTTACAGTCGTACCTTTACCTGATGTACTCTTTATATCTATTAAACCATTGTGTTGTTTAATTATACCATAACAAATCGACAGACCGAGTCCGGTTCCCTGACCATACTCTTTTGTTGTAAAAAAGGGATCAAAGACTTTTGGCAAATCTGTTTTGGCTATTCCTTTCCCATTATCGGTTATTTCAATTTTACACCACTCCTCTTTGCAGGATGTAACAATTTTAATTACTCCCGCCCGTGAAACAGAATCCAGGGAGTTCTGGAGAATATTAACAACGACTTCTTCCAACTTTAAAGGATCTCCCATAATAAAGGGAATGTCAGAAAGTTGAAGAGAGACGTCTCTCTCTTTTAAGGCATGTGTAAACAGTGTATAGGCGCTTTTTATGATTCCATTAATATCTACGGGAATATGTTCTACTTCCCCTTTCCAGGAAAACTGCAACAGCTCTCTTGCTATTGTCGCCGCTTTTTCTATATTTTTACCGGCTTCCCCAATTTCTTTTAAAAGTTCATTATCCTTAATAGATGATTGTATTTCCTGTATAGTTAAGTATACACAGGTTAAGGGGGTATTAATCTCATGAGCTACGCCGGCGGAAATTCTTCCTATGGAAGCCAGTCTGTCTGTTTCTATTATATACTGTTGTTGCTGAATCAGGCGACGACTGAATACGATGAAGACCGTACCTGCTGTTCCTATTAACAAGATAAGGATCGCAACCCAAAGGAGAATCTGGTTCCTGAGAGAATCAATCGATTCATAGGCCTCACTTTTATCTATTTCACTTACAATAGCCCATTTCACATCTCCTATGTTCAACGGTTTATATGAGGAGAGCACCTCTATGCCTCTATAGTCAGGAAATATGTCAATACCTGTCTCTCCTTTCAGGGCTGATATCGTCCCCTTTGTTTTTGCTAATTGTAAGCCTACAGAGCTGTTTGTACTCTTTATCATATTAATTATTTCCTGGGAGACTCCTGTCCTTTTTATCGTATTCAAATAAACATCTTTGTCTTCAATCAGAAATCTGGATTGATTTCTGATCGTATAATCGTCTGCTACTATATAGGATTCGCCGCTTTTCCCCAACCCGACGGAAGACCAATCTCCTTTGTAGGTCATTATATTGTTGATCCTGCTGATTGGCATTTGGAAGATTACCACGCCAACCTTCTTATGTTCGTCAAAAACAGGAGATGCGATAAATGACGCCGGTCTGTTATAGGATGGGAAATAAGGAGCAAAGTCCGTTAATTTGACAAAGTTTTTATTTAAAGCTTCTCCGGCTGCAAGAAAGGTCTTGGCCAAGTTGGTTCCTTTATACGGACCTGTTAACAGAGAGGTTCCGAAGTCAACTTCTTTAAAGACAGAATAGACAATGTGGCCTGTTTCGTGGTCAACTATAAAAATATCATAATAATCGAACTTGCTCTGATATTCTTTTATTTTTTGATGATATTTTTCATGAATTCTTTTATAGTCATCGGCATTTACAATTTTCGGTTTATGTTTATCTTTCATTTTATCGGGATTCGACACTATATAAATGCTTTGTAATATCTTTGTATTTAACTCCTTGGGAATGTAGCAGGAAAGGCATGTTTCCTTTTTCAGGCTTTGATCGACTTTATTAAAGAAAATATTTTCATAATAGTGCTTTAAGTCGATCTCGATTTTTTTAATATTCGATTCAGCCGGATTCGACTCTTCAGCTGTCTTATGGAAACTCTCTTTGAACGCCTTTGTTGCATCAACGATCATAAGATTATCCGAAAAAGTCTCTATTTGATCTCTTATCTGGTGGAAATAATCCTCTATTTGGGAGGCTTTTGTTTCTCGGAGAGCCGTAAGTTTATTGTATTGCTCCTCTAAAAGAGATGCTTTTGCCGTGGCATAACTTAAATACCCGATAGTCACAACGGCTGCAATACCGGATAGCAGTGCTAAAACAACGATTTTGGTTCCCATAGTTGTTTGGTCTTATTTACCTGTTCCTGGATTTTATAATAGCCATTTAGTATAACTTTTCGCACTAAATTCATGCCCGTGAAAGTGACATGACGCCTGTGAAAATATGCGACATGTAAACCCTTACATGTATAGGAATCTGACCATATTTGGACAATATTGACAAGGTCTGTACATATTCTAATGGAGAAATATTGTATAATCTAAAAACAGCTGTCAGCTCTTTAATTGCAGCTCTTTATGCTTCAAAACAGATTCACCCGTAAGGTGAAGCTTATTATTGGCATAACATCTATTCTTTCCCAGGCTGAAGCCTGACCGCTGATAGCTGACTGCTGTTTTTAGATTATTTATATTTACACATTGGAGTTTCACTCCATTAATTTTTTCTTACGAGGTGTTTTATTATGAAACATTTTTTGCTTTTACTGATGATGTTCAGTATGGTATTTATAATGAACGGTCTTTGTCTTGCAAATGAAGAAGAGAGGTATTATAATGAGTTGGAGGAGGCGCCTGAACAGGTCAGAACAGTAACCGGAGATGTGGCGATAATGGGTAACGTGGGAATTGAGACTTCAAATCCTGACTATACATTAGATGTAGAAGGAGATATTAATTTCACAGGCGACCTTTATCAGGATGGCGTTGAGTTTAGCGGCAACGATGAAGGAAATGATAACAGACATTCCCTGGACGCTTCGGACGGTGATCCCATCGATGCGGTTTATGTTGACGGAAGCGGCAACGTCGGTATCGGTACAACGAACCCGGAGGTTGATCTGCATCTGAGTGGTCGGTTTCTGATTGACAACATCACCGACAGGACCAGGAAGTGGCAAATTGTAGCCGAGAATGACACCCTGGTCTTCGATGAATGGTACGAGGACAACCGTATGGTTATCAGGGAAGGCGGCAACGTCGGCATCGGCACAAAGAACCCGGAGTACACCCTACATGTCGATGGAACAATCGGCGCCACCAATTCAGGTCAGGTTCACAGGGATTACGTGTTTGAGCCTGATTATAAACTGAGAAGCCTTGAGGACTTAGAGGGTTTTATTAAAAAAGAAAAGCACCTGCCGGGAGTCGTAACAGACCCTGAAAAGGCTCCTACTGTCGATATAATAAGCCTTAACGGTAAACTCCTGGAAAAGATAGAAAAGCTTACCCTATATGTAATAAAGCAGAATAAAGAGCTGAAGGTATTAAAGGAAGAAGTTAGTCAGTTGAAAAATAATCCTGCCCAATAATATTTTACAGGTTGCAAAAGACAACTGCCCCGGGAGAGGGTAAAGAATTTATAACTACTTAGTTATATAGACTGAAGGCTGAAGAGTGTCAGGTTAAACATGCTTCATCGATAAAACGTTGAGTTTTTTATTGGCTGACACGCCCAGGTCATTTGATATTTTGCTTCAGCCTCCAGTTTTTGTCAACACAACTCCTGACTACCCTCTTTACATATAAGCTCTCGATTGTATTCCTTCTATAAATCCAATAGTACCGGGTATATGTTCCGCAGCGTTTCCTTCGTCAGTATCTATGTGCATATCCAGTTTGAAAGAGGGATGTACACGAACGAGAACGTCGCCGAAGATCAGCTCCCGCTGTGACTTTATTTTCACCATAACCACATCTCTGTCGCGCAGACCATAACCCAAGGCGTCTTCAGGAGACATATGGATGTGCCTTCTGGCGCAGATCACTCCGTTTTCCAGTCTTGCCGGGCCAGCCGGGCCTTCTATTACAATCCCCGGGGTGCCTTCAATATCTCCGGAGTCCCTTATCGGAGCATCGATACCGAGTTTAAACTCCTCTGTTCTGGAAATTTCTACTTGATTATCCTTTCTGTAGGGGCCTAAAATTCTCACCTTATCGACCCTGCCTTTAGGCCCTATGAGATTCACGGTCTCTTCCGATGCAAACTGACCCGGTTGACTGAGAGGTGCTTTTGGCGTAAGGCTTCTGTCTTTGCCGAATAATTGATGAAAGGTCTCTTCATTAACATGTACATGATGAGCCGATATGTTCACAGGTATCGGTTTTTTCCAGCTTGAAACCGAAGATTGCTCGGTTCTGAGTCTCTCAACGGCATGAAGCGTTTCCCGTGCGATCATCCTTTTATCATCTGAGGGAACTACGATAATTTTCTTATCCGCACCGGGTTCAGAAATTACTTTTACTTCATTTGAGTATGGTTTCACGAGCCTGTTTGCTGCGTCGAAAACATAAATACCGAAGGCTTCCAGTCCGTGACAAACTCTGGCGCGTATCTCGGCGGAATTCTCTCCCACCCCTCCCGTAAATATGAGCACATCGATCCCGCCAAGAGCTGCGATATAGGAGCCGATGTATTTCTTGATGGAATAGCAAAACATGGTAATTGCATTTTTGGCGCTTTCACTTCCTTCATCGGCGGCTTTTAAAACATCCAAAACATATCCGCTGATTCCGCTGATTCCCTTAATTCCACTTTCTCTGTTAATTATTTTATGCAGTTCATCAGGCGAAAAGCCAAGCTGCATGAGGTATATAAGAATACCCGGGTCGAGATCCCCGGTTCTGGAGCCCATAACCGAGCCTCCTGATGGGGTCATCCCCATACTTGTATCTATACTCCTGCCGTGATCGATTGCGCAAAGGGAGGAACCGTTTCCCAAATGGCAGGAAACTATTTTCATCTCTCCAATGGAACGTTTCAGATGTGTTGCAGCCATCAACATAACGTAATTGTGATTAATTCCGTGAAAACCGTACCGTTTCACATTCAAATGCTGTGGTAGTGAGTAGGCGGATGCGTGTTCAGGCATATTACTATGAAAAGCGGTGTCGAACACAGCAATATGAAGTGTATTGGGCACAAGGCTTTTCATAGCCCTGATTCCTTCAAGATTATAAGGATTGTGTAAAGGAGCCAGGGGAGAACACTCCCTGATAATATCCTCTACCGAGTCGTCTATGAGAGTGGAAGCAAACATTTTATCACCACCGTGTACTACTCTGTGTCCTACGGCGTCGATCTCGCCGGCGTCCTTTATCAAACCTAATGAAGGAGATGTTATTGTAGAGAGAAGAAGTTCTATCGCCTCTTTGGTGTCTTTTATATCTGTCTGCGCCTCAGTAACCTCCTCTTTTCGTTTCACTTTGTGGTAGGGTTCTTCGGTCCCGATTTTATCTATCAATCCTTCGATTAAGGGATGGCTGTTTTTTGTATCGAAAAGTGCATATTTGACCGATGTCATACGGCTGTTAATAACCAATATTTTGAAGTGTCCCTTTGCCGATGTAAAATTAAGGTCATAAATATCTTCATTGGAAACCAAAGGAGAGCCAAAGTCGGAGAGACCGGATAAGTCCTTTTCCCTTTGAATAAGCCTCTTTGTTATGGTCTTGGATATTCTGTTTAATACGCTTGGATTTCCAAAAAGTATTTTTGTAAAAATATCCCTGTTTATTTTCACGGCCTTACTGAGACCGGAAGACTTTATATCTGCGCCCGCCGGCTCGCCTGTCATGAGAGACATTTCGCCGAATATTTCACCTCTTTGCATGGTGGCAATTGTTCTTGGCAGGCCGTTTTTTTCAGTGAGCACGACCTCTACCTTGCCTTCATACACCACCCACAGATACCTGTCGATATCGCCTCTTCCCTGAATCATTGCGCTGTCACCGAATTCGAGAATCTCCGAATTCTCGGCAATGGTATTTAAATCATTATCATTTATTCCGCCGAATTCATAAACGGATTTTAAAAAATCTATTAAAGCCATAAAATCCTCCTTTGGTAATTAGCCGGCTGTCTCATATATTATTTCTCACATAAAGTCACAAAGATTTAAAAATCGTATCGATTCAGGTGACAACTTAAAATTCCGGTGGCGGGCCGGACAGGAACGTAACGAATCTTTTCTTATCGATGGACTTGTCATAAGCCTCCTCGGGGCTGACCCAGCCCTTTTGCAGAAGATCGAGGATGGCGTCGTCCAATGTCTGCATTCCAAGTTTTTTCCCGGTTTGCATGACACTGGTAAGCTGAGGGGTTTTTGCTTCCCTGATGAGATTTGAGGCGGCATAAGTAATCACGAGAATCTCCAATGCCGCGCATCGACCTTTTTTATCGACTCTTTTAAAAAGATTTTGTGCAATAACGCCTTTTAATGTCTCTGACAGAGTCGTTCTGATCTGGTTTTGCTGATTGGCGGGAAAAACATCAATCACCCTGTCCACTGTTTTTGTGGCGCTCTGTGTATGGAGAGTTCCAAAGACCAGATGGCCTGTTGCCGCTGCTTCAAGGGCGAGCTGGATCGTTTCGAGATCTCTCATTTCTCCCACCAGTATAATATCGGGGTCTTCACGGAGGGCGCCTCTGAGAGCACTGGAAAAGGACTTTGTGTGCATCCCCACTTCTCTGTGATTAACAATACAGCTTTGGCTCTTATGGACAAATTCGATGGGGTCTTCTACTGTAATAATATGATCTTTACGAGTTTTATTGGCATGATCCATAATTGCCGCCAAAGTTGTGGATTTACCGCTTCCTGTCGGGCCTGTCACAAGCACCATTCCTTTATGAAGGGCTGCAAACTTTTTGCAAATATCGGGAAGACCCAATTGCTCTACAGTAAGTATTTCACTTGGAATTTCTCTGAAAACAGCTCCGATTCCCCATTTTTGCTGAAAGAAATTCGCACGATACCTGGCGAGACCCGCCACTTCGTAACCGAAGTCGATATCTCCGGTCTCTTCGAAAATCTTAACTTTATCTTCAGGGGCGATCTCATAAAGCATTGCCTTGAGTTCGTCATTGTCGAGGGTCTTGTATTTGATCCTCTCCATCTCTCCTCTTATCCTCAATATGGGCTGCGAGCCGGACACCATGTGAAGGTCCGATGCCCCCTGTTCGTTCATCAACTTAAAAAAGGCGTCTATTTTTGCCATTGCGACACTCCTTGTTTATAATTTTGAATTCCGAATTAAGGAATTAAGGAATTGTGGAATTAATTAATTTTAAAATATGACAAATCATTAATCCCTTAATTTAAAAATTGTCAATTGTAATTCAAATGTTAACAGAAATCAATATATTAGTCAAATCGTTTGCTTGTTCTCTTAATAAAATCGGCCCATATGGGAGCTGCTATTTTGCCGCCGCCTGCGTCTTTGCCAAGGGAACTCCCGTTGTCATAACCTACCCATACAGTAGCCGTTATTTCCTCGGTGTAACCTGAAAACCAGGCGTCTTTATAATTACTGGTTGTTCCTGTTTTTCCGGCGCTCTCAACTCCTCTGACATAAGCGTTTCTTCCCGTACCGGCTTTAACGACATCTTTAAGCATCAATGTTATGCCTGATGCCGTAGATTTTTTTATGACTCTTTTCTTAAGGGGCCTGTTATGCTCTACGACACGGCCGTGGAAATCCACAATGCGTCTGATCATCATCGGTTTAATACTATAGCCGCCATTGGCGAAAATTGCGTACCCCTTTGTCAACTCTAAGGGAGTCAAAAGCAATGTACCAAGGGAGATTGTCAGGTCTTTAGGGTAAGAGCCGTTAATTCCCAGATTTTTAGAAAAATGAATCAGATTCCTGACACCGAGTTCCTTCACAAGCATGGCTGTTACAGTATTGACTGATAATACAATCGCTTCCCTCATTGTGACCTCTCCCCTGTAGAGATTATCGAAATTCGATGGAGACCATGATTTATTCCCTGACCACCTGAAGCTGACGGGGATGTCATTGAGAATTGTCGAAGGCGTACTCCCCTTTTCTATCGCCATGGCGTAAATAAAAGGCTTAAAAGCGGACCCCGGCTGTCTGTGAGCCGATACAACCCTGTTAAACTCGCTTCTCACAAAATCATACCCCCCTGACAATGCCTTGATGTGTCCGATTTTGTGGTCTACAGCCACTATCGCTCCCTGAACGAGGGGCAGCTGTTCAAGGGAAAGCATGGGCATGGGGCCTTTCATATCCTTTATTCTGACCCATATGACATCACCCTCTTTGATGGATTCGGACAGATCGAAATCTTCATCGATTATCTCCTCTCCTGTCTCTTGATCGATCCGTCTGCCTGCCCATCGGGCTTCAGATTCATGAAGAGTCCCGACTATGCCCCTGACACTCACAATGGCGCGTTTACCGGAGGCATTGATCACGACACCTCTGACAACGTCTCCCTTTCTGAATGGAATCGATGCGTGTAACTCTCTGTCGATATTCCACTCGTTCAATTCGATATTTGACGATACTCCTCTCCAGCCGAGTGATTTGTCATATTTTCGCAGTCCCTCTTTTAACGATAAAGAGGCATGGTTCTGCACTTCCATATTCAATGTTGTGAAAACTTTCAGCCCCTCTTGAAAGACCTTCTTTTTTCCGTAATTTTTTATAAGATGGGCTCTTACCATTGTGATAAAATAATTCATGGAATTATCGCTGCTGTCATTTAAAACAACAGCTGTTTTATTGGCCTTTTCTCTGTCCGACCTCCGTATGAAACCGTTTTTTTCCATTAAAGAGAGTACGATGCGTTGTCTTTTTTTCGCCATTGTAAAATTAGTAAGAGGAGAATATCTGTTTGGCGACTTAATGATGCCGGCCAGCATGGCCGCCTGAGGGAGTGCTATCTCCTTTATGGAACGTCCAAAGTAGAGTTTTGAGGCCTTTTCGACTCCATAAGCGCCGTGACCAAAATAAATTCTGTTCAAATAGAGTTCCAATATATCCCTTTTACTCAAATTCATCTCTATTTTCAATGAAAGCATAGATTCCCTGAGTTTTCTGGTTAATGTCTTTTCCGGAGTTAAAAACAATATCTTTGCAAGCTGTTGTGTTATTGTACTGCCTCCCTCTTTTAGTGAGAGATAAAAAATATCCTTTAGAAAAGCTCTTAAAATAGCAATGTAGTCCAAACCCTGGTGTGAATAAAAATTGGAATCCTCGACTGCCATCACGGCGTTTAACATATTGTCAGGAATGGCTTTTATCGGAACATAGTCGAAGTTTTGAGAATTTAACTTTGCAATAAGTTCATTGGTATCGGAATAGATAAATGACCCCCGTGTAACCTCATAATCAATAATTTCCTCTATAGACGGCAGTGTGCGATAAATATAAAAGGGGAAAGCAAGTAAAAAAACTGCTGACAATAAAACAATAATAAAAAATATTCTCTTCATCATAAAAAAAATGATTTAGGAATTCCCAATTTAGGGATTAATGAATTCAACAACCCAATCCCTAAATCCCTGAATTCTTTAATTCCTAAATTCCCAATCCCTTTAATTATATAAATCGATGTTTTTTCCTGTCAAAGCATAAATTTGACTTTAAACAGGTCTTTTAATTATCTTAGAATATGGCTGTAGGCACCTCTTCATTATTGGGACAACTTTTCTTAAAAGCAAAGTTAATAAATGAGGAGCAACTTAATGAAGCCCTTCGCGTACAAAAGCTTGAAGGAAAACGACTCGGATCCGTACTGGTAAAACTAAAATTTGTCTCTGAAGAGACATTAATTACCTTTCTGAGCAGGCAGTATAATTCGCCTGTTGTAAATCTCGCCGAACATAAAATTGACACAACACTGCTGAAGCTGGTCCCCTTTGAAACGGCAAAAAGATATCAGCTCATACCTATTTCAAAGGATGGCGCCTCTCTGAGAATCGCCATTACCGACCCCTCCAATAACATAGCCATAGACGATGTCAGATTCCTTACGGGGATGAAGATTTCCATTCATGTAGCCTCGGAATCCTCCATAATGGAAGCCATAGATAAATACTATCCCAAAAAAGAGAAGGTAAAAGTTTCTTCAGGAGGCAAACAGACCGGTGAGAAAGAATTAAAGATAGAAGATCTTAACAAAATGGTTGGCAAGGCTGCAGAGGACGTTACCATTGTCGAACAAAAAGAAGAAGCCGTCGGAATGTCGGACGTTAATGCGCCCCCTATTGTCAAGCTTGTAAACGGCATATTGATGAATGCTGTCAACTCCCATACAAGCGACATCCATATAGAGCCCGGAGAGCAGGAATTGAGGGTCAGATACAGAAAAGACGGAGTCCTGGCCCCTGTACTGAAACTGCCGGTTAAAATTAAAAACGCTATTACTTCCAGGATAAAGATCATTTCCCGACTCGATATATCGGAAAGAAGAGTGCCTCAGGACGGCAGGATAAAACTCAAATTCGGTGAAGACAGAGAGATAGATTTTCGTGTGTCGACACTTCCCACCCTTTTTGGAGAAAAGATTGTTCTAAGACTTCTGGATAAAGGAAACCTGCAACTGGACCTCTCAAAACTGGGATTCGAGGAACAACCTCTTGAGGATTTCCTGGAAGCGATAGAAAAACCTTACGGTATGATACTCGTTACCGGGCCTACGGGAAGCGGTAAAACCACTACTTTATATTCTGCTTTGTCGCAGTTAAATAAACCTGACGTTAACATTATGACTGCCGAAGATCCTGTGGAATACAATTTTTTCGGTATCAATCAGGTTCATGTAAGGGAAGAGGTCGGTATGACTTTCGCCGCCGCTTTGAAGGCATTTCTCAGGCAGGATCCGGATATCATCATGGTTGGAGAGATTAGAGACTTTGAAACTGCTGAAATCGGAATTAAAGCGGCTCTGACAGGTCACCTGGTTTTAAGTACGCTCCATACCAACGATGCGCCAAGTACGATTACCAGATTGTTGAATATGGGTATAGAACCTATCCTTGTTTCTTCGTCAGTAATACTTGTAGTAGCCCAGAGGCTGGCCAGAAAGCTGTGTCAGACCTGTAAAACCGAGGAGAATTTCAACGATGAGGCATTGATCAAAATAGGCGTGCCCAAAGATAAAGTAAAGGAGGCAAATTTTTTTATTGGCGTTGGCTGTCCGGAATGTAATAATTCCGGTTACAAAGGAAGAATCGCATTATACGAAATAATGTCCGTTAAGGACGAATTAAAAGAGTTGATACTCCAGGGCGCAGCGGCATCGGAGCTAAAGAAAGAGGCTATCCGCCTTGGTATGCTGACACTGCGTCAAAGCGGTCTGAGAAAAGCGTTGGCAGGCGTCACTTCCATTGAAGAGGTGCTGAGGACAACATTTGAAGACTAATATAAAAACAGTTTACAGAGGTCAGTACCTGTTGTCGGCATGTGAGTATTGTCGTTAACTGCCGGCTTCGGTTCACAGAGAATATTTATTTTTTATAGGGAGAAAAAATGGCGGAAGAGAAGGAAAAAAAACCTTTTCTCAGCATGGAGTTTTCCGATGCGAAACCAAAGGAAAAGGATATAGTCGTTTTTACCAGGCAGTTTTCCACGATGATAGACGCAGGGCTGCCTCTGGTTCAGGGACTGGACATATTGTCACAGCAGGTCGACAGCAAAGGGCTGGCAAAGATATTGACGAAAGTAAAAAACGATGTGGAAACCGGTGCTACCTTCGCTGACTCTTTAAAGAAGCATCAAAAAGTCTTTGACGAATTCTATTGTAATATGGTTGACGCTGGAGAAAACGGAGGTATATTGGATATAGTCCTCCAAAGACTTGCCGACTATATGGAAAAAGCCATGAAACTTAAGAGAAAAGTAAAAGGAGCGATGACCTATCCTATTGTTGTCGTATCCATTTCAGTCAGTGTTGTCGCTCTTATTATGATCAAAGTCGTACCTACCTTTGCCGAGTTGTTCAGCCAGTTGGGAGGCACTTTACCTGCTCCTACGGCATTAATAATCATGGCCAGTCATTTTATCGGCGGAATCGGAGGGATTATGTCTGTCGTAGGCTTAATCGCTTTTATTGTTATAATACTTCAAATAAGAAAAACCGAGAAGGGGAGATACTATACAGATCAGATACTTCTCAGACTGCCCGTATTTGGTATGCTCTTGAGGAAGGTCGCTGTCGCCAAGTTTACAAGAACGCTGGGCACCCTTATCAGCAGCGGCGTCCCAATCCTTGACAGTCTTGAGATGACTGCCAAGACGGCGGGAAACAAAGTCGTCGAGAAAACTGTAAACGAAGTGCGCGGGGCAGTTACGGAAGGCCGGACACTGGCGGACCCTTTGTCAAAGAGTACGGTTTTCCCTCCAATGGTCACTCATATGATCGCCATAGGTGAATCAACGGGCGCTTTGGACGCCATGCTCGAAAAGATTGCAGACTTCTATGATGATGAAGTGGATAATGCCGTATCCAATATGACGCAATTGATAGAACCTTTGATGATAGTCATGCTTGGCGGGTCTGTAGGATTTATAGTAGTAGCAATGTATATGCCTATTTTCAAACTTATTACAATGGTGCACTAACCACGCAGCAGCCATGGATGAAAGGCGTAAAGCTAAGGCTTTGATATTTTTCAGGGCGTCCGTGGCTGCCCTGCTTTTTCTGTCCCACTTTTTCTATATTAAAAACACATCGATTTTTCTTTATCCCCGTCTTTTTTACTACCTGATAATTGTTATTGCAACTCTCTCATTCATATATATTATGGTCTTAAGCAGAATGAAGAGAAGGATCCATGTTTTCTTGTATATTCAGGTAACAATAGATGTATTTATAATACTCTGTCTTATTATTGTTACAGGAGGGATAGAGAGCTGGTTCCTCACATTTTTACCTATAAACGTAATAGGCGCAGGA
Source organism: Candidatus Magnetocorallium paracelense (assembly GCA_029001845.1). Lineage (GTDB taxonomy): Bacteria > Nitrospirota > Thermodesulfovibrionia > Thermodesulfovibrionales > Magnetobacteriaceae > Magnetocorallium > Magnetocorallium paracelense. Next base: position 137,984 of record JAREWP010000090.1, on the reverse strand, counting down.
ATTCTTCTTGGTAAGCAGGCAGGTCTTGTTATAGCCTATATAAGCAGTATAGCCTATGGCGCCACCATAGAACTTCAGTTTTATAAAATTATTCCCGTACCTTATAATGAATCTCTTGGAACGGAAGATTTTTTTTACAACATTTTAACAAATATTATTGCAACGCTTTTGATTGCCTATTTCAGCCGTTATCTCATAATCAGGGAAGAGAGTACATACCGCGAACTGGAAAAAACGGAAAACGAGTTCAGAAACCTCTACGCCCTTCACAGAGATGTTATAGAAAGTATTCCCAATGGTCTGTTTTACACGGATTTCAGGGGAAGAATCATGTTTCTCAACCGCTCTGCCGAAATTATCACAGGTATAGAACGAAGCCGGATCATTGAGATGAATTTATCGGAGCTTTTTAACTTTATCGATCTGCCTTTGAAAGAGGGCAGACATAACGGAACGATAGAAATCGGAGGCGAATTGAGAAAGTTCATAGACATCAGCATTTCCAGCCACAGAGACAACTATGACAGAGCAAAAGGTTTTGTTATTACATTCCAGGATATTACAAAGATTACAGAGATGGAAAGACGAATTAAGGAGAAGGAAAAGCTGGCCGCCATAGGAGAGCTTTCCTCAAATATAGCACATGAGATCAGAAACCCTCTGGCCTCTCTAAGGAGTTCCGTTGAGCTACTCAGAGAAGGAAGAGCCGGCGAAGACAATAAAAAGCGTTTGATGGATATAGCAATTAAAGAAACCGAACGTTTGGATAAAATAATTACCGATTTTCTCCTTTACTCTACACCGAGGCTTCCTGATTTTGCAGAAATAGAACTGGGCGGTGTTCTTGAAGAAACCATTGAGATGTTAAAAAGTTCCCTGCCAAAAGGAGTTGGAGAAATTTCCGTAAAAACTGACATCGAAGATGGAATTGTTATAGATGGAGATACTGACAAACTTAAGCAGATTTTTTGGAATCTGGCCTTGAACGCAGTACAGTCCATAGATAGCTGTGGTGAGGTGAGGATATCGTTAAAAAAGGAAGTACCTTATGTTAAGATATTGATTGCAGATAACGGAACAGGTATAAGCAGAGAAAACCTGCAAAAGATTTTTTATCCTTTTTTCACTACAAAAAACAAGGGAACAGGTCTTGGTCTGGCCATGGTTTACAGAATAGTGGAAGATCATTCGGGAACGATTAACGTTATGAGCAAAGAGGGTGAGGGCACAACGTTCGAGTTAATTTTACCTGTTAAGCAGGAAGTTATAGTTTGAGGAGCTGTGATATGAAAACAGATAACGAAAAGGGCAGCATTCTTATCGTTGAAGATGAAAAGAGTATGAACGAGATTTTAAGAATGCTCCTTGACAGCGAGGGGTATGATGTCTCTACTGCACTTGACGGCAAAGAGGGAATCGAACAGATAAGAAAAGAGATATTTGACATCGTTGTGACTGATATCAAGATGCCTTTTCACGACGGATTCGAGATATTAAAGGCAGTAAAAGATGTCTCCCCTGACACTATTGTACTAATGATTACTGCTTACGGCAACACCGAGACAGCAGTCAAGGCAGTACAAATGGGAGCTTATGATTATATTAACAAACCTTTTAAGATCGATGAGATAAGAATTATTATTAAAAACGCTCTTGAAAAAAGGCGGCTCAGCAGAGAAGTTAAAACGCTGAGAAGTCAGTTCAGGGAAGTTTACCGACTCGATAATATTATCGGCAAGAGTCCGAAAATGGTTGCTCTGTTATCGAGTATCGTAAAGGTGTCGGAAAACAACTCCAATGTCCTGATAACGGGTGAAAGCGGCTGTGGCAAGGAACTCATAGCAAGGGGAGTTCACAATCTGAGTAAAAGAGCGAACAACGAGTTTGTAACGATTAACTGTGCGGCCCTTCCCGAAGGGCTTCTGGAAAGCGAACTTTTCGGTCATATTAGAGGAGCTTTTACAGGAGCTACAAGCAATAAAGAAGGGTTGTTTGAAGTCGCCAATAAGGGCAGCATCTTTCTCGATGAGATAGGTGAGATGCCCATACAGCTTCAGGCAAAACTCCTGAGAGTCCTTGAAGACGGTTCATTCAGAAATATTGGCGGCACAAAAGATATTCATGTAGATGTAAGAGTAATCTCCGCAACAAACAAAAATCTCAAGCAGGAGATCGAGACAGGAGGGTTCAGACAGGATCTCTATTACAGATTAAACGTAATCCCTCTGATTATCCCCCCTTTAAGAGAACGAAAAGACGACATTCCTCTGCTTATCCAACACTTTTTGGATAAAACAGGCATAAAGAATAAAAAGTTTACTCCCAAGGTTATAGATATTTTAGTAAATTATTTATGGCCCGGTAATGTGAGAGAACTTCAGAATACTGTTGAGAGGATTGTCACATTATCTGACAACGAAATGATCTCAGAAGATGACCTGCCCTCGGAGATACGTTTTTCCAGTGTAAAAAGTTGTCCCGTCGATATTGCCGATGAAGGCGTGGATCTCGACATGATATTACAGGATATTGAAATGGCCTATCTTCAGAGAGCGATAGAAGTTTCAAGGGGGAGTAAAACCGATGCAGCCAAACTGCTGAATATCACATTCAGACAGTTTAGGCACAGGTTAAAGAAATACGGTATCGAGTGATTCGAATTCTTTTATTTATTTTAATTGCATTTATATCAACCGGTTGTGCTACCTCTCCACCTAAAGATATAGATAATATTTGCAATATTTTTAATGAGAAAAAGAGTTGGTACAGCAAAACAAAAAAGACACATAAGAAGTACGGCCTACCGATACAGGTACAAATGGCAATAATCCATCAGGAATCCTCTTTTCGTGCAAAAGCCAAAACTCCCAGAAAAAAACTCTTTGGTTTTATTCCTTTATGGAGGATTTCATCGGCATATGGTTACGCCCAGGTAAAAGATTCTACATGGGAATGGTATAAGGAAAAGACGGGGAAGTGGGGCGCCGATCGAGACGATTTTAGTGACGCAGTAGATTTTATAGGCTGGTATACAGATATATCCTACAAAACGCTTAAAATACCGAAATGGAATGCCAGGAAACAATATCTGGCTTATCATGAGGGGCATGGAGGCTATAAAAGAAAGACGTACCTTAAAAAAAAGTGGTTAATGAAGGTTGCAAAAAAGGTTGCGAAAAGGGCTGACCGATATGGAGGACAATTACATGTTTGCAGACAGCAGCTTGAAAAGAGATGGAATTTTTGGCCCTATTGGTGAATAAAGACGATAATATTACCTTAAAGTTCTTCTATTAATGACAGGCATTAAATTCTTCATTAAATTTTCGGCAACAATACTGTTGCCTATATCTCCTAAATGACAGTTGTCGAGAAAAACTTCTTCCCTGCCTTCCAGGAGGTTCAGGTGGTTGATAAAAATATAAGGATGCCTTTTCTCTGCCTCTTTTAACGATTCTATTAAAATTTCGGCGGCAGGGATATGGAGCAGTCTGCTGTCCGATTTTCTGTTAATAGGTTGTAACGCATAAATATATGTAACACCAGTCGATTCAAGATATTCCGATATTATGATTATATTTTTTATGATTTTTCTGGGAAAATCGTTATCTCTGTAAAAAAGAGAGCTGTTATTTGTCATTTTGTCTGCAATATATTCGCCGCGGTTGTAATATTCATATTCTCTCAGCCCGGCGTAATAATACCCACCGTCATGGTGTATAAAGGAGTAAATATCTTCATTTTTCCCTACCATAAAATCGATATCGTTATAACCGGAGTATGAAATAATAATATCGGGATCGTATTCCGAAATCCTGTTTAAAATCCATACTCTCTCTTCAGTGGAACCCCATCCGCCTGCCGCAGCGTTAACTACAGTAAAAAAGAAATCGCCTTTATAACGATCGTTCAACTCTCTTTCGAGATAACCTGAAATCGTACGGCTATCGTTCGGCGCGCCGCATCCCCAGGCCGTAGAACCGCCTGTTATGAAAATGCGTATCTCCTTCTCCTGTTTTTTATATGGCAGATTTTTATCGTATCTGAACTGTTGGATGTTATGTGTCATGGTTCCAAAGGGACCTTTAAATTCAAAAGGGGCGGGAGCATATGTAACAAAAGGAGTAAAGATCATAGGCGCCTGTTCTACATATGGTCTGGAGAGTTTCTCGAAATAGGCGTTTTGAGGCAGATAATCGTAAAGTTGTATTGGCGGATGATAAATCTTCGCAGGCATCGATTCCCCGGGTAAAGAGGTATGTTTATATTTTATTTCGACCATCTGAGGAACGAGTAGTCGTATATATTTCTCTGTTATTCTTTTTACAGCAGGAGGCAGTGATATATCTGAGGTAATCATCTGCGAATTGATCTCAAAGCTGAACCTTGTAATGACTATAAAGGAAACAAAGATTGCCGTAGCAACGATAGTCATCAAAATAATATAAAAAAAAGGTTTATATTTCTCATTTCTTCGCAGTACCTTCATCCCCGTTATTCTCTAAACGATCAAAATGCAAAATATTCTCTTCAGGGTTTAACTTTTATGCAAATTATCGAAAACTTGCCATTTTGGCATTTTTAAACTACTTTTCATCTTTTATGCAAAATTCATGAAAAACTATTTACCTTCGATTCTGCACAACCATATCAATTCAGCTTAACACCGGGTAGTATCATTCTTAATATCACCTTGAAAAAGAGAGAAAACGATTAAATTATTGAACGTAACATATTTCAAGGCCGGAGTCATAGGTTTAAAATTATCGGTGAGCAGAAAAACTCTCTAATCTGTGCCTGAGAAGCATGATTATCTGTAAGGCATCTCTTTGAGAGTCAAAAATACGACTTACACATAGAATTATACTAATTATTCGTGTATACAATCAAGAGCAGGCAAGAGTATGGAGGCAGGAAATTTTTTGGTTGGGTGTATTTTTTATCGGTTTGTAAATTTAAAAATTTTAAGACTATCTTGCCTGCGCCATTGTTAAAACCTATCCTGTTTCATTACCAAAGTGAAATTACTAAAATACAGTTTTCTTGCACCACGGAAAAAAGAAGGTATTTTTCTTGATATTCGCTTACTCTAAAAGCCAATATTTATAGAAAAGGGAGCACTGCCGATCATTAGTCTCCAGGCGTCTGTGTTATGTTCAAGATTTTTTACTATGCTCGGCAATTAATTTGAGTAACTGAATAACCATCTTTTTATAGTCATCTCTTTTAATTCTCCTAAAAACCCTAATGAGAGTATTTTCGTCTTCCTTTAGAAAATATGTTTCCTTTACTGTGATGTTTTTAGGTTTTGTTTCATCAAAGAAGTATGAAAACGGCACTTGAAGCACTTGAGTAATCAGTTGTAAAAATTCAACATTCACTCTGTTTTCACCGCTCTCATATCTTTGTACCTGCTGATAAGAGACACCTAAATGCTCTGAGAGTGTTTCCTGAGTCATTTTAAGCTCTCTTCTGCGTCCCTTAATTTTCAGCCCTATTTGTTTGCTCAGATTAATGTCTTTTCTTTTTCTCACATCTACTCACCTATTTTAGAATTTTGTTGCAATTATTTAGAATTTAATTGCAAATAAATGTATCATAAAGAGTACATTAAAAGCAAGCCCTCTTTAAAAAATAATACATTTATATATTGTTTTGCATTTAAAAGCACCTGCTACTTCCAATGCAGGCGTCTTTCTATTCTCAAATTTCAGAACAAAAAAGGGATAACCTAAATTCATACCATCTTTTCCGTGGACAGATTCATGTCTTACAATTCATTCTACAGTATAACCTAAACCGGTGGAGTTTTTGCAAGAAAAAATTCATCATATATGTTTTTTTCAGTATCAAGTTAACGTTCTTCGGACGGACTTTTTTAAGCTGATTAGCTGTTCATGTTTGGCTTTCAACTGTCTTAATAACTTATGGTTTCAAAAATAAGATACCGTCATTCCCGCAGTCCCTTAAGCGGGAATCCGGAGTTCGGGAAGAAGAAAACATGTTATGGAAGGTGTTCAAAAACGCCGGTTTCCAGCTTAAGGGACTGCGGGAATGACGCTTTGTTTTGTATGAATTCGAACGTTGTTAAGACAGATGAATCCTTTTTTCTAAAATTCCGATTTCTCGCAAAACCGCATAAAAAAAAATAAAAATTCCTATGCGATCAAGTTATTATCCGTGAGATCATGAGTATAAATGCTTTAGGCCGCTGGGTTTTAAGAAGTTTGTCGGAGTGCAGGTATGAAAATTGCGTAAGTCTATAAGGACATTAAGGTTTTGTTTGCCTTGGCGTTAACCTGCCGGTTATCTGCCATATTAAATTAGCAAATATTATGCCTGAAAAGTCGACCTATAAGTTTAAAGATGGACGTTCAGTAAAGGACATCCTGTCTTCATAAAAATCGAAATCTTACTCATAACTCAGTATGTTTTCAACCATAGAGCTTTGTTTTTAAAGGATTTTCTGTGGTCCGCCCCCTCTTGTCTAAATTTATTTTACTAAGTTCTGAAGTTACACAATCCCGGCTCTGGTCGGTATGATCCACACTTCGCTTCCTTCGATTTTCTCTTCCATGGAGGTCTTCAACTCGTCAATGCTTGCCTGTACTTCTTTCATTATGCACTCCTCGTTGAATTCAAGAAAAATCTCGATAAAAACCTTTTTGCCGGACCGCCTCGAACGAACGCCGTGAAACTGTTCGTAAACATCAAAATACCGCGCCAGTTCGGTGGTGATCATCATCTGGTTGGACTCGTCCAGGGTCCTGTCCGCAAGGTCGAATACAGACTTGGAAACTATATTATAGGCGGAATATAAAATAAAACCGGACAGTACAATAGAGCCCGCCGGGTCTGCATATTTGGCCCAGCCATGATTCGTAAAAACCACGCCGATTCCCAGAGAAACCAGAACACTGAGGTTACCCATTGATTTGGTTAAAAACAACCGCCACTGGGATTCAAGTATGGGAGAAGCTTTCCCTTTCGAAAGGTGAAGGTATCTGATAAACAACCTCGTGTTAATAACGAAAAAAGGCGCAACAAGCAGGATATAAAGTATCATCCCGCCGCCTTTTACGGTCACCGGATTGAAAAACCTGTTAATCGATCCGGTCGTGATTATGGTGAAAGAGACGATCATCGTAAGGGCCACACCTATACCGACCAGGCCCTCGACTTTGCCGAAACCGTAGTCGTAGTGGCCGGTACGGCCCTTGCGAATCTTCCGCAGCGTGGCCCAGGAAAGGTATATGACAAAGGTTTCCAGGCCGCACCGGATCGTATCGGCCACGATTGTCAGGGAGTTGGCCAGAAAAATTGCTATAATACTCGGAGGCATCGGGATGAGACCCACAATAAAACCAGTAAAAACAGCCTTCTCCTGCTGCTGCAATATGCTCTGTTCCCGATATTCGATATGATTACTCATCTCAATGGTGACAGATGAATCTTTATGGATTACTAATGTCTATCAAACGTATGCCCTTTTCACCATCTGCGGCATAGGCAAAGTCGCCATCTATGAATACCTCCCCTGCAAAACCGGAAAGGTCTGTTGTTTCCTTTTAAGGTTAAAATTTTGTAACACTTCACGGGGATCATGGATCAAAGGATTACACAGATTATTTATTTTTTCGATATCAGTGTAATTTGTGTAATCTGTGGTAAAAAAACTTGTCTGGTGACCGCTACGCCGGGTTAGGATGATAACACTCTATCCCCGACTTTTATCATCCGTGATACCAGTAGACCTTTACCCACTGAATCTGACCTTCACTCTCCTGTATCTGCCAAAAGGAGTAACTGCCGTATTCTCTGTCTCCGGCGTTATTCAGTATTGTCCATCCCGTTATTCCCTGGTGCTCCTCTGCGGTTACAAGTATCTGCGCCTTTAGAGTCTCCGTATCGGCATACGTTCCAGCTGAGAGATAAGCCATTGCAGCCACCCATACCGCATCATATGCGATCAGTGTAAAAGAGTCCGGTTCACGTCCGATGACTTCCTCTATCGCACTCGACACAACGGCGGATTCGTCGGAGTCCACATGGTATAGGGGGGCGGTTAAATGAGTAGCCAGCGCGAAATCGGCAACATCGTCATCTGTTGTGAACTCGTGATTCAAAGCAGTGCTGTCGCTTGCATACCAGTTGACCGAAGAAAGCACCGGATCGTCCTTTACCTTTTTGATGATATCCCCTGCTTCGTCAAAGGATATTAAATAAACAGCAGTCTCGTGAGCCTCGTTTTCAGTTAAAGCATCGGAAAGCGCGCTGTTCAAGGCGGCGGCAACGGATGTAAAATCAGTAGTGTCAGGGGCGTAGCTTACGCCTGTAGTTACCGTCCTTGTCGGTTCGCCCTCTTCCTCCTCATGAAATGCACTCCGCACTTGTTCAATCAGCTCGCTGCCGTATATGTCGTTTCTCCATACAGGCACTACTGTCTTAATGCCGTCTATGACAAACTTCTGAACAGTGGCGGCTGCTTGATTTACGTCATCAGTACACAGTCTGAAGAGGTTGTCATCCTCTATTGCAAGGGACGGGGCAGTGCTGGAAGGACTGATCATCAAGACTTGATTCTCATTCGCCCATGGCAGCAGTTCCTCTGCTTCCGCACTGGTCAGCGGCCCTATGATGACCTTCACACCCTCCGCAGCGGACTCTTCCGCCTTTTCAAAGGCAATAGACGGATCGGCCTGAGTGTCTTTTTCCATAACCGTGATCTTGAACCCCGCGCCATTTTCCGTCAAATAATCGTTTACATCCGATACGGCCAGCTCTATGGCCGTGCTCGAACTTTCGCCGGATGTAGTAAAGGCCCCTGTTGCTCCGGATATCGGCAACAGAGCTGAAAAGGTTATGGTTCTTTCCCCGTCCGAGCCACCGCCGTCTCCACAGGACAATAAAAGACAAACCATAAAAACAACCAAAATCATGAATACAACGTTTATTTTCGTACTACATATATGCATAAAAAAACTCCTTTAATGAATGATATAACCCTTCAAAGGGTTCAGGGGTATGTTTTAAACCGAAAGCAGCAGTCAGCCTTCAGCTATTAGCGAACGCTCCCAAGTCATTTGATTCTTGCTTCAGTCTAAATACCAGAGTCGTTACGAAAAATCTTTATAAACAGGCCTGCTCATACACCTGCATCCGCCCCTGCCCTTTACCAGTTCCTTACCGCTCACCGTGAAAATATCGATTCCGCCGGCCGCTCTTATTCTGTTTTCCACATCAGGCGACAGATCGTACATCACCAGTCTGCCTCCGGACAGGCACAATATGTTACAGGACTGCTTCCAAACAGATTCTTCCCTGGTTACCGTTACAGCCTTACATCCCATCTCCTCCATAAATCCAAGGGGATCCGCTATTTTTTCTTCCCCCCTCTTGGTGAGCAGTATACCGGAAAGCAGACTATCGGGATGGCACACCATCAGGTCGGAACTTACGGGTACAAGACCGCCGTCCAGATTGATACGCCAGTCCGCCAGCTTTATGCCAAAAACAGCGTCCGCATAATCGGGTATCAAATGCTTTTGTAAAAAATATAAAGCATCTTCCGACGTCCTTCTGCCATACCCTGTAAGTAAAAACCTCCTGCCATCCATGACGATCGGAATGGTGTCTCCACCCTCAAGGTAAATATCCTGCGGTATTTGCACGATCTCCCTGAGGCCTGTTAATCGCGCGGCCTCGCGCATAACAATGGACTCCACCCTTCGAACAGGCTCTTTCATCACACTTATCAGACAATGATCCGGCGCCCAGGGAAAGGTAATCAGAGCGTCACGGGTGTAGACCTGATTCGGATTGACTGATAGGAGGTGCAATAACTGAGAGACATAGGGGCTTGCCTTCAACAGTTCTGTCAACTCGATCGTCGTGACTGCATTTGCCTCGATGGTACGGCAAAAGACCTCATGTTCGATGCTGAAAATCTCGGGATCAGGCCGCTCGGTATAAAGAAAAACGTCCTTGTTTTTGTCGCTGATATAGCGGAGAGAGTTCGCCCTGTAGGGATTATGCACTACGATACATGCAGGGAGTTGATTGTGTTCACTATTATAAGTCGTCACAGGCCTTTTACAGATACTTGTTGCGCTTGGGTATTATAGCACAGTGCATGGGAAACAGTGGTGCAAATAAAAATATAGGATTGAATATCGAATATCAAAAAAGAAATGTCGAATCATGAAGTCTTTTCCCTTCGAAATTTATTATTCGTGAGCATTCAGTAAAGGGTGTTACTTACGGTGGCGAATAAACACATGGCCCGACAAATAGAATGTCGACCGGAACGAACACACAGGTTCGCCCCTACATAATCTAATGATGAAATGACAGGAATTTGCTTTTAGAAAACTTTTTTTAAAAAAAAACCAAAAAGAGAAGCAAAGTAGTTAATGAATGCTAATGTCAATCACCAGTAAGCCGTTGAAAAGTTGCAGCACATAAGCGTAGTTGCCTGAGACATATACATCATCTACATCACCGCCGGTGTACACGGTGTCCACTTTCGTTGGAGCAGTCGGGTCGCTAATGTCAATCACATGTAAGCCGCCCTTATTAGAGTAATAATCCTGATCCTGATCCCCAACATAAGCGTAGTTGCCTGCCACGTATACACCAATTGTGGTATCGGGAGTGAACAGAGCGCCCTCTTTCGTTGGAACAGTGGGATCGCTAATGTCAATCACCTGTAAACCCTTATCTCCAACCGCCACATAAGCGTAATTGCCTGTGATATATACATCGTATACCCAACCGTCAGTGTCCACAGTGCCCACTTTCGTTGGAACAGTGGGGTCGCTAATGTCAATCACATGTAAGCCGCTCCCTCCCACATAAGCGTAGTTGCCTGAGACATATACACCTGCGGCCTCACCGTCAGTGTACACGGTCGCGGCTAATGTTGGACTATAGGGGTTGCTAATGTCAATCACATGTACGCGCCAGGCAGAAGTCGCCACATAAGCATAATTGCCTGAGACATATACATCATCTGCGGAATCATTAGTGACCACGGCGCCCACTATCGTTGGAGAAGTGGGGTCGCTAATCTTAATCACCTGTAAGCCGGCGTATTTAGCCGCCACATAAGCGTAGTTGCCTGTAGCGTATACACCGTGTGCGCTATCATCTGTGGCCACGGTGGCCACTATCCTTGGACTCTGTGGGTTACTAATGTCAATAACCTGTATGCCGTAGTAATCATTCGTCACATAAGCGTAATTGCCTTGGACATATACATTATATGTCCAGCCGGAGATGTCCACGCTGCCCACTTTTTGGGCAGAACAATTGACGCCAAAGGTGTGAACAAGAAAAAGACACGTAAAAATCACTAAAAACAATTTGGTCTTACTTTTCATGCATTTCATGGTTATCCCTCCTTTAATGAATTATCTCCCAATCCCCGGCACTGCCGGGCAGTACGGGTTTGCCGGGCTCGCTTATGTCCAATATCTGAATGTATCCGTCATTGGTTACATAGACCCGGCCGCCTGATGCCCTGATGCGTTTAGCGTTGCCTCCCAGGTCCAGGGTATTAATTATCCCCGGATTATAGGGATCGGACACGTTCAATACCAGAAGGCCGTGAAGACCGTCAGCCACAAAGGCGTAATCACCATCTGCGTATATATCGTACGCATGGCCCGGTGTGTCAACATAACCCACTTGCACGAAATTCGACGGATCACGTACGTCTATCACGTGTATGCCCTTTTCACCGTCTGCTGCATACGCAAAATCACCATCCACGTATATCTCCCCGGCAAAATCGGAAAGGTCAATCGTTTCCGTGATTGTTACATCACCGGCCGCCAATGCCTGTACTACCCTTGTTACCGGGGATGAAGCGCCACTGCTTTCGAATCCTGTTTCTATAACGTAAAGGTAACTGTCAGCCGTTACATAACTGTAATTGCCTGCCACATATACACCATGTGCATCACCGGGGATGTCCGCATTTCCCACTATCGTCGGTCTCTCCGGGTTGCCTATGTCAAGCACCTGTAATCCCTCATCCCCATCCGCCACATAAGCGTATTTGCCTGCCACATATATACCTCGTGCATAGCCGGGAGTGAGCGCTGTACCGGTTGTCGTCAGATCGCTTACCTTTATCACCTCGAAGAGGCCATAGTTTAAGCCTGTCGCTTCATCATAGTAGTAACTTGTTATGTAAAAGTAATTGTCTGTGACATACACATCATCTATTGGAGACACGCTATTTTTAGACGATGAGAAGGAATTTGACTTCGTTGGATTTAAGGGATCGCTTATATCTATCAACCATACCGAATGATATTCATGGGGAGTATTTGGACCAGTCACTTTAGCGTAACGGGAACTACGGGTGCTGCTACCAAAAGTTATTGCATAAGCGATTGCGCCTTCTACATATACATCAGTTGTACTATGACCAACATCATCGAGTATACCGGCTACTCTTGTCGGACTATTCGGGGTGGTTATGTCAATCACCTGTAAGCCTCTATCACCGGCCGCCACATACGCATAGCTGCCTGAGACATAGACATCAGATGCATAACCGAGAGTATCTCCGGCGCCTGCTATCGTTGGACTATCCGGTGTGCTGATGTCAATCACCAGTAAGCCTTTGGAGCCATCGGCCACATAAGCGTAATTGCCTGAGACATGTACATGCCATGCGTAACCGGGAGTATTTACGGTGGCTACTATCTTTGGATCAGCCGGTGCGGCTATGTCAATTACCTGCAATCCCTTATCTCCAACCGCCACATAAGCATATGCGCCTGAGACATATACACTCAATGCATCACCATGGGTGTCCACGGATCCATCAGGAGTTATTTGGGCCGAACAATCGGCGATGAGTGTGTGAACAAGGAAAAATCCCGTAAAAAGTACTAACAACAATTTACTTTTATTTATCATGCTTTTCATGGCTACCCCTCCTTAATAAAGCGAACATAAACTCGTATTACTTATTATACCTTAATTATATCATTATTATAACGCGATGCTTCCGGCCATCCGGGGTCGGACCACTCTAATATATTGAATTTATTTGATTTACCACCCAAAATAGCCTTAAATTAAGGCTTAGAGTTACAGTTTTGGGGCTGAAAATGCTATTTAAAGTTGTTGACAACTCCATAGCAACTCACTCAGTATCATTCCATAGATAAGTGTTTTCATATTTAAAATAATTGGGGTAGTTATTTCTTCCCATAGGCTATTGTTATCAACGGTATCTTTTTTATCCTGTAATGACCAGAATGTCATAATCCGATATGTGACCTGATTTCGGAAAATACTTATCATCGGGATACTCTTCAATGATTTCATACGATATAACAGACTCAATGATAGCTTTTCTGGAGATACTCCTTTCCTTCAACCGCATGTTGATGTGATATGTCCATAGAACTCTTTGTTGTTTAACGCATTGACGAATAAACTCTAATGGATTGCCTGGTAGAATACACTCACTTTTCATTATGCATCATTTATTTTTACTTTGGCTGTCTTTTGATTTATTATTATGTCTAATTCTTTCACGAAGGAGGTATTGTTCTACTTTCTTCAATAAATTTTTTAAGATCCTCTTCCTTAAATAATGTTTTTCTTCCAATCTTTATAGGAAGTAGCTTTCCCTGCTTTATAAGCCTATAAATAGTTTGCCTGGATATATTAAGAATACTCATTGTTTCGTTAACTGAAAGTAATTTATCCATAAGTAATTATATTCCCTTTTATTCCTCACTGTCAAAAATACTACCTGCATGTATTGACTTATACAAAGAACTGTGTTACAACAAGTTACAATAAGGAATTAAAGATGACGATATGGAACAATAGTTAAAATTGATCAAATGACATACAATTCAGGTCTTAACAATAAATTCTAATTTAGGAGGTTTAATATGTCTTATCTTGTTGATATAGTTGATAAAATCAATATGTGCCGGTGCAAGATATCATTTCTCTCTGATTTCTTTAGTAACAGTACATCTATTGAGTTAAATACTAATTCGCAGTCTGGTCTTGGCTTTTTCCTTGATGAAATTACAGAATCTTTTAGAACTTTTATATTATGCTATCAATTTGGGATGGAAATGCTTGTTAAACTTCAATATCCGCGTTCCGAAATATTCTTTACCGATCATTTCCTTTATTTCAGAGTCATAACGATTTAGCTCCTTATCGTAGTGACGCTTCTTAAATTCAGGAGGATCATTGCTCCTCATATATTTCCTCACCGCATTTTTTGATAATTTTAATTCTTTCATTATTTTCTTTATCGTTAAACCTTTTCCCTGTAATGCTTTCACCTGATACCATTTGTACATGCTTATCACCCCTTTTTTCCTCCTTTTAATTTTCTTAAAAGGAGATTTTAACTTATTTTTTTGGGGGGGGCAATTTTAAGCGATTTTTGGAGGCCAATTCTATTTTACGATCTACACGAGACATAGAAGTCTGTGCTATAATGCTTAAATGATTGGATTTTTCTCCTCCTATGCCCCTGCAACAGTGAAAAACAAATCAGAACTCTCGGAAAGGACAAGTAAACGGAACTGTTCAAATTGTTACCGGAAGCTGTAGGATGAGCGCATTGACAGAACTTAAATTTCTCTTTATCGCAGCTCTTAAGTCAGAATTGCCAATGGAGTGGCTTACATCGAAGGGCATTCCGATTTATTCGATAAAAGCATTACAATCCGGTATTCTGAATAATTTAAAACGTATTGACAACTCTGTGCTCTTCATAATCACAGGTATTGGGCCCGATGCAGCCAGAGAGTCGGGAGAGTGGATAACCAATAATCTATCCCCTCTCTTTGTCTTAAATATCGGAACCTGCGGAATACTGAACAAAAAATATCATCTCCGCAGATGGATGAGCTTCGAATACGCTGTAAACGAAGAAGGCTGCTCAATTCCAATCGATACCAGACTTCCATTGCCTTATCCTGACAACATAACCAATGTCAAATCGATTTTAACGGTTACGAAACCAATAACATCCTCCATTCCTTACACCTGGAAAAAGTATGATGCCGTGGATATGGAGTGCTTTGAACTGGCGAAAATTTTCAAAGAGACGGGCCATCACTTTCACTGCCTCAAATTCGGAAGTGATTATTCAGATAACGATTTCAAAAAGGATTTCAAAAATAATCTTTCTGCTATTAGAGAAGCGATTAAAAAGCTGCTTCGTTGTTTTATATCAAAGGAAGAAAAGAGAGTATCCGTTGTTATACCTGTACATAATCGAGAGTCAACAATCTCTTCATGTATAGAATCCGTGCTGAACCAGACAAGGAAAGCCGAAGAAATAATTGTTGTTAATGACGGCTCGACAGACAGTACAGGTGAAATCATAGATGGATACAAAGACAAAATCAGAACCCTCCATCTGACTGAAAATTTCGGTGTTTCCAGGGCAAGAAACGAGGGGATAAAACAATCCCTTTATGAATGGATCGCCTTTCTCGATTCCGACGATCTATGGACCAGGGATAAACTTAATAATCAACTGAACTATCTTGACAAACATCCATATTATGAAATCCTCCAATCTGAGGAGATATGGATCAGAAAGGGAAAAAGAGTGAATCCCTGTAAACATCATATAAAACCTGAAGGATGGATATGGGAGAAGTCCCTTGAGAGATGTCTGATTACAGCTTCCGCTCTATTAATAAAAAAAAACGTACTTAAAAAATACGGCTCTTTTGACAAATCTCTGCCAGCATGTGAAGATTATGATCTTTGGCTGAAAATAGCACGCTTTCATCCTGTAGGACTCGACCCCTTGCAGTCTGTTATAAAATACGGCGGCCATGAAGATCAGCTATCGCAAAGATACAAGATAATGGACCAATTCAGGATAAAGTCGCTGCTCAGGTTACTTGAAAATGAAAAAAACGATTCCTTCAGGGAAAAGATAATTACAATTCTCAAAAAAAAACTTGGAATTGTAATTCAGGGTTGCGAAAAACGCAACAAAACAAAAGAATCGGAAGAGTATCAGAAACTGCTTGTAAACATTCATGAGTCAGAATCCGGAAGACAGTAAACAGAAATAAAATACAAATTTAAATCTGATTCTTGTCTGTCGTCAACCCAGGTTTTCTCCAAGTCGGGGAAAAAATATAAACCACAATAGGGCCGGCCGCAAAGCCGCCAGGCGGAGCAATAAAAGCTGTCAGCAGCCCGATGACGATAGCTGCCGTTATTTCAAAAAGATTGATATCCGGCAGTACCCTGTTGAAATGTATCCAATGCAAAAAAAACAAACACATAAGCACTGCCGCGGTAATCATGGTAATCAGACAAAAAAGCGGATGATTGAAAAGTGCGGAAGAGACAACCAGCCAGGCGCCGGCCGGGCTTGGCAGCCCTCTGAAAAAACCGGACGGTGTTTTACCTTTTGAACGGGTATAATCATACAACCGGATACCTGTTGCAAAAAAATATGTACAGCAGACGAAAATAGCGACAGGAGTAAACCCGTTTATGGCGCCTACCAAAAAAGCAGGCCCGGCGCCAAAGCTTACAAGATCTGCAATCGTGTCGAAATGCTTGCCAAAGCTGCTTGCCACACCCAATTTTCTTGCTGCGGCGCCGTCTATCAAATCGAACACCATAGCCGTGAAGTTCAAAAATACCCCCAACTCGATTCTGTCATTAAACGCGCACCATATAGTACCTAAACCGGCGACAAGATTTCCCAGGGTTAAAAGCTGTGGAATAACCACTTGGACAGAACTCTTTATTTTATCCGGTAAAACCCTCAGACCAACTGAAATAACGGCGAGACAAATGGCTGTGTAAATAAGGAAATTACCGATCGCGTTAAACCATTGAACAGAGGCGAGCACTGCCATTCCGAAAAACAGCTTTGACAAATTCTGTGAGAGTGCCTTCTTTTTGCCAAACTGATTCGCTCCATGCACATGAGCTCCTCTGAGAAATGTCGAGGCTACATCGAGGGTAAAAAGAATCAATAAAGCGATTTGATTAATAACGGACCAAAATAATGCAAGAGTAAAGTATGTAATCAATTTATCGACGATAGGATCCAGAAACTTTCCCTGATCGCTTACCTGACCCGTTGCTCTGGCAAGAGCACCGTCTACAATATCAAAAAAAATGACAGTAGTTACGGCAAAAAAAGCGAGATAACCAAAAAACAGCCACGAAAGACCTGTCAGTTGAGCCAAATCGTCTTTATAAATCCACATCAGCCAACTGGGGACAAAAAAGATGAGACGACCCAGAGTAATCTGGTTAGGCGAAATTCCAAGATCGTAGCCTAACCATTGCACAAAACGGTTAAACAAATCTTTAATCAAAGACATTGTCAAGCAATTATATAAAAAATTGGTAACTACTTAGGTGTATAGACTGAAGGCTGAAGACTATTAGGAAAAATATGCTCTACTGATAAAACTTAAAGCTTTTTATTGACTAATGCAGTTAATGTATCCAAGTCATTTGATTTTTTGCTTCAGCCTTCAGCCTAATTACCTAAGTAGTTACAAAAATTGTTAATATTCAACACCTAATTTTTTCGACAGGTTTAACGGAATAAACGTCCATAATCCTGTGGGCTGCCACAAACAACATTATGCAGTTTCAAACCTGAACATGCGCTTTTGGGAGAGCAACGACCAAAGACAGTCGTCCTTTATTCTGTCTGCCAAATCAGTTATGTGTATTATACATTTTTTATTGAATTTGTGACAGTCCGGGCAGGTCTTTAGCTTAATTTGATTTGCTGAGTTCTCCTGCGATGTCGCTAAAAGATGTCAGAGACAATTTATACCTGTAATAGTCCATTATCCTTTTGCGCAGAGACTCTTTGTTATTGACGAATTCGACTCCTCTTTTGTCATCCATTTTTTCATAGAGGGGATTATATACTAATGAGAGCTTATCGTATTTGGAAGCGAATTCCAGAGTGGAGAGATATGTAGGTGATATGATTATGTCAGACATCATTATAAGATTTCCCTTTGTGTCCGGTTCCATCAGAAAGGAACGTCCCTTAACAGCTTTAATGCTGTCCATAAAGAGCTCATTAATAATGTCATCTTCGTTAAGTTCCCTTACAACGAACTTCCTTTTCAGAAAAAAAACCGTTTTAGGGACATCCAAAGGTCCGACAACATCAAGAACATCTTTTATACAGAAGCGAAGTTTATGATGATTGATTATAAGAATGGCGATCTCTTTTTTAGATATCGATATATCGGCTTTGTACACAAGATTCAAATAGCTGTCTTCTATCGTGCTGATTAAATAATTATCCTTTTCATGGGAAAGCACGAAAATCCTGTTGAGATCGAAATTCTGTTCCTCAAGGACCTTAATCTCCCATTCAGCCTTTATAATGATGTAATCTATCGTCTTAATATGCAACGGCGGAATCTGGACGACCGGGTAGAGCTGCAAGCCTACGATCGGTATATTTTCGCTTTTAGCAAGAAAACAGATAGTGGAATAAAAAATGTCCGCAATGGGAGGAGGCGGACCGTCAGTTGTCGGTAAAGGCATTAAAATGCTGCTGTAAAGTGTTATGTCTATATCGGGAAAGGAAAAATCAACGATATGACCGGAAAAATCGTCAAATGCAGTGATCTTAAAAATTTCGAGGTCAGAACCAGGTATTTTAACGTGATTCATGAGTTTTATAAATGTTTCTATAAGTGCAGGCCTGTGCTGGACCGGAAATCCCTGAGACCTTGTAACCGTGAGGGTGACATTGACACTTCCCTTTAACTGCTTACCGGCGAAGGCAAAGACTTCTCTGCTGTAAGTCATCACCTCGACGTGAAAACCATCTTGCCCCAATACTCTGGCAATGTGCAGAAGTCTGCCGTTTGTGGCCTTTAAGTCATTATCTCCAATCGGTAAAAGTATTCTCTTCAATTTTCCTGTCTGTCGATGGAAAGCATAATATGATAAGCTCTTTCAAGATAACTGCCCCCGGAAAGCTCCTTTAGTTTTTCAATTGTGTCTTTAATCACCTCCAGAATAGGGCCGTGATTGGGTGTATTTCTGTACGCAATGGGGATCAGGCTTTCGTATACTTCATTTATCGCCTCTTCATTAACGAAATCATAACTGAACAGTATCGCATCGGGCATATCTATCGCCACGAGATAGTTAATGAGATTCGACAATATTTCTCCATACTTATGCTGTTCCCTCAAACAGAGAATATTAAGAAAAAGTAAATCTGCGTGCAGGTTCTTCAGGCTTAAACCTTTGTTGATATAATTTGCGCCGTTATTGAAATCTCCGGCTTCAAGCGCGAATCTTGCGGCAAGAGACAAAATTTTTAAATAACTGGAGTTATCGGAAGTCTTGTCCTCGTTTGGAACCTGAGAGTATGCCATATTCAACGAAGCGATAGCGTTCTCCTTTTGATTCAGTTGGAGGTAAGAAATTGCTGTGTCCAGATTGGCCTCATAATTTTTTTGTTTCATATTTTTTCTCCATTTAAAAGTGACTGTTTACAGAGGCCGAATATCCGGATTACTCATTGAATCCATAGTAAATTCTTTGAAATCCAGCCGCTGTTGTTATACTCGTCCGAAACGTTTACCCACTCTTTTTTCTTTCCCGTTACCTTAAAAGAGTAGTATTTAATTACAGGACTAAGAGGAGTTTTCTTAAAATTGGTTCCCGGCCCGCTCCTGACATTGACTTTGTCGGCCTTTACGACTGCGCATTTGAATTTGTCAGTTACAAGATTACCGAAAATCCAATGTACATCGCCGTCAACGTCCTTTACTCTATACCAGCCTCCTTTGCTCTCAAGTTTCTTAAAAGGCATATATTTATACACCTTCCAGGTCTTCTCGTTTTTTATGCCCGGCCCGCTCCTCAAATTCGCCTCGGGCACTTTAACGCACAGAGCATATAGATTATTTGTCAAAAGCAACAGAATAATAAAAGACACTGATAATAAAAAAAATTTCCTCATGACTACCCCCTATATTTATCTGTTATTATAAGATTTTCTTTAGTTTTTGTTCTGAAAACCAGTAAAAGTTGCAACCCTTTAGCCGACAGACGCCCCTATTTTCCGGGAAAATAAAAAATATCATATATTATAATAAATTTAGTCTATTGATTTCTATTGACCAATAGGAAAAAAAAATTTTATTCTTTCAGGTAATGGGAAAACAGTGGTCAGGCAGATTTAAGGAGGAGACTTCAGACTTTGTCGAATCCTTTACCGAGTCGATTTCCTTTGACAAACGACTCTGGTATTACGATCTAATGGGCAGCAAAGCCCACGCCAAAATGCTGGCCAAAACAGGGATTATTTCCAAAACCGATCTGACAGAGATACTCAGGGGGCTTGACGAGATTTCCGACGAAATAGAAAAGGGCCTCTTTCGATTCAGAAGGAGTATGGAAGATATCCACATGAATATCGAGGTCGCTCTTATTGAAAAGATCGGCGATTTGGGAAAGAAACTTCATACAGCTCGATCCAGGAACGATCAGATCGCCTTGGACATCCGGTTATTTATGCGCGATGAGATTAAATTCCTCCTTAGATTACTCAAAAAACTGACAAAAGTGCTCTTAAAGAGAGCCTCATCAAATATTGATACAATTATGCCGGGATATACACATCTGCAGAGAGCTCAACCGGTCACAATGGCCCACCATCTTACTGCTTATGTCGAGATGTTTTTGAGAGATATGGAGAGGTTCGAGGATTGTTTGAAAAGAACCGATTCTCTTCCATTGGGGGCCTGTGCACTCGCCGGCACCACCTTCGCTACGGACAGGGCCTATGTAGCAAAACTGCTGGGATTTCAAAGAATCTCGGAAAACAGCATGGACGCAGTATCAGACAGAGATTTTATTATTGAATTTATTTCAAATGCCTCGATAACGATGATGCATCTGAGCAGACTGGCCGAGGAACTGGTATTGTGGTCTTCTGAAGAGTTTTCTTTTATTGAAATATCCGATTCTTTTACAACAGGCTCCAGTATCATGCCTCAGAAAAAGAATCCCGATGTAGCTGAGCTGGTCAGAGGTAAAACAGGACGTGTATATGGGTCATTGATAACAGTTTTAACAATAATGAAGGCTCTGCCTTTAACTTACAATCGTGACATGCAGGAAGATAAAGAGCCGCTTTTCAACGCTCTGGATACTCTCAAAGGTTCTCTGACTATTTTTACGGAAATGCTCCCAAAGATTCGTTTCAACAAAAAACGGATGCACAAAACCGCCCATTCCGGCTTCTCCCTGGCAACCGACTTAGCGGAATATCTCGTAAAAAAGGGAACCCCCTTTAGAGAGGCCCATAAAATTACGGGAGAAATTGTAAAATACTGCATAGACAGCAGGAAGGAGTTAAGCGATATAGACATAAGCGAATACAACCGCTTTTCCCCTGTTATAGAGACAGACCTATACGACTACATAACAATTGAAAAATCACTGAGAAACAAAAAATCCAGAGGCAGTGCTTCGCCGGACGAAATCAAAAAACAGATTGAGAGATTAAAGAAAATTGTCATTAAGGGGAAATCATGAACAGGCTTGTGACACTATTAATAATAATTATTTTAATGACATCTGTCGTATCCTGCGGGAAAAAAGGCCCTCTAATCCCGCCTGAGGAAATGAAATCTGAAATAAGTATTTTGGATTGAGGGATTGGGGGATTGGAGAAGAATATAACTGCCGTCTTATCCAAACTTGAAATCCCTAAATTAATTAATTCCTCAATCCCTAAATTAATTAATTATTTTTTTGAGGTGCATATAAAATGAAAAATGCAATTTTGAAATCAGTAAAAGAAAGTGTCGCCGTAAAGGAGGCTTTTTTTAAGTCTAATGTCGAAAAGGTTGTAGAGGCGGCTAATGCTATAGCAGACAGCTTTAATAACGGGAAAAAACTCCTCCTCTTTGGTAACGGCGGTTCTTCAACGGACGCCTCACATATTGCAGCAGAGTTTATGAACCGATTTAAAAGAGAGCGACCCGGATTGCCCGCCATAGCCCTGAATACGGATATGGCCACAATAACGGCTATATCAAATGACTACCGCTTTTCCGATATCTTCGCAAGACAGCTCAAAAGCCTTTCCGAACCCGGAGATGTGGTGATAGCCATCAGCACAAGCGGTAAGTCAAAGAATGTTTTGAAAGCAATGGATGTTTCCAAAAAAAAGAAACTCATATCCATTGCTTTTACAGGTGAAAAGGGAGTCGAGTTCGCTGAAAAGGCGACCTATGGATTTATAGTTCCCTCTGCCGATACGCCAAGGATACAGGAAACACACATTACACTGGGCCATATAATTTGCGAGCTCGTAGAAGAGATACTTTTCGAATTACCCAGGAAAAAGGGTTAAAGCAAAGAAACCAGAATGTCCGGTACGCTGATAATGGGGATTGACCCGGGAAGCATTGTATGCGGCTATGGTTTTCTGGAAAAATGTGGTAATGAAGCCAGATACATATCATCAGGTCAAATAGAACTGCCACGCAAAAAACCACTCTCTCACAGGCTCAGGCGCCTCTATGACGAACTTTCTGAAATCGTTGCATCCTACAGCCCCGAAATTGCTGTAATAGAAAAAGTTTTTTTCGCTAAGGGATACAAAGCGGCCCTTTATCTGGGTCATGCCAGAGGAATAGCCATACTGACTCTGTCGTCCGAAAATATTCCCATAGTCGAATACAGCGCCCTGGAAGTAAAAAAAGCCGTCGTCGGTTACGGAAAAGCAGACAAGAAACAGGTTACAGAGATGATAAGAGCTGTTTTTAATATTAAAACAAAAATCAGTCATGACAGCGCCGACGCTCTTGCTCTTGCTCTGTGCCACCTCAACACAAAAGATTTCAATAATGACAAGACCAGGATTATTTAATGACCTCAGGTTACTGGATCCCTGTCTTACACTCCCATTTGCCTTTTATCAAACACCCTGAATACGACTTCTTCCTTGAAGAACACTGGCTTTTTGAAGCCATATCGGAAACATACATTCCCTTACTTATGAGGATGGAGAAGTTGATTGAAGAGAATACGGACTTCAGGCTTACGATCTCTTTAACCCCGCCTTTATGTGAAATGCTGGCCGATGATTTGCTAAAAGAGAAGTATCTGAAATATATCGATAAACTTATAGAGCTCTCCGGCAGAGAAGTCGAACGTCTAAAGGAAGATTCGGAATTTCACAGAGTCGCTTTTTTTTATTATCAGAGATTCAGGGAGATAAGAGCCTTTTATGTCAATTACCTTGGGCTCGATGTAATAAAGGGCTATCGTCTCTTTAACAACAATGGTAATATCGAGATAATTACATGCGGGGCCACACACGGATTTTTACCGCTTCTCCGAATAACCCCTCGCGCTGTTGAAGCTCAAATAGAAATAGCAGTGGCGACTCATATTAAACACTTCAAGACGCCTCCAAGAGGGATATGGCTTCCGGAATGCGCCTATTTCAGTGGTCTCGACGGGGTGCTTAAACAAAGGGGAATACAATTTTTTTTCCTTGACACCCATGGTCTTAACGAAGGGAAGCCCGCACCCAGATATTCTGTATATGCACCGGTATACACGATAAACGAAGTGGCCGTTTTCGCCAGAGACCCTCACTCCTCAAATCAGGTCTGGAGTTCGGAAATTGGATATCCCGGGGACTTTGATTATCGAGATTTTTACAAAGACATTGGGTTCGATCTGGATTTCGATTATATAAAACCATATATAAGTCCTGACGGAATAAGAGTTTTCACAGGAATTAAATACTACAAAGTGACCGGCGGGGAGGGGGAAAAAAAGGTATATAATCCGGAAGCAGCTTACAATAAGACCATTATGCATGCCAGGCACTTCTACTCTCAAAGAGTCGAGCAAGTAAAAAACATATCTCCCTTAATGGACAGACCGGCTGCTGTCGTGTCACCATATGACGCAGAACTTTTCGGGCACTGGTGGTTCGAAGGGCCCGATTTTTTGTACAATATATTCAAGGAGATTAAGAAACACGGAGCGATAGAAGCCATTACGCCGGTCGAATATCTTGAAAAACACCCGAAAAATCAGGTCATCCTGCCATCGCCGTCGTCATGGGGCGGCAAGGGCTACTACGGAGTCTGGATAAATGAAGGAAATGACTGGATATACAGACATCTCCATTATATGGCTGACAAAATGGCCGAGATTGCTGATGAATACGGAAATAAAGCCGATATATCCGAATCTGAAACAAGAATCCTAAACCAAATGGTAAGGGAGCTTCTTCTTGCCCAGAGCAGTGACTGGGCTTTCCTGATGACAACACAGACTGCCGTGGAATACTCGACAAAAAGAACAAAAGAACATATTTACAACTTTGAAAAATTATACGGCAGCCTTTTATCGACAACAGTCGATTACGATTTTTTGTTCTGGCTGGAATATAAAAATTCTATATTCCAAGAGCTGGATTTCAGAGTGTTTATGACAACTTAGGAAATGTTTAATTTCTTTCCGGACAGTTCCTAAAGCAATAAAGACTTGACAAATGACACTAAAAGTAGCTTAAACTAAATTATTATGGATGCCTATATTGCCAGACAACCTATTTTCGACAAACAAAAATCGTTATTTGCTTACGAATTGCTGTTTAGAGACGGTCTGTCGAATTTTCTTCCCGAAATAGATGGTGACACGGCTACCTCAAAGCTCCTGTCAAGCAGCTTTTTCACTATCGGAATAGACAGGATAATCGGCGGGAAAAGGGCTTTTATCAATTTTACGGAGAATCTCATTTTGGAGGAGGTTCCTCTGCTCTTTCCTAAAGAAAATACGGTTGTGGAAATACTTGAAGATGTCAAACCCGATAAATCAATTATAAATGCCTGCGCAAAATTCTCTGAAGAGGGGTATATCATAGCACTTGACGATTTCATTTTCAGCCCCGAGCTGAAACCACTGATTTCTCTTGCCGATATTATCAAGATCGATTTCAGACTAACACCGATAAAGGAAATAAAGGAATACCTCAAACAGCTGCCTATAGAAAATTTGAAACTTCTTGCCGAAAAAATAGAAACAAATGAAGAGTTCGATACAGCCCTTGACATGGGTTTCGAATATTTTCAGGGATATTTTTTTTGCAAACCGGAAATTATAAAAGGCAGAGAGATATCGAGCGCAGGCCTGAATATTTTGGACATAATGGCTAAAGTAAACAAACCGGATTTCGATTTCGCCGAAATAAGAGAAATCATGGAGCGTGATGTCTCTATTACTTATAAACTCCTTCGTTATATAAATTCGCCCTTCTTCAGAAGAAAGAACGAGATTACTTCCCTTAACCAGGCGTTGGTCTCTTTAGGGGAGAATGAATTAAGGCGTTTTGTCTCACTTATTGCAATGACTGACCTTGCTTCCAATAAACCGGAAGAACTGATAATAAATTCATGTATCAAGGCTAAGTTTTGCGAAAAACTGGGTAAAACCTCATCCAACCCCATAGCCGGTGACGAACTCTTTACAGTCGGTTTGCTATCCAATATCGACGCGATACTGGATCAGCCGATGGAAGCAATTATGGAAAAGCTTCCTCTGTCCAAAAACATTGTTTCGGCACTTGTTAAAGGCGAAGGAGAACTGTCGGATTACCTGAAACTTACGAAACACTATGAAAAAGGTCAATGGAACGCCGTTCATGAAACTGCCTCGAAAATAAACGTGTCAGAACAGGATATTCCCCCCATATATCTCGAAGCCTGCGACTGGGCCAATATGATATAATCTCTCAACAATAGGATGTGTAAAACCATAGAACAGGGAGGAATTTCCCTCTCTGCTCTACCGGATTAAATCTCTGTTTAACAGCAATATGACATACCGGAACGATTACCCCTATAAGAGATGAAAAAAACCGCTATCCTGTTATTTTTGATTTCTATTATCTCATTGACACTTTTTTTTATCTCCTTTGACTTTCCCTCTAAACAACTCAAGGTCGAAATAGAATCCTTCATTAAAAATCGTCTTAAAATAGATGCGACATATGACGAATTATACATTAGCCTCATACCTCCATATATAGGAGTGAAAGGCTTGACTCTACGGAGCGATCCCTCATCACCTGCCATCAATGTCAGTCATATAAGAGCTTATCTGGATATCCTCTATTTGCTGGACAAAAAAATAGTTATTACAAAATTAATGGTAAACGGACTTCTGGCGGACCTCAATACAAATGACCTGAAAGCTCTGAAAGCGAAAATATCACTACCTGATACTCTTTTAACAGGTAAATCTAAAAATAGCGTAAAAAAGGAGAACTTCTCCTTTGACATAAAGTCCATCCTTATTTCGGACGGGCACATCGATATTAAGGACAGTAACAATACCTTTGCATTATCTGTCAATAACTTTTCAGGCCGCTTTAATGCAGGTTTTCAACAAAGCATGAAAATGAATCTACAACATATTAGCTTCTACAACAAGGATTTGAAGGCTGTCAAGGATAGCAGAATGGAACTTGCCAACCTCTCTTTTGACATAGAAAAAAATCCTGAAAACGGTGCATACAGGATTAACGATTTCACTGCGAACTCTGAAGGGCTTGCTTTACATGTTAATGGAGCGGCCGACTGCAGCTCTGCGATAGAGGACTGCAAGTTCTCTCTAAACAGTGATATCTCCATTCAGGTTACATACTTAAAGAGCTTGTTGGGCCTGAAAAACAGCGATCATGGAAAAATCGAGGCATCGGGAAGGATTACATATAATAATAAAGAGACAGTCGTCAAACTTGATACAAAAGGAAGTATTCATCTTGAAACTTTTATGGAGCTTACAGGCGAAAACGCACCAATCAGCGGACCTGCCGATTTTAACGGGGAAATCAACGGCCCTTTAGACAATCTGAAAATAGAACTAAAGACTCTGCTTAAAAACGGCTATCTCTATGGCGTGAAAATCGACAGACTTACCACAGATTTACACTATGACAACGACGCCCTTGTCTTTTTAAATGGCGATGCATTGCTGTACGGAGGGACGGCAAAAGCAGAGTCAACGATTAAGCTTTTTAGTGACAATTACTTTTCACTCAACATAGACGCCAAACGTGTAAGCAGCTCCGATATGTTTGACCTTTTAAACTGGAACCCGGGAATATCGGAAGGCGAGATCGATCTGACACTCTTTACAGAGGGTGACGATTTCTACCCGGAGATCGCATATATTTACAAAAAAACCGAACCATCAAAGGAATCGTCCGACATATTAAAAAGAATAGATGGAAGCAGGGGAGAAGTATCTTTTAGAGATAACGTCATTAACGTAAGCGAGATATTTATATACACCGATATATCCGAGGTTGTAACAACAGGGGAGATTAATATAGCTGACGATATAATTGATTTAGAAGTAAGCCTTTTAACGGAAGATATTGCAGATATTACAATGCCATACAGTGACGATTTCAGGGGACCGGGATCATTTAGAGGTAAAATCGATCGGAAATCCGCGGCCCCCCATATCTCAGGCATTATATCCATGGAAGAAGGCAGTCTTTACGGAATCGATTTCTCGACAATTGAAGCAGAGGCCGACTATACGCTCGACAGACTGAAAATTACAAAGGGAAGAGCCGCCTTGCTGGACGGCCTGGCAGTTTTTAACGGAAATGTAACGGTTAAGGAGAAAGCCGAAATCTTTAATTTTAATAAGGCTGAATTAAACTTTGACATCGATTCGAAAAATCTTGCTCTAAACAAAGTGCTTGATAATATGGGGATGAATTTACCCGATCTATCAGGGGAAGAGAACCTTTCCAAATCAATAAAGGGTAGCACCGACCTTCACATAGCTCTCACAGGCTCTGATGATAACATTTCATATAAGGGAAATATGAGAATAAAGGGTTTCATATTTGGAAATAATTCCATCGGGAATATTACATCACAATATTCGATTGATCGCAATAATGCACTCTTTCAAAACATCCTGGTTAAAAAGGGCCAATCCGTTATTGAGTCAGAGATATCTATAATGAATAATGGAAACACCTGGTCGGAAAAGGAGTCGATATCCTATGAAATCGCTTCCGGAAAATGTCTTATACACAGTTCGGATACCCCGTTATATAAATATATCGAAAATGCTGTAATCGAGTGTAAAGTCAATGGCAAAGGCTCTTTAAGCAACCCCATTCTTTCAGTCGAGACCCTCCTGTCCGGTGGTGCTGTCTATCATATGCCTGTTGACGACAGCAAAGTCAATATAACGCTGCAACCCGGCGTAATGAAACTGGATGGTGAAATATTGGGAGGCGCTCTTGCTGTAAAAGGAAGTGCAGCGATCTCTGAAGTAATGCCCTGGGCTCTCGATATCGAAGCAAAGCATAAACGATACGATTTTCTTGTTGCTGCATTGTTTAAAAACATCCCAGAGGAAATGATACTCTATATGACGGGAAATGCCTCATTCAAGGGAACGAGGAATTCTGTAAAAGGAGAGTTGACGATCCCCAGAATGAACATGCTTGTTTACGATTATGATTTTACGAACTCTCTTCCTCTGCACTTCCATATTGACAATAACTTTTTGAGTTTCCAATCTTTTGCACTTAAAGACAGCTCTGCAAGCCTCTCTATGTCCGGTGATCTGACGATAAAGGACTCCTTTAACCTCTCCTTTTCCGGAACGACTCCCTTAAGACACATGGAAAACCTTTCCGATGAAATAGAGAAACTGGACGGAATATCCGATTTTGAATTACATATAATCGGCCCCTGGAAAAAACCCGACGTCAACGGATGGCTGGAGATAAAAAACGGTCTGGCAGGATTAAAAAATCCTGAATCCACAATAAGCGACCTTCAGGGCGAACTCTACTTTAACAGTGACAGGATTATAATATCAAAACTGAACGGAAAGTACAGCGGCGGAGAAATCACATCAAAGGGAAGGATACTCCTGGAAGGGTTCAAGATAAAAGATTTTTATATTGACGCAGAGCTGAATGATATCTATTCACGAATATCCGACGATTTCGACTTAACATTTGGAGGGAATCTTCTTATGAGCGGAGATTTAAAAAATCGCAATCTTTCCGGTGAACTCTTCATTGACAGGGCAAGTTACAAAAATAATTTTAAATGGGGTGACTGGTTGTTTGAAAAGGGCGACTTTCTAAAACGGAAGTCCGGTTCCGATTTCATGAAGAGCTGCGAACTGAATGTAAGAATCGTAGGCGACAGAAATATAATTATTGATAATAATATAGCAGAATCCGAAGTAAGCGCAGACATGATCTTAAGGGGAACACTTGCCTCGCCTACAGTATTCGGCAGAATCGAAAGCAGGAGGGGCAAAGTCTATTTCAGAAATAACGAATTCGATATATCAAAAGCCAATGTGGATTTCATAGACGAGTACAGGATCAATCCCTTTTTCGATATTTCGGCAGAGACCTCTCTGAAAGGATATAAAATCAGGCTCTCCGTTACAGGCCGTCTCGATCAGTTTAATATGGCGATCTCCTCTTCTCCTCACCTAGATGAGATGGATATTTTGAGTCTCCTCACTGTGGGAGAAGTCAGATCTAAACTCAAAGGCATGGAAAGCGATATAGGAACAAGCGCCGCCACCTCTTTTCTCACCGGCATGTTCAAGGAGGCTGTGGAAGACAGGGTCAGAGGCATAACCGGCCTCGACCGTTTCCGGGTCTCTTCCCATGTTTCGGAAGAGTCAAAAACAATCAGTCCTCAGGTTACTCTTTCCAAGAAATTATTATCCGACAAATTTTACGTAACTCTCACATCCTCTGTCGGTACGACGGAAGAAGAGGAAGTGATTAAAGTAGAATACATTTTTAACGACAATGTATCCGTTATTGGCGAAAGGGATGAAATCGGAAGCATCGGGGGCGACCTGAGATTCAGATTCGAGTTTAAGTAAGCCGGTGGTAAAATCTTACTGCCACCGGTTTCTTGAAAGATATAAAGAAGAGGACTTTAAAATTGAGTAAAAACGTTAAAAGGATTCGGGGTCAAATTTTACTTTCTTCACGGTATCTATATATTTCTGTCCCTTCCTTTTGCAAAGTGTATTATTTAGGTTAGACCCCGAATCCCGCCTGATTAATTCATTTTCTTATTCCATAGGGTAAGTATTTTTTGACTGTCCCCAACTTGTTTCTCCTGTTTTTCTTGTTCGCCACAAATATTAAGGGCAAACTGTTATTTCCAGAGGGCCATATGTGTCTGTATCGTACCACCATGTATAGGTTGTGCTTACATCTAGAGTAAACCAATCGATTGAAAGGCTGTCGTAATCCTGACGGATTTTCGGGTAAACATCCAAATAAACGCAGGAACCGTCATTCACCTGTGCTATCATGGCCGGATCGGTTTGATAAGAGTTTGTAGCGCTGCTGGGCGGCTCATCATACCAAGGATACCAGGTATAATCAGGCCCTGTAAATTCGATTGTCCATTGGGCTGTTTCAGTGGTGTAATCACTGTTGTCTACATAGGAGGCGTCATCAATGGAATATGATTCAGAATATTCGGCGGACAGGCCGGCATCACTGGTGGACAGTCCGCCTCCGATGGAAAAGCCTGTAGATGTAGAGCCCACTGTTGTTGTAGGCATATAATCATATAATGTACCGGAGTCGCCTACCACTGCTTTGATTTGCATTTCAGAAGTAAACCATCCGCAATGGCCGGTCGAGGAGTCATAGCTGCTTATGGCCGATTGTATGGAAAAAGTAAATAAGTACCAGTCATAACTTGAGCTGCTGTCGGAGAGTTGATAAGCATTAATCAGAAACCTGCCGGTGCCTCCGTCAAAGGTTGCTTCATATTCTTTTGTGTAATTGGAGTTCCAAGCACCGCTTACGTCGTCAGAGTAATAAGCCGGCCCGGCCTGAGAGGAACTTTTCGTGTCTTTTACGCGATGCACCCAGTCAACAACAGACGAGAAAACATCGCCAATCGAATCACTGACTGTTATGGTTTTTTCAAACGTTTGTTTGCCATCGGAAAAAACAAAAAGCACGACATCTGCTTCAAGGGCGAAGGGATTCGAACTACTGTCGTTTATCCCGAGAACACTCCTCAGATTGATAACCGGTTCGGTTGTTCCAATAGGAAAACCATCTGAAAAAAAAGCCATTAAAATGCTTTTTTCCGAATCACTGAATGAAGCGATAATATCGTCGCTCTTTATAAAAACAATGTTAAGTATTTGAGAACTAAAAGTAACATCGCTTAATGAAGAAAAGTTCTTTGTAGGAGAATCCGCCGTACCTTCCAACAAATTCAGAAGGTCTTCTTTTTCGTAGTAAGAAATGTCATTGGCGGAGTCAATAAATAAGAAACCGGCAGGTGATATTTCGTGTTCATTATTGTTTTCCGTACTTGTTGAAACCAAACCAAAGACCTGTCCATAACCCAATACTGTCAATGTTACGGCAATAAACAGCAAAGCCAATAGAGTAGAGAATTTTCTTCCTTTAAACATAGTTGCATCTCCTTATTTTTTATTTCCCTATAAAAAGGGGCCTGAGCATGTCTAATTTAAAATTCGATATTACAATCGTTTTTATTTACATATTGCGGGTGTCTTCGATAAAGGGGGTATCATTGTAGCAAATAATGAGCAGAAAAATCTTCATGTTGTTTCAAATCACCACAATGTGAGCAAAATGCATCGGTTCAAACCTAAACAAGGGAGTTCATTCAACTCATAAAATGTCTGAAAGGGCAAAGCACAGCGTTCTCTGACGAAATTGCCCGATATTGTCGAAGGTTGCAATTTTTTTATAATTCCTATGTAACTCTCTCAGAACCTCATTCATACCAACCCCCGTACGATCATGCTTTATAAATTCAAGGTCTCTCTGTTGCAGTATAACCACATCGGCTGCCCTGGTTGAAAAATACGTCTTTAAAATCGCATTGTCCACACCTTTGTACTTTTTCGTTTTTTCTGTATTCTGAAACTCGCCAAAATGGCTCTCAGGACCAAGGGTAAGACCATCCAAAAGTTCGAATCCGCCTTCATATGCAATAATCACATCAAAAGATAGAATTTTCCCTCTTTCTGACACAAAAGGCCGGATTGTCTTTATTATATCCTTATATTCTGAAATCGGAGACCTGCCTCCGCTTCTGTCTGAGATTACGGGCTGGAATATAAAACTTATAAAAGTGAGCGACAAGAGGGCGCTAAATACCATTATTGACAGGTCTTTCTCTCTTTTTCTTAAAAAATTACCAATAACTATGGAAAGAAACATGGCAGCCAGTGGCAAATTGGTTGTCTGGTGGGTTGCATATTTTACGGGCGCAATAAAATGTACGGCAGATATAGAGATATAGGAGAGAAAAGCAAATATCTCAAAACCGTATCCAGAAGCAATACGTCTACTTCCCTCTGAGTATTCATAGTTGACAATACCTTTATAAACAACGAATATAATGGTGCAAATAAGCAAAGTATATGGAACCATCTGCCATCCGATAAGCTGTTCAAGATAGGACCTGTCAAAAAAGGAAGTGTATGTCCCTGTATATTTATAAAAATCCAGAAGACCAAACATTATCATTCCGTCACTGAGAAGGTAAAAGAAAACAAAACCCGCCAAAATAGTTCCCGTTGAAATGAGAGTTGTTATTAAAGAAATTTTTTTACTGTATGCAGACTCGAAAAAAACATAGATATTGTATGTAATCAGCATCGGCAAAAGAGGTGCTCTGCTTCCAACGGCCAGCGCCATCATTATGGAGGAAAAAAAGTATTTACTTGAATTATGTCCGGGAAGAGTGATGATATTTATTGAAAGGCAATAGAGAAGTATTGTAAGAGATTGCGTTCTTACCTGGGAAACATCGACGATATAGCTGGGATTAAGGCAGATGATGAGAGACAAAATGATAAGAGAGACGGCACCGCCACTCCTTATAACGATAGAGGCCATTAAAATGAAGGCAGTAAGAGAAAAAAGAGCGGAAACATAGCGAGACAGAATCAGGGAGTTCCCGAATATGGCGTTAAGAGGGCCGTAAATATAAAGAATAAGAGGTGGTTGCCAGTAAGCAAAATCTTTATATGGTATATTACCCTTTATTGCAAGATCTGCGGCATAGAGGTAGTGTCCTTCATCATTGCAGTAACCGCCAAAATGAATATTGTAAACAAGAGAGCCGGCAAAAATTGTGAATAAGAGAAGGGAGATGAAAAAAAAGAGTCGATCGGTTCTATAACATATCAAGTTATAGCCACTAAGTCCCTTTGGAAATTGATCTCATATGAATAAACCGGATTATTCCGATTTCCAACTTAAAGTTAATGACATTGTATTAAACATATAAGTCTATATTAACGCCAATGCCTTCGAGATGATTTCCGCCCCCCCCCCGGAATTGAGACCCGGCTGGACTTTGGCCATCTCAATCATACGAATTATCGAATCGCCTTTCCATCTCTCATAAGCCATTCCCTGAGACATGGCGTGGTATCCGACCTGAACTATAAGAGAAGCAGACCCGGCAGCTCCCTCTACGGCAGACATAGTGAACCCTCCGATAAATATCAAATGCTTTTAGCACTGTCGCTTATACTAAAAGGACGTAAAAATTGCTTTTAAGGACTTATTTAAAACAAAATACCGATTATTAAAGAGGGGTGGATCTTGTTACATAAGTAACGACTCGAATGTAATTGTTTAGTATTTTACACACCCTCCTATCACCTGTTTATGGATAAGATTTTTGAGTGCATAAAAGCGGGATGCAATTACATCCGATAATTACTTATAGTCTACATTAAATGATTTCTAAAAGGCAACAACTCTTCTCTATTCTACCCTCTTCTTTACATTTTGTCTCTTTATACATTAGACTGAATTTATGTCCGGTGCAGATAGAAATAAACTTAAAAGACGAAAACCCTTCCGCATCTCCATGCCGACCTGTCCCTTTGAAAAAAAGAGATATTGGGTCGAAAAAACAAACAAAGGGGAAACAACGTCCGAACAAAAACACGGTGTATTTTACTACCAACTCCTGTGGAAAGAGACCAAAACAGACGACAATCGACAACCGCTCACCGGCAATATACTGTTACTATGCGATAACAGAGAATTAAGAGATGGCCTGAAAGAACAACCGGACAGGAATATCATTTTTGTAACACCGGGAAAATCGTTTAAGGAACAAGGCACTCATACGTACATAATTGACATTGACAGGATCGATGATTATATAAACCTCTTTAAGGCGCTTCGTCATCACACCCTTAGTCCCGATAAAATCGTCATTATTTGGAGTTTCGATAAGGAAAATCATCAGGCCCTGAAAGCAATTTATCTTTTGATAAATGCATTATTCCAATGTCATATACATGCAGAGAGAATCATATTTATCTATGACCATGCTCCCGGGAAGACGGCGCCCTTTATGGAAGCCCTTTCAGGATACTCCAACTCCCTTTCTCCTATATGGCCGAAACTTATATTTACAACAATCAGAGTTAACGGCCCGATTACAACAGAAAGAATCATTTATGAGTTAACCTCTCATAACAGGGGGCTGACCAATGAAATAGAATATAGAGGCAGTAAACGATATATTAAAAAAGCACAAACAGTCACATTGAGAAAAGACAGGGACATTCCCATTAAACAACAGGGAGTGTATTTTATCACCGGGGGAGCGGGCGGCCTTGGTTTAATTTTCAGCAAATATCTGACAAACAAATATAAAGCCAGTCTCATATTGACAGGCAGAACCCCTTTAAATGATCAAATTCAGGAGAAACTGAGGGTTTTAAAAGGGGATATCACGTACATACAGGCCGATGCCTCTGATAATGAGCAGATGCAAAAGGCATGGGAGAGTGCAAAGGCTCGATATGGTCGAATTGACGGCGTGATTCACGCCGCCGGCTTCAGTACGGGATTACCGATTACCCGAAAGAGTATAGATGATTCAGAGGCAGTGCTCAGGCCGAAGACAGAGGGCGTCCTTACTCTGGACAGAGTGAGCCGCGATGAATCTCTATATTTTTTTCTTCTCTTCTCTTCAACAGCGTCGATACTTGGCGATTTTGGTCAGTGTGATTACGGCCCTGCAAATCGATTTCTTAACAGCTTTGCACAGATGAGAGAGGACCAGAGAAAGAGAGGAGAGCGCTATGGCCGAACCATAGCCATTAACTGGCCCCTGTGGAAAGAGGGTGGCATTCATCTAAGTGAACAAACAGAGTCACTCTATCTTCAATCATCGGGATTAACCTATCTTGAAAGGGATGACGGCATAAATGCGTTTGAAGAGATATTGAGCTCACAAAACACGGAGGTTATCGTTTTTAGTGGAGACAGGGTACGCATAGAGCAATCTTTGCAAATAAGAGAAAGAGCGGTTCGGCAAAGATCGGGAGTGAAAAAAACGCCTGTCAATATCGAACAGGACCAGGACGATACACGTCCCCTGATTCGAGACCTTAAAACCATCGCTTCAGAGGTTGTTAAAATTCCTTCCGAAGAGATTGACAGCCGGGAAAATATCGGCCTGTTCGGATTTGATTCCATAGCACTTGCCGAGTTCGGAGCAAGTATCGGCAAAATGTATAATGTACCCCTTACTGCCGTTGTTTTTTTTGAAAACAGCACAATCGAAACATTGGCGAATTATCTGGAAAAAGAGTTCCCCCTTCAAATCAGCGATTATTATAAGAAAGAACAATCTATCGACTCGGCAGAAGGGCTACAGCATACAGGACAGGCAGCAGAAGAACCGATCACAGCCATTACTACCCGGTCGACAACTCTAACAACAAAAGAAATAGCCATTATCGGTGTACATGGAATATTCCCGAAATCGGACAATCCTGACGAATACTGGACTCATCTTGAAAACATGTCGGACATGATAGGGGAAATACCTCAGGATCGATGGAACTGGAGAGAATACTTTGGCGACCCTTTAAAAGAAAAGGGAAAGACCCATGTCAGGCATGGAGGATTTATATCCGGCGCCTATGAGTTTGATCCCTTATTTTTTAACATTTCGCCTCAGGAAGCGATTATGATGGACCCGCAGCAGCGAAAATTCATGGAAGTTGCATGGAATACCATTGAAGACGCCGGGTACAGGCCTTCAAGTTTATCCGGCAAGGAGGTTGGCGTTTATGTGGGCGTACAGAATAACGAGTATCACGAGGCAATAAAAAAGAGTAACTCTATTAACAACTTCAGCGCCACCGGAAATGTACAGTCCGTTATAGCCAACAGGGTATCCTATCTTTTAAATATCCACGGCCCGAGCATGTCCATTGACACAGCCTGTTCGAGCAGCCTGACAGCTCTGTTCCAGGCAGTAAGAGCCATAAACAGCGGCGATTGCGAAATGGCCATAGCAGGAGGCGTCAGCCTCATGCTCTCTCCGGAGACAACGATAGTATTAGACCGGTTAGGGGTTTTGTCACCTGACGGAAGGTGCAGGACCTTCGATAAATCGGCAAATGGATATGTCAGAGGCGAAGGCATCGGGGCAGTGTTGCTAAAACCCCTGCAGAAAGCCATAAAAGACAGAGACCATATATACGGTACTATCAAATCGGCATCCGCCGGTCACGGCGGAAGAGCCGCGTCCCTTAGTGCGCCAAACTCAATGGCCCAGGCGGAACTTCTTGCCGGGACATACAAAAAAGCGAATATCGATCCCTCTACAATCTCCTATATAGAAACCCACGGAACCGGAACGGAACTTGGCGACCCTGTTGAGATAGAAGGCATAAAAAGGGCCTTCACTGTTAGTACAAAAAGAGGAACGAATAATTATTCACCTCTGCAGGATAAATCAAATAAGAGTGTTACTAAAACCTGCGCCCTGGGGTCGGTAAAATCCAACATAGGTCATCTAGAGCCTGCTGCGGGCATTGCAGGGGTTATCAAAGTATTGCTTGCCATGGAAAACAAAAAACTTCCCGGAAACCCTCAGTTAAAGAGTGTGAACCCCTTAATCGAAATTAAGGATACTCCCTTCTATATCGTTGAGAAAACAAAAGAGTGGGAACAGTTAAAAACAGATTCAGGCGCTGCGATTCCAAGGCGCGCCGCTGTAAGTTCTTTTGGATTTGGAGGCGCATATGCCCATCTGGTGCTTGAAGAGTACGACCCGCCTAAATCGATCATAAAACAAGAGAGCTCAGAATATATTTTTGTCCTATCAGCGAGAACAGATGAACAACTGAATGAATACGCCAAAAAAGTAAGCAATTATATAGACAGGAGATTGTTTAGTAATGAGAGAGATGAGCCAACAGAAATAATTCGACAAATAACAGAAGAGACAAGTCGGATATTAGGAATCAGTGAAAAAGAAATAAGGGCTGACGAATCACTGGGTGATTTGG
Source organism: Candidatus Magnetocorallium paracelense (assembly GCA_029001845.1). Taxonomy (GTDB): domain Bacteria; phylum Nitrospirota; class Thermodesulfovibrionia; order Thermodesulfovibrionales; family Magnetobacteriaceae; genus Magnetocorallium; species Magnetocorallium paracelense. Next base: position 100,547 of record JAREWP010000090.1, on the reverse strand, counting down.
GTTTTGAGCCTCTTTTATTATCCGAACTAAAATATAAACTCCACGAACGTTATAGTATAACGACGGCGCCCGACTTTCTTACAACCATTGAAGCATTAGCGAAATCGATAAAGCAGGCAAAAGATAGAGAAACCAACGGAAATGAAGATAGGAATTTATTGTATAAAATTGTTTACACATTGCAAACAGGAAGAGAGGAGTTAAAAGAACGCCTGGCGATTGTAGTGACTTGTTTAAAGGAGTTAAAAAAAGCGCTCCATAAATTTATACATGGCAATCGTAATATCGATAATCTGTACAGGGGATCTGTCAGAGAAGGCATCGATTCCGATTTATTGACTGCCGGTGACGAGGATAAGGAATTTATAAGAGCACTCATTCGTAACAAAAGGTTTCAAAGGCTCGCTAGCCTGTGGGTATCCGGCCTGTCAGTCGATTGGGAACGCCTCTATTCACAGACCTCTCCCGGACGCATCTCGCTGCCCGGTTATCCTTTTGCAAAAGAGACCTATCGAATAAAACAGGACCGGCCATGGGATGCATCTACATCTGTGCGGCCTCTCTTTTACCGGAGTCGCTTGGAAAAGAGCAAACCTCCCGCTCAAAACGCTGCAATACCCGAACATCTCCTGATCTTTGGTGAATCGGATAATTCACCGGATTCCATAAAAAACCATGGGATCGTAATAACATTTAGCGAAAAATATGAAAAACTATCGGATCGCAAATATACAATAAGCCGAACCGAAGAGAAACATTATAACCTGCTGACAGATGATCTCTATATATCGGAACAACTTCCTGCACATATCGTATTCTTTGGGTCCGACAGGGGTATCGATAAATTGGAAAACAACCTTTTCTCCATATATTATCTTACCCGCTCATTAATGGCGCAAAGAAAGAGAGAGGTCCGTCTGCTGTATATATATAAAGAAGATGTCGATGAGATTTTCCCTCATCACGGTGCAATGAGCGGTCTCTTCAAGACGATTGCAATGGAGAATCCGAACTATATATATAAAACGATCGCTGTCTCTGCGCTTACAAATGTATGGGAGATTATTTCCCTTGAATTTAACATAACAGACGCCATAGAAGTTAGCTACCATGACAGTGAAAGATATGTAAACCGGTGGCTGGAAGCAGAGAGCGAACAAAAGAGGGATACTATCGTTTTCAGGGAAAAGGGGGTTTATCTTATTACAGGCGGCGCAGGCGCCCTTGGTCTGGAAGCGGCGAAATATATAGCAGAGAAAACAAAAAATCCCTTCATCATACTTTGTGGCCGCCGGGAAGGGGAAAGGGATAAACGATCGATTATTCCGGAGATGAAAGAACATGGCGCCGAGGTTTCATATGTGAAAGCGGACATCTCGCAAAAAGATGATGTAAAAACTCTGGTCCGAACGATAATAGATAAATACGGCAGGATTAACGGAATCATTCATATCGCAGGAACCATAAAAGACGCCTATCTGGTTAATAAGACAAAGGAGCAGATACAAGAAGTCATCGGGCCCAAAGTTTTTGGCGCTCAATATTTGGATGAGGAAACACGTGACTTTCAATTAGATTTTTTTGTTATGTATTCCAGCGCATCCGCCATAATGGGAAATCCCGGGCAAAGCGATTACGCCTATGCGAACAGGTTTATGGACTATTATGCTCAAAAAAGAGCTCGAGAAGTTAATTATGGAAAGACAATATCCATATCATGGTCATACTGGGAACAGGGCGGCATGATGATGCCCGATGAAATACGAAAGTACATAAGAACGAAATCCGGCATAGCACCGATTCCGACCCAAACGGGCATGGAGGCATTTCATACGGTACTGTCACAATTCGTCTCACCACACTGTATGATCTTATTTGGTGATGAGGACGCGCTGGGGCGTACAATTGAAAGTCTGAATTATTCGAATACCCGGTCACACACACCGGACCAGGGAGATAGAGATTTTTCAGGACAAGATGAGATCGAGTTATTGTTTATCAATGATTTAATAAAAATCACATCACAAATACTTGCTGTCCCCATTAAAGAGATTAACGGAAGTGAGAATATGGGGCTTTACGGATTCGATTCGATTTCCTACATCGAATACGCTCGAAAATTAAGTGAAACATACGGCATTGAGATAACACCTACAGTCTTTTATGAACAGGGCACGATTCATAAACTTGCGGCATTTATAGTAAAAGAATTCCAGCCGGATATCCTGCGTTATTACAATAAGGGAGCGGAGGCAAAAGAGCGGAAAAAAACAATAAATCCCTGTGCAGTTCCGATGAAAAAGCCTGACAAAGGCTTGGGAGAGGATACAGCAATCATAGGAATGCACGGCCTGTTTCCCGGGGCAGGAGATATCGATGCCTTTTGGCGCTTTCTGGAGTCTGAAACAGACCTGATAAGCGAAGCGCCGAAAGAGAGATGGAACCGGCCAAATGACAAGAATACCGCTGCGACGAAGTGGGGAGGCTTTATACCTGATGTAGATAAGTTCGATCCCTCATTTTTTAATATTTCTCCTGAAGAAGCCTGCATGATGGATCCTCAGCATCGCATATTTATGGAAATCGTATGGAAGGTAATAGAAGATGCCGGATATAATGCTTCAGAACTTTGGGGCGCAGGAATTGGAGTTTTTGCAGGTGCTTCCTTTAATGATTATGAAAAAATAATCGCTAAAAACCTGATTCAGGTCAATAACTTTGCCGGAACGGCGCTGGCCGATTCGATGATCGCAAACAGAATATCCTTTCTGTTCAATTTCCATGGTCCAAGTGAAACAATAGACACGGCCTGTTCGAGCAGTCTTGTGGCAATACACAGGGCCGTTCAGTCCATTCATTTAAATGAAAGCGAGATGGCCATAGCAGGAGGCGTCAGTTTGATACTCTCGTCTGAGATAACGGAAGGGATAGAAAGGCTCGGCGTATTGTCTCCGGAGGGACGATGTAAAACCTTTGACAAGTCCGCCAATGGATATGTACGGGGCGAAGGCGCAGGGGCGTTACTGCTGAAACCTTTAACCAGGGCGCTGGAGGACAATGACAATATTCACGGCATCATCAAATCCACAGCGGTAAACCACGGCGGAAGGGCGAATTCCTTAACTGCACCAAATCCGGAAGCTCAGGCCGATGTAGTGAGAGAGGCATATGCGCAGGCCGGAATCTCCCCTGACCATGTAACATACATAGAGACCCACGGCACAGGTACGGCCCTTGGAGATTCTTCGGAAATAGAAGGAATTAAAAAGGCTTTTACCTGTAATGAGAAGGGAGGATCAAAAGCGACCCTGAATAAGACCTGCGGTCTTGGTTCCGTAAAAACAAACATAGGACACCTTGAACCGGCGGCAGGTATGGCCGGCATTATCAAGGTATTGCTTGCGATGAAAAACAAGAAACTTCCCGGAACAGTGCATTTGAAAAAAATAAACCCCTATATACAATTAAAGGACACTCCCTTTTATATAGTCGAAAATACCCAACCATGGCAAAGGATTACAGATAAAGGGGGAAAGCCCGTACCAAGGCTGGCGGGAGTCAGTTCTTTTGGTTTTGGAGGAACGAACGCTCATATCGTTTTACAGGAGCATGAACAACCCATTGATGACTTCGATGCCAAAGATCGGAAAAGGCGGATAATTCCATTGTCCGCAAAAAGCAGAGACTGTCTTGAACAATATGCTGCAAACCTTTCCGCTTGGCTAATCGAAAATAAATCGAGTCGATTAGCCGACACTGCATATACCCTTCAAAGAGGCAGGCAGGCAATGAAATACAGGCTTGCCGTGATTACGGCAAGCGCAGACGAACTCGCAGAAAAGCTGGCTTTTTTCAGTCGTAGAGAGAAAGAAACTGAGGATATGTACTATGGCGACGGTGAAGTCGGAAAAGACGAATACGATCGTTTACCGGATGAACTGACAGTAGATACTTTTATCATCGATTGTTTAAAAAATCAGGAACTTCACAAGCTCGCCAAGCTTTGGGTGGCAGGGGTCGAGATAGATTGGAGGATATTTTATCCGGAAGATGAATCGACAACAGGACCAAGGCGTATCGCATTACCTACCTACCCTTTTGCAAAAGAACGATACTGGATAGACGGGATTTCAATGACTCAATCGAAAGAGGAACAAAAAGGATTGACGCCAATAGACTTTATCAACAGGCTCTCAGATACCCAGCGCCTGGTAAGCGCCGAAAAATTAATCAGAGAGTTGTCGCTATAGGAAGTAATTTATTACGATCGATTTTACAGGTTTAAGTCATATTAATATAGTCTTCGATTCAATCGATGTCGGCACTGAATATTACAAAGAGATTTTCAAAGCTTTTCCTTTGCAAACGTCCATGAACCTCCGGATCACCACAAAGAATGAAAACAGTTAGAATGAGCAGTGATGTCCTGAAATTCGATAAAATTATTGACCAGTCCTTTGATGAGCCCTGCAAAGACAATAGAGTAACCACTATTGAGAATTCTACATTAAATTTAAGTGAGGAACAAAAAAGGTCGCTGGAGATAACAGCTGACCTGGCATTTATAACGGCGTCTCAAAAAGATGAAGTTAGAAAAGTGGCATTTACAAGGAAAGCTTTTTTTCTTAAAAAAGTAAAAAAAAAATACGGACAGCTATAATCGTACCGTACTTATTGAAGGCAATTTATGTTTTGAATCTATTGATCTCTGTGATAAGGGCATTGAGCAATATATGTATTCATTTAATGGATTTGCAAATTGTAACGAACATGCATTTAATAAATATACTCACGTTTATAAAAGAATCTCTGAAAAACTGGGATTTTTTTTATTTATCGAAGCTCCAAATGGAAATAATGATTTTATTCTAAAATTTAAACAATCGAATAAAACTTTTACTATATCCTTACTCACCACAGCAATTGATTTCTTTGATAGTCAAAGAGATTTTGTTATTTGCTACAATGTTATGCAGAATTTGTTACGTGTCAGAAATATAACTTATAACAGTGATAGTATTCAAAATTTCACCATACTGACAGCACACATCAACAAACTAAGAAACAGTGAAGAACACAGCTTGCTGCAAGAAATCTCCGTAAAAGTAAAAAGAGAGAATATTATAAAAGAGTTAACAGAGATTAAAACTCTCTTACCTTTTAATCGAGAAGAGTGTATTGCAAAGAACATAGAAATTCATCCTTATGTAGATTTGTTTTTAGAAACGGCAGAAGTGTTGGGTTTAATAACTATTGAAGAAGAGTGATTCGAGGGAGGTTATTCTAATATTGTCAATATCTAATCCTATTAAATAGACCTGATCCGGCAAATCGGATGCCTCTTCCAGCGATAGTAAAATCTGTTTTGATAAAGATCCTTTTTTGTTAACAATGTCAAACGTTGGACATTTCAGTACAACAGTATTTTGATAGATCTCCGGCAGGAAAAAGAAATTTACCAAAGCGCTCAATAAAATAGAGACAAGAGTGATCGCAACGATTAAGCTTTTTTTATGCCAAACAACGGTAAATAAATCCAAGATAATGTCAAATGCTCTGATATCGTTTGACTCTTTTTCATCACCCTTCATCATAATCTCTCCTTTTCATATCTTTTCTTATATTATAGAGTGCTTTCTCTCTTTTATGGGAATTTTGTCAGTGGCGCATATCGGTTGATTTTTACCATTTTCAGTTCTATATATTCAACCGATATTCTATTCCTCAAGAGAGTTCCTTTTTTCTTTATTTAATTCAGAAAAAATCACAAACACATAACTTAAAAAAAGGGCAATCAGACCGGAGAGAGAGATGTTTTTTAATCTAAAAGGCTTATAGAGGGAGTTCGTATTATTTTGAGATTCTACAATTTCGAAGCCTGTTATTGCAGGTTTTTGTTTTGATATGGTTTCTTTTTGTCTTGATGTCACTCCTTTAAACAAATCTTTTTCCTTTTCAAGAAAACTTTTTTCATTTTCAATCAAACGATGGACCTCCAACAGTCTCCTTCTATCTTTACCTGCTTTGTCTAAAATTAAAAAAATACACGGATTCGTACGAAGAAAGTCGTTATATGAAATCTCCCTTGCAGCCAGTTCCTTTTGCACCTTTTCTATGGCCGTTATTCTGGTTCGTAACGCTTCTTTCTCTTCGATGAAGAGCTTTAATAAACGCCTAGATTTCTCTATCTCCCTTTCAATCTTCCCCTGAATCTTGTTCTTTAGTTTCTCCCTCTCGCTGAAGAATTCTGTTTCTAAATTTTTTCTTTTTATCCTGAGAGTTTCACTCCCGTTAAGATATGTAATAATCTTTTTGTTCAGATCGACGGGAGATCTTGCTTTCGAATTTTTGTAGAGTATTGAAGCTTTTATATAATGCTCGCTCGCAGGAATTGATTCGATAGAGGTTATTTTAATATTGTCAATATCTAATCCTATAAAATAAACCTGATCCAGCAAATCGAATGTTTCTTCCTGCGATAGTAGAATCTTTTTTGATAAAAAACCTTTTTCGTCAATTATGTCGATCGTTGGACGTTTCAGTAAAACGGTATTTCGATAGATCTCCGGCAGGAAAAAAAAATTTACCAAAGCGGTCAATAAAATAGAGACAAGAGTGATCAAAAAAATTAAGCTTTTTTTATGCCAAACAACGGTTAACAGATCAAAGAAATGGTGAAATTCTCTGAGATCGTTTGACTCTTTTCCATCACTCTTCATCATTATCTCTCCATTTTATTCGACAACTCAATTTTTACCTGGAGACCGTTTCTTTTGAAAGACAGTAAAATCAATCACTTAAGTAATTTAAATTCATATTCAGAACTTAATTAACCGGCGTTAATAAAAAAAGGCAATGGCAAATAAGATTTCACCCCGCTTAAGTCAGAGATATTGATAGGGCAGGATAGAAATCAACGGATAGGAATTTTTTTTAGCGAGGTTAGAAGAATATCAAAAAGAGAGACAAAAGTCAACTGATTTTTATGATTTTGAACTATGAATATCCTCTGAAGACAGTATACTTGGAATTGTTCCTAACTCTAAATCTAAAAAAGGCAGCTTAACAAAGCCGGAGGAAACACAAAAAATATTACAGGAAATTGAGTTAAAACCGGTAAGCAAATCGTCATTCCGGAGAACAGACGGTATCATAATTATCGAGGGTTTTGTCTATAATATGACATGGTGTCCGGGAATAGTTGTATAATAGCTGAAAAAATTATTGAGGAGAGGGGTAAAACCCCTCTGTTGGAAATTTAAAAGAGAACAAATGATACGCTTAAGTAATATCAGTGATAACAGAAAAGCTTTTATCCTTTTTATGTTAAGTTTCTTTTGGTTACTCTTTGGAAGTATTCTTATTCAGTTATTTATCTATTTACTCCCAAAGTCAAAATTTGGTTTGATTCTTCCCGATGGGATTGAAAATCAAGTTACCGTGATGAAAATGTTCGAGCTGGAAGAGAATAATAAATGTTACAATTTCGCTTCTTGTTTTAGTATGAGGATGTTAATGTATACAATATACTCTCTTACAGGCATTAACGAACCAATGATAATTCTTCCGATATTAGCTTTCCTGCACGGCTTGTCCACAATAGTACTTTTCAAAATAATAAAGATAGTCATAAAAAACGATATGGCTGCTTTCATCGGAAGCTTATTTTTTTCTATTTCTCCTTCTTTATTGTTTTGGTCGGCGCAGTTAAAAAAAGAGAATTTTTATATACTGGGAATTTTTGTGTATGTTTTGGTTTGGATTAAGATTATTCGCTACAATAAAATAAGTTTAACAAGTTTATTTATTTTATTTCCGATCTCTTTAATATTGATGCAATTTACAAGAGATCTGATATTTAACCAGTTTGTTCCGATTTGGCAGGCAATCGCTATCGGGATTATACTCCTTAAGTACTTTTTTATGAGAAACAAGGTGAATAAAAAAGTACTTGTAAAGTCATTTATGGTTTCATTGGTGATAATCTACTCCCTCTTTATTCAGATTAAAGTGATAGCTATATTTAAAGATATATTGAATGAAAAATTAGAACAATATAAAGGCCATAGCATTATGCGAATGGATGAAGAACAGTTTGACACGCAACGATTTGATACAAAACAGTTTGCTGTTAGGGAGGAATTAGGAGAGTTCTTCATGACAAAACTCCGTCAAGTCGCTAAACAGAGGATTAATTTTCTATCTGCCGGAGGAGAGTCATTGATAGACGAAAACATTGTATTTAAGAATTCCCGGGAACTTTTATTCTATATTCCTCGTGCATTACAGATCGCTTTTTTTGCTCCATTTCCAAATATGATACTATCAGAAACATCCAATACTTCACAAAAACTATTTAGATTGCTTTACTTTATAGAACTCTTTCCTTTTTATATACTACTGCCTTACTCCTTTTTTTTGTTAATACAAAAAAAAGACTTTAATGTCGAGTTTGCTTTTATCTTCTTCATTATCCTCTCGATTATGCTTGTTTTCGGTCTGACAGTTGTTAACATAGGGACATTGGTTCGCGTACGTTTGCCATTTCACGCTGTTTTATATGTTACCTGCCTCTCTTTAATTGCTAAACAGCATCTTACAGAGCAGGAAAAAAAGGAACCGTGAGGGGCTAATACCTTTTCATGACACAGGCATTTTCAAGTATTTCCTCAGAATTGTCAGGAAGGTTGTTTGCTCCGGAAAAAAGATAATTGGTTGGATTCAGGTAATCTATTCCAATGTGTGTTGTAAGTCTGTAAATGGGTGAAAATTCATAACATGCCATATCGATATCCCACAAAGCGATCATCCAATAGCTTGGAGAATGATCATCTTCAGAAGAAGGTGTGAAAAAATCTCTGATCTTTATCACCATTTCAGTAACTCCGATTCCTTCAATTTGTGCAATATGACTCAAAAGGGTAGATTTTTGGGAGTATTTAAAGAGATTCAATATTATGTTTTTTTCATTATCCCAAGTCGGGGTAATAGAGACACGATGACTTCTATCCCATCGCCATCTTAACTTTGAAAAACCTTGAATTTCTTTTTTTACAGAGCTTACAGCCGTGGGCTTATCGTAAAAAAAAGATGAAATAAATATATCTTTTCGAAAATATTTGGCTATTTCACAAAAGTTTTTACCAAAACGATTTTCATGAAATAATATTGTTTTACTTATCTCGGTCTCATTGTTATGTCTAAGTATAATAGTCCATAAGGAGGCGTTAGGATTACTATCTAAGTCAGCCAATTTATCGATGTTAAGAAATACCAAGTTACTTTCTCCATAAATGGCGGTAGATAACCTTAAGGTAGGTAGGATAATCGAAAAAGTCTCCCAAAGGTTATGAGTCGTTGTTCCAATATTAAATAGTTCAGTGAATTCCGGAGAACTCCAAGGGGTATTTATTAAATTAGTTGACTGAACAGCTTTATGAAACAGATTATACTGTTCACTCCTAAGATAAAGCGGTTCCGCTCCTAATGGAGGAGAAGAAATTAGGTCAACCGTCCAGATCTCCAATACATAAGGGAATGAATCAGTCAAATAGAGTTTAAGACGGCACGTTGAAATACTTTCGGTTTCTATCCACATTTTATTTTCTTTGAGATTAGAACCTGCAGTATTTTCTGATTTAAGAGAATCAGGATAAAAAATAGCAAAGAAGAAGATAAGTGAAAAAGTAAAAGCACCAATAGTAAGCTTGTTAATCATAATCATTACGGGCTTTTGATGGGGATTAACTTTTTGTAATACTTCAGGCTACACAGAATATATGCAACAAAAAATCAGAAAAGATAAAAAAACACTCTTTTCTTCTGACTTCTGTAAATTCTCAATAAGTTGAGGAATTTTTTTTCATCTCAACTTGTTTGAGAATTTACCATCAGGTCAGCTGTTTTGCTATTCTTAAGCAATGGTAGTGGTGTAAATTACAAGTTAATTTAAATTTTTGTGAAATATAGTTGACATTTCCATGAAAAATAAGTATTATATATATTGCTGTAGTCGAAAATCAACCATCTTCATATTGAGCTGCAATTCAAGTAATAATTTAGTAAAATCCTTTATTTTCAAAAGGTTACGTAAAAACACAAAAAATATCTAACTTGTAAATCCTTGGATTTTTAAAAGAAATAACTATAACTGTCTGAATTTCTGTATATCAGATTTCACTTTTGTAAAGATTAGGTAAAAATAAAAAAAACTATAATCATCTGAATTGAAGCGTATCCGCTTTTTCACTCTTGTGTTGTCATAGTTACTAAGAACTACGCTAATAAGCCTCATAAACTTAACTATAGTCACTGAATTCAGGCTTTCGCCGAAATGGCTTTGTCTACTCTTGTTTTTATCAGCCACTACACATAATTATATCTATGTGAACGGCAATGGCGGCAGCTTATCCTTCAAATCTTCCTGTTTATCGTTAAAGCTATGAGTCCAAAAAATTCTCCTTACATATCTGTTATTATGCCTGTTTACAATGGAATGTTATATCTTAATGAAAGTATTAGAAGTATATTAACTCAATCTTTTTCAAACTTTGAGTTTATTATAATTAATGATGGTTCAACAGACGGCTCTGAGGAGGTATTGAACCACTTTGCTAAAGTTGATAACAGAATTCGTTTAGTGCATCAAGACAATAAAGGGGTTACACATGCATTAAACCACGCTCTCGCATTAGCTAAAGGAAAATTGATTGCTCGGATGGATGCGGATGATATCAGCCTGCCCGAACGCCTGGAGCGCCAATTTGAAGTGATGGAGCGAAATACTGCTGTTGGTGTCTGCCATGGTTTGGTAAATCAAATCTATGCTAACGGTCGTTTTATTCCACTGAGAAAAAAAACAGGGTATCTTCATTCACATTTGCAAACCCAATGGACCCTTTTATGGAAAAATTGTATTTTTCATCCAACTGTAATGTTTAGAAATGAAATAATTCATAATTGGAACCTCTGTTATGATGAAGCCGCCACAGGTGTAGAAGATTATAAGTTATGGTGTCAATTATCGGAAAAGACGAAGTTTTATTCCATTAAAGAGCCCCTATTACTTTATAGACGTCATAATAAAGGTATAACAGGAAATTTCGGTAAGCTACATATGAGAAATAAGGGGCATATTATCAGCGATAACATGAAATCACTTGGAATTAATGGATTGAGTGATGAACATCTAAAAGAACTGGTTCTTATTTCCGGTCATGCCTATATCCCCAAGCATGAAATAAGCTGGAAATTCAATGCAGATTTTTTTCTTAACTTGCTGGAACAAGTAATTCACAAGTTTACAGTTAAAAATAATTTAAAAACAGAAGAAAAAAGAGAAATTATCCAAGCTGCAATTCGTCAGCTACTCCGCTGGACCACCCAAACCTGGCCCAAGAGAAAAAGCATGGCCATACAATTTCTTAAAAGAAGCCTGACATATGCATTAAATAGCAGATAGGAGTAAGGATTAAGGAGTAAGGATTAAGGAGTAAGGATTAAGATAAATACTCCTTCAATCCATGAACCATGAACCATGTACCATGAGCTATCTTATGAAAATAAAAATCAATCACGACTATTTTTCACTGAACAATAAAGTTGAAAATGTGCTGAGCTTTATACGACAAGGGAATATTTTCTCCCACATAATGGATCGCATTATATGGAATTATTTTCCTCAATTTTTTATTACTCCCCCTTTTCCGACTCATCTTGAGATAGAGACATCCAGCACATGTCAGATGAGTTGCCCTATGTGCAAAACAACGGAGATGCGGAGAAGGGGCGTAAAGTTTCAGGGTTTTATGGATATGGAGCTTTATAAGAAAATCATCGATGAATGCGCAAACAGCACACTATACTCGATTAAATTGAGTTGGAGAGGTGAGCCCCTGCTGAATCCGCGACTTGTGGAAATGATTACTTATGCAAAAAAGAGGGGGATTAAGGATGTTGCCTTTTTAACAAACGGAGAACGTCTTACTCCAAAATTAACCGAAGATTTGGTTAATGCCGGATTAGATTGGATCAGCATCTCTTTTGACGGAATGGGCGATACATATAATAAAATACGCAAACCGGCAATATTTGAGGAAACCCTGGAGAAAATAAGATACATAAGAGCTTATAGAGAAACACAGAGAAGAAAGAAACCATTGATAAGAGTACAATCTGTCCATTCCGCAATAATGGGACAGGAACAGGAGTTTCTGAACTTGTGGAAAGGAGTTGCGGAGCGGGTGAATTTCATTTCCGACCAAAAGAGGTCTATTGATCATAAAGAGTATAGACATGATCCGAAGTTCATATGCCCTTCACCATGGCAAAGGGCTTGTATTACATGGGATGGTAAGGTTGTGCAATGCTTTGGCGACTATATGGAAGGAAATATTTTGGGATATATTCATGAAAAAAGTATTAAAAAAATCTGGCGCGGCAAACCTTTCACAGAGTTAAGGGGACTAATGAGAAAGGGTAAGAGACTCAAGACAATGCCTTGCAGGACGTGTTCGGATGGAGGGATTCTTGAGGAAGAAGAAATTACCGTTGGTGACCGAAAGGTGAAAGCCGCCCGATATATTCACCAGGCGGTAAATGTACGGGAAATGATAAAAAATAAACCCAGGGTTAGTTGTGATAAAAAATTGTAACTACTCAGGTTCCCGGTTCAGGGTAAAAACTATCAAGATTGAATTTTTCAAGATATTAAGCACTCAGAAAAATGTCGGAAAAAGTAACTAGAGCCGAAAAATTCAGTTTTTTTTTAGGCGTTGTTGTTTCATGTATAGCATTCCTGATATTCTCCCTGGTGATATTTTTCTCTCCTAAGATTAAGGAGAGACTTATAGGGGGGTCTAAGGAGATTCGGAAAACAGAAAAAGTGCAATCAGAAGCTAACAGTGTGATCTATTTACCCGATCATATCTTGAATGAACTGACTCAATTGGATGCTGTATTTGATAATGCCAATAACCCGACCAGTGCGAAAAAACATGATACAATACTTGTTCAGCCCCATGAGAAGCTCAGCTTTACACTTAGACCAAACACCACGATATTAGCTTATGTGTTAAAAACAGGAAAAGCATTTAATATCGATCCCCCGGTGCTTTATCTGAGATCTGAAGAAAACCTCAAGTCTTCACCCGTTCTGAGGGATTACATAGATAGTCAAACACGACTTCATTATTCATATACGATTAATGAGAATGGTTTTAGGACTACCCTTCCGATAGTGAAAGCAGATCGTAAAATTCTAATCATTGGTGATAGCGTAGCCTTTGGGGCGGGAGTCAATGATGATTCGACTACGGCATCTTATCTCCAATCAATGGTGGGAGAATCATATCGTGTAGTAAACGCAGGTGTCGGGAGTTATACGGCTCGTCAAGCTTTCTGGATGGCTGAAATTTTATCTGCAAAAGAGAGTTATGATGTTTTAATTTTCTTGACATCTCAAAACGATTTTATGTTCGGCCATAAAACATTTTCTTATAATGCCGAAGGAAGATTAAAAGAATTAGCTGCTTTAAAACCCAACTTTCCAAAGGGAATGATGCTGGTTGTTTTTCCTTACATGGAGTATTCTCTTCGCGATATAATCCTTGATAAATACTGGCCGCAACAAGAGATTAACTTAAGTAAATATTTATTTAAAGATTTACCTTCCATATCGAAAAAAATCGGTATTACATATATTGATCTTACAAGCATGATTGATACCTATTTAGAACAGACAGCAACCGTTTTTTCGAGATTCGTTTTTTATGTGGACCATGGCCATATGTCACCTTATACAAGCCAATTAGTTGCCGCAAAAATATTTGAGTCTCTTAAAAAACAGGGTGTGACGCCTTGATAATATGAAAATAGCTTTTAGAGTAGATGCGGGAAATATAACCGGTACGGGACATCTTATGGAAGTAGTTTCATTAATTAAAAGTCTCGGAAGACGGATAGAGTTTGAAGCAATCGCTATTGTTAATAATTATCCTCTCTGTATGGAGAAGTTAAAACCCTTAGTGGAGCATATTGAAGTACTGCCGGATGAGATTCCGGTGAATAATGAGCCGGCCATCCTTTTAGACTTTTTAAAGAAGAATGATATATCCGTCATTGTTATGGACCTTCTCGATAAACCGGTGGACTACTACCGCGCACTTAGCCATGGGATAGAAAGAACCTATGTTGTTCTTGATAATTTTGTTCATAAGGAAATACCCGCAGCCATTGTTGTTAATTTCAATATAGCACAATCACAGGATTATTATAAAAAAGCGGTTTTATACGATACAGAGTATCTCATCGGCCCGAAGTATGCAATTTTAGATGAAGATTTATATGATATATGGAGTGAAAAAGCAGGTTGTAGAGATGAGGTTAAAACGATTTTTGTAAATCAGGGCGGCAGTGATCCATATGGCTTAACAGTGAAGAGTTTAGAGGCATTGGAAAGCCTAAATCTTCAACAAGAGATTATCGTTGTATCAGGAGGTGCGGTGACGCATCATCATAAAAGAGAATTGGAGAGACTAAAACCCTTATTAAAAGGTAATTACAAATTCTATGAGAATATTTCCCAACAAAAATTTTTTGAACTCTTGGCCATATCCGACATAGCTCTCACGGCCGCCGGAAATACTCTTTATGAAATTGCCTTTTTTGGAATACCCTCTATTGTTATCTGCCACCATGAAAACCATAACAGAGTGGCATCTGAATTTGAAAAACAAGGAGCAGCAATAAATTTAGGAATAGGTAGTACAATTGATAGAAAAAAAATTCTTGATAAAATCCAATTATTGTTAATGAATCGGGAAAAAAGAAAACAACTTTCAGATCATGCTCGTTCTCTTGTAGATGGATATGGTACGACAAGATTCACGGAACGAATTATAGAAACATTATAACTACCGTATAACAATGGATAAAACGATGGAAGAGATATTAGAAGATTATCGATTAATGCTCCTTATCAGGAGATTTGAAGAAAATGTATTGGATCTGTTTTCCAAAGGAAGATTAAAAGGAACGATCCACACATGTATAGGTCAGGAAGCAATCCCGGTAGCTATATGCAGATTATTAAAACAAGAGGATTGGATTATGAGCACGCACAGAGGTCATGGACACTGCATAGCAAAGGGCGGAGATATTAAAAGATTAATGGCGGAGATTTATGGTAAGAGAAGCGGGTATTGCGGCGGGCGGGGAGGTTCGCAGCACATTCATGACTTTGATATTGGTTTTCTCGGAGCAAACGGAATCACCGGAGGCGGCATACCGATCGCACTGGGCGCCGCATTTTCTTCCAAATACCAAAAAAACGGTAAAGTAGTGGTTTGCTTTATCGGTGACGGCGCTGTTAATCAGGGAACTTTTCATGAGTCATTGAATATGGCTGCTATCTGGAAATTACCATTAATCATTGTTTGTGAGAATAATCAATATGCTATGTATACGCAGACGAATAAGACGATGCCTACGAAAACGATTTCCGAAAGGGTATCCGCTTATTCAATGAAAGGAGAACGAGTGGATGGTAATGACATCTATGCAATAAGAGAGGTTGCTGCAAAGGCAATCGAAGGGGCCAGGGAAAATAAGGGACCGGCTTTTATTGAAGCAGTTACATACAGATTTTGCGGACATTCGGGGAGAGATAAATGTTTATATCGAAGCAGAGAAGAAGAGGAGGAGTGGAAATATAAATGTCCTGTTACGCTGCAGAGAGAAAGAGTCTTAAAAAGTGGCATCGATCACTCGATTCCGGATCAAATTGATCGTGAGGTTGAAGAACAGATTAAGGAATCAATAAAATTTGCGGAACAGGATTTACCTCCTTCAATGGATGGACTGGAAAGAGATATGTTTGAATACAAAGGAGAGACTCTTTCGTGAAAGAGGTTTTTTTTACTCAGGCCATTGCAGAAGGCATTGCCGAAGAGATGGAAAGAGATCGCTCTGTTTTTATGATAGGGGAGGATATCGCCACTTATGGCGGTGCTTTCGGTGCCTCACAAGGATTATTTGAAAGATTTGGACCATCCAGGATCATTGACTCTCCCATATCGGAAAACTCATTGGTCGGATTGGCTATTGGCGCCGCCCTAACCGGCCTTAGACCCATTGTAGAGATTATGTATATGGATTTTATTACTCTTGCCTTTGATCAGATACTGAATAAAGCCATCAAGTGCAGATATTTGTCCCAGGGCAGCCGATCAGTGCCACTAGTGATTAGAACTTCCGCAGGGGGAGGCAGATGTTATGGCCCGGACCATTCACAGAGCTTGGAAGGTTTATTTATACACCTACCCGGATTACAAATAGTCGCGCCATCGAACCCCTATGACGCCAAAGGAATGTTAAAAGCAGCCATCCGGAGTAATGATCCGGTGCTGTTTATCGAGTACAGGATGCTTTATGCGATGAGAGGAAGCGTATCAACGAATATCGAGGAGATAGTCCCTTTAGGAAAGGCGGTGATAAGAAAAGAAGGTCAGGATATTACAGTTGTGACTTTTGGCAGACAAGTAGAAATCTCTTTGAATGCAATAAACCAGATTGAGAAAGAGATCAGTATAGAGCTTATCGATTTACGCTCTCTATCCCCCTTGGATATGGATACGATTCTTTCTTCCGTAAAAAAAACAGGCCACTTGGTTGTCGTTGAAGAGGGTTGTGTTACAGGGGGAGTTTGCGGAGAAATATCGGCAAAGGTTATGGAAGCGGGTTTTTATGATCTCGATGCACCGATTGTCAGAGTTGGAGCAAGGGATGTGCCTGTTCCGTTTAGTCCTTACCTTGAAAACCAGGTTTTGCCTTCCTCAAATTCGATTAAACAAGCGATTTTACACTGCATTGAGAATTAAACATAAAAACAGCAGTCAGCTGTCAGCCTTCAGCTAAGGAAAATATTGATGTGATGCTAATAATAAGCATCATCCCATGGGTGAATGTGTTTTGAACTGTAAAGTGTTACAATGGAAAAGCTGATAACTGACAGCTAAATGCTGTTTTTTAAAGAGAGATCGATGCCTGTTGAAATATTATTCTCGGAAAAATTTGAAACCGTGGAAGAAGCCGTATTGGCGGAATGGAAAAAGAGGGAAAGAGACTATGTAAATAAGGGGGAGATCATCGCTCATGTTGAGACATACAAAGCCAATATTGAAGTAGAAGCCCCTGAAAACGGTATTATTACCGAAATCAGAATAAAAGAGGGAGAGGTTTTCGAGTATCCCGCAGTGTTAGGGATGATTGATATAAATGAGCAATTTCACAAAGAAGAAAGAACCGGAGACCAGGAGAGAATAGATAATAGAGAAAAAAAGCTTTCACCTGCGGCAAAGAAATATGCCGACACAATGGGTATACCTATTAATGAAATTTACAAAAAAATATCGAAAACCATCATCAAAAAAAGAGATATAGAGGATTTCATAGGGAACTCTCCCGAATATCGGAATCCATCAAAAACTCTTTCCACAGGCCGATTATCAAAAGAATTCATTTCCCGCCTGAAAGAGGATGCAGAAGCACAAAGGGTGTTTTCCATGCTGCCCTCCGGCTTAAAGGTATGCATCTATAAACAGTCCGGTGCATGTATCGGTGAAGAGGTTACTATTGATTCCGGGAGTATCATCATAGCTGACAGAATTGTTGTTGAGAATGGGACGATCATTAAAAAGGATTGCAGAATTGAGTCCGAAGAAGTGGAAATCGGTAAAATGGCTTTTTTTGAGGATAAAATTCTTTGGAAATGCAGAAAAATTTCACTAGGTGATATGTTTTATGGTTCATCGGAATCAAGAGTAGGCTGGGGTGGTGAATGGAATTCAAATGCAGAGCTTATCATCGGTGATCATTGTTTCATAGGAGAGCAGGCAATGCTGAATCCTGCACAGGGGATATATATGCAAAACAATGTTGCCATAGGCGCCGGTTCAAAGATTTACACTCACCAATTCTGGCACTCTGTTCTTGAGGGTTATCATGCTTTACATGCCCCGGTCCATATTCAAAGCAATACCCAAATCGGTGCGAATGTTGTCATATTACCGGGTGTTCGGATAGGGAAAGGGGTATTGGTTGCCGCCAATTCCACGGTAACGCACAATATTCAAGACAACCGACTGGCAGGCGGTATTCCGGCTGCTGCAATAAGCAAAACGGCTTTCCCCAAAAAACTCACTAACAGGGATAGAGTCTTTTTGATTAAGAGATTACTAAAAGATTTTCTTAATAAACAGGGGTATGATGCTGATGTCCGGACAAATACCTTAGAATCTTTTGAATGGACAGGAGAAAGGGTAAAAATGATCTTTATACCTGATCGTTTAACTAAAGAAATAAAAGGAGATTACAGGTGCTTTTTAATATCGTCCAATCCAATCGATGATCATATGATTGACAATCCCAATGCAACCGTTTTTGATCTTAAGGAGAGAAAGATAACGGGAATAGAGGATGAAGCAAGCGATTTACTGAGAGAGTTTTTTAGAAAACAAGGAGTACGATTTACCCCCCCATACTGGCGTTATAAATATAAAGAAGGTGTAAAATTGTGAGAAGAGTCCAATTATCCGATTTTTTAAACAGAAAAGATTACACAATGATTATTGCCGAGATCGGGTGCAACTTTGAAGGGGATATGGAAAAGGCAAAAGAGATGGTATATGCAGCAGCGGAAGCGGGTGTGGATGCCGTTAAATTTCAAACAGTAGTACCGGAAAAGATAGCAACAAAAAAGGCTGAAAAATTTTGGGAAATAGAAGGATGTCCGGGTGAGACTCAATATGACGAATTCAAGCATACCTATTATCTAAAATATGAAGAATATGTGGAATTAAAGAAATTAGCGGAAGAACGTAATATGATTCTCTTTTCCACCCCTGAAGATGATAATGAATCCATCGAGCTCCTTGAAAAAGTGGAAATTCCCATGTATAAAGTAAGCTCTTTGAATATTACACACTTTCCTCTTCTCAGGCGGTTAGCCATGACCAAAAAACCCATTATCATATCCACCGGTGCATCCGGGATAGGAGAAATAGAGGAAGCGGTTCATATAGTTGGAGATGCCGGAGGAACGGATATTGCACTCCTTCACTGTATCAGCAATTACCCTACAAAGGACCAAGATGTCAACCTTAGAATGATTTCACATCTCAGGCAAGTCTTTCCCGAAATACCGGTCGGATATTCCGACCATACCCTGCCGGAAAAGGGGGAGGGTATTTTAACTGCAGCGATTGCCCTGGGCGCAAGAATTATAGAAAAACATTTTACCTGGGACAACTCAAGACCCGGGTATGACCATGAAATCTCAGTAGATTATGATGGATTGAAGACAATGGTCAAACAGATACGCCGTGTTGAGAAAGCCTTGGGAGCATATACAAAAAAACCAATACCTTCCGAAAAAAAAGCAAGAACGCACGCAAGACGCAGCCTTACGGCAAAAGTATTTATACCAAAGGGAAAAAAAATCGAAAGAGAAATGATTGAGATCAAAAGACCCGCCATGGGCATAGAACCACGCTTCATAAATCAAGTCATATCCCGCACCGCCACAAAAGACATCGAAGAAGACACCCAAATCACATGGGATATGATATAGAATAGCTGATAGTTCATAGTTAAAAGCTCAGAAAGTCACTTTTCAGCTATCAGCTATCAGCTATGAGCTATCTGCCCCCCTTTAATCCCAAATCATGGATTTTAAAATAGCAATTATAGGCTGTGGTGATATTGCCGGAAAGTATGATGAGCGGAGTACGGATAAGGGCGTGTATTCTCATGCAGGGGCTTACAAAGCATTCGGTATTCCCATTGCTGCTGCTATTGACACCGATAAAAATAGATTAAAGGAATTCGGCCGATACTGGGATGTAAAAAAAACATATACCGATCTGTCATCCCTATTATCCGGAAACAGTTATGACATCATTTCCATATGTACACCCGATGAAACCCACTTTCCCATTATTAAAGAGATCCTCTCTGCCGGCCCTCCTAAAATCCTTTGGGTGGAAAAGCCGCTGGCGCGGAATTACCGGCAAGCTATGGAGATCGTGGAAACTGCAAAAGAAAAAGGTGTAGGTATTCGTGTGAGTTATCACCGCAGATGGGAACCGGGGCACAAGAAAATCAAGGAATTCATCAAGCAGGGTCATATCGGAGAGGTAACAACTGCAACAGGGTATTATGTAAAGGGGTTGATCCACATTGGCACCTCAATCATCGATACTCTCCGGTACCTTGTGGGTGAAGTCAGGAAAAGTTGGTTACTGTCTCCGCAACAAAGAGGATCTTTCCCCGATGATCCTTCTGAGATACTTTTCATGCATTTTAAAAACGGCTGCCGGGCCTCAGTATCTGGAATTGACGGTAACAGTTATACATACAGCCTTTTTGAACTGGATATTATCGGTACCCACGGCAGAATCAGAATTATGGATAACGGTGATTTATGCGAAATCTTCAACCTAAAACCATACAGCCACTATTCAGGATTTAATGAACTGAATCTAAAAGAAAGCTTCACAACAGAGATGTGTTACGCCATGAAATACGGACTCGCTACTATGTTGGAAAGCCTAAAAACCCATACCTGGCAAGACATATCAGAAGGAATAAATGCCATGAGAAATTTAGAAATAATAAATAAAGCTCATAGCTGATAGCTCATGGCTCATAGCTCTATGTGAGCAATGAGTTGCTGATTATGAACTACAAACTATGGACTACAAACTATGGACTACAAACTATGAACTATCAGCTATGAGCCATGAGCTAATCAGAGTATTTGCTTTTTCCAGAGAAGCCGGGGGAGCAGAGGCGATTGTTCCTGTTATTGAAGTTGGAATAAAGAATGGGATGGATTTTCTTGTCTGTGGGAAGGACTACTCACTTGGTGTTTATGACAGGTACCATCTGAAAGCTTTTGAGTTAATGGATGCCGATGAAAGGTGCTTGAACAAACTTTTTGATTCTTTTTGGGACGGGAAAAGGCCGGATGTGTTTTTATCTTCTGCTGCAAGCCTTCCCGAGCTGGATATGACGGAAAAACTTTTATGGCGCCGCGCTGAGCAGAGCGCGACTCCAAGTCTGGCAGTTCTTGACCAGTGGCAGAACTATGCTTTAAGGTTTAGCGGCGCCGGGGCAATGGAAAGTTTGAGATATTTACCGACCCTTTGTTGTGTAATGGATCAAAGGGCTTTTATTGAAATGGCGGAAGAGGGATTCCCGGAAGATCGAATGGTCATAACAGGCCAGCCGGCTTTTGATAAATTAATTGAGTTTGCAAAAGGTTTTAATAATGACCGAAAAGAAGAGGTCTTGACAAAAATCGGCATTGATAACGGCAGGCCGGTGGTAATGTTCGTTGCAGAGGCATTTCACCGTCATTTCGGAGATGCTCTCGGGTATGATGAAAAGACCATTTTAAAAGTAATCGTAGATACACTGATAAAGCATCCCTCACGACCGAACCTGATTATCAAAAAACATCCTCAAAATAATGACAATGACTTCAACGGTACCGGTCTTGAAACGGCACGGGATAAAATCTCTCTTTCTATTATAGGTTCCCATATTCCCTCCCCCACCCTATTGATGCTCTCCGACCTTGTCATCGGAATGAGTTCGATCCTGCTTGTTGAATCTATTATTCTAAATAGATTAACAGTTAGCCTGCAAGTGGGAGCAAACCCCATTGCAGCAGACCAATGTTACCCTGTAAAGATTGGCGCTATTCCCTTTATCAACAATTACAATGAAGCAGTAAAAACCATTACCAACCTGTTAGACAACCAAACAACACGTAAACAATGGATAGAAAGACAAAAAAAAATATCCCACAACCTCGGCTCGGCTGAACGGGTTTATAATGAATTAATCAAGCTAGCTCATAGTTCAGGATAGCTCATAGCTGATAGCTCATGGCTCATAGCTCTACATGAGCAGTGAATTGCTAATTATGAACTACTAACTATTTACTATTTACTATGAACTACAATAGATTAGCACTATTCGGCGGCCCCCCCATTCGTACGACACTCTACCCCCCCAATATAACGACATCTCATGAGGAGTTGGAGGTTGTTGTTGATGTGTTGAAAAGGGGCGTGCTTTCAGGGTTTGAAGGTTCGAATAATGAGTTGTTTTACGGGGGGCCATGTGTCAGAGCTATGGAAGAAGAGTGGGCCGATTATTTTGGGGTGAACCATGCAATTGCCGTTAACAGTGCAACATCCGGTCTGTTTGCGGCAGTTGGTGCGGCAGGTGTCGGCCCGGGGGATGAGGTCATTACTACGCCGTGGACAATGACGGCCACAGCCACGGCGATTGTTGTCAATCATGCAGTTCCCGTATTTGCGGATATTGAGAGAGATACATTCTGTTTGTCTCCAGAGGATGTGGAGAAAAAGGTTACGCCAAGAACCAAAGCCATCATACCTGTCCATATATTCGGACATCCTGCTGATATGGATCCTATTATGGAAATAGCAAAGAAATATGGACTGATTGTTATAGAAGATGCCGCTCAATCTCCCGGAGCAAAGTATAAAGGTCGTTTCACAAGCACGATCGGAGATATGGGTGTCCACAGTTTAAATGCCAATAAGATTATTCAATGCGGAGAAGGCGGTGTGGTCATGACGAATGATCATGAGCTTGCTTTAAAACTCCGATTGATCAGGAACCACGGAGAAGCGGTAATCGCTACGGGAATGAAGGCTCCATCATTAGTGAATATGGTCGGTTATAATTATAGAATGAATGAAATCGAGGCAGCCCTTTCATCGATACAACTGAAAAAATTGAAAAAGTTTCAAATAGAACGTACGAAACTGGCGGAATATCTTTCGGAAAAACTCTCTTTTTTTAAAGGATTAATCATGCCCGGCACTCGCAGTGGTTGTGACCACACCTATTATCGTTTTGCAATACGTATGGATCCCGATGTGATCCCTATAAATGCCAAAACTTTTGTAAAAGCATTAAATGCAGAGGGACTGGATTGGCTTGCCGATTATATTCCTTTAAACCAATATCCTTTATATGGGAAACAAGTTGCCTTTGGTGAAAAAGGGTGCCCATTCAAATGTCCCCATTATAACGGCAGCCCTGACTACTCCATGGACACCCTTCCCAATGTAAGGCATAATTTGAAGTATAGTTTTTCATCTGAAAATATCCGTCCGCCCATGACAATAGAGGATATGGATTTGATGGTTTCCGGCTTTGAGAAGCTATTTTATAATCTAAATGAATTGGCTCAATATGAGAGGACGGGACATTAAAAAGTGATCTTACTTGGAATCATGCCGCTTGTAAACTCCACTGCCGCATTAATGATAGATGGGGAGATTATTGCTTGCTGCTGCGAAGATCGTTTTACCAGACAAAAATCAATAGCTGCCTACCCTTTACATGCCATTCATGTATGCCTGGAAATAGCAGGTATCCCCCCGAACCGGATCGACAAAGTCATATTACCGTATAAGGGAATGGATCTGTCAAATCCGACAAGATGGGTAACCAATTATGATGCAACCTTTTCAATGGAAGATAAAATCAAAGAGCAGCGGGAGTTTTTTTACCCCCTTTTAATGGAAGGGAAGGATGTTGATTTTTATGAAATATTTAAAAATAAAGTTCATCCCGAACGGCTTGATATTGTAAAACGAGCGTTAAGAGAAGAGACCGATTTCATAGAAATCTGCATGAGAGATCATCTGGCTATTGGAAACGATCAAATTGTCAGAGTCGACCATCATATATCCCACCTGCATTATGCAATCATGTCCAATCCTTCTCTTAAAGATCCGTCTTTAATTTTTTGTATGGAAGGATATGGGGGAGATTATAACGGATCGGTTTCAACCTATAGGGACGGTAAAGTGAGTATGCTCTATGGTACACCCTATTGCTGGATCGGAAGGTTGTATCGTTATATTACCCTGCTTCTGGGTATGAAGAGCAATGAACATGAGTACAAAGTCATGGGACTTGCCCCATATGCCTCGGAATATGATATGAAACAACCACTTGAGATTTTCAGAAAGACTGCTTATATCGACGGTTTGGAAATAAAGTTCCGCCATAAACCGAAGGATATCTATTTTTACTTTAAAGAGCAACTGGAACCCTATCGTTTTGACGCAATCGCAGGCGCATTACAACGCTACACTGAGGAGATAATCAATCAATGGGTAAGTAATGGGATTAAAAAAACCGGGATCAGGGATGTCATGTTTTCCGGCGGTGTGGCTATGAATATAAAGGCGATGATGGAAGTTTCCAAACTCAATGATGTCGACTCTCTATGGGTCGGGGGAACGTCATCCGATGAATCACAGAGCATGGGGGCCTTGTTTTATTATAATTATCAAAACCATCTCCCGAACAAGAAGCTGAATACGCTGTATTTAGGTAAAGAGTTTTCCAATGAGCAATTGCAATCCTTTATCAGCGACAAGAACCTTGCCAAAAAATATAACATAATTAAAAATCCCCGGGAAAAAGAGACGGCTCGTCTTATTGCGGACGGAAAAATCCTTGCCCGTTTTTCCGGAAGGGAGGAGTTCGGAGCCAGGGCGCTTGGAAACCGGTCGATTTTAGCCAACCCGGCGTATCCCGATATCATTCGAATTATCAATAAAAAAATTAAAAACCGTGATTTCTGGATGCCCTTTGCACCCGTAATTATAGATGAAAGAGAGAAAGATTACCTAATAAACGAAAAAAACATACTATCGCCCTATATGACCATTGGTTTTGAAACCACCGAACCGGCAAAGAAATTTCTGAAAGGGGCTCTTCACCCCTTTGATTTCACTGCTCGTCCGCAAATACTCAAAAAACGAGAAAATCCTTCTTATTATCGCTTAATAAAGGCATTTGAAGAACTTACCGGTATTGGCGGTCTTTTGAATACATCCTTTAATCTCCATGGGGAGCCAATTGTTCACACCCCGGATGATGCAGTTTATGTTTTCGAGAACACACAAATCGATATGTTGCTATTGGGGAATAATTTAATATTAAAAACCTGAACTTCTGCATCAATTCAGGTCAGTGACTCTTTAAAAAAGGAAATCTTATTACTTGACGAATAATAAATTAACCATATTTTTAGCAAACCTCTCCCATATAAGAGACGGGATTTATCAAACAGAGACGATTCCCTTGAACATTGGTTTTCTGGGTGCTTATTTGATGAAAAAGCTTTCCGGTCTTATTGAACTGAGACTTTTTGTTAATCCCTTTGAGCTTGAAAAAACAGTAGCCAAAGGTTTTGTTCCCCACATGCTTTGCTGCAGCAATTACGCCTGGAATGGGAATTTGAATTATCACTATCTCTCCTATTACAAAAAAAAATATCCTGAGCTGATCACCGTAATGGGTGGTCCGAATTATCCGGGCAGGCATGATCTTCAGAAAAAATTTCTTCTTAACCGTCCTGATTTGGATTTCTATGTCTATTTGGAGGGGGAAGAAACCATTCATGAATTAACCGGCGCAGTAATCGACTGCAAAAGGGATTTATCGGAGGTAAGAAAGAAAAAAATCAAAGGACTTCATACAATAGATAAGGGAAAACTGATTGCCGGTAAAACACGAGCACGTTTTGTAGATATTGAAGAATTGCCTTCTCCTTACCTTTCCGGCCTTTTGGACAAAATGTTACTGGATGGAATGGCCCCTATGATTCAAACCAATCGGGGATGTCCTTTTGGCTGTGCATATTGTCATTCCAGCCAAAGCTATTACACAAAAGTTACGAATCAGGCGGAAGAGAGGGTGTTGTCCGAGATCGATTATATCGCAGAGCGAACCACTTCCACGCTATTGCATATTGCCGATGATAATTTCGGAATCTTTCCACAAGATAAAAAGTATGTAGAGGAAATCGTTTTCTCCATGGAAAAATCAGGCTGGCCCAAACAAGTTAATGTCAGTACATCAAAGGAGAATAAAAAGCGAGTTCTTGGCGCAATAAAGCCATTGGGAGAGATCACTTCTTTTTCAGCTTCCTTACAGTCGATCAATAGAAAAACGCTTCAGGCAATCAACAGAAAAAACCTCTCCTTTTCCGAGTATAAGGATGTGATTTCCGAACTAAAGGAAAGTGGAGTAAAGTGTCTTGTGGAATTGATTATAGGATTGCCGGAAGAGACTAAAGAGAGTTTTTTGGTCGGTATAAAGCAGTCCTTAGATGCAGGATTAAATCAGTTTTGTATTTATACTTGTATGATTTTACCAAACACGCCTCTTGCAGAAAATGAGAAATTCAAGTCCTATGCATTAGACATGAGATGGCGGGTGATACCCAATAATTTCGGTACCTATCTCAATAAAAAAATAATTGAAATTGAAAAGGTTTGTGTAGCAACCAATGCTCTCTCTTTTGATAAATATATTGACTTACGAGGTTTTTCTTTTATTGTTTCAACTTTTATAAACACAGGTGTTTTTAGTGAAGTAATAAAATATCTTGAAATAAATGAAATCTCTTTGTATGAGTGGATACAAAATATTTATCAGGAAATCGATCGTTCGGAAAGTGTGTCATCTATCTATTATGAGTTTTTAAGGGAGGCCGGGGAAGAGCTGTGGGTCATGGAAGAGGAGTTATACAACTATTTTAATAGAGATGATAACTTCGAATTACTTTACAGAGGAGATGCCGGAGCCAATTTAATCATGAAATATTCTCTACTGTTTATTAATCGTCTCAGGGAAGTAACCCATCTGATTTACGATGTTACCTGTAGAAAATATAAGCTCAACCCGGAGATATTGGAGGCGATGATAAATTATATCAATGCCGCAAGGGCAGAGGTATTTGAGACCGATAAGGTGATTGAGCTGGATATGCCCTTTGATATTCTTAAATGGATTGACGATGGAATGATTGAAAATCCCGAATCATACAAAGCTTCTGTCTCCTTGAAATTGTTTCATACTCCTGAGCGTTATAAACTTATCAACGAACTGAAAGCAAGCTATGGAGATAATGAAGCAGGCAGGGCAAAGGCTTTTTCACGAATTAATCCGGACTTCATCTTCAGGACCGCCTGTTATGCAAAAAAAGGACAATTAGCTGAGGGAAAAGTTCGGTTTTAGAAAGGAATGAAACATGAAGGTTATAGATAAAATAGTTGACAAGCAAGTATTTGTTAAGAGCAAAGAAGTCTTCTATTGTTCGAAGTGTGTGAACACCAGTCTGCGACCGGCTTTGCTCTTTGATGAGAACCGTGTATGTTCGGCCTGTCACTATTCTTATGAAAAGGACAACCAGATAGATTGGAACATCCGCGAGGAGGAACTGAGAGACCTCCTGGATATCCACCGTTCAAAAAACGGTAGTTATGATGTAATTGTTCCGGCAAGCGGCGGCAAGGATAGTATGTATGTGGCCCATCAATTAAAATACAAATACGGAATGCACCCTTTGGCTGTCTGTTGGGCCCCTGCAATGTATACGAATATCGGGTGGAGCAATCTGCAAAAATTTATTACACAATTCGATACGATTGTGCTTTTTCCGAACCGAAAAACAGACGGGAAATTATCACGTTTGGGATTTGAGCTGGTCGGTGATCCATTCGAACCCTGGCACCATGGTATGCGGTTCGCGCCCATGCAAACAGCGATTCACTATCAAATACCGCTGGTCTTTTACGGAGAAAACCAAAACGCCGAATATAACGGCAATAGAAAAACCAAAAACCTGTCAATGGAATCAATCGAAATGATTCTGGAAAATATTGCCATGAGAAATTCCCGTGGAATTGATGTATTGGTTGAAGAGGGATTGAAATATGGATACTTTACCAAACAGGAAATTGCAGGTGAAGTGTTAGAAGGATATCGTCTTCCGGACCAAAAGGCCATGCTGGACCTGGGAATTGAGCGTCACTGGTTTTCCTATTATAAAAAATGGGATCCTCAGTCAAACTACTATTATGCACAAGAACATTGCGGCTTTGAACCCAACCGGGAACGTTCTGAGGGAACCTACTCAAAATATTCCAGCCTTGACGATAAAATCGACGGACTCCATTTTTATATGCAATATATAAAATTCGGATTTGGCCGTTGTACATCAGAAGCAGCGCAGGAAATTCGCAATCATCACATTACCCGTGACGAGGGAGTTGCCTTAGTGAGAAAATACGATGGAGAATTTCCGGTCAAATACCACCAGGAAGTCCTGGATTATATGAACATGACGCAAGAGGAATTTGATTTTACTGTCAACAAATTCCGGGATGAGTGGCTCTGGGAAAAGAAAAAAGATTCATGGCATCTACGATATCAGATTTAAAGCAAAAAAAAGCCATCAACCATCAACTATGAGCCATGAGCTATGAGCTTTTTAATTTGTTTTTAGTTAAATAATGAACACCCGCAGCATTCCCAGATTAGATGTTAAAAACGCATTCGTCATAAAAGGCGTACACCTCGAATGCCTTCGTAAAGTGGGCAATCCTGAGGATATGGCAACGCGCTATTATAAGCAAGGTGCTGACGAAATCATCTATATGGATATTGTGGCAAGTCTTTATGGAAGGAACACGATATTGGAGATCCTGGAAAAGGCGTCCCGTCATATCTTTATTCCCCTGGCAGTCGGAGGCGGAGTTCGGAGTGTTGAGGATATAAGGCGTGTATTACGGGCAGGCGCCGATAGGGTCGCAATCAATTCAGCGGCAATTGAAAATCCCTCTTTGTTAAATGAGGCATCAAAAAAATTCGGTAATCAATGCATAATTGGCTCGATTGAAGCGATCTATCGTAATGGTTTTTGGGAGGCAATGTATAATAATGGTCGGGAATGCAGTGGCAGGAATGCAGTTGAATGGGCAAAGGAGATGGAGGAGAGGGGATGTGGTGAACTCATCATCACCTCAGTTGATCGCGAAGGGACAGGGAAAGGATTGGATATACCGCTTAACAGAGCAATCTCAGGGGCTGTAAATATTCCTGTTATTGCCTGTGGAGGGGCAGGTAGTCCGGCGGATGTCACTGAAATTATCTATAAGGCTGGAGTTGATGCGGTTGCTTTAAGTCGGGTGCTGCATTTTGATAAATGCACGGTTAAAGATATTAAAACTGCATATCAAATCAATGATTGTGTCGTCACAAAGGGATATACCTAACGTCGCTGATAGATCGTAGCTCATAGTAGAGGATAAATTTGAATATCATAGGATTGTGTATCGGTGAGTTTTGTTCGGCAGCTTTGGTTATAGACGGTCTGTTGGCCGGAGCCGGCTATGAAGATCGCTTTCATCGAAAGAAGTATCTATCAGGATTTCCTGTAAAAGCAATAGATTATCTATTAAAAGCAAATGGATTAAAAATTAATGATGTCAATAAAATCATGGTGATGAATGAGACAGACAGTTTATTGGAAACAGCCTTGGTCCAACGGCTTCACTCTTTTCATGTAGATGATTTTATTAAAGAAGCGCATGACTATTATAAGCCACTCTTATTGGAAAATAAGCCGGTGGATTACCTGAAGGTCTTTAAAGACCAAATTTGCAGAGATGTTTTTCCGCACGAGATTAGGGATCGAATTATCGAGGAGGGAGAAACAAGAGAAAATTCTCAGGAGATTCGCAGGGCCTTAATCCAAAAGGTGTTATGTGTCAAAGATGTGGATATCCGTTTTGTCGAACATCATTATTCTCATGCCTTGTATGGTCTTCTATTTGTACCGAACAAAGCTGAAAACTATTTAATATTCACGGCCGACAGCTTTGGTGATTACTCCAATGCAAATGTTTTTCGTTTTTCCGAAGCTCAACTCAAGAGAATTCACAGCTCTTCCGACCAAAACCTGGGACGATTATTTCGTAATATCACTCTATTATTAGGATTGAAACCATACCAGGATGAATTGAAAGTAATGGGACTTGCTCCATATGCGTCCACGAAATATTCAGCAGTATGTCATGATATTTTTGCTTCTTTTATGACCGGTTTTCGTGATGGAGAGTGGCAGTTTAAAAAAACTCCTAAAGATCATTACTTTACTTTTCGAGAGTTATTGGAAGGTCAGCGATTTGACAGTATTGCCGGCGGACTTCAAAGCTACTTTGAGCAAATGCTTTCCCAATGGTTTGAGTATTACATCAGGGAAAATGAAGACTGCGATACTGTGGTTTTTTCAGGCGGATTGAGTATGAATGTAAAGGCAAATCTGGTTTTGGAAGATTTGGCCCACCGTTATGGAAAGACTTTTTTTGCTGCCCCATCGGGAAATGATTTTTCTCATTGTATCAGTGTGGCATTTGTCGGCTTATTGGATAATCATAATGATCCATCCCACCCGGTTTCCTTAGGTGTTGTGTCTTCATTAAATCATGGGTATGAATTTGAACAAGGTGATATTAACCGAGTCAGTAATTGGGCATTAGAAAAGGGGTGGAGAATTGAAAAGTTGGATCTAAGGAAAATTGCTGAAAAATTGAAAGAAGGTTCCATTTTTGCATTGTGTCATCACAAAGCGGAATTTGGTGAACGAGCTCTCGGTTTTCGATCCATTATTGCAGATCCATCAGAAAATGACACCATCCACAAAATCAATATAGCCATTAAAAAAAGAGATTTTTGGATGCCCTTTGCTGCTACGATATTAAAAGAATATGCTCAAGAATATTTGGATTTTCCGGATATGAACAATCACCATTTTATGGCTGCTGCGGCGAGGACAACAAATGTAGGTGCTCAAAAGCTAAAGGCTGCCATCCACCCCTATGACCATAGCTCACGTCCGCAGATTTTGGAACGAAAATCAAATGAGCTTTTTTATGATATTATTCATGCTTTTGGGGAGTTAACCGGAACCTACGCTTTGTTGAATACCTCACTGAATTTACACGGCTACCCCATTGTTAACAATGGCGAAGATCTTATTTTTGTCCTGGAAAACTCGGGACTTAACGGATGTATTCTTGAAGATAGGCTGATCATCGGAAGAAACTGAGAACACGGATTAACCGGTGTTTTTTTTAATAAACAACTATGATCCTCCGCATCACTACAAAACATGAAAATTTATTAGTTGATAATTTCTTAATCTTACTCTTAATCCTAATCTTGATCGTTTTACTGCTTGTATTAGTAAACTATTTTCGATTAAGAGTAAGATTATGATTAAGAGCAAGTGCTTATCAAGGCAGGTTATTTCAGCGCGCTGTTTCTTTATTTTCGGAATAAAAGCCATTCATTTGAGTACTCCATTTTAATATGGACACAATTGATCATAAAAAAAAAACATTATTCAATCAATGATTGCGGTTATAGACTATGGGATGAGCAATATGTATAGTGTTATAAAGGCTTTACAGGCCTTAAATGTAAAGTGTGATCTTGTAAATACACCTGAGGCGATGAATGATTATGACAAGGTTATTCTGCCGGGAGTAGGTGCTTTTGGTAACGGTATGAAGGCTTTAAAAGAGAGTGGACTGTTCGAGGCAATCCGTAATTTCGCCACAACGGGCCGTCCTTTACTGGGGATATGTCTGGGTATGCAATTTATGTTCGACGGAAGTGAAGAACATGGCTGGAACGACGGGTTGGGGTTGATTTCCGGGAAAGTAGTAAGTATAAATTTCGGCCGTGAAAAAGTAAAAAAAGTTCCACACATTGCATGGAGAAAGTTATATCCGTTCGGAACATGGAGAAATACGATCCTGAGAAAGTGTAATGGAGATGATGAGTTCTATTTTCTCCATTCCTATATGGTGATACCGGAAAATAGAGAGGAGATACTTGCAACCGTAGCTTATGGAGAAACCGAGATAATCGCCTTTGTCCGACGGGATAATATTTATGGTTCCCAACCTCATATAGAAAAAAGTCGTGAATCGGGATTAAAGGTGTTGATGGAATTTGCAAACATGTAAAAGGCTCATAGTTTATAGCTCATGGCTCTTGGCTCATAGCTTTTGGCTGACAGTTTGGTTACACTATTATTATTCCTTACCGGAATATGGCATGTGTGTATATACTTTACAATGCCCGTTGTTATTACTTATACTAATACCTGGTACAACGGTCCGGTTTAGACAAGCTTTATCGGCAATGCCTTTCAATGGATCTATTATTTTTTGGGGCATTACAAGTATTAAAAAAAAAGGAGATCGGAATGGAAACAACTTATTCTGAAACAAAAGGAAATTTTAAGACCTATTGGGATATGGTAATTGATCGTCGAGAACCATTATATATTCATAGGAAAGGATTTGAAGATTTAGTTTTGCTTCCGGCTTGTGAATTAGAATCATTATATGAAACCGCCTACTTACTTCGTTCTCCTAAGAATGCCAAACGGCTTCTTGACGCTTTAAAATCTTCATTTGATGACCAGGGAGAAATTAAAACTCTTGAAGAGTTAAAAACCGACGCTGGTCTTTAAAGAAGAAAATGGAAAAGAAAAAATGGATATGCATAATTCAAAAACAATTTAGAGAAGATTTGATATTTTGGATAAAAACAAACCCCAAAATAGCTTTAAGAGTATTTGATCTTATAGAGGATACTCTCAGAGATCCATTTAAAGGTAAAGGGAAGCCTGAATCATTAAAATATTTACCAGGAAATGTATGGTCAAGAAGAATAACACATGAGGACCGTTTAGTTTACAGAGTTTATGAAAACAAAGTAGATTTTTTGCAGGCAAGATACCACTATTAATATTAGAAACATATAAAGTCTCTACAAAAAGCATTATGGAAAATTCTTCTCCTCAAACGTACAAAAAAAACTGCAATACTGCATCTCATTAAAAAATTTAGAGAAGGATTGGTGCAGCTTTTCTTATTAAAGGGCTTGAAAAATTCGATCCGAACCGATGGAAAGTTCAATGAACACCAATCTTTCTTAATAGAAGAAATTTACTCTTCACAATCATCCATGCTCAGTCAACTACGATTTCCCGTTCCAAGTAAAGTCTCAATTCGTCAATCCTTTGCCAATGGAGATTACTATCATATCCCTAGCACAGCTGGTTTATTAATAGGAAGAAAAGGTTCTGATTATCGTCTTGGAAATGAGTCTTTTACAGTCATAGAGAATTTGAGCCTTATCAGTAAAAACCGAGTAGAAAGTATACAGTTACCGCTCTTACATAAATTAGGAAACCCTTTCCTTGTCTTTGTCGAAAACATCAATAAAGATGTTTTGAATTGCATAAGTAACGATTATTCAATTCAAAAAACCGCATACTGTCAAGAGAAGCATCTGCTGGAACTGAAAGAAAAAGCTGTGGAAGTAAAAACAGAATATAAAAAAGGGGTGCACATCAGAAATTTTATTCGCAGCAAAGATGAAGAAGCATATATTGCATTTTATAATCGTATTCTCGGTTTTCTCGGCACCCTGATTGACACCTCTTTTATGAACAATATCATGGCTCGTCCTTCATTTGACCCTGAAGGATATTTTATAGCAGAGGAAAATAACAAGATAGTCGGTCTTTTATCAATTGAAAAAGAGCCTTGGGGAGAAAGCGGAAGCAAGTTCGGATATATTTATCAAATAGGAGTAGAAAAGAAATGGCGAGGTTCAGGTCTCGCTGAGGTCCTTTTTGGTAAATCAATAGATTTTGCCGTAAAACATGGAATCAACCGAATAGGAGTAGGAGTAAGTAATTCAAACATTCCGGCAATCCGTTTTTTAAAAAAACAGGGCTTTAATTTAAAATATGACACCAAAGGATATTTGGTTAGTTCATAGCTCATAGTTCATAGTTGAAGAGTGTGCAATTTAGTATTCAATAAGATGGATTCGTTCGTCAGTACAACCTGCTATGAGTCATGAGCTATAAGCCATGAGCTAATTCATGAGTTATTTATTATATAAACTGGAAGAATTACATAAATATCTGCCTGCACAACTGTATGCTTTTTTTCAGTGGTATATGCCGGATATATGGTATAGGCATTTAAGTGTTAAAGAGGCTGTGGGAAGGTTTTTTAAAAATCAGAGATTGAAATATAAAATATATTCTCTCAAGGAACTGATTGATAATAAAAAAAGTGATACCTTATTCATATGTGGTACGAACCGTTCCGTTAATGAAATAGATGAATCCAGCTGGAATAAAATTGCCGATCATGATTCACTGGGACTTAATTATTTTATATACCATACATTTTGTCCTACTTTTTATGCTTTGGAATACGGAAGAGACGATCTGGTAAACAAACATCATACACAACTCATCCGGAATCGTAATATTGATTATAAGAATTCAATTTTTTTGATTAGCAGCAGGCATAGACGGAGAGGAATACATCCTCGTATATTACCTGAGTTTTTTGTAGATAATTCCAAAGTCTCTTTTTTCTTGTACCCTAAGGTATTACAATGTCCCGATTCCAGACCTTTTACTGCCAATGACTTTAAAAAGACAATGTATTATCGGGGATCTCTCAATCTCTATTTATATTTTGCAAGACTTTTAGAATACAAAAAGATTGTCTTGTTAGGTTGTGAAATGGACTCGGAGATACCTTTTTATGAAGATTACCACGAATCACAATGGATGCATACGATTGAAGGGTATCAGAGATCTTATGATGAGAGAAAACAAATGCGATATGGCTTAAGTTATAATTCGAAAGGACTGCATAACATGGTAACAACAATACTGGCTGTTAATGAATATGTTTTCAAACCAGAGGGAATAGAATTATATGTATTTAACAAAAAAAGTCTTTTATACCCAAAGGTGCCTCTTTTTGAGTAATATAGTTTATAGTTCATGGCTCATAGGTCTTTAGCCGCAGCGTTTTCCAGTCCTCTATTCTAATACGATAATGAACTATGAGCTATAAACTATGAACTATTATGATAAATCTCAATCAGATTAAGCTCATTTTACAAGGACGTTATTTATTGTTTTCCATGACATTGGTTGTGTTTCTTGTCTCCTCTACCGTAAATAGTATATCCATGGCGATCTTATATCCGATCGTTAAAATGGTTTCCCATACCGGTGATCCGAATGTAAAAATCGTAAGCGAAATCAACCGTTTTTTATTTGGTACGAATAATCTTCAAATATTATTAATCGAAGCGGGCCTTTTATATATAATGACATCTTTTTTGGAGTATTCGAACAATATTATTTCAAAATATTTTTCTTTAATCGTTAAGCAGGATCTGTCTGAGCGTATCTATAAAAAATATCTTTCAAACAGTTATATGTTTTTTTTACGAAACAAACTGGGTGTCTTGCTGAATCATTTCATATCGGAAACGGACAGAGCACGGATCGCTGTACACCTATTGATCTCATATACCAGACAGGTAATATTGGCAATTTTTTTTATATCCCTTCTTTTCCTCTTTAACTGGAAGCTCTCTTTGGCCGTATTCCTGGTAGCAGCCGTTATCTTTACTGTAATCAGAAAGGCGATGTTTGAATACTCGGAAAAAACAGGGGAAAAGAGGCTCTTTTTATCTGAAGAGATGAACAGTTTGGCGGCAGAGACGATCAATGGAATAAAAGAGATAAAGTTGTTCAATTATTCCCATATTCCCCTCCAAATGATGAAAGAAAAATTGAGGGAGTTCACAAGGTTAATGACCAAATTCAGTGCTGTCAGGCAACTACCGGAGCCTGCCGTAAAAAT
This sequence comes from Candidatus Magnetocorallium paracelense, assembly GCA_029001845.1. Taxonomy (GTDB): domain Bacteria; phylum Nitrospirota; class Thermodesulfovibrionia; order Thermodesulfovibrionales; family Magnetobacteriaceae; genus Magnetocorallium; species Magnetocorallium paracelense. The sequence continues at coordinate 64,869 of JAREWP010000090.1, read as the reverse complement.
TTTTATTATGCTGGGTGTTATCACTGTAATCATCATGAATAGTTTCTTCAGCTTTTTTGACTTAATAAAAGCTTTACCATTGGTCGTAGTATTTTACACCGTAATGACTCGACTATTTAACATACTGACTGCTCTTCTTAATTCACATATGAATATCCTCTCTTATGGACCCTCTTTAGCTGTGATATACAACATTTTAACCGATAAAAAAGACAATGAATTGACAGAAGGATCAAATGATATAAATAAGGTAGTAATAGATAAGATAAGAGAAGGTATAGAGATCAAAGGATTAAAATTTTCTTATCCTGAAAAAGACAATCTCTTTGATAATCTGAAATTAAAGGTCCATATGGGCGCAAAAATCGGAATTGTCGGTCATTCGGGATCAGGCAAATCATCTATTGTCAATCTTTTACTTGGTTTACATGCATATCATGATGGTGAAATCACTATTGACGGTAAGGAATTGAGGGATGTGGATTTACAATCCTACAGAAATCTCATTGCAGTTGTCTCACAAGAGATATTCATTTTTCATGGAACGATTTTTAATAATATAAAAATGGGCAATATTCATTCCTCTCGGGAAGAGATTATTGAAGCGGCAAAAATGGCGAATGCCCATAATTTTATAATGAAATTACCAAAGGCATATGATACGGAAATCAGGGAAAAGGGAGTCAATCTTTCGGGCGGAGAACGTCAGAGGATTGCCATAGCAAGGGCGCTGGTTAGAGATCCCGATATTCTTATCTTTGACGAAGCAACGAACTCTTTAGATAAAGAATCAGAGAGTTTGATCATAAAGTCAATCAATGGCCTTCCGAAGAACAAAACCGTAATTATTATTTCCCATAATGTTAATACAATTCTTAACTGTGATGTGATTTATGTATTGGATAAGGGGAAAATCATTGAATCAGGCAACCATAAAGAGTTGTTAGAGGCGAAGCGGGATTACTGGTACCTATTTAATTATGCGTTTCAGAAGAATGTAGCACACCATTCATCCTAATGAAAAAAAACTCTGCGTTCTCTGCGTCTCTGCGTTAAAAAAACGTAACGGATATCGATAGACGCACCAAAGAGACTTTAACGCAGAGACGCAGAGAACGCAGAGGACTCAGAGAGAGGAAACTGATAAACAGAACAGAGAACAGAGATCAGGTATGCATGGATATTATATCTAACAAAAGTTTTTCTCTGTGTCCTCTATGGTAGCTGAACTGCTACGTAAGCTTTTTATGATCTCTGTGTCCTGGTTTAGAATCTCTTTTTAGTGACCGCTTGCCATATTAGAATTGATTGATGTCAGTTATAAACACCAACTGCCGCATATGTTCGCAAGATAAGTTCTCTCTTTGGGGAGTAAATTCCGGTCAGAAATTATATCAATGTAAGAATTGTGATCTGGTTTTTTTTTATCCCTATCGGACAAAAGAGGAATTAGACAGGCTTTATAATCATACTCCATACCATGAAGAGAGAGGATATGGAGGGGAAGGAAATGCAGGAGAATTAAGAAAAATAATGTATTCTCTCGATATCCTGGCTCTGGAAAAGACAATTTCACAGAGAGGAAATTTTCTCGATCTGGGTTGCGCTGAAGGTCTCTTTTTATCTCTTCTCAGTAATGAGTGGAATAAGTTCGGTATCGATATTTCAATAAAAGCAATTGAAAAAGCAAAAAAGAGAAAAAATATCTTTGCCGAGGTTAAAGACATTACGGATATGGAGGATAACTTTTTCGATGTCATCCATTTGAGAGGCGTTTTTGAACATCTCCTTTTCCCCTTACTTTTGGTACGAACAGCTTATCTTAAACTTAAAAAAAACGGAATATTGGTCATCAGTAATACTCCTAATATTAAAGGACCAGTCCCGAACTTATTCAGAGGTCGTTTTAAATTGGTTATACCTGATGAGCATGTTAACTATTTTTCTAAAAAGACGATGCAGGTACTGGCGGACAAAGCAGGTTTTACGGTAATAAAAATAACTTATCCATATTTCGGAACCCCGTACAGTTCATTCTTCGATGATCTGATAAAAATTCCGGTAAACTTACTCACCGGGAAAAGGTCTCCACCTTTTTGGAAAAATATATTTACGCTATATATGAAAAAGAATACAACCTCATAGAGGCAGTGCGAACATATCGGTTCGCCCCTACATCTATTATTATTTCAATAAACCTTTTAAAAAAAATGACAGAAATTGTAGCAGTTATACCGGCTCGCGGCGGTTCTAAAAGTATTCCCCGTAAAAACATTATACATTTATCAGGAAAACCTTTGGTTTTCTATTCTATAAAAGCAGGTTTGGAGTCTCAATATATTTCGGAAGTTTTTGTTTCGACCGAGGATTCCGAAATTGCCTATATATCTGCCTCTTTTGGTGCAAAAATCATTGACAGGCCGACAGAACTGGCCGATGATAATACCTCTACTTTTGACGTAATCAAACACGCGGAAAAGGTCTTACACTCCCCCGATGTTATAGTGGTTTTACAACCCACTTCTCCGTTGAGGTCTGCTAAAGAAATCGATGAAGCGATTGAGTTATTAGACCCGAAAACCGATGCGGTTATCGGAGTTTGCGAAACAAAACAGTATAGATGGACGAAACATGGAAGCTTTGCCTATCCCAGGTTTTCCAACAGATTGCCTCGACATCAAATGCAAAAGGAGTATTATGAAAACGGAGCTATCTATATAACAAGATCGGTGACTTACCGGAATAATGATTTCATACTTGGTATGGGAATACCATCTAAAGGCAATATAAAATTATATAAAATGTCTGCCAAATTCGGCATTGATATTGACACCAAAATGGACTTGAAATTGACCGAGTTTATTATGCAGAGTGAAAACACTCTGTAACAGCCACAGCAATTTTAAAATAGGTAATCGTTCAGCTGTAAAAAGAAATTTTGACAGGATAACAGGATGAACGAGATTATTGATGTCCTGTATATCCTGTCAAAAAATATAGATCGCTGAACTTGTACAAAAATATTATGGCGGAATTTAACATTGCTAATTTTCCGATAGGGCAAGGACATCCGACTTTTATTATTGCAGAAATCGGTAATAATCATAATGGAGATTTCAACATAGCTGTCAAACTGATTGAAAAGGCTATTGAATGTAAAGTAAATGCCGTAAAATTTCAGGTGAAAAACATAGAGAGGGCCTTTCCGCAGGAACTCCTGAACTCGTTTTATCCGGGATCCAATTCATTCGGGAAGACATATAGAGAACATAAGGAATTTCTTGAACTTTCACACACTCAATACAGGGAGCTGAATGAATTCTCAAAAAAGAGAGGAATCATCTTTCTTGCAACCCCTTTTGATGATGATTCATTGGATTTTATTCATAGCCTTGATGTGCCTGCAATAAAGATCGCCTCATTTCATTTAACAAATGATAAACTCATAAGGAAAGCCGTACAAACGAAGAGGCCGATATTACTGTCAACAGGCATGTCTACGGCAAAAGAAGTGGATCATGCATATCATTTACTGACAAATCTGAATGCAACTTTCGCATTATTACAATGCACATCCTCCTATCCCACCAACGATGAGGATGTCCATCTATCCGTAATAACCGAGTATCGAAGGAAATACAATATCGTTGTGGGATATTCCGGTCATGAACGAGGTATAAGTATAGCTGCCAGCTCGATTTTTTTCGGCGCAAGCATTATTGAGAAGCACTTTACCTTAGATCGCACCATGAGGGGCCCGGATCATGCCGCTTCATTGGAGTACAAAGGCTTGAGAGATCTGGTTGAGCGAGTTCGATTATTAGAAAAATGTATTGGAAGTCCAGTCAAGCAACTGTTGGAATGTGAACTAAAAAACAGAAAAAAAAATCGACACAATCAAAACATTTCATAGTTAATTTATACTTACTATGAACTATGAGCCATGAACCATGTATGACACTGAATTCTTTAGAAACACCTTTAAGTTGAAGCAAGACATCATCAGCTTCAAATATAGCAGTAAACAGAGTAAAGATATTCTTAGCAAGTTGAATACAAAACGGAATCCAATCCCCTTTGTTTTTAATATCGAAACCACAAACTATTGTAATATGAGTTGTGTAATGTGCCAGAGGACAACCGACTTTAAAAGAACATTACAACACATGGAAGAGGATACTTTTCATGCAATTGTAGAGCAAATCGAACCGCAAAACAAGACCCTTTTCAGACGGTGGCAGGAGTTCTCGGATAGCGCCTTGTCTCGTGAGAAATTTCCATCGGAGAACAATTTCTACTTTGATATAGTATCTAAGTGCATTACATTACATGGTTTCGGAGAACCTCTGTTGGATCCGAATTTGCCCGAACGTATTTCTATTTTAACAAGAAAGAGTATACCTACCTATTTTTCATGTAATCCCTGTAATATTCGATTGGATTTTATAGAAAAACTATTTGAATCCAAGACCGGATATATCAAATTTGCCTTAGATAGCTTGGATGATCATGAAGCAAAAGAAATTAGAGGAAAAAAGGCTGACTTTATAAAATCTTACCAAAGAATTCTGGAAGTCCTCACTCTAAAAGAGCGAATGAAGGCGGATACAGTGATTGTCTTGACAATGCTGGATTTTTTTAGAGATAGAAACAGAATCAATAGATTTTTTGATTTATGGAAGGGAAAAGACGTATACCCTTATATAAAAAGCGTGGATAATAAATGGTTACTTAAGAGGAAATCGGAGATCAAAAAAACCAAAGGAGAAAATAAAAGCCACTATAATAAGCAGTATTGTGAGTATGCCTGGACATCCATGACGATTCTTGCCGATGGTTCTGTTGTGCCATGTACTCAGGATATGAATGGGGCATGGACATTTGGTAATGTGAATGACAGTTCCCTTAAGGATATCTGGAATTCGGAAAAATATGATGAATTCAGAAGTTTACAACTTTCAAAGGATTTCACGAAAGAGTTTATATGCCATTCCAAATGTGATTGGGATATTGTTTCCTATTATTTTACTGACTATGCAAAGTGATCCGAATAGGTTATTCAGACTGGATGAGAGAATTATTATATTGACCGGTGGTAGTGGTTTGATCGGTATGGAAGCTGTCCGACAGTTACCAAAGCTTGGCGCACAGGTAGTCATCGGTGTCAGAAATAGCGATCGATTTCAGGAACAAATACGATCCATTCGTTTGCCAAAGAAGTGTTTTCCTCCCGTTTGTTTAAGTCTGGATATATCGAATTACTCATCGGTCCAATCATTTTTCCGGAAAGTTGTTGAAAGATTCGGAAAAATCGATGTGTTAATTAATAATGCCTGGCCCAAAACCGAAGATTGGCCGGTACGATTTGAAGAAACCGAACCTGCCTCCCTATACAAAAACTTATGTGATCACTCGGGTGGTTATTTCTTATGTTGTCAAGAAGCATCGATTCCAATGAAAAAACAAAAAAAAGGCGTATTATTAAACATAGGTTCTATTTATGGTGAAGTCGGACCTTATTTCTCGATATATGGAAATACGGATATGACTCCGGCACCTGCCGAATATGCATTGATTAAAGGCGGTATTCATACTTTAACCAAATATTTGGCAACCTATCTGGCGCCATACAATATCAGGGTCAATTGTATAGGGGCCGGAGGTGTTTATAATCAAAAGCTTCAAGATCCCGAATTCGTAGAAAATTATGTAAAACACACACCTTTGGGAAGGATGGCCGAACCTGCCGATTTAATTGGTCCTATCGTTTTTTTAATATCCGATGCCTCCAGATATGTCACCGGGACGGTACTTATGGTAGACGGCGGATGGACTTCATGGTAATGCGGGATTTAAAAAAATTAAAAAATTTATACAGCGGCGACATGTGTGTAATCATCGGAAACGGTCCCTCCCTGACTGTGGAACTTGTAAAAAAAGTTAGACAGTCAGGAGTTTATTCTTTTGTTGTCAATGGCTTCTGTATAATGTTTGATGAAATAGAGTATCAACCCTATGCTCTTTGTATGTCTGACTTCGGAGCCATAAAAAAATATGCCCAAAGGTATCCGCCGGAAACACTCAATTTTCTTAAATCGGGGTGGCGAAAAAAGATTGATTTTGACCTGAAAAATGTTTATGAGCTTCCATTTGATTGTGAACATCATCTTTATACCCATAACGGTCTGTCTATAAAGGATGGATATTTTACACTTGATCCGGGAAAAGAAAACTTTTGCGGTGATACGGTTTTACTCGATTTTGCCATACCCGTAGCTTTTTATATGGGATTCAAAGAGATGTACCTGATTGGAATCGATTGTGATTATTCAAAAGGTTATTTTTCCGATAAATATACAACTTCAACGATTCCGAAGAGTTTTAAAAGGATGATAAACAACGACTATTCCATTATTATTCCCTCCTATCGTTATATAAAAGATTTTTTAAAACAAAATGGATGTAAACTATATAAAATTACCGAAAGCAAGTACCTCGATTTTATTGAGACCCGTTCTGTTGAACAGGCATTCGGCAAAAAGACTACATAATAACCTACATTAGGTTATCGGGATAATTGCTTCCTCCTACTCCATGTTTAATAATAAATGGGGGACATGATAAGTTGAGAGGAGAGGGAGTATAAGAAAAGTCGCTGTTAATGAATATGAAACAAAAGAGAAAATATAACCGGTCGCCTATTCTATCCACTTTAGAAAAACGGTTTTCTTCATTAGGTGACAAGGTGGGTTTATTAAACGAAAAGATGAGCTTAAATTACAAGCATATAGATCGAGCTTCTTTCTATTACGCCTGTGAATTAGCTGACAATGGTATAAAAAAAGGTCAATTATGCGGTTTGATCATAGATTCACAACTTGAATTTTTTATAGTCATGCTTGCTTTATGGCGTATCGGGGCAGTACCGGTAATCATAAATTCGGATCTGAGTAAAGAGAAATTACATACTGTTCTAACCGATGCGAACCTGTCTCTGTTGCTAATGACAGATCAAAAGAAAGATGGTTTTAATCATATAAACAGTCTAATGATCACTCCTATTGAAAGAATGGTGAATGAAAAATACGATTGCCCGGATATAGAAGTTTCCGAACATGATTTGGCGGCAATTCTTTATACTTCCGGTTCTACGGGAATACCGAAGGGAGTAATGCTTTCCCACAGAGTCCTTGGAAGGAACTTTTTAGCTGCCGGACAACAGTTGAAGCTTAGTGAGAACGATCGATGGCTTTTTAATATTCCCTTTAGATTTACCAGTGCGATCTGCCACTTTTGGACCGGCCTGATGGCAGGGGCAACGGTTATCGCTCTTGACCGGATGTTCTTTCCGGCGCAATTTTCCGGTATTATTGAAGATTTCCATGCCACCGGTGTCGGTGTCTCTCCGATCCAGGTACGCTGGCTCGTTAAGAGCATTGAGAGACCGGGAGAGAGATTGCAAGAGCTGAAAAAAGTGATGGCCTCTGGCGATACTTTACATAAGCAGACATGGCAGTTATTTATAAAAAAGTTTCCCCATGTTGAACTGCATCATGTCTATGGAATGACGGAATTGGGCGGTCGATTCTGCTTTCTCGATCCATCCAGAGCTTTCGATAAAATCGGATCTGTAGGTAAACCGATACAAGGAGCCGTATGCACGGTTCGTTCCACTTCTACCGGCAAAGAATTACCTTTTGGCAAGATCGGCGAAGTGTATGCCTCCGGTGATCTGTTGATGGATGGATACTATCGTCTGCCTGAAGAAACAGCCGGAACCCTTACCGAGTATGGAATAAAGACAGGTGATCTGGGTTTTATGGATGAAGAGGGATATCTTTTTCTACAAGGTCGGGTCGATGATATGTTTAAAAGCTCCGGAGAGAAGGTGAGTACCGTTTTAATCGAGCAAACGATTATGAACCTCGATATTTTTCATGATGTGACAGTGCTTGCTGTACCTGATAAATATCTCGGAATGGTGCCGATGGTCTTTTTTGTTCCAAAAGAAAATAAAGGTTTTAATCGCAGCAAAGTGATAGGAAAGCTGAGAGCGATTTTGCCTCCATCTCATGTGCCGCACCGTTTTTTAGAGCTTTCGTCTCTGCCGCGTGTAGGGTCCGGTAAGATAGCAAAACACAAACTCATTGATATGGTTGTCAGATGAGAGTATTGATCCTTTGCGGAAGCATAAGAGCCAATATATCACGGGAAAAAGCGGTTATGGAATTGGGCTCATTCAAGGGTTCTTCAAGTGAATTTATTGATAAGGCAAAATCATTGATCCGTGACGGAATTGATTTATGCAATTCTGAAATATTGTCGGCGGCAGCCATGAAAGGTGCGATAGCAAGAGGAGCTGATATTGATTACTTTCCTCTTGTCGTACTTTTTCACAGAAGAGAAACTGCTGTTTTTGATATCACATTTCCCGAAGGAAAAGAAAATCTGTTTGACGACATCTCCTTAATGGATACTCTTGCTATAGATAACGATAAGTTGAGTCAATTATACGTAAAAATCGAAAATGCCGATGGTGTGATATTATCGACGCCCGTTTATTTCGGTGATCGTTCATCTGTGGGAAATAAATTATTACAAATTACAGCTAAAAAAAGACTGCTCTATAATAAAATATTCGGTGTAATTTCAGTTGGAGCCAAACGTAACGGCGGTCAGGAAACATGTATTATATATAGTTTGTTTGAAGCCTTGAATCAGAACGCTTTGGTTGTAGGCAACGGACCGCCTACCGCACAATATGGCGGTACTGCCGTAGGGGGCCGTAAAGGCGATGTTCTTGACGATACACTGGGAATAGAGACGGCATATGGCGTTGGTACGAAGGTGTCTCATGTCTCTGAAACCTATAAAAAAGGAGAATTTCTCCCTGACCGGATCAATATACGAGTCGATATTCTGATCACAATGGATACGGAAGAACGTTTTCTTGCAAACTACATCAGAGGATTAACGAACCGTGTCCGACTCTTTATACCATGGGTTGAGTTTACAATTCATGAAATGATTGGTTCCACAATATATCGATGTATCGGCTGTTCTATTTGTCCCGTTCCTTCTGTGACATCCAAAGCAGCAGCCTCCTGTGCAATAAAAGATAAAGATGACTACGTTGAAAACCTTCGACATTATTTAAAAAAAAGCAATTGCGCAATAATCGCCGGGTTGAATATATTGGATTATGAAAAAATCATCTATCGATACCAGGTGCTTATGGAGCGAATGAGGTACATACGACGCAATGATTATGAACTAACCGATTTGCTGCTGGCAGGGCTTTCTTATAACCAGTTCGGAGCTATGATCAACCCGATCCATTCCATTAAAACACTTACCTCCTACATAAGACATAATACCACTTTTTTTCGTTCAATTGAAATTTTTGAATATAAAGGAAAATTATTAAATGATGGAATGGATTCCATCATCAATCTTTGTTACGCCGCAAGGCGCATGAAAGCAGGAAGGATGAAGGCGCCCAAGCCTCCATCTGTTTATGTGGCAGAGGGAATCGGAGGGTATGGAGATGGCTAAAGTACTGTTAATGAATGCCGGATTCAATCTTACGAACCTCAGAGAAGATCACCCTATGGGATTGGTATATCTTGCAACATCACTGAAAAAGAGAGGTCATGATGTCAAAGTTGTAGATTTTTATGTTGAAAAAGTCGATCCAAAAAGAATCATAAATGATTTTTCGCCTGCTTTTATCGGTATCTCGACAACAACAGATTCCAGATTTAATGTTTTCTCCTTTTGCGAGCAAATTAAAGCGTTATCTCCTGATACAAAGACAGTACTCGGTGGTCCGCACTTCATGGGTAATGATAAAGAAACATTACAACATCACCATTCCGTTGATTTTATTTTAAGAGGGTATTGTGAAAAAAGTCTGCCTCACCTCGTGTCGGGCAAATCGCCGGAGGATATCTATGGTTTGACATTCAGAAAAAATGGTACGACCTATCAAACACCATTTATCGGTAAACCCGATCCATCCGATTTTTTAATTCCCGATTATAGGCTTCTCAATCTTAAAAAATATCAATTCAGAACGGATCACATCCCATCCCTGCCTCTCTTTACGAGCAGAGGATGCTGTAATCATTGTACTTTTTGTTCAGCAGGCTATTTTTCAAAAACCATTGCCTTTGCCCCCGTTGATTCGGTAATCGAAAATATTAATTATATAGCCTCTTTAGGATATAAAGCGATAAGGATACAAGACGATACATTCGGGATGAATCGAAAAATCGCGTATGAGATACTGGAACATTTAAAAAAAAGAGAAATCATCTACTCCGTTAAATCAAGAATTTCCATATTGGATGAAGATTTTTTACAGATATTGAAAGAAACAGGCTGCCGTGGGATTAAATTCGGCCTGGAAAGTATTGTTCCGAAAGTTCTCTCATCTATGAATAAAAAACTGGATATTGAAAAACTGGAAAGCATTCTGAATTTTAGCAATAAAATAGACCTTCCCATGGGCGCTTTCGTTATGATCGGTAATCCTGATGAGACATATGAAGATGCCATTACCACGATAGATTATTGTCAAAATCTTCTTAAAAGAGGAATATATCCCATATCTACAGTCGGTTGCTATATCTTCCCCGGTACAATGCTTGAGAATATTGCAAAAAAAGAAGGCCTGATCCCTGAGGACTTCTGTTGGGCTGCTTCCTTTTATGACAGTAGAAATGAAAGACTCGGATATGAACCGTCCATCCCTGTGTATATATCACAATACTTAGGTTATAGTGAACTCTATTCTTTGGCTGATGAAATAAAAAAGAGAAATCTTTTTGTTCTGGAGGCGCTGATTCCTTTTTAATATGAAGGAAAAATTCTTTAAATTTTCTATTGCCTCCATAATTACAGCGATTTTCATAGTTTTTGTTCAGATCATTTTTTTAGTACTTTTTCTACATCCCGACCGGTTACTAAGATTCGAAGAGTCTTACCTTCTCGGTAATCCAAGACAAGATTTTATTCACTTACCTTATAAAATTGCGAAAACAAGAAGAGAATATGATTCTGATGCACTAAAGGTCTATTTGCTTGGCGGTTCTACTATAAGATATATGCCCGGAGATGAAGAGATATCAGTACTTTTAAGTGAATATACGGGAAGAAACGTTCAGTCCGTAAATTTCGGACATTTCAGCCAAACCATGCTTGATGGCTATATGACTGCAGCGGCGCTCCCGATTGACAATAGAAGTGTTGTCCTTATTAGTCTTTCAGTTAATAATCTCGATACTCCTCCGGACAAACTCGGGTATGATTATCTTAATAATATGCCTTTTGTTTGGAGATATGCAAACACTGAGGATCTTAACAGAATACCCCTTTTCTCCAAAGGACCGGCCGGCATAAAACACCTCTTTAATACAACGGGAATTGAATATCTTAATAAAAAACTCCTGCCCCATATCTCTCGTTTATATCTTACACTAAATGATGTAAGCAGATTTCTTAAGTTATATTTTGGACAACGCTTGCAAATATCGATGCGAGAGACTGTCAGGCTGGGAAGCGAAAATAAGTATATATCGGCTCTAAAGACACTTTTCTCTACATTTTCAAAAAAAAGTTATGAGAGATACGCTTTTACAAATGTATATGAAAAAAGAGTCTCTAAAAAGAGACTGGCTAAATATATAAAAGAGGTAAAAATTCCGGAATTTAGAAGGAATAAGGAAATCAATTATGAGATTTTGGAGAAAATCGTAAAAATGATCCAAGGCAAAGGAGGTAAGGTAATATTTTTCTTTGGTGCCTGGTCTCCTATGGCTTATGATACTTTTTTACCCATATTGCCGCAGTTATCAGAAGATATTGCTTCTATTATTCGGAAATATGAACCCGGAATCGCTCTGCTTACCAGTGATAATATCTACAGCAATGACGAATGGTTTATGGACCTGATTCATCTGAATGAAGAGGGACTTAGAAAAACGGCCCGGCCTTTTTCCTTAGAATTAGCAGGTATAATCGACAGGTTAAATATCCCGTGAGGAGTTAGTTGTTTATAAATGAAATTGTGCGCAAAAAAGCAACAATATTTAAAAATGTCAAATTCCAAAGCTCAAAGGCCAAATCAATGTCAAAGCTCAAATGTCAAAAAAAGGGAAGTGAGCAGGCTTTGACATTTAGTCATTTGGATTTGATTTGACATTTGGTTTTTGTCATTTGTCATTAAAAGGTAGCATTAAAAGGTAGCAGGAAACCTTTTGGTTCCGGCTTTGCCGGGTTAGGAGAGTAAATGTCAAATGAAATGAAGGAGAAAATCAGAGAGTATATCGTCAATGAGTTGGTTAATGATGTTAAAAATATCAATGATAATACAATGTTGTTTAGTACCCGGATTATTAGTTCAAGAAATTTAATGCAAATCATTTATTTTATAGAAGATGAATTTTCTATTAAGGTCAATCCCATGGAATTAACCCAGGAGAACTTTGATACCATAAATAATATATCTGACTTTATCATTAGCAAAAAAGCATAAGTTATTGGTGTACATTCAGTGAAGGACGTTATTTAAATTCAGACACTATACAGATGAATAATTATTTATTTTCGAAATCCAACATAACGCTTTTTCTGATTATTACCTCAGTCCTTTCAGTCGCTTGTTGGAATCATATCCGTACGGAAAAGGAAAGCACCCATTGTCTGCAATACAATATATATGAAGAAAGGCCGGAAAATGAGTATAACAGAACACCGATAAACGGCATGCCGGCAAAGCATACATTCAAGAATCGATTGAATAACTTATTTATTGTTTTTAAATCCCCGAAAGACGTAAACAGCGTCACGATAGACATTGAATATAATGATTCCGAAGATGTAAGGATCAGACCTTTTCCCAAGCCTCCTCCCCATAAACATCTGGATCATTATGACCTGACAAACAAGGGATATAAAGTATATAAAACCATTAGAGACATAAAAAAGGGAGAGAATTTTGAATTCATTATTGAAGGCAAAAGAGGAAACACCATAGAGATCATTGATATAAAAACAAAAATCGTTTCTACTTCAGGCCACAGAATGAATACTCCCCTTATGAAGCGCAAAATTCTTCTCTTTATCATCGTGCTTGTGATTTTTTTTCCTTTTTATTGGCTCTTTCATAGAAATGAGAAGATTTCACAGTGGTTATTGATTCTCTTTAGCTTCTCCATTCTTTTCTATATTGACCACCTTTTTGCCTTTGCCCTAATTTGTGTTCTCAGCGGTGTTTATCTTTCAAAAAGATTTTTAATCCATCCCTCAGATTCGAAAACCTTTTTTTTGGCGCTATCCATACTATTTTGTGTTTTCTTCCTTGCCATCTTTAAATATACACCGCATATTTATTACTCCATTTTTTTTACCATCGCCGGAATCCCTTTAGGAATCTCCTTTTTTACATTTCGAATATTACAAACCATAATGGATTGGTATCGAGGTCAAAATAGGGATCTAAATTTTAGAAGATTTCTATGCTATACCACTTTTTTCCCCACAATTCCCGCAGGACCGATCGAGACAGTCAATGGTTTCTTTTCTAAAAGACTCAGCAAGCTTACTTCAGAAATTTTTTCCCAAGCCTGTCTTCGAGTTCTCATCGGTCTTTTAAAAAAACTGGTGATTGTAGACTTTTTCCTGAATGAATTGATTTTTTCTACAGGATCAAGCCTTTTGAATCCGCTTTTATTACATCCCAATGAGATCACATATTGGCATTTATTAATATGCCTCTGTTCCTTATTGCTTTACGGTTATCTGGATTTGTCCGCATATACGGATATAGCCATAGGTGTGAGTCTTTTGTTCGGTTATAGAATACGTGAAAATTTCGACAGACCTATGGTAAGCAGAAATATTGGTGAATTTTGGCAATCCTACCACATCTCCCTGGGTAGTTGGTGTAGAAATAATATCTATTTCCCTGTTTTAATGACAAAGAGGTCCACGCTCCTGGCCATTGCCCTTACCTTCCTTACAATGGGTTTCTGGCACAACCTGAATCTCAATTGGTTCATATGGGGAGCACATCACAGCATAGGTGTAATTTTCATAATGATTCTTGGCAATCTGATACATAATCACAAATTACATAGATTGGTTCCAAAAGTGTTTCATCAAATTTGGATTCCTATAAGTATTTGTATCACACTCTTCTATGTTTCAGCCGGTATGTCGGTTGTCTACATCGGTGATATCGAGACAGCATTAACTGCTTATTATAGATTTCTGACTTTTCATTGATCGAGCTGGATTTAGCTCATGGCTCATAGTCGGAGAAAGAAGCTCTTGGTTCAGAGTTGGTTGTATTGACTAGTGAAACCTTGACCATCTGAGTCACAAAGCATGAAAATTATTCATGATGATTCGTAGGGGCGAACCTATGTGTTCGCCCTGGTCGCGTGCTGGTACTCCGATGCGTTTGATCGTTTGCCACCTCCGGGGCAGACACACAGGTCCGCCCCTACATTTTTTGTGTTTGTTTTTTTTCGGGACAAAAAAAAGTAGAGTATGTTTATAAAAAAACTAAAAGATGTCTCACGATTTATATTACAAGTAATCATTCTGGTACTTTTAATGGATATTGTCCTACTTTTTTTCATAGCAAGTCCACAAACCTTCAAAGCCTTCCGCTATATGGGATTCTGAAGAAGCTCTTAGCTCATAGTAGGTTGTATTGATGAACGAAGCGTTGTATATAGTTCATGGCTCGTAGTCGGTTGTGTTGATGAGCGAAACCTTATGTATATCTCATGGCTTATTATTTATAGAACCTCATTCTTTTGCTATGAGCTATGAGCCATGAACTATGAGCTTTTTTATTTACTAGCTTTCCAACGCAGCGGTACGACCCTATTATGCCATTTGTTGGATAAACATCCGGAAATCGTCTGTGCCGAAGAACCTGAGATATCGAAAAGAATTGTATATAAACAATTTGAATTGTTAAAAGATAGCTCTTTTGATTCGATTAAGCAGTCTCTTGCCTTTTATCATGTTGAACCTGATCAATATATAGATTTGGTTGAAAGCTATTTAGACGGAAGGATAGATGAAAATAATTTTTTAAAATCGTGTTACATTCTCTTTAATAATAAAAGCGCCAAATATGTCGGGGCAAAGGAGGTTTGTGATCTCACAGCTTATAAATATGACTATCTAAAAAAACTGATTTCCTTTCATAACAAGGAGATCAAGTTTGTTTTCATAGAACGAGATATTAAAGGGGTCGTTAACTCATTTATTAAATTAGGATTTTATCCTCTAATCACAAGGAAATTAACCGATTTCAATTTAAAAATATTTGCAAAGCGCTATATGAAATGCTTGAATTATATAAAAAAAAATTTATCTACAAAAAACACACACCACCTGACGTTTGAAAATTTAATGAAACACCCTCAAGATGAACTTTCAAAAATTTACGACTTCTTAGGTGTAGATTCGTCCAAGGAAACACTGGATAGAATTCTTAATACAACGAGTCATGGCATTCGTCAAAATTACACCGGCATACAAGAAGAAATAGCCATAGAGTGGCGCAAAAATCTAAGTGATAAGAATATTTTATGGCTGGATAAGTTGTATAAAAAAAGCTCATGGCTCATGCCTCATAGTCGGTCGTTTTGACGAACGAAACCTTGTATATAGCTCATGGGTTATTAAAATTGAATCTCATTCTTCAACTAAGAACCATGAACCATGAACCATGAGCTTTCCTATGAGTTATTATAAAATTCTATTTGTTATTGTTCTTATTATTAAAATCGGAATAACTTTACTTGTTGTTCCGGCATTGTATTTTCACTGGTTTATTCCCTTTATTAAAAACTTTGTATCTTTAGGATTTATAAATCCTTGGGATTCTTTTCTTGCAGGCGGAGGTTATATTAAGGCATTTCCTTATGGTACGGGTATGCTGGTTATTTTATCAATTCCTTTTGCCTTAAAATCAATTGTTGCCAATATCTCTCCCGAAGTTGTAACGAAGATAGATATTATTCTATTAAGAATACCCGTATTACTGGCTGACATCGGTATTTTTTATATGCTTATTCACTCTTTTAAATTAGATGTGAAAAGAACGGTATACATTTACTGGTGTTCTCCTGTTGTGTTGTATATAGGTTATTTTTTCGGCCAGCTGGATATGATACCAATGGCGATTTTGCTTTTATCTTTGGTGCTTTTATTCAACCATAGATATATTTCCTCTGCCTTTGCTTTATCGATCGGTGTTGCAACAAAGGAGAATCTTTTGGTGGCTGCACCCTTTCTTATCACCTATATATTTAGGAAGGAACACTATTTGCCAAAGGTACTGCTATACCTCACAGCTTCATTTTTGCTCTATATTTTGATGATCGGCCCGTTTTTTTTCTCTCAGGGATATCAGTCAATGGTTTTTAACGCCGAGGAGCGTGACTGGATTTATCTAACCGCTATTTCTTTTGGGAATTATAATCTATTGCTTGTCCCGCTTGCACTGGGCGTTTTATTTCTAAAATTCGGTTTGTATAAAAAATTGAACAATGACATTTTAATCATGTATATCGGACTGGTTTTTACTGTATTTCTTCTATTAATTCCCGCCAATGCACCGGGATGGTACATGTGGGTGATTCCTTTTTTATGCTACTATTATATTCATTCTCAAAAATTTCACCCTGCTACTTACATTGTTTTTTCCATCCTCTTTATCCTCTATTTTACAATGAAAGTTCCCTATCCATTGAATATTATTCATCCGGAGTCAAAAAGCATTTTGTTTGAAATGATGGCCCGGTACATGTCGGAAATCCGGAGCATTCGACTTATTGATACGACTGCCACATTGTTATTCGGAATTATCGCATATATTGCAATTATGATGTATATATATGGAGTGAGGAGCAATCAGGTTTACAAAGAACGGGAAACTCCGGTCATTGTGGGGATCGCAGGCAGCAGCGGGGCAGGCAAGGATACGCTGTGTGGTTTCTTAAAAAACATATTAGGCGAAAAAAATATTATCCAAGTGGACGGAGATGATCATCATAAGTGGGAGAGAGATAATAAGATGTGGAAGGTTTATACCCATTTAAATCCAAAAGGGAATGATCTTTATATACAGATGAATCACACATCTTCTCTAAAAAACGGGCAAACGATTTCAAGGCGCTCTTATAACCATACAACCGGTAAATTTTCCGAACCTCATATCCTGGGACCGAACAAATATATATTTCTCAGCGGACTTCATCCTTACTACCTCAGCATGATGCGCGAACTTATTGATATTAAGATATATCTGGACACAGAAGAAGAGCTGGTCAAATTTTGGAAGGTAAAACGAGACACTGAGGAGAGGGGTTATAAAAAAGAGCATGTCATTGATTATATGAAAAAAAGGGAAAGTGACAATCAAAAATTCATTGAACCTCAAAGGAGTTATGCCGATATCATCATACGTTATGAAACAGTAGATGCTTTGAGCAGTGAGAGAATAAACGATAACTCACAGCTTAGAGTAAAGTTTACGCTCGACAATAGTATCAATATTGAGCAGCTCATCAACGAACTGGGAGAAGCTTCCAATATAAAACTCAATCATTGGTATGAAGGTGTGGATAAGCAGCATTTGGTTGTGGAAGGAGGAATTGCCTCTGAAGGATTGGAAAAAACAGCAATCCGGATAATACCGAATATCGATGAATTAGGAATCGTAAAAATGCAGTTTGAAGATGATCTGAACGGAATCGTGCAAATTGTAATTCTCTGCGTTTTCAGTTATACCATGTTATATGAAAAGCTGTAATATGATACACACCAAAAGTGTGAGAAAATGAAAATAGTGATTCCCATGTCAGGTACTGGCGCCAGGTTTATCAGTGCCGGATATAAAGAGATTAAACCACTTATACCGGTTGACAATAAATCGATGATCGAACATGTTGTCAATATGTTCCCCGGCGAAAGGGATTTCATCTTTGTTTGTAATGCCGAGCATATAATGACGACGAATCTAAAAAGAATCCTTTACAAACTAAAACCGGGTTGTACAATCGTAGAGATAGAGCCTCATACATACGGTCCTGTTTATAGTGTTTTGCAAACAAAAGAATTGCTTAAAAATGATGAGCCCGTAATTGTGAATTATTGCGATTTTTCGGTTTACTGGGAGTATGATGATTTTAAGAATAAGATCATTGATAATGGATTTGACGGATCAATGACAGCCTACAGAGGATTCCATCCTCATTTATTAGGTAATGGCTTATATGCCGGAATTCGATCGGATAAAAACAATCATATGCTCGAGGTAAAGGAAAAGTTCTCTTTTACGAAAAACAAGATGGACTCCTATCACTCGGCAGGGACTTATTTCTTTAAAAAGGGAGCTTACATTAAAAAATACTTTCAAATGGTGATGGAAAGGAATCTTCATATAAAGGGAGAGTATTATGTAAGTACTGTTTATCAGCTTATGAAAGAAGAGAGAATGAGAATTCACATATATGAACTGGACTACTTTTTACAGTGGGGAACCCCGGAAGACCTTCAAGAATATGTTTATTGGTCCGAATATTTTGGGGATAAACGTCCATGATCCCCAGGATCACCGCAAAACATGAAAATGTGTTAGCAGATATTTTCTTAATCTTACTCTTAATCATAATCTTAATCGTATTACTGCTGGTGCTAGCGGACAATTTTCGATTAAGATTAAGAGTAAGATTATGATTAAGAGTAAGAGTTGTAGGGGTTTAAAATCTTAAACCCCTACGGCCCGCTTATTGATAAGATATACCAAAATGACAAATTTAATCCCATTGGCAGGCGCCGGAGAAAGATTTATCCGCCAAGGTTATAAAGAACCAAAGCCATTAATCAATGTCTCAGGCAAAGCGATGATTCTTAAGGCAGCAAACAGTTTACCACAGGCAGATCACTGGATTTTCATTTGTCGGGAAGAACATATAAGGGATTATAATATCGATAGATTATTACATAGCGAATATCCAGGCAGTAAAATTATTGCTGTCGACTATTTAACCGAAGGACAGGCGAGTACCTGCCTTTTGGCGGAATCTTATGTAAATGAGGACGAACCTTTATTAATAGGCGCTTGTGATAACGGTGCGACGTGGAATAAAGAGAAGTACCGTGATTTGATGAAAGATGGTGATATGGATGCTATCATCTGGACTTTTAGAAACAACATTACTGTGCAAAGAAACCCTCATATGTATGGATGGGTTATAGTCGATGATAAGAATAACGCTATAAAGGTATCTTGCAAGGCGCCTGTGAGCGGTAATCCGGTTAATGATCATGCCATAGTCGGCACTTTCTACTTTAAAAAGGCGAAATTTTTTATGAATGCCGCAAAAAATATGATAGAAAAAAAAAGAAGAGTAAATAACGAATTTTATGTAGATGAACTCATGAATGAGCTTATGGAAAATAGTCTAAAGGTCAAAGTATTTGAGGTTGACAAATATATCGGCTGGGGTACCCCCGATGATTTTCGAACATATTGTTATTGGGAAGGTTATTTTAAGAAAACTTTGTAATATTGAGTAACTCTTCCGCATATTTCGTAACATGTATATAGTCGGCCTTTCTTGTTATTTCCATGATGCCTCTGCTTGTGTAATTCGTGATGGTGATATTATAGCAGCGGCTCAAGAGGAACGTTTTTCAAGAATTAAACATGATCCGAAATTCCCTGAAAAGGCGCTCACCTATTGTTTGCAGGAATCTAAAATTACACTTAAAGAGGTTGATCAAATCGTATTTTATGACCGGTTAGACCAAAAGCGATATCGAATCCTGGATACCTATACTTCTTTTGCTCCCTTGGGAAAGACAATGCTGTGGAATGCGATCCGAAAATGGTGTGGGCCGTCAAATCCGGAAAATGATTTATATCACTCAATTAATACTTTAAGTAAAAAAGACGGGAAAATTTTTTATCCCCATGAAATCGAATTTGTGGACCACCATTTTTCACACGCAGCATCTGCATTTTTTCCTTCCCCTTATATGGAATCCGCTATTTTAACGATCGATGGTGTTGGTGAATATGCTACCACTTCTTACGGGCAAGGTAAAGATAATCATGTAACCTTGGAACGGCAGATCAACTTCCCCAATTCACTGGGGCTGCTTTATAGTGCTTTTACTGCCTATTTAGGATTTCGAGTCAATTCTGGAGAATACAAAGTAATGGGATTAGCTCCATACGGTTCTCCGACATTTCAAGACAGGATTACCGAACATATTATTTCATGGAACCCAGACGGCACATATCGATTGAACTCGGAATATTTTAATTTTTTTGCAACAGAACAAATCACCTCCTCCAAGTTCCATAAGCTGTTTGGCGGGCCGCCCCGTAAACGGGAAAGTAAAATAACTCCGAAAGAGTGCGATATCGCTGCTTCTATTCAAGCCGTCACAGAGGAAGCGATCCTGAGATTAGCAACCTATGTTCGAGAAGCGACAAATCAAAAAAATCTATGTTTGGCAGGCGGAGTCGCTTTGAACTGTGTTGCAAACAGTAAGTTACTGCGAAAAAAAACTTTTGACCACATTTGGGTGCAGCCGGCAGCCGGTGACGCCGGAGGTGCATTGGGGGCAGCCCTTGGATTTTACTACCATTATCAAAAAAATGAACGTAAGATTTCCATGAACCCATATGATTCAATGAAGGGTTGTGCACTTGGCCCGTCATTTTCTAACGAAGAGATTGAAATATTCCTCAGAAAACAGGGGTATCCCTTTGAACGACTTTCGGATCGTGAGCTTTTTTCAAAGGTTAGTGATTTATTGGTACATGAAAAAGTAATTGGTTGGTTTTCCGGCAGGATGGAATTCGGACCGCGTGCACTCGGTCATCGTTCCATTATTGCCGATCCTCGTAGTAAAAAGATGCAATCCCTATTGAATTTAAAAATAAAATATCGAGAGTCTTTTCGCCCCTTTGCCCCTTCTGTTTTGGCAGAGCGAGCAGGAGATTATTTTGAATTAAGGACCGACTCTCCATATATGCTGTTTGTCGCTCAAGTTGCTTCAAAGCATCGGATTCCGGTAACAGAAGAGGCACAAAAAGCGCAAGGTATCGATGCAGTAAAATTACAACGCTCTACGATTCCGGCAGTAACTCATGTCGATTATTCGGCAAGGATTCAGACGGTTCACAAAGATACCAATTCACGATACTATCATCTGATCAAAACGTTTGAGGAGAAAACCGATTGCGCCGTATTGATTAATACTTCTTTTAATGTACGAGGAGAACCCATCGTATGTACAATTCAAGATGCCTACCGATGTTTCATGCGCACGGAAATGGATGTATTCGTCCTGGAAAATTATCTTCTCAGAAAAGAAAACCAACCGGTCTTGTTTGAAGATGAAACGTGAGTATTCAGTGAAGAGCGTCACCATGAAGATAGTTTACATCATAGCAAAAGTATATTATTACCTCTTATGGTATTTGATCTTTATTCCTGTTTCTATTTATAGACGCCGAACCAATCGTACAATTGCCGGTCTATCCTCCGACACTAAAAAGACGACTTGGGTTTCTTTTTCCCATAAGCCTGACTCTTCTTTCACTAAAAAATTGATCTTCTGGATTGAACTGATGTTAAAACCTCTATTGATGATGTTATATGTAAACGATCTGTTGAAAAACCGAACACGAAAAAAATGTAAAAAAGATAATACCGAAAGTGAAGTGTCTCCTTTTCAATATACAATGTACTAGAGAAGCTCATAGTTCATGGCTCATAGGTCTTTACCCGTTGCGTCTTCCTATCCTCTATTCTTAAATGAACTTTGAACTATTACTAATACTAATTGCTGTTTTCATAGTATTACTGGAACTATTGTTGAGAATAGCATTAGCAAAATATCGTCAATTACGTCCTAAAAATGATGAATTGGAACTAAAAGAGAAGTTTGATGAACTGGAAAATAGTATTCCAGCTGTTCAGGATTTCCTGAAGTTTGACAAGAGAGGGATTTATTATCAGGATTTTGTTGTTTATCTTCAGTATCCCTTTCAATCTGCCTGTTTCAATCTGAATTCCAAAGGTTTTCGATGCCCAGAATTTACATGGAAGAAAATGGACCCACACTATCGAATTGTTGCGTTAGGATCTTCCGCACTTCTCGGTATTCCGAATTGTGCGGATAATGAAATTATCACACACTACTTACAAACAAAATTTGATAAACAGGGAGATGCAGTTGAAGTGATTAATCTTGCAATTCGGTCATATCATATAATGAATGAGTTAAATCTATTATATAGAGTATGTTTGGATTTGGAGTTTGACGGAATTGTTGTTTTTGATGGTTATAATGATATCTTCACTGCCCGACAGGGAAACGTATTCGGTGGTTACCGAGGCGTTAGAAATTTCTTATCAACGGCATGGCATAGTCGCATGCATCAAGATGAGTCTTGGTTTTTAGAACAGGTACGGGAGATTCGTAAAAGCAAAGGACAGAAAGATTATTTCCCTGGCATAAAAAGAGTTTTAAGATTTATCCATAGCAAAATTTTTCCTGTTGTTTCGGGAAAAAAGAAAAAAAATTCTCCTCCCCAGTATGAGGCCGGCCGTAAGTTTTATCTGCAACATGTTTATTATCTTATTTTACTCGCTAAGGCCTGGAATAAACCCATACTTTTTTGCCATCAACCTTGTTTGTATCATACGGATAAAACTTTTCATAAAAATGAACGGCTCTATTACGAACATTCACGACCCTTTTTTTTTGATCGTCAAAATCTTTCCATCGATCTTTTCAAAGAAAAGTATGAGAGACAAATCGTTGAATTGGAAGCATTATGTAAAAAACAGGAAGCTTCTTATTTAAATATATCGTCCGTTATTAATCAGTGCTCTGAGTCAGAGCACGTTTTTCATGATTATTGCCATCTAACGCCACGTGGGAATGAGCTGACAGCCAACTATATGTTCGAACAGATTGCTCAATGGCCTACATAATAGACTTATGAAACTCTCAATCGTAGTACCTTGCTACAATGAAGCGGAAAGTATTCCATTCATCTTTCAAAGGTTTAAAGATACAATAAATAGAGATGATATTGAAGTGATCATTGTCAACAATGGCTCAACGGATCATTCTCAACAGGTAATGGAATCACTTTTAAATGATTACCCTTTTGTTCACATTGAACGAGTAGAATTGAACCGTGGATATGGTTATGGAATCATTCAGGGGCTAAAATCAGCAAAAGGGGAGTTCCTTGCCTGGACGCATGCGGACATGCAAACAGACCCCTATGACGTCATAAAGGCATTAGAAATTGTAGAAAAGGCGGATATACCTGAAAAGACATATATAAAAGGAAACCGACAAAAGCGCCCGATTACAGATGCCTTTTTTACATTAGGAATGTCTATTTTTGAAACAATCTATCTTGGAACTCCAATGAACGATATCAATGCGCAGCCGAATTTATTTCATAACTCTTTTTATAAAACATGGAAGAATCCGCCTTACGATTTTTCACTCGATTTATATGCATATTACACGGCTCGCAAGCAAAAGCTGAATATTATTCGCTTTCCAGTATTTTTCAAAGAAAGAATGTACGGAAGCTCACACTGGAATGTTGACTGGAAATCAAAACTGAAATTTATCAAACGAACAATCTCATTTAGTAAAAAACTGAAGAAAGCTCATAGGTCTTAAAAAGAAGCTCATGGCTCATAGCTCATAGGTCTTTACCCGTAGCGTTTTCCAGTCCTCTATTCTTAAATGAACTTATGAACTATCTACCATGAACTATCAACCATGAACTATCAACCATGAGCTATCAACCATGAACTATCAACCATGAGCTATAAACTATGAACTATTTTAAAAAGAACCTCTTCTACTTCGGTTTTCTCACTTATCTGGTTGTTCACGTCATAACTGCCTTTGAAATTCAGTCGCTTCGTTTTATTCCCTGGGAGCCGGACGATCACTATCATTATATCATTAAGGCAGGTAACCTGATAAATTGCGTTTTCAGTGAATGTATCGGGTTAGAAGATATTTACCAACAAACGAATTGGACGCCCCGGGGGCTCTCAGGTGAGGACCTTGAATCATTTATATGGATCCAGGAACGTGAGGAACACCATACGATTCTCTCTTATCATCCGCTCTATTCGGCCGTTATGGCCGGTTTACACTTGATGGGAGTATCCTTTGAAACAGCCCAGTTGATCATAGACACTGCCGGAGCGATTCTTTTTGCGATTGCAATTGCTTTATTCTGCCGGAATGTTTTCGGACCGGAACCAACCGGTTTACTTATGTTTTTACTGAGCGTCCACTATTTTCCATATTGGGGAACCCATTATATAAGCCCCTTTAACATTTCCAATGTTTTTATATTGCTGGGGTGGAGTATTTTGGTTTCCGGTAAAAGAAAATATTTTCTAATTCTAATTATTGCAATCCTTTCCATGACTTCTCATTCTCTTGGGATCATTTTATCGGCAATGACCCTTTTAGCCGCCTTTTTATTCGAATCCGATAAAAAAAGCATTTACTTTTGGAGTTTCGCTGCCCTGCTGTCTGCATTTATGCTCTTTTTTTTAAAGTTTCATTTAAATTTTGTTGAAAGTGGTGATATTTCCGCAATTTCTTCTCTTGTTAAAAATGATATTCTGGAGATTATCGAAAACAACTTATTCGCAACCTCAAAAGTCACCGGTCAGTTTTTTGATAGAACCAAGTGGCTGTTTGCTGCTTTTATAATTGCTGTTGTTTATCTGCCTCTGATCAAAAAAAAAACGGCATATCTTTGGATTCAATTCTACGATTGGTTCAACTCCTGTTCCAAAGAAAAACAGAGGAGTATAAAGATTTTCTCATTTGTTTTTGCCCTGGCTTTTATCGGCTCCGTCTTTGAACCTCATTGTGTATCGGTTATTGTTCGTTTTTTTGTACTAATCGGCATCTTTGTCATAGGGATCCTATCATCTTTCGGATATTGGTTGTTTACGGTTGTAAAAGAGAATGATTCTCAGAAAAAAGGAATCATCCATAATACTGCAGTTTCCAAAGTAGGAAGTTCTTTTCGATCCGATCATGTGAGGTATTCTTATGACAAACTCCTTTTATTCTTTCTGCTTTTTATCTTTATTACCTTTTTTCTGCTAAATAATACCTGGCTGCTCTTTGAAGCCAATCGAAACAGAATAGACGGCGGTAACCTGATTTTCAAAAAAAATCAAGTAGAAAAATTACTTACCATCAGCACTCCACAGGATAAGGTTTTGTATAATCTGAACAGTAACATCGAAATCTGGTCTTTTGATGACGGATCTTACGGGTATATGAAGGGTGTTGATCCTTGGTCAATTAATCCGCGCGCCGAGGCTGCCGCTTATTTCTATCTAACCTATGGCGCCTCAAAACGGGGTGCAGTTCTATCCAATATAGTGAGAAATACGGAACTGGAAAGAGATTGGATAGATGAAAAAATCAAATTTTTGGTTGCTTTATCTCCTGTTTCGGTTTCCACAGGAGAAGGGCTTTCACTTTGGGAAAATGACCGGATAGGATTTCACTTTCAGGAAGACGGTTTGCCGCAAAAAGTAGAGCTCTACATCGATAATCCATGGCAGGAGCATTTCATCCTTGTTTCAGGAAAAGCAGAGAAGGAGATTGTAATTCAAAAAGGATGGAAGGGATGGGTTACAATAGCAGATAAAAATGATCTTTCTCATGAGAGAAGTCTTTCAATAACAGTTAAAAGAAGTAAACTCCCGATCATCAGACTACGACATCTGTTCTCAATATCTACATCCATATTCAGGCCGCATGATTGGGTATATAGCGAGATGCATGTCAGTGGTATAAGAACAGACCGGCAGTCTACCTGGTGGCCTTGGGATCAAGGGGTAGAGCTTGAAGTGAAAAAGCGGTACATGGGCAGGCCGACAAAAGTGACCTTTGACAAGAGAGTGCTGTCTCCCATTGACAGATGTCGTGTTGAGAAAATTATTGATGATGAGGGTTCCACTGTTTTGGCTGACCTTAGCTGTGATAACCCTATATAAATCCGTGTTTATCCGCGTAAATCCGTAGCTTAAAAATAAAAATCCCTATCCACTCAAGTTACATTCATAAGCTAAAGAGGCGCCCATGGCAAAAGTATTGTTTGCTCAAGAGTTATATTTTCCTTTTCAAAGCATTGCACGATTATCGTCATATCTGAAAAATGCAGGGCATGAAGTGTTTTTGATTATTGGTGATGAAGAGAAAATTGTTGACTGTATTAAAAAAATAAATCCCGATGTAATCGCATTTTCTGTATTGACTCCCTATAGAAATCATATGCTGGCATCGAGTACTGCAATAAAAAGAGCGGGAATTACGATACCGATCATTGCCGGGGGCTATGATATTACCTTCCTGCCGCAAATCATCGAGTATTCCGACCTTGATATGATATGCAGAGGAGAAGGCGAGGAGCCTCTAAAGGAATTATGCGATAAGCTCGAGGAGGGTGGGAATTATACGGATATCCCTAATTTATGGATTAAACAGGATGACAAAATATACAAAAATCCCATGCGTACCTGGACCATGAATATGGATGAACTGCCCTTTGATGACAGAGATTTGTATCTTGATTACGACAGTTATTTTAAGATTGTACCTTTCACCCAGGTACTTGCAGGCAGGGGCTGTCCATATCTTTGCAGTTACTGTTTCAATCATGGATATAAAGAGATTTATAGAGCAGAGGGAAGTACGGGGTATTGCCGTCTGAGAAGTGTCGATCATGTGATGGAGGAGTTAGTAATACTAAAAAACAGGTATAAGGCAAGGTATATCTTTTTTAATGATAGTACACTGGTATATAACCACAAGTGGCTTTTTGAGTTTTTGAAACGATATAAAGATTTAATAAAACTACCCTTTTCCATAAATGCGGTAATCACAGAGATAACGGAAGATGTCGGAAAGGCGCTGCATGATAACGGATATTGCGAATTGATCCGTTTTGGACTTGAAACGGGTAATGAGGAGTTCAGAAAAAATATTTTGAACAAAAAAATATCCAATGATCAGTTATTTAAGGGCACGGATATCATGAAAAAATATGGTATACGATACTCAATGGCGATGATGTTCGGCCTGCCTGGTGAGAATTTGAAACGATCTTGGGAAACCATAGAAATGGCAAGGAAATTGTCCGTTAAAAGAAGCGTACATGCGGTAAATATCTTTAAGCCATTCCCAGGGCTTGATATTACCGAATATGGAATAAAAATCGGCCAATACAAAAAGGAAGATGTATCAGCCCATGAGTTGCCGGAAGCAATATGTAAAAATCTGTTAAATGAAAATGATAAGCACGATACGGTTAAGGAATTGGCTATGGGCACAAGAGATATGTGTTTTTATGAAAACTATCGTACAGACAGAGAGGGGCATAGAGTCTTAAAACTTTCACGATTTTCTCATATAGCCATACGATTTCCCGTGCTGCGGCCTTTCATAAAGCTAATCATAAAGCTGCCCGATAATTTTATTTACAGATTTATATGGATGGCCACCGAGGGTTTACTCAATATAAGAGCCCATGCGAATGTACCTTTTTCTTTCTTCCTTCACTACTATTTATTTCATTCGAAAAAAAAAATAAGATAGTTTTATAGCTCATGGCTCATGGCAAGAAAGTTCATAACTCATAGTTCATGGTTTATTATAAACTTTCTTAAGCTGTAAGAAAGTGAAAGTCCTTTGTTTCTTGTGTTAAATTTAGCGTCTTTCAGACAGACTTTTTGTTAATCCTTGGGATTCAATTGTCTTAATCACCTATGATTTCAAAAACAAGATGCCGTCATTCCCGCATAAAAAAATAAAAATTACTATGCGATTGAATTATAAATAAAAAAATGCAAGTTGTTGTGCATCGAATTAATACGATTGAACATCTTAAACAGGTACCTTCAAACCTCGGCGTAGAGATAGATTTGCGTTCTCAGGGGTCGAGGATTATTTTAAACCACGATCCATTTTGTGAGGGAGAGGATTTTGAGCAGTGGTTGGAATACTACCAGCACCAATTGTTAATTCTAAATGTGAAAGAAGAGGGACTGGAAAAAAATATTATCAACCTACTCTCTAAAAGGAGTATTAATAACTATTTCTTTTTAGATATCTCCTTTCCCTTTTTAGTTTGGCTTTCTGATGAAGGATTCTCGAAAATGGCCGTTAGATTTTCCGAATATGAATGTCTTCACACGGTTCTGAATATGAGCGGTCGCGTAGAGTGGGTATGGATCGATTGCTTTACAGAATTACCGATCAATCATGATTCATTTATTCAACTGAAAAAGGCAGGCTTCAAACTGTGCCTGGTCTCACCGGAGTTACAAAAGAAGAACATATCCACAATTAAAAATTATATAGACCACCTGACAACCGAAGCAATCACCATAGACGCAGTCTGCACAAAAAAACCAGATCATTGGAATAAACTACGAGCTATAAACTATAAACTATGAACTATAGATATTTTATAAAAAAACCAAAACGAGCATTTATCGAAGTTACGAATCATTGTAATTTAAACTGCCAGTATTGTCTCGTAGGAAGACAGGGTGAACTTTCTCAAAAAGGAAGAACTACCTTTCACAATGAAATGGAGAGATCTTTTGGATATATGAGCTGGGAGACATTAAATAAAGCGGGAGTTGAGCTCAAGCAATTCGGTATAAAGGATATACTTTTCTTTTTCCAGGGAGAACCTCTATTACACAAAGAATATCCTGAAATGGTTAAGTTTCTGGTTGATCTGAAATTTGTCGTTTCCTGCTTTACGAACGGAACAGAACTGAAAAAAACAGTTGCCGAACAACTAATCAAAAATGGAATCTCAAAAATCCGTTTTTCAATAGACGGTGCTTCTCAAGAGACTTATAATAAAAACAGAATCGGAGGAGATTTTGATAGGGTTATAAAAAACCTGAAAGATACCGTATTGCTTTCAAAGGGAACGAAAACAAAAATAGAGTGGCAATATATTATACTTTCTTCAAATGAACATGAGATTCAAAGCGCCCGTAAAATGGCTAAGGAAATAGGTGTGGATTTCTTTACTAAGGGATTTAGAGAGTCTGTCCCTGATCTTATACCAAAGAACCCGGCCTACAGGTCGAAATATCTCAAAAAGCCTTGTAATGATATTTTCAACCAAATAGGAATTTGCTGGAATGGAGATGTTGTCCCTTGCTGTTACGATATAGATGGTAAGGAAATTATGGGCAATGTAACAAATGAAACCCTGTCAGCTATTTGGAAGAAGAAAACCTATGCCCAATTCAGGAAAAATGTTAGGAATGTCAACATCTCTCCTGAAAATGAGCCGAAAATATGTATTGATTGTCTTAGATGGAAGTAGTCCCTTTTATTCAAAAATTTCTCTCCTTACCTGTTTTAAACAGACACCATAACGGTAAAGTCAATGTTTTTGTATCCATTATACCTCGAAATAAAGGAGGCGGTTCAAATACATTCGCTTATAACTTCAAAAAATGGCTTTTAAAAAACAGCAATAAATATAATTGGATTTATAACATTAACAAATCAGACAAGGCGGTTATAATAGCCGACAGGATAGATGTTAAAAAAATTATTATGGCAAAGGATAAAGGATGTTTTATCATCCATAGGATCGATGAACATGTGGTAGAGAATGAAAATGAATTTTTCAGATTAAAACATGCATCAATAAAGAGGATAAACAGCTTTGCCGATGCAACGGTTTATCAAAGCAGGTTTGTATTTGAAAATATGCACTCCTTTTTAGATTATCCTCAAAAGTATGAGATTATTCATAATGGAGCGGATCCTGCAGAATTTTTTCCCACTGAAAAGAGCGGTGAATATATTGGTCATGTAACCTGGGGAGTGGGGGACAAAAAGAGATTGGATATACTTTATGACACCATAAAAAAACATCGGGAAGAGCGGTTTTTACTTGTGGGAAACCATTTTAAGTCAAAATATCCATTCCGATCCTTGCCAAATGTTACCTATTCAGGGCCTGTTAACAGAAAGAGATTGCAAATATTGTTACGGCAAATGAAATTTCTTTTTTTCCCTTCTGAAAACGATCCCTGCCCGAACACGGTGATAGAGTCTATCTTAACAGGCGTTCCGGTTTGTTTTCATCCCATTGGCGGAACAAAAGAGTTGGTAAAAGATTGCGGACTACCCATAAGCGAATGGAAAACAATGATAAAGGATTATTCTTTTTTTAGGGATAAATGCTTACTGCGCACCGATCTTCATTTTGACACTGTTTTTAAAAAATATATGGACCTGTGAAGGGTCCGGAAACCATGACAGGAGGTTGAAAAAATGATTGCTGCCCTTATTCAGGCCAGAGTAGGAAGTCAGAGATGCAAAAATAAAATGCTTAGAAACTTTGGTGATACAAATCTAATTTCTCTTGCTCTGGAAAAATTCTCAAAACCTACGAATGCCTTTACACTCTATTTTGCAGCCTTTGAACCGGAATTGATTGAAATCGGTGAGAAATATAATTGCACAATAATTAAAAGAAATAGGGAGAGCGCGGAAGGCGAACGTATTGAGGTGGTTATGAATTATGTGGTTCAAATACCGGAAGAGACGATTATCGTCATAAATGCATGCCATCCCTTTATGACCTTTGAAACCATTGAAAGGGCCGCCCGTTTTTTTGAAGAGCAACGTTTTTTAAGCATGACTTCCGTAGTGAAGAGCCATACGTGGTACTATTTTATGGACGGAAGACCTATAAACTTTCTTGACCCTACCAATATAAACACCAAAACAACGGAACCGCTATACCAGGTTGCTCATGTATTTCACATCTTTAATAAAGAGCGATTTCTTAAACATCACTATTTTTGGAACCATGAACAAAATGATCCCTATTTTTTTGAAGTACCCGAAGAAGAGGGGATTGATATTGATACAGAGTTGGATTTCGAAAGAGCGGAAGCTCTCTATATCCAAAGAAAACAAACAAGAGTTTAGCCATGTTATTTTAGACAGGATAACAGGATTTTCCTGTCTAAATTCTGTGAGCTGTTACGAAGTAGTGTAATCTTCCTTCCGGATAAATATGAATAAAAAAGGAATCTCACCAATTAATTTTGCCTTTATCGGCTCTGGTCCGGTAGCTGAGTATCATTTACAAGTGATAAAGAAAAACCGTCTTGCCTCTCCATATGGAATCTATACTCGAAATAAAGAAAGGGCAGTGGAACTGTCTAAAAAATTCAAGTTAAGACAATTTAACAGCATGGAGAAATTACTGGAGGATAGAAATATAAAAGCCATTGATATTTGCAATGCAAATGCCGACCATTTTCCCACTGCAAAAAAGGCCCTGATAAATGGGAAACATGTAATCATAGAAAAGCCGGTTGCTTTTCGAAAGAAAGATATCCTTGATTTAAGTGATTATGCCGAAGCAAATGGTTTGACAGCCTGTGCTGTCTTTCAAAAGCGTTATAATGAAATTTTAACGGTCGTAAAGGAAAAACTCCATAATCGATTGGGTGAAGTTTTATTTAGTCATTCCTATATATATATGCCAAGATCGAAAAACTATTATAAGCGTCCTGAAAAATCGACTCATGATTATGCAGGCGGAGGGGTAATGATCTATCAGGCGATTCATGATATAGATTTATTAATATCACTCTTTGGCGATGTAGATGATATATTGTCCGTAAAAAGCAACCTCTATCATAGGATCGATGTAGAAGATACCTGTCTTGCCATACTTACGTTTGGCAATGGCATGACTTCTTTTCTCCATGCTTCGACAATGCCCCATTTACCGGCATATAATTGCCATATATTCGTCGGACCAAGGGATTTCCTTGTTTTTGACGATATGAAGCTGTCTATGTTCCCTAACCGCTATTTCCCTTTTTGGCAGCGTTACCGGAGAGACTCAAACAGGCTTGATTATTTGTTTTTACATCTGTCAAAACGTAAAAACATAAAAAATGTTATAAGATTTCTCCTGTTATTTTTTAACTATATATCATTTAAATTAAAGGGAATAAAAAAATACGGCCCCTTGACACCGGGATCGTATAACCATATAGTGGATGAATTTATTATGAAACTTACATCCCCAAAGCATGGAAGAACGACGACATCCCTTTCATCTACCGTTGAAACCCATCGGGTGATAGAGGAAATATATCGTGCAGGCCGTTGATCTATGGAAAAAAAATCTATCCCCTCTGGTGAGAAGTTTGCTTAGGATACCGAAAATAAAAACATTCTTGTTATATCAATGTTCGGAAGCCTTGATTCGAGAACGTTCCTTACGAAAAACCATGGAATCGCGTTCAGCAGGTATTTTAAAAACCGTTCATATCGAAACAAGAACCATATGCAATGGCAAATGCTCCTTTTGCGCCGCCTCTGCTCTGAATTCGATCAGACCGGACCAGTTAATGACCAAAGAGCTATACAAAAAAATTATCTGCGACTTAAAAAGAATGGAGTATCCATACAGGATTTCACCCTATTGTAATAATGAACCTTTGCTTGATGAACGTATCTTTGACTTCATCGCTTTTGCAAAGAAGGAATGCCCGAAGGCAATGGTAGAATTAAAAACAAACGGAATATTGCTCACAGAAAAAAAAGTAAAACTTCTATCCAAGGCCGGTCTGGATACATGTTATGTCAATGATTATCATGTCAATCCGGAAATAACCACCCGATTATTCAACTTATGTTCAAAATTTCCTCAATTTGGATCTACTACTTTCCACTACACATCCCGTAACTATAGAGACAAAAGATGGAAAACAAACAGAGCAGGATCAAATCCTGATATGGAGCCTTTGTTAAGACCATTTACACTCTTTTGTTACAGACCCTTTGAAATGTTAACAATTACAACCGATGGCTCCGTGTCCGTTTGCAGTAATGATGTAATGTTTGCAAACACTGTCGGAAATGTTACGGAAAAACCTCTTTCCGAAATCTGGCAAGGCGATGCCATAAACACAATGCGCACACACTTACTTAACCGTAATAGAGATAAACAACCGGCGTGCAAAGTGTGTGATTACGAAGGCATCTCACCCGGTCATGAGTATCATTCCTTCTTTCGCTTTTTAATTCCCTTTACGATATAAACAGAAGATGAGAATCAAAAAGTAAATTTACCATGAACCATGAGCTATGAACTATGAACTATCTTTTTTTAACATAACACTACCCGCCTGGATTGTCTTTCTAATTACATCAAGCATAAACAAAATAAGAATATGGAATCGTTTTTTATTAAGAAGATTCGGGAAATTACAGACTCATCGATATGAAGGCGAAAATAAGATAAAAGTAGCCTGGGTCTTTAATCGGCTGGATACTCCCCTTACTGCATTCAATCATCTTACTGGATCTTACAGGATGCGTGTATCGAACAATGCACTGTGGATGAATAAAAACAAAGGAGAGATGAATAATTCGATTTATTCTCCGGAACAACGATATGATGTGGTTATTTTTTTTAAAGCAATGGGAGAAGCAGAGCAAAAAGAGGCGGAAAGAATAAAAAAAAGAGGCGGGAGAGTAATCTTTGACGCCAATGTAAATTACTATGAAGTGTGGGGAGAGTTCGGCTCTTACAGTAATCAACCAACGAGACAACAACAGAAAGACGCGATTCGGATGACCTCTCTTGCAGATATCTGTATAGGGGACTCTACGATGTTATGTGAGTTAATCAAAAAATATAACCCGAACACATTTTGGATTCCAGACAATGTAAACCCCGATATATTCCGATTTGTTCGCAAACATGGCAAAGCAAAAACAATACGATTGGTGTGGAGCGGTATTTCCTTTAAAGCAGACCACTTACTATTACTTGAGGATGTATTTGCCAAGCTCTCAAATGCTGAACTCATTCTCGTTTCGGATCGCTTTCCAGACGCCATGAACCGGTTGTCTCACTATATTAAATGCTACTTTGTACCCTATAGCGATTATGGCTATGCCTGGTTACTCTCGCAGTGTGATATCATCATTTCCCCAAAAAAGTTGGTTAATTCCTATGAAGTTTGTCATACGGAATATAAAATCACATTAGGAATGGCTGCCGGTTTGCCTGTTCTGGCTGCTCCCCAGCAATCCTATATTGAAGCACTTACTTACAATGGTGGAGGTATGATCGTTTCAACAACAAAAGAGTGGTTATCCGCATTACGCCTGCTCACGGAGAATCATGAATTCCGTGCGGAAACCGGTTTAAAAGCACGCCAAACCGTTATGGACCACTATTGTACTTCTGTTATTGCTGAAAAATATTACCACCTCATTAAACAATGCCTAACCTGGCAAAGCCAGAACCAAAAAGGTTTCCTGCTACCTATTAATGACAAATGACAAAAACCAAATGTCAAATCAAATCCAAATGACTAAATGTCAAAGCCTGCTCACTTCCCTTTTTTTGACATTTGAGCTTTGTCATTGATTTGGCCTTTGAGCTTTGGAATTTGACATTTATAAATATTGTTGCTTTTTTGCGCACGATTTCATTTATAAACGGCTAAGAGAATAAAGATTTTTTTCAAAAAAACATACTCAAAATTTACGAATTGCGATATCGCTCTTTTTCATAAATTTTATCGACCTCCCTATGGCGGATCCAATCAATTTTTTTTGGCCTTAAAAAAAGAGTTGATAAAGCGGAATTTTAAAATGAAGACAAACTGTATAAATAAAAACACAAAAGCCGCCATTATCAACTCCTTTGCCTTTGATAAAGAACTGCTGCAAAGACTGGACAGAAAGAATTGCACGATTATTCATCGTATGGTCGGGCCTGTATCAATATATCGAGGAACCGATATAGACGATGCAGACCAACAACAGTGGGAAGCGAATTCCGAGTTTGCCGATGTAACTGTTTTTCAATCCCAATACAGTCTTGAGGCCCACAATCAAAGGGGAATCCATTTAAAGTCTCCCGTGGTTATCATGAATGGCGTTGATCCCGATATTTTTTATCCTCCCTCTAAACCCGGCCTGCTCAGACAAGAGAAAATTAAAATCATTGCTACCGGTTGGTCTACCCACCCCAATAAGGGTTTTGATACATATAAATGGCTGGACGAAAATCTGGATTGGCGCCGTTATCACTTTACTTACATCGGCCGCACTCCTATGGATTTTAAAAACATTCGAACCATACCGGCCGTTCCCTCTCGACAATTAGCCGAACACATTAGAAATCATGACATATATATAACCGCCGCACGTCATGAAACCTGCTCTAATGCATTATTAGAGGGATTGGCCTGTAATCTACCGGCAATTTATGCAAACAGCGGCGGAAATAAGGAAATTGTAAAAAAAGCAGGCTTCGGATTTACCCAAAAGGAAGAAATTCCGGAACTACTGGACCAATTGGTTTCCGAATACTCATACAGACAAAAATGCATCTCAATCCCTTCCCTCAAAGAGGTTGCAGACAATTATTTGAAGTTAGTTCATAGCAAGAAAGTTCATAGTTCATAGTTCATAGCTCATAGCTCATAGCTCATTGTTGATAGTTTGTGGCTTTGAACTGAGGGTATATGTAACTATGAGCCAAAAACTGCAAGCTATGTATGAACTATCAGCTATGAGCTATCAGCTGCCATAGTTTGGATATTCTTTTAATTAATCCCGATCATAAAAATCGTGACACCAATGTGCCGTGGGGTGTTTTGAGTGTTGGTAGTTATCTTCGTAATGTGAAAGGGTATCGTGTTCGATTGATTGATGCCAGTCTTTATGACGAAGAGGTAATATTTGAAAAAATTTTGCATTTTTTACCGGAAACCTCTTTAGTCGGTTTGACCTGTTTATCATCTGATACGCCTTTTGTGAAGAAAATTACCGATTTTGTAAAAACTAGAAAACCTGCATGCAAAGTTATTATTGGCGGCGCACATGCCATTTTATTTCCGGAACAATCCGTGAAATACAAAAATATCGATTTTGTCGCTTATGGGGATGGAGAGGAAACGGCTGCCTCTTTAATTGAGGAGTTACGTTTGCCAGGTTCGGAACCCGATTTTCGCAAAATCCCCGGATTGGTCTATAAAGCAGGAGAGGAGGTAAAGCGTACTTCACCTGCGTCTCCTGTTGAGTTTTATAATATGGATTATTCATTGCTTGATAGCAAAGTCACCGAATCTTTTAAAAATGTCGCCCAAGTACTTACCGGTCGTGGTTGCTCTTATAAATGCACCTTTTGCTTCAATTCCATTACGTCAAGCAAATATCGCGGTCGCTCGGCCGGTGAGTTTATTGCGGAAGTTGAAACATTGATAGAGCGATATGATCCCAAAAGGATTTACTTCAGAGATGAACATTTTTTCCAAAGCAAAGAAAGAATTCTCGAATTTATAAAAATTTACCGGCAAAAGGGGTTTCATTTTCATTGGGAAGCATTGAGCAGGGTTTCCGATATCAGAGAGAATCACATTAATGGGGAAGTGCTTAAGGATTTAACGGAAATCAAATGCTACAGGCTCAAATTTGGTTTGGAATCCGGTTCCGATAAGATTCTGAGAACACTAAA
Organism: Candidatus Magnetocorallium paracelense; assembly: GCA_029001845.1. Classification (GTDB taxonomy): domain Bacteria; phylum Nitrospirota; class Thermodesulfovibrionia; order Thermodesulfovibrionales; family Magnetobacteriaceae; genus Magnetocorallium; species Magnetocorallium paracelense. The sequence goes on along the minus strand of JAREWP010000090.1, from coordinate 28,187 downwards.
AAAGGGCCTGCAAGTGGAACAAATAAAAAAGATGGTTGAAATGATGTCCTGTTTTCCGGAAATCATATTGAATGCCTCTTTTTTAATCGGAATTCCGGGAGAGACATATAAAGATTATTGTAAAACCTTAAACTTAATCGGATGGATTTTATCGAAAGTAGAAAAGGTAGACATTGTCGGGCCACAATATTATCGCATGTATGCCGGAGGAGAGCTCTATTCGGAAATTGCTGAAAAATATCATTATAGGATTCCCAAATCTTTTGAAGAGTGGGTGGATCGTTACCTTGTGAAAGAAAACGATAGTGGAAATCTATATGGAACCGGAGACAGCGCAATCGATTACCCGTGGATTGCCAAAAAAGATCGCTACCTGGTCAAGAATGCATTTTTCTTACCATCTGCCATAACGAAAAAGTATAATAAAAAAACCTTCTCAATAATCGCAGCCAAAACAGCCATTTTACCTTTAACCACAATAATAAAGCTACGCTTTAAGATCGGATGGTATAGGATGCTCTGGGATGTACGTCTACTAAAAACAATCAGAGACACAACAAAATCATCTCCCATACTAAAAAAACTTTTCTGGCAATAACCATCAAACAATCCCCCAAAAACACAATGAACTATGAGCCATGAACTAAGAACTATGAGCTATAAATCGTGGATAAAATACTTCATTAAATTTCTCCTCAGTTTTCTTATCTTTACGAAAAAAAGCCGCTTTTGGCTGAAGATCGCTTTTTCTTCTCCTAAATACCGGCACCCCGCTGTTTTTTACGGTTATCCTCATATTCCGGATTTAGGCGAACCAATAAAGGGTAGAGGAGGGATCATAAAATTTCAACGGTTGAATCAATATTTACCCAATACCTTATTTTCCTTTAATATTCTTTATTTAGGCAGCAGCGTTTTACCGGCGGAGTGGCGTCAGATTGTGCGGCTTGCCTCTCGAAAAAAAGCAAAGCTTGTTGTCAATCAAAATGGTATTATGTATCCGAGACACGGGGATGGTTGGGAAACAATGAATCATCCCTTAAAACGATTATTGCATAATGCCGATTATGTCTTTTACCAAAGCAAGTTTTGCAAAATGAGCGCAAACAGGTTTCTTGGAGAACGGTCAGGACCCGGGGAAATTCTATATAATTGTGTGGACACCGATGTTTTTATCCCTCCATATCAACCGAATCGATCCGGTGAGTTGGTTCTTCTGCTTGGCGGTAACCAATATGAATTCTATCGTCTGGAGGTTGCATTTCGAACAATCGCTTATCTTCTGAAGCATAGCAGGCAAAAAATCCGTTTGCTCGTTACAGGGCAACTGAACTGGATCAACAATAGAAACAAAGCAAGGGCCAAGGCCCGAGAACTTGCTTTATCTTTAGGTGTTGCAGGTCATGTGGACTTTGTAGGAACCTATAGTCAATCAAAGGCTACTGACATTTTTCATAGAGCACACATTTTATTACATACAAAGTACAAAGATCCCAGCCCCGGAGTTGTTGTGGAAGCAATGTCTTGCGGTTTACCTGTTGTCTGTTCCCACAGTGGCGGAGTACCTGAACTTGTTGGCATGGAAGCCGGTATATGCGTGCCTGTTGAAGATACGTGGGATCGTGAGATATGGCCGGACCCGGAGCTATTGGCCCGGGCAGTGCTGAAAGTGTACGAAAATTTAAAGCACTATTCCGAGGCTGCAAGGCAAAGAGCCGTTGACAGGCTGGATCTTAAGCCATGGGTGCAGAGACATATGGAAGTTTTTGAGACACTTTTGGATTAAAGCTAAAAACAGCCGTCAGCTATCAGCGGTCAGCCTTCAGCTTAGGAAAGAATTGATGTTATGCCAATAATAAGCTTCACCTTATGGTATATGTGCTTTGAACCATAAAGTGTTGCAATTAGAGAGCTGATAGCTGATAGCTAAATACTGTTTTAAGTTAAAGCACTGCTCGGAAAGTATTATGAAAATTGCACTAATCAACCCTCCTTTCCTTTTTCCTTCTAAAAGTGAAATTGTATTCTCCCAATGTTTAGGAATGCGCAGTCTATCCTCCTATCTCAAGTCCTCTGGTAATCATGAGGTTTATTTTATCGATACCCTTATGCGTGGCTTCTCTAATGTAAAGAAATACCAGAACGGATACATTGTGGGTCTGGAGATCGATGAAACCCTTTCTCTCATTCCCGATGATGTGGAACTGATCGGTATCTCAGCCCCCTTTAGTCAGCTGGCCCCTGTTGTTCACAGGATTGCTGAACGAGTGAAAAACGCTTTCCCCGACACACCGACCGTTATGGGAGGCGTATATCCTTCAACACAGCCTGAAATCGCATTAACTTCCCATGCAGATTTTATTGTACTTGGGGAAGGAGAAATCCCTTTATCGGAAATCGCCAACAACAGATATCCCGAAAAAATTCCCGGGGTTTATACAAACAGAGGGAGATTACCAAAAGATTTTACATCTTCTACTGTGGTTAAGGACTTGGATTCGCTTCCTCTCCCGGATTACTCGATCCCTGCCATAGAAAACTATTTTACATTTTCTCAACGGATGAGAACCGGGCGGACCGCTTCTTTAGTTACATCCAGAGGGTGTCCTTTTGATTGCGAATTTTGTTCCATACATCCTGTGTATGGAACAAAATATCGCTACAAGTCTGCCGCCAAAGTCTTGGAGGAAATTGAGCTGCTCGTTAATAAATACTCTATCCGATACCTTGAGATCGAAGATGATAATTTTACACTAAAACCACAGAGAACAGTAGAGATACTCAATGGGATTATTCGACTGAATGAAAAAGGCGCGGGTATCGCTTGGAGTACGCCCAACGGAGTGCGTATCGACACATTAAATGAAGAAATCGTAAAGTTGTTTAAGCGATCAAACTGTGAATCAATTGTTTTGGCTTTAGAACACGGCAACCAGGATATGCTGAATATTATGAATAAGAAACTTGATTTGGAAAAGGTCTATCATATCATGACAATGCTTGTTCACCATAAAATACCGCAAATTGTACTCTTTGTAATCGTAGGATACCCCGGAGAGACAAAGGAACGTTTTCAAAGTTCCCTGAATTATCTAAAAAAACTTCGTGATCTGGGAAACAATGTCCGAATATGCGTCAATTTTGCTCAACCCTATCCATCTACAAAACTAACCGCTCGTTGCCTGGAGGAAGGCATTATTAAAGACAAAGAGTGGGGCAATTTTCTTGTAAAAAAAGAGCTTATGAGCACAAGCCATTTTGTTACTATCACAACCTCTGACTTTGATGCTAATGAAGTGAGACGCAGGAAGGAGGAGATTCTTAACCTCTTTGCTCCTAAATGGAAGGTTTTGGTTAAGAAAATCCTGCCAACGGCGGGGATTCGTTATTTGCGAGATTGGAGAAGAAAGTTATAGCTCAAGATAGCTCATGGTTCATAGCTCATGGTAAGAAAGTTCATGGCTCATGGTAAAATAGTTTATGAGGAATTTGGGGTTAGATTAGGGGGATGGGTTTATGAATAGAATAAAGTTTGCTTTTGAGGATTTGGAGGTTTGGCAAAAGTCGGTTGAGTTTGCTACGAAAGTGATTGATCTGACTGAGAAGATAGAAAAAAGCCGTAAACATTATCGATTGATAGAACAATTGGAAGCCGCATCAACAAGTATTGCGTTGAACATAGCGGAAGGAAAGGGACGATATTCAAAAAAAGAGTTCATCCAATTTCTATATATTGCCCGCGGATCATTATATGAAACCATCACATTATTAATCATATGCAACAAAAACAAATGGATTGACAATCATAGTCTGGAAGAGATGAAATCCCTGGGCAATGAAATTGGAAAGATGCTTTCAAGTCTCATCAATTCAATAAAGAAAGCTCATAGCAAGATAGCTCATAGTTCATAGCAAAAAAAGCTCATAGTTCATGGCTCATAGCAAAAAAAGCTCGTAGCAAGAAATTTCATAGCTTATTGAGCCATGAACTATTAACGATGAGCTAGGGTAATATTTTTCCTGCCATGAGCTATGAACTATGAGCCATGAGCTTTCCTGCCATGAGCTATGAACTATGAGCTAAGAGCTTTCCTGCCATGAGCTATGAACTATGAGCTAAGAGCTACTTTACTATGAGCTATCTTCTATTTCTATTAGTTGTTGCTTTTATCACTTATTATTATTACTTTGCACAACGTATTCTTTTATCTCCTGTTCCCTTAAACAAGAGGAATTGGGATGTTGACCAAATTGTATCCGTTAATCTGACGGAAGATAAGAAACGGGAAGCTTTTCGTCTTTGGGAAAGTCAGTTGAAAACAGGAGATGAAGAATCGATGGGAGAAGAAACAGAGTCAAAGGCTGTTTTTGTAGGCTTTGATTCCAAAACAGCAACAAAAAGACAGAAGGTGTTGTTTGTCCGGATCATTATTCTCTCGGCATTTTATAAAAAACATCTAATCATCCAAAAACTGTACTACAAAGCTTTACTTCATTCCGGAGTAATCGGGATAATAACAAAAACAAATAAGGAAAAGAATTCTTACGAAGCAGCTCGACATCTTTTTGAAAAAAGAGAGAAGGGAGAACCGGTAGCATCTGATGACTCGTTTATTATTCTAAAATGGGAGTTTCTGCCTTTTCCGGTAATTGTCATTCGAATGATCCTGAATAAGGTCACATACCTTATTTTATCTCTCCTAAGGACTTTTATCGGTTTTTCTCTAATCCATATCTATCTGACGATGTTATGGGTAAGGGGGTTGTTAACGTTTAATAAAGAAATAACAAACCTGGAAGATAAAGCTTCATTCTACGATGAATTCTTTCGCTACGATTTTACCCCGAAAAGAGGAAAATTTCATTTTTTTATTTACAAAGCCTTAGAAGGTTATCAATTTAGAAAGTATACGAAAAAATACGCTCACTTACATCCTAACCTTGAGGTCGGTTTTTACAATGGACACATATCCGGATACCACTTGAGAGACATTGACTACTTTGATTGGGGCATTGAATTGGTAAAAGACCTGCCATTAGTAAAAACAGCACCAAAATACAACAATATTTCAGATACTCCGTTACAAAAAAATATTTTTAAAGATCATACGTTTTCCGCCATCTATATGGTGCACATTGTTGATCATTTCCCGGACATTGATACATATTTAAAGGAAACATTCCGAATCGCCAAATCACAGGCAGTCATCTTACTTTCCGGATTAAGCTCATCTGCATGGATGATCGGTTTATCTACTTATAATCATTGTCATATTACCGAATGGAGAGAGCGATTTTTATATCACGGATTCGAAATTGAGACCATCATACCATTACAAGCAGCCGGTCTCCATGCTTTCAGCTATAATTTCCCGGCAGCCATATTCCACTATTTTCCCGAAACAAAAAGATGGATAAACAAAATCGCCTCAAGAGTTTCTATATACAATAAGGCCTTCTCATTTATCGTATATCATGCACATAAACCTATATTCTTACATGATGAAGACTTATCCAATAAACGGAAAAAGGGGATCAACTTTTTTGCCGTTCTACGTAAACCCTAACTCTGGCTAAAGATAAGTTACTATTTATTATATGAACTATGAACTAAGAGCCATGAGCTATGAACTATCCCCATAAATCACGATCCACACTCTTTCGCCTAGGTTTACATTTACTAAAAGTGATTCCTTTCCCCCCCACCGCTGTCCGATGGCTCATACGCTTATGCTTAGCTATAATTGTAGGAAAAACTCCGGAAAAAGCGTTGACTACCCTTTTTTTAATTGAAAATGATCTTTCCACAATGATCGACAGGGCTGCTATTCAATATGGTCAAGGTGTGCATATCAAACAGGAATTAATGGGTTATCATGATTTTTTTATTGATCGCATTAAGCCGGGAGAAAAGGTTTTGGATATCGGTTGTGGCAATGGAGCGCTATCTAATGATATGGTCCAAAAATCAAAGGCAATCGTAACAGGAATCGACAGAGTTCAAAAAAACATAGATAATTGCAGGTCTTTGTATCATCACCCCTCTTTGAGATTCATATATATCGACGCCACCCGGTATTTACCTGATTCCGATTTTGATGTTATCGTCATGTCAAATGTGTTGGAGCATATAGAAAACAGAAGGCTTTTTATAATTAATCTGCTTGAAAAATATCAACCTTCACGTCTGTTAATACGAGTTCCCATGATCAACAGAAGCTGGTATGCGCCTATGCGTAAAAAACTCGGACTTCCCTATTTCTCGGATAACACCCATTTTATCGAATATACAGTAGAGGTTTTTATGGGTGAAATGGAAGAATTTGGTCTGAAGATTTGTCATTATCAGATCAATTGGGGAGAGATTTGGGCCGAGGTCAAAGTATGACTTTCGATATTATTTTAGTCCATACTCTTTCCAGGGTTCATTCTTTTTACCTGAATATTATCCATACTTTGTCTTTTGATTTTTCGATCGCCATATATGTTTCGAGAACCGAAGTTCATAAAAAAGCCCGAAAGAAACTGGATCAGACGGAAAGCACCTTTTTAGAGACATGCATGAAGTTAGGCGCTTCTATTGTCAAAAAGGGGGAAAAACATGCCTGTAAATTATTGTTCGTTCCGCAAGACAATGGTGATCCTTTAGAAAATATTACCTATTCCGAAGTCATCGGGCTCCACCGTTTCGGTTCGGGTCAATATGGCTTGAAGGAATTAAAAAAACTCGGTGTAAATGAATTTTGGACACTTGAAAAAAAATTATTTACCGGCCAGCTCGAGTATGAAGGAAAGTCTTCTCTTGCAAATGAATTTGACATCCTGGAGATGGGTGCTCCTTATAAAAAATATCCGGCCTTCGATTTTTCCTCATTGGCCATGGATTATATATTGGCCTATCCCTCACCCATGTTGATCAGTGAACCTCCTGTGAAATTGAGCTTATTGAAGAATATCTATTCCCTCTTACGTTCTATCCCTGAGAAAAAGAGAGTGATTATAAAACTCCATAACGTCTTTGACGGAGGATTTAAGATGAGTAGGGGACGTGTTCTTGGTAAAATCGGAAAAACTCCTGCGAAAGGAGTCGATCTTTTGAGTATTCTTCTGACTTCGGGAACATTAGGGAATATTCCTCTCCTTTCGGAATTTTTTGCTAAAGTAAGAGTCGATATTATTGGAAGTCTGATAGAGGAAAAAGCGATCTCTCTTTCCGAACTGTCAAACTATTCCAATTTCGGAATCGAACATTTTTTACCTTTTGTGAAAGAGGGCCTAATTACCGGTCTTTCCGGAACCATATGGCATGCTTTATACAATCGAAACCCTGTCTATAATTGCGATGATCGATTGCCCTGGAGTGATATGCCCAATTACAGCAGCTATAAATTGTTTGCCATACCACCTTGCCATGGAAAACGGGAATTCAATCCAATAAATTATCAATTGATCAGTGAGGAATCCCGGAAAGCGGATATTATTGAAATGATGAAAAGGAGGCTTTAAAGATAATGAAAAAAAGCGATTATAAAATATTATTTATTTCTCTTTTTAATGATGAGGCCATAGGCGTTCGATGCCTTCATTCGATCCTTCATAATAAGGGGTATAATGCCCGGATGTTATTTCTAAAAATTAGTTCAAAAACAAGATGTAAAGATTATAAAGAGTGTTTAGGACTTTCATTTACAAATCAAACCGGTTCATTATCAAAGAAAGAGAGATTACTGTTTATAGAATTTATTCTGAATTACAAACCCAATATCATTGCTTTTAGCCTGTTTTCATCTAATTTTATGTTGTATAAAGAATTATATGGAGTATTAAAAGACCGAGTTGACTCAAAAATTGTACTGGGAGGCTGGCAGCCGACTTTGCATCCGGAAGCATGTATTTCTTATTGCCACATGCTTTGTATCGGAGAAGGAGAAAAAGTTTTACCTGAATTGGTGGACAAATTATTCAATCATCAGCCGATCGATGATATACAAAACCTTTGGATCAATAAAGGTGACAGAATAATAAAAAATAGTGTCCGCCCTTTAGTAGAAAACCTGAGTCTGGAGCCAATTCCTGTTTTTGACGACAAATTGAGTAGTTTTATAGAAAATGATCGTTTATTTCATTCGGAATCATTAAAAACCAACACCCGATACGGTATTTTCACGGGGAGAGGATGTCCATATACATGCGCATACTGTTCCAATGAATATATGGCAAAAGAGATTTATCCGAAAAAGTGGTCCAAAATCAGGTATAGAACGGTAGAGCATGTGATGTCCGAACTGGTCGAGGTGAAAGCAAAATTACCTTACCTAGAATCCATTAATTTTTATGATGAAGTATTTCTACCGAAAGAAGAGTGGATCGAAAATTTTTTTTCCAGATATGGTAAAGAAATCGCATTGCCTTTTTATTGTGAGTTTTATCCGGGTACGTGTAGTGATAAAAAAGCAAAACGATTAAAAGAGTGGGGACTTGGCGGTGTCTGGCTTGGCGTTCAATCAGGCTCGGAACGAGTAAGAAATGAGATTTTTAATAGACACTATAAAAATGAGGATGTGATGAAACAGGCTCATATTTTTGTTAAATATAAAATTAACGTAAGGTACGATTTTATCTTTGATAATCCCTTCGAAACATTTCAAGAGACTCTGGAGTCTGTTTATCTGATGTTAGAATTACCACAACCCTTTTCTATGAATATATTTTCATTAAAATTCTTTCCAAATATGCAAATTACAAATATGGCGTTAGAAAAAGGGATTATAGATCCATCACAGGTAAATGATAAAAGTAGCAAAGATCAGGATAACTTTTTAATAAGCATGGATCATGAAAACAGCGACAGGAATTTTTTAAATTGTTTGGCTGCCTATATTTCCTTTTTAGCCGTAGATGCAAAGCTGAGCAAAAAAGAAATTATTTCCATCATTGATGATTATCGGATTCATAAGAGCATCAAGTCCGTGAGAGAAGCTTTGGTGCCTTTTATATCGTAAAAACATCCCGACTTCATAACCGGAAATATGAACCGAATTGCTAATTTCATACTAATCGGCACCCTAGTTATTTTACTCACATCCTTTTTATACCCTTTTTATCGGATATGGGGCCATGTTGATCCTCTCTTTTTTTATAAGTATTATATCTTGTCAATCTATGATATAATCTTACTATCCGCTATTATTCTGGTATTCCTCTTTTTGCCGTTAAAAACATCTTACAAATTGAATCTGATATTTGCGGGAATTTCGATATTGATCGGTATTTTTCTTTTAGAAATATGCTTATTTTACAATCTCGATACAACACTCCGTAACCTTGTTAAGCAAGACATGAAGAATAAAACCTCAAGAATGCCTCCCCAAAAAGCTGAAAAGCCGGTTGTCTTTGACAAAAGAAACAGATTGGATGTTATTCGTGAGCTCAGAAATGAAGGTATTCATACGACTTTAAATATTCTACCCAAACACCTTATGTATAATGTTTTGAGAAGTGAAGGTCAAAAGATTTTGCCTTTGGCAGGTGTATCCGGAAGTGTAAGAGTTTTATGCAATGAAAGCGGAACATGGGGTATTTATGAAAATGACGAACATGGTTTTAATAATCCTCAGGGTCTTTTCTCTGCCATTCGACCTGAAATCGTTTTAATTGGCGATTCATTTGCCTACGGCGCCTGTGTTGCTCAGAAAGACTCGATTGCCGGACAGTTAAGAAGAGCAGGTTATACCTTGATCAATTTGGGAAATTCAGGGAATGGACCTCTTTTTGAGTTGGCCGGTATTAAAGAGTATGGAGAACATTTGAAACCCCAAAAAGTCTTCTGGCTTTACTTCGAAAGAAATGATTTAATGAACCTTCTGTACGAACAAAGATCTTCATTCCTATTTCAATATATGGATTCTTCCTTCTCACAACATTTAATTAACAGACAACCGGAAATTGATCGGGTACTGGGCGATCACCTTGAGTCAAATTATAAACAGGTGTTACGAAAAGAAATCAATAAACAGAAATCCGATAACGATCCCAAACAAAAACTCAATAGTGATCCCATACCAAAACTCTCCCCTCAAAGCATTCGGGATATTGTATTGCTAAGAGAATCTCGACACAAATTGGGGATTCCGGCTATCAATTATGAACGAAGCGTATTCCCCTTGTTTGTTCAAATTCTAAAAAACAGTCGCGATTTAATTTCAACATGGGGAGGAGAATTGATTTTCGTTTATCTTCCATCCGGAGATAGTTATTTTGAATATGCAAAAAAGAATATTTACCATAGAGAAAAAGTTATAGCCGCCCTGCGTGATTTAGATATTCCTATTGTTGATGTATATCCCTCCTTTCAACAACATGCCGATGTTTTATCACTCTTTGGAGGTCGAAATCGATACAACCATTATTCTGTTAAGGGGTATACATTAGTGTCGGAAATGATGAAAAATTTTCTCAAGTTTCATGCTGCTTCCGTTGGGGATTAACCTAAAGAAAGCATTTAGCTGTCAGCAGTCAGCCATCAGCAATTCTTTCCTAAGCTGAAGGCTGACCGCTGATAGCTGACTGCTGTTTTTAGATAATTGCTTACGAGGAGTATACCAACATGCCGAAAAAGTATAGAATCGTGCACCTAATACCTACAACAAATACAGGCGGAGCTGAAATCATGCTCTATCAACTCACTCGATCAATGGATAAAACATTGTTTGAAAACATTGTTGTTTCACTATCTAACAAGGGAATTATCGGAAAAAGAATAGAGGAGGCCGGAATCGAAGTCTGCAATATCGGGATGAGTACAAAGGGAAATCCTCTGGATATCTGGCAGGTTTTACGTCTTTTTACAACGGTTAAATCCCTCAAACCTGATCTTTTATACTGCTGGATGGCGCACACAAACATACTGGGTATCCTCTTTTCCCATCTACTTAAAGTACCTGTAATCTGGTCGATTCACGGCACAGCGACATCCTATCCTGAGATGGACCGATTGACATACGTAATTACTATTCTTTGCGCTAAAATGTCTACTTACCCTGACCTGATTGTTTGTTGTTCTGAAACTGTAAAAAAAGTTCATATAAATTTTGGATTTAATTCAGACAAAATGGTTGTAATTGAAAATGGTGTCGATCTATCCGAGTTCAAAAGAGATGAGAAGGAGAGAGAAGCACTTAGAGCGGAATTGGGAGTGTCGAATAATGATTTTCTAATCGGTTTTATTGGTCGTTTTGATCGTGTCAAGGACCATTTAAACCTGATTAAGGCTGCAAAAATGATTGTTCATCAACATCGTAATGTCTACTTTATAATGTGTGGTGACGGAATTGACTTAACGAACAAGAAACTAACCGGTTGGATAGAAGCAGAGAATATAATGGACCACTTTTTCCTGTTGGGATGGAGACCTGACATTTCCAAAATTATGGCATCAATTGATGTAAATGTTTTACCCTCTTTTTCCGAGGGATTTCCTATTGTTATCTGTGAGGCAATGGCCGGAGAAACGCCGTGTATCGTGACGGATACGGGTGAAATGCCGTTTATTGTCGGAGATACCGGTATCGTCATACCACAAAGAGACAGCCCTGCATTGGCGAATGCCATAGAGCAGATTCTGATGATGTCTGATAACGAGAGAATTGCAATGGGTAAAAAAGCCCGGGATCGAATTGCTGTGAATTTCTCTTTACAAGGTGTTGTCAGGAAATACGAAAAAGCTTATCTCAACGTTATGGAGAAGCATTGACGGGGAATCGAAAAAAAATTAAAATACTTAGAATCTTCTCACGCCTGAACATAGGAGGCCCTGCAATTCATACAATTCTTTTAACGGCAGGTTTAAACAATAACGGATTTGAGTCTGTTTTGGTCAAAGGCTCTGAAGATTCCTTTGAAGGCAGTATGATGGACTATGCACTGGAAAAAGGTATAGAACCGATTGTAATACCTGAAATGGGTAAAACGATCTCTTTGAAGGAAGACTTGAAAGCTTTGTTAAAGATTTATCGCCTGATTGTAAAGGAAAATCCCCATATCGTACACACTCATACGGCAAAAGCCGGGACATTAGGCCGGGGAGCGGCCGTTCTGGTAAACCTTCGTTCCTCATTGGTCAAGGGTTTTAAGAAAAAGTTTCTTTTCAATAGATTTACAACCTGGGATTATCAATCTAAAATTATACTCGTTCATACGTTCCATGGTCATGTTTTCTATGGATACTTTAACCGGTTTATATCAACTATTTTCATTCGAATTGAAAGTTTTTTAGCTTTATTTACAAACAAAATAATCACTTTGAGCAAGAAACAAAGAGAGGAGATAATTGGTTTTCATATAGGGGATAGAAACAAGGTCGTTTTACTCCCCCTGGGCCTGGAGCTTAAAAAATTTCTATCCATTGATCAATATAAGGACCGGCTGCGAAGAGAACTCGGTGCTCCTTACAACACCAGGCTTGTCGCAATAGTAGCCAGACTGGTGCCCGTAAAGAATCACAAAATGTTTATCGATGCTGTGGAAATGCTGCGATCTGACAGTTCAATACAAGAGGTTAAATTTTTGATTATAGGAGATGGTGAATTAAGGATCGAATTGGAAAGATATGTCTACAATAAAGGTCTTTGTGATGACATTCTGTTCTTAGGCTTTAGAAAAGATATGGAAAAGATATATTCCGGGCTGGATATAGTTGTTTTAACCTCATTGAATGAAGGTTCGCCTGTTGCATTAATTGAATCCATGGCAGCGGAGCTGCCGTTTATAGCAACAAATGTCGGTGGAGTCGCTGATCTTGTAGATAGTGAAGATGAGCGTGTAAACATGAGAGAATTGCAATATAGAGTTACGGATTGTGGAATATTGATAGAATCGGGCGATATAAAAGGATTGGCAATAGCAATGAGAAAACTACTTCAAGATGACGATTTGAGAAGAAGGATGGGAATGAACGGGAGAAAAAAAGTTTATCCAAAGTATGATGTTTCAAGATTACTGATCGATATGGAAAAATTTTATAATAATTTAGTCTCATAACCCGACGTAGCAGGAGCCAAAAAGCTTTTTTAAAACCACATATTACACTGATAACGAAAAAATATAAAAATCTGTGTAATCTGTGGTTGGCATAAAAATATTAATGTTTTTTTGCGCATAATTTTATTTATAAAGGTCTAAAAAAAAAGTCTATGAGAATATTAATTACAGGAGGAGCCGGTTTTATAGGCTCTTATATTGCTGAAAAGTTTCTTGAACATAATAAGGAGGTTTATATTATCGATGATCTTAGCACGGGCAGTCTTGATAACATAAGGCATCTGCAGAATAGGACAAAATTCAAAGAAAAATTATTCATTACCATCGATACAATTTTAAATGACAGAATTATGTCTGACCTGGTAGAAAAATGCGATGCAATTATTCATATGGCAGCGGCTGTTGGCGTGAAATATATTCTTGAGAATCCCTTGTCATCTATTGTGACAAATATAAAGGGAACGGAAAAACTATTACATCTTTGCAACAAGTTCAGGAAAAAGGTTCTTCTTGCATCTACTTCAGAGGTATATGGAAAACATACTCACGCCCCGCTTGTAGAGACAGACAATATCATTTTCGGGCCATCCACTAAGTTCAGATGGTCTTATGCCGCCTCAAAGCTGATCGATGAGTTTACGGCTCTCGCTTATTTTAGAACTAATCAATTACCTGTCATTATACTAAGGTTGTTCAATATAGTAGGTCCAAGACAAACAGGAAGATACGGTATGGTGATACCCAGATTTGTTCAGCAGGCCTTAAAAAATGAATCGATTACTGTTTATGGCAACGGAAGTCAAACAAGGACATTCACTTATGTTGAGGATCTGAGTGCGGCTGTACCGGCTCTTCTGGACTCGGAGGCAGCTATTGGCGAGGTTATCAATATCGGCGGAGTTGAGGAGGTTTCTATCAAATACCTGGCCCAAAGGATAAAAAAACTGACTCATTCTCGATCTGAAATAAAATTTATACCCTATGATGAAGCATTTGCTAAGGATTTTGAAGATATGCAAAGAAGAGTGCCCTCAATAGAGAAGATTAAAAATCTGATTGACTGGAGACCGACAACGAATCTGGACATGATGTTAGGAAAAGTCATTGAATACTATCGATCTTTTTAAATATTTATTATCATTCCTATTATCATTTTCCCTATCTCTTTTGATAATTCCTTTTATTATCAGGTTTGCAAACAGATTTGGTTTTATTGCAGAGCCAAAAGAAGACAGGTGGCATAAAACGCCTGTCGCATTACTTGGCGGTGTTGGAATATTTATCTCTTTTATTGTCTCTTTTATCGTATTTCTCCCTCAGGATAAATTAACAATTGCGATATTGATATGTAGTTTTATGGTTTTTTTACTGGGCCTCTTTGATGATCTTAATGAAATAAAACCCCAGACAAAAATTATATATCAGATTATGTTTGCAACTATTTTAGTTATTTGCGGTTTACAAATTGAAGGTATCAAACACGCCTATATCGCCATACCCATTACAATCATATGGATTGTGGGAATTACAAATGCGTTTAATATACTGGATAATATGGATGGACTTTCAAGCGGAGTCGCCGCTGTTTCATCATGTTGCATTTTTTTCTATGCTTTAGAGAATAATATCTCGATTGTTCTCTTTTTTTCTGCGATTATATGCGGCTCATCATTGGGATTTCTAAGATATAACTACTACCCTGCTAAAATATTTATGGGGGACAGCGGGAGTTTATTTCTTGGTTTTATCTTGTCAGTAATATCAATTCTTTCAACAAGGTATGAAGTAAGCAATCTGTTGATTACCCTTATTGTGCCTTTATTTGTAATGATTTTGCCTATATTTGATTCAGCTTTGGTTACCTTTCAGCGAAGTTATCACGGAAAATCTATTTTTGTCGGCGGAAAGGATCATGCATCTCACAGACTTGTTTTTTTAGGGGTTTCAGAACAAAAAGCGACTCTGATTCTATTGAGTATCAGCATGTTATTCGGAATGATTCCCCTATTCTTAAAAAAATACAATGTTTTTACTTTTTTTGTAGTTTCCTGCATTTTGTTGGTTTGTTTAATATTTTTTGGCGTATTTCTGGGCGAAGTACGAGTATACAGAAAAGGCGACAAAGAGATTTTTAGAAAAAAAAATCTGATTGTTACAAAAGTTCTTCTTTATAAGAAGCAGATATTGCAAATAATCGTTGACACTGTTATGGTGAATACTGCATATATCTCATCTTATCTGCTTCTCTATGAAGGCGCAATTTCACAGGACAAGCAGGATTTAATTGAGATATCGCTGCCTTTTATCATATTAATAAAACTTTTTGTTTTTTACATCTTCGGCATGTATAGAGGTGAATGGAAATATGTTGGTATTAATGATTTATTTTCCTTTTTTAAAGGTATTACCTTTGCATCACTTTGTACGGTTATGGCAATGTTTGTATTATTTCAATATGAAAAAGTGTCAGTTCCGATTTTTATTGTAGATTATCTCATAACTCTGCAATTGATTTGCACTAACAGAATTATATTAAAGTTTTTTAAGCTCCATTTTTCCAATACATCTGTTAGAAAAAACCAGACCACTGTTCTTATTATGGGCGCTGGAGACGGAGGTGAATTGCTGCTCCGCGAGATTCGAAACAATTATAAAATCAATTATAAGGCCGTAGGATTTATTGATGACGATTTAGAGAAAAAGGGGAGAATTATTAATGGTTTAGAAGTTTTAGGAACCCGCCATGATATTCCCAAAATAGTACAGGAGTACAGAATTAAAAAAGTGCTGATTTCTATTCTTTCTATAGAAGAAGATAATCTACGCGATATTTATGATTTATGCAAGAGTCTGAAAATTCAATGCAAAAAAATAAAGTTGATGATCGAGTGCTGATTATGAAATTTTTTTAATGTATAGGAATTTCAAAACAGGATTAGAGGATTAAGGGGTAAGGATTAAGATATATACCCCTTAATCCTAAATCACTAAGATGTTGATCGAAATTGATAGAGAACCTTTATGGAAGATTTGGTTTTTATTTTTTGTTTACACAGTAGCAGTTTCATTAACAATACAATTACTTCTACTTCCTTATATATTTCCTCACTTACATTTAGGAGACGGTATATCAATAGCTGCTCCTGACTCTTACTCCTATCATCGTTCAGCTGTTTTATTGTCACAGGAGATCGATTTTTCAGGTTGGTCGGCATTAAATTTAAATTCAAAAAAAGAGATATTTATTCTCTTACCGGCAACACTTTATGCTATCAGTACGCCTATGCCGTATGTACTGATTCCTGTTAATAGCGCATTGCATGCAACATCAACCCTCATTCTGTTACTTATTATTCAGACTTTTGCCAAGAAAAAAGCTAAGTCCTTAATTTGTGTGATTCCTTTTCTTATTTATCCTAGTGCTGCAAGTTGGTACGCCCAAATTCTAAAAGATAATTTCTCTATTACAGGCTCATTGTTAATTTTATGCAGCTTGATTTATTTATCCCGACGAGTAACAGATGCTTACTTTATTAAATCTTATATATTTAGCGTGTTACTATTGATATCCGGAATTACCTTCCTGTGGTTTGTGAGAGGGTATATGCTGCAATTAGAAAGGATGATGATTGTTGTTCCAGTCATTATTTTATTAATTCTACTTGTTACTGGTTCTAAAAAAAACAGTTTACCACAAATGATAATTATTTTAAGGCTTATTTTTATTATATTTATACCTTTATATTTATTTCCTGCTGTTGACAACAGCTTGCATTATATTTTTTTTACCAAAAAATTGTTCCTCTCACCTGTGAGTAGCAAGAATTTAAATATAACCAAAAAGAATGAAACACAAAGTATCACGATACCGGATAATATTAAAGAATTCGAAAAAAACAATGTTACAGTAAAAAAGGATAAAAAAACACTATCAGATGTTGCCTCAACTATGAAAAATAAATTAATAAAAAATGATACCGGTCCTGACAATGCGAATATCTCAGAACATATTGATCATACATACAATAAGGAAGCAACAGAAATGTTTAATAATAAACTGTATAAAAAAAATTTTTTTTCATCCTTAAATGAGATCGTATATTTAGCAGACACCTTTATAAAGGAGCGATATCTCTATGCAGAGGAGAGCATTAAGACACTTTTTTCAGGTTTAATTTTTAGATTAATAGATATCAGGGAAGGATTTAGACATACAGTAGGCAGATCCTCTATCGAGAGGGATGTTCAATTGACTACTGTGTCTCAGTTCCTGGCAAATCTGCCAAGGGGCGCTCAAATTGGTTTTTTTTACCCTACGCCTCAGTTTTGGTTTGAAAAGAAGGAAGAGAAATCTCTTAGTTTATATGCAAGATATATTTCATGTCTTGAGATGCCGGGCATTTATTTGTCATTGTTTTTTTTACCCTTAGCCCTGTGGAAATGGAGGAAAAGTACTGAGCTTTGGATACTTATGATCTTCTCTGTCCCTCCAATCGTAGTCTATGGTTCAGTCATATTAAATATCGGTACGCTTCATCGCATGCGATATGGTTTCCTCATGACAATTGTTGCCGTTGGCATTGCCGGTCTTTTTATTTTCTTAGAAATCCTAACCCGTCGTAGCTGTCACCAAAAAAGTTTTAAACCGCAGAGTGCACAAAGATTATAAAAACTCAAAAAGATCAGAAAAACCATGTGTACTCCTTTTCACTATAATCATAATTATTACATAGTAGTAGCTCTTACAATTTGAGAACACAGAGTATTTTTTATGCTTGAACAGAAATTCCGAATAAAGTATAATCAAGGCTCTATGGAAGATTCAAATAATAGTCATTCTAAATGGTGGATCGTAATCCCATTGGGAATTGCGGTTTTGCATATAATGTACGCCCTTTACACGGGACCGAAGATATCCCCGGACGGTAAAAAATATGCGTATTGGGCCGAAGTGCTGATTGCGGAAAAATTTAACCCTCTCCGATTTTTAGACAACGTCACCCACGGCATTCCTCCTGTTTTGTACATAGGAATTGTTTACATAATCGCTCTTTGTAAGTATTTTTTAGGAAGCTATTGGGCTTTGGGAGTAGTCGTATTTAACGGAATTTGCAGTGCAGGAACAGTTTTGGTGTTGTTTAAACTGTTAAAATCCTCTTTCAAAACCATCCTGCCCCCTGTCGTTATCACTCTATGGTTTTTAGGGTGTTATGAATGGTTCCAGTGGATAGGATTCGTGTTGACCGATACGGCTTACGGCATGTTGTCTTTTTTGACCATACACTTTCTGTTAAAAGGGTATCGTAATCATCTGTTTTCCGGGGATTCCATTAAATATTATTGGGCGCCGATTGCAGGATTGGCGATACTTGGTACATTTTTCCGCCCCTCCACGCCCCCTTTGTTCGCCCTTATTTTTTTAGTTTTTCTGGTATCGCTGAATCCAAACCCCGAAAAAAGAATTCCTTTGGCCAAAAGATTGTTTTTAACAACCTGTGGAGCTATTATTTTCGCTTTGCCGATTCATGCATATATCATCCAAAGCATGATTGAAGGAAACATTCCTATTCCTCTGTTCATGGAAGAAACCAGAAATACTTATTTGAAAGGAATTGTCATATACGACCGTCCGGAGACCTACCATGAAGTGCCTCGGGTTTTTGGGGACTACCTGCTAATAACCCTGGATAGAATGGTTTCTTTTTTTTCAATCTCCGCAGATGCTTTCAGTTTAAAACATAAAATCCTAAATTATGTTTACTTTGTTCCAATTTATTTTTTTTCTTTAATCACTATTTTTCGCCTGTTCCAAAAAAATAATTCCTGGCCGACCCACCAGTTATGGATGGGATGGCTTTCCTTATTTTTCATTGTAGTTTCAGCAGTTTTCCACTCAATGTCTTATATTGACTACGATTGGCGGCTTCGGGTTCCTTGCCTGATTCCTTTGTTGGTTACGGCATGTCTGGGCTTTGACGATATGTTAAGTCGTCTCACAGGTTGGGGGAAAAGGCCTGTAAATTTAAATCCTAACTAAGGAATGCAGGGAATGAACACCCCTTCAGGCGCGGCTTTCCTCTCTGATCAACTCAACACTACTTCGTAAGGACTCTTGTCTATTTTTTTGAAAAACATACCATGATTATATTACAAAAAATTAAATCGGAATTTGCTTCTCAGGCAAGCAGATTCATACCTTTTTCCGCTGTGTCTCCATCTGCCGTCATTTTTCTCTACCACACCGTTGAAGCGCAAGAACAGCTATGGACTAAGGGCCATCGGTATATTACAAACTTTCAGTATTTTAAAAAACAAATCCAATTTATCAAATCACAATTTGAAATTTGTACTTCCACCGAATTAGTTGAAAAATTAAAGAATGGCAGGTTAAAAAAACACTGTGCAGCCGTTCATTTTGATGATGGATTTTCTACCTATTTTGATAATGCGATTCCTTATTTGCGGGAGCAAAAAATTCCATCTACAGTTTTTCTGATTACGAGTGCTTTAAAAGGAGTTGTCCCGACCAGAAACCAACTCGCTTACTGCCTCAACGGATCTATGCGAAAAATGCTTTTATCACAATGGAATCAAATCGCAAAAACAGAAGTCGATACCACGATTGACTTCAATATCATGAATAACAGTGAAATTCTCTCTTGGGCCAAGCAGCACATTTCAACTCCTATGGAAAATTGTGTACATGAGATCTATATTGAAACAACCCGGAAAAACAATATCGTTTCACCTTTTGCAGACGATAAAACAGCTTCTCTCCTGGGCAAAGAGCCTTTCGTTGAAATTGGTTCCCACACAGTAAGTCATAACATACTTTCCAAAATGTCAAAAGATGAACAACGTAAGGAAATAGTAGAAGCACATAAGGAACTGGAAAGTCTATTTGAAAAAAAGCTCCATCACTTTGCTTATCCTCATGGTGGAGTCACTCACTTTGATTCCATAAGTCAAAAGATCGTTGAGGAACAAAAATATATAAATGCTTATAGCGCGTATGGTGGTTCAAACCGAAACTACACCCAAACGGATTTAAAACGAATCACCGTCACCAATCATAACATCAATGATTTAAAATTAATGATTTTATTAGCAATGAGAAAATCAGGCAATTAATATCACGATAGCTTTTTTCTTGTCGAAATATAGAAAATCAGGTAAACTTTCAGAACTTTAATTCGGCTTCAATATTTTGATTACAACCAAAACAAATTCTCTTACACTATTAGAAAGTACAATTCAACTAAAAATTTTAAGTATACAATCCAATGTTACAAGAAAAAGTAAGATCACTCCTTCGAAGAGTTATTAAAGAAGTGAATCAGCAACTCCCGCAAGAAAAGCAATTGGGTACATCCTCTGATACCATTTTTCTGGGTGAATCAGGAAACCTGGATTCATTGGGATTGGTCAGCCTGGTTGTTGCTATTGAAATGGAAATAGATGAAGAGTTCGGATTTATGCTGACGATATCTGAAGATGAAATAATCTTTCAAAAAACCGGACCTTTTTATTCTTTTGAAACACTGGCTAGGTATATATGTTCTATAGTTGAGAAGGAATCCTCAAATGGATAGGCCGGAATATCGTTGTTTATTGATATCCGATTTCACAATTCAAACTTTTGCAGGATACCTGGAAAACGACCGAGAGTTACCTGGTATTAAGAGTATCATTGCTCCATATGATCAAATTCATCAGGTCTTCGCAAACAAATATCTACCTTGCCGACAGAAAAAACCGGAGATTGCCGTTGTTTGGGGGCAACCGGAAAAAGCAAGTGAATCTTTTCATCACCTTACACATTATAAACCCACCTCAATTGAAGATACACTAAAAGAAGTTGATCATTATTCCTCACAAATAGTGAGCTTAAGTAACAGGGTGAAACACATTTTTGTTCCTGCCTGGGTTTGTCCTGCCTGTCATAGAGGTTATGGCATGTTGGATATGCGTAAGGGGGGGCTTGCATACACCCTGATGCATATGAATTTGAGACTCTCTGAAAATTTAAGCAAAATTTCAAATATATACTTATTAGATACTCAAAAATGGGTAATTCAGGCGGGAGAAAAAGCTTTTTCTTCAAAGCTGTGGTATATGAGTAAAATTCCCTTTGGAAACGAAGTTTTTAAAGAAGCTGTTCAGGATATAAAATCAGCACTCCGGGGAACAATGGGGAACGCTCGTAAGCTGATTATTCTTGACCTGGATGATACCCTATGGGGAGGGGTTGTCGGTGAAGTCGGATGGAAAAATCTGAAATTGGGAGGTCATGATCCTGTTGGTGAGGCCTTTGCCGATTTTCAACAGGCAGTTAAATCATATCTCAATCGTGGGATTGTTTTAGGTATTGTAAGTAAAAATGAAGAGAGAATTGCCCTGGAAGCAATGGAAAACCATCCTGAAATGGTTTTGAAACGGGAAGATTTTGCTGGCTGGAGAATCAACCGGCAGGATAAAGCCCAAAATATTTTAGAATTATGCAAGGAGTTAAATCTTGGATTACAATCTACTGTCTTTATAGATGATAACCCTGTGGAACGATATAGAGTTCAAAGTGCGCTGCCTGAAGTATTGGTGCCTGAATGGCCCAAAAATAAAATGTTGTATAAAAGTACGCTGCATCGTCTTCGCTGTTTTGACACTCCCTCCACCAGTACTGAAGATCTAAATAGAAAAAATATCTATTCCGCAGAACGTAAACGCAGGGAGTCTCAGAAGATGCTTGTTTCCCCGGACGATTGGTTAAAAAGTTTAGAAATGGTGTTAAAAGTTGAAAACTTCAATGATACGAACTTACAGAGAACCCATCAGTTATTTAATAAAACCAATCAAATGAATCTCTCCACAAGACGAATGACAGAGCCTGAATTATTAACCTGGGTAGAAGAGAACAATCACCATTTATGGACTCTTCGGGTTTCAGATAAATTTGGAGATTCCGGATTAACCGGTATCATCAGTCTTGAAGTAGAAGGGAAAAAGGGAAGAATTGCGGATTTTATTTTAAGCTGCCGGGTAATGGGAAGGCAAATAGAAGAAACAATGCTGCACATATTGATTGAATATTCAAAAATAAAGGGAATAGAAAAGATCTGCGCAAAATATCTGCCTACTCCCAAAAACAAGCCTTGTTTAGATTTTTTTCAGCGATCCGGTTTTCATTATGATTCCAAAACCAATCTTTTTATCTGGAATACCAGGGATAACTACCCTTTTCCCAAACATATCCTGATTTCCAAATAGTATTATGAAAACGAACTGCCAATTTCCCCAAGACATTGCCATCAAAGAGAAACATCGTATGGAGTTTCAACTATCTCAGGACATGGTTGATCAATTCGTTGATTTGACCGGAGATTTCAGTTCATTACACAGGGATGAACTATTCGCCACACGTTCCATGTATCGAACAAATGTAGTCCATGGGATGCTTCCTCTGTTATTCATATCAGCCTTACCGGTTTGTTCCCCGGACAACGCCACCTGTTTTTTTAATAAAATTTCCGCACGTTTTCTAAAACCGGTTTATGTGAATGACCAACTTTTACTTCAAAGTGAAGTATTGGAAATCCTTCCGGAACAAAATACCATTACTTTCGAGTTTACTATTCGGAAAGACCAGACACAGACGATTGTCACCACAGGCAGGTTTACTCTGACATACAAAGAGAGTCTGATAAATAATGAATTC
The DNA here is from genome assembly GCA_029001845.1 of Candidatus Magnetocorallium paracelense. Taxonomy (GTDB): domain Bacteria; phylum Nitrospirota; class Thermodesulfovibrionia; order Thermodesulfovibrionales; family Magnetobacteriaceae; genus Magnetocorallium; species Magnetocorallium paracelense. Next base: position 5,437 of record JAREWP010000090.1, on the reverse strand, counting down.
CACCTGCTGCCTGACACAAATAATGCCGGAAAATGTCTGATCCTTGATCATTTGGAAGAAAAAGAAAAACTGCTTGAGCAAATTTCCAAAGGTGATCAAGAAAATTTCCGGTTTCTGGTATCCCCGCAACATGCCTTAGCCTTATATAAAATCATTCAAAAAAGGATTGGCGCACCTCATTTAAGTGATGCTTCCCATTGGCAAACTCGATGTGATACATCAAATTTATTATCTACCTCTTTATTTTCTACCTTTGCAGGCCTGGTGATGCCCGGGAAATATGCTTCCTTTTTAAATTTCGATGTAACCTTCAACAAAAATATACAATGGAACACCAGGTATACATTTTCAGGGACCGTAAAATTCAAATCTCCATTAACTTCAATTCTTGTAGAAAATATTTCCATTTGCGAAACGGAAAATAGAATGACTTCAAATGCTTCAGGAAAAATTCAGGTTAAAGTCAATGATCTGTCATATCAAATGCCCTCCATTGAATTTCTTAGAGAAAATGAGATGGATTTGAAATTAAAAGATAAAGTCGTTCTAATTACCGGAGCAAGCCGCGGTATCGGTGAAACAACGGCAAAGTTATTTTCCCTACACGGTTCAAAAGTAATTGTAAATTACAATAAAAATAAAGAAAGTGCTCAAAAAGTTGTAGATGAAATCATTTCCGGTGGTGGCGAAGCCTGCGCCATTCAGGCCGATGTCTCTGATCATTGGCAGGTTAAAGAAATGGTATCCTCTGCCTACGGGAAATATGGAATGATTCATATTTTAATCAACAACGCTCACCATGACGCACGTCCCGGACCATTTCTGGAACTAACGTGGGATGACTTTCAAAAAGATGTTGACGTTACGATTAAAGGAGCTGTTCACTGCTGTCAGGAAGTTTTGCCCCTGATGATAAAGCATAAATTCGGAAAAATCATCAATATCTCAACCATTGCCGTGGATAATCCTCTGCCCGGAAACACAAAATATGTTACCGCCAAAAGTGCTCTGGTGGGTTTAACGAGAAGTCTGGCTGTTGAATATGCGCCTTACAATATTACCGTTAATATCGTGGAACCCGGTTTTGTAGAAACCGATCTAACCCAATATGTTCCTAAAATGTTTTTACAGGATATTAAGAATAGTAATCCCATGCAAAGAAACGCAAGCCCCGGTGATGTAGCCAAAGCGATTGTAACAATGGCATCCTCCCTGGCATCCTATACTACCGGGCAAAAATTTATCGTCTCCGGCGGAGTTCCGCCTTTTCTGTAATTATCGGATGAGCACATCACCGCAAGCTTGGGTTTCGTGAAAGCTTTCGTTTTTCCAATTTTCATTGATCCTTTTGATTAAATTCTTATCCCGAAGCTTTCGAGGATTAAAATAGTAATTATTTGTAAAAGTAATTCCTATAATGTTAAGCTTTTTTTTCATCCATTGACAAATATCATCACGATTTGTCTCAAGATAGATACTCTCAAGCTTTTGTTTCAAGCAAAATTCTTTTAATTGAAACAATAAAAACAAAAAGCCTTCTATGGCATCACAATAAAAATCGGAAATATAGACAATATTCATTTTATAAAGAATTGTGAAATAGGCTATGGGAGAGCCTTTCTGAAATGCTGCCAGATATGCAGCTTTAGCTAAAGGATACTGATCATATTTCCAGGAGTAGAATTGCGGGGATCGATAAATTGAAAAGAAATATCTGCTGTTGATCACTTCTAACAGAGAATCCAATTCCGATGGATAATTGTCATATATTTCTAAAGTGTAAGAAACATCGGATGTAAGCAGATTATCTTTTAAAGCAGATACATTAAAATGATAGGAAGAAACTTCAATTTTTTTCCACATTTTATTGAAAGACTGCCTTGCATCAGGTGATGAATGATAAGCCCCAATTATGGGTTCTTGTTTCATTGCTCTGAGTAAGGTTTGCGCACTCCCAAGTTTATTCGCATTTGGCAATCTTCGCCAGCCTCTCCAGATAATCGCGTTCACCGGATTTTCTCTTAAAACAAACTGGATATGAAAATTATAGCCCATTGAGTTTATGCGTTCATTGCAAAATACAGCATAATAATCATGACGATTATACTTAAATGGGTTACCGGTATAAATATAGTGATATAAGTTTTCATCTGAATTATAATCCTTCCCATAGGTCACAATGTTTTCAAATGCCATAAGCCCGGGAAGGGGATCACTGCCTTCCTGAACATCACATTTTTGATTTTCAGATAAATCACTGACAGGAAGAATATCCACGATTCCGGAATAACTTTTATAAAATCCCCTGATTAAACTTTGTATAACACGATTAGAAAGCATCTGTTTTCCGGAAAGATGCATCATTTGTTTATAAAAGGCCCCTGTGATTAAATTACCAATACTCTCCTCATTTTCCCATATCACTCCTTTACAACCATAACTCCTTAAATATTCGCTCAGATCATAAGCTAAATTTTGGGATATACGCCCACAGGATACCGCATAATATGGAGGGATAAAATTTAAATGATTTTGAAAGTCATCGTAAGATTGTTTAATACTCCGGCTTAATTCTTGGCGAGAAAGGGAAGTTACATCTACATGATGACCGTAACAGGCTATGGTGACTAAGGGATCATTTAAAAAATCTTTTTTAATATCTTTCCAGCTCAGATATTCAGATTGAAAATCCTGTTGTTTTTTATCTGATGAAAGGGTTTTGGGATTCATTAAACCGGGAGATAGAGCAACGGTATATGGAATACGGTATTTGGATAAAAATGGTTTGATTGAATAAATTGTGTGAGAAAAGCCATCAAAAATTAAACAAAAATTTATTCCGGACAGGTTTTTATAATCATGAACCTGATCTAATGAAACAAACCTTCCCAAAAAGGAAAGAAACCGAATTTGTTTCTTAAGTGCATTGATATGAATAGCGGGTAAAGTTTGAACAGAATTCCCGGCTCCAATTTTTCCAATGTGATGGTAATTAAATACAAATAGCCGTTTTTGTTTATTCAATATAGGTTTCGCGAAATTTCTAACCTTCTGCAATCGATTTTTTAATATTGTCATTATACCATTCTTATACACGTCAACAACGGGGGTTACTGTTTTTCACTTGGAGAAATCAGACAAAATGTCCCGTGGAATTTTGTCGTTTCTTCACAATTTTCCTGATTTTTCTCGACGATATCGAGCGCTTCTTTCCAAATTTTGCCCCAGGCGGGATATTGCTTCATCTCTTCAGGCGCCTCGGGAAACGTAATTTGCAGATAGGTTGGTTTTAATTTCCCTATAACAGAGGCAACGGAATCGATTCTTCCTTCAATCATATCAAGGCGCGTATATTTTCCCGTAAAATAGGGGCGCATATGAGACATATTGCGTTTGTCACTGGAGCCGACATACAAAACATCCGCCGAAAAATCAATTTTCCCCTGTAGTTGATCGTATATTTTTTTTGATTCGGAAATTTGAGAGATCCCCCTGCCGTTCCAAGAAGATTCAGTGATGAAAAGAATCGAAAATAAAAAGAGGACCGCTGTGCCATACTTTGGGAAACAGAGCTTGGAGAATTGAATGAGAACGATGAAAATATGCAGCATGGCCAACGCCGTAAAAGGTAAAAAAAGTCTTGCTATCGATTCACGGGGAATTAGAGTCGCATACATTAAAACAAAGGTAACAACAGTGACTCCCGGTACATACAGCATCACGATGTTTTTAATCGATCCTCTATTTTTCCAAAAAAGATAGCCGCCGATCAACAAAGAGAGATAAAATGTTGTTTCAAAAATATAACCGACATTTTGGTGCAAAAAATGAGAGGCGCATTGAAAAAGGTAGAGAAAATCGCCTTTATTTTCGTATCCATGACCGTAGTCAATAATCTGATAGTTGTCAACCAACCTATGGATCCGATTGTAATGTATTTTATGTGATATTATTAACCATCTACGGAATTTTATTAACCCTGCCGCATAAAGGGACAAAAAAATACCGCCTGAAGACAGGAAGATAATACTTTTCTCAGTAAAAAATTGTTTTAGGTTCGAACAGAGAGCCCAATGCAAAATCAAGACAAGAAGGCAGTTTGACACCAATACGGTTGCCATGGTTGGATGTGCGTTTGCAGCCAGACTCACAAAGAACATGGAAAGGAAAAGATAGGTATGCTTTTTGAGGCCCGACTTCAGGTAAAGAGATATAAATAAAACAGAGAGGAGTACAAAATTGATCAGCATAATCTGCATATTTCCCCGTACTGAATAAAAGAAAGCACGGGGAAGGAGTGCGTAGGTAACTGTGGCCAAAATGGCCACCCAATTATTTTTACATGTAATTCTTCCAATTGCAAAAACCAAAATGACGTTCAAAACTTCCAACGATGAGTTGAACACCCCTACTATATAGTAGCCCGCACCGAATAGCTTGTGAAGCAAAGCGTATACGGCGTAAACAGTCGGGTAATAATGAGGGTTCGCGTCCGGCAACGGATAATCCAGGATAAATTTCCCCTCCGCCCATAGACGGCTAACGTTCCAATACCTCAACGCATCGCCGTCATAAAATCCAAATTTAAAAGCCTGCACAAAACGTACAATGAGAGAAACCACTATCACGCAAATCAATATAGAAAAAATCGCTACTTCAATTATCTTTGTATTTTTCATCATATTTGGGCTTTGGAAATAGTAACACTTTTTTTTTATTTTTTGCGTTACAATATACAGATAATAATAAAATAGCTCATAGCTCATGGAGTGAGAGGGTTGGATCATCAACTGTGGGAGAACTATTTTTGCCGTACCATATACTTCCTTAATAAAAGGATACCACCGAATGTCTATTAAGGTAATTGTTTTTGATTTTGACGGGACATTGGTTGATTCAAATGAGCTGAAGTATAACTCCTATTTTAAATTGTTTCCAGATGATCATCATCTTTAACCTAAGTTGAGCGGTTTTCAGTGCAAAGTAGAGAGTAAGAAGCACTTAAAGGGCGATAGAATCATGTTATAATAAAGCTGCGAAAGAACAGAAACTATCACCCGATAAGTGAGGTAATTATGAAACAAAAAGAGACAAAAAGCAAGAAAAAAATAAGCAGAGTAGAAGTAACGACAACCACGAAAATGACTTGAAAAATCTCTTCACCTGATGTGAACTCAGCATATCTTCTTCTCTGTTCTCTATGGCGGCTCGGTATCCTTCATCTCTTTTTATTTCATCAAAACAGGTTAAATGACGGCTTGTTCCGTCATAAAAATTACACATTATCTGCTTGAATATGTTCCATATCGATACTCCTTTGCGGCTCTTCCTTATTCCCATAAAATGCTCAACCAATATCTCATATATCTTTATCCCGCTTAAATATTTTACAAACAGCGATATTCCTCCTCGCCCTGTCATTGTGTCTGTCGTTACT